>CAZKFL010000001.1:0-35944 GCA_964552055.1 uncultured bacterium
CACGGTTTGCTTGCAAACCGTGAGATAGTGACGTCTGACCCCCCGTTGATGCATTAAAGGGATCCGAGTGCGAATAGAAAGGTGTAAAGTGCTAGAAGTAGGGAAGTTTTGGGAAGGAAGGGGATGAATTCGTGGGGGGTTTTGGCAAGCCAGAGGTCTTTGATAAGGAGAAGGCTGTAGAAGAAGAGGCTGGATGTAAGGAGAATGAGTGTGTTGTAGTGAAACCCAGCACACATAATGGGGGGGATAAGAAATGCGGTTGTAAGAAGGAGGGTGTATTCCCATTTACCGAAGGTTTGTCCGAATCTTGCGATAAGGGTTTTTTTGGAGGTAAGGGTGTCGCTGATTTGATCGCGAAGATTATTCGTAGCAAGAATGGCTGTTGAAAGAGCTCCGGGAGCAATTCCTGCGATAAAGGCTTCTATAAGAAATTTTCCTGTGTGCAAATAGGTTGTCATCAGGGTTGCGATGCAGCCAAAGAAAAAGAAGACGAAAAAATCTCCAAGTCCAAGGTAAGCTAAAGCAAAGGGCCCTGCTGTATAGCCAATACCTAAAAGAATCGCTAGAACTAAGAGGTAGCTAATGATTGGCCCGCCTTGAATGATGAGATAGAGGCAGCTACATGTTGCGATGAGGAAGGCGACGAAAATAGCTCTTTTCATTGAGAGGTCTCTTGCCAGCCCTGATTGCATGATTCGTCTAGGGCCTATGCGAGAATTCGTATCGCTCCCTTTTTTTGCATCAAAATAATCGTTAGCAAGATTTGTTCCAATTTGAAGAAAGATACCCGTAAGAAGGGCGTTAAATAAAATGAACGGATTAAAGTGGCCGTGTCCGAACGCAATTGCTGAGCCTATAAATATGGGGGACATGCTGGCAATTAATGTTTTGGGGCGCGCCCCTTCGATCCACGTAATAAATCTCATTATTTAACCTCTTTTGGGAAATTGTGAAAAATTGGGGTCTCGCTTTTCTAAAAATGCATTTCTTCCTTCTTTGGCCTCATCTGTCATGTAATAGAGCATAGTTGCATTGCCAGAGAGCTCTTGAAGTCCAACTTCGCCATCGCAATCTGCATGAAAGGCAGATTTTAAGCATCGAATTGCAAGTGGTGAGTGCTTAAGTGTTTGCGCGCACCAATCAAGTGTTGTCCTTTCAAGGTCTGCAAGAGGAACCACGCAATTCACAAGCCCCATATCTAAAGCTTCAGTAGCGTTATATTTTTTGCAGAGAAACCAGATTTCTTTTGCCTTTTTTTGACCGACAATTCGAGCAAGATAACTTGCTCCAAAACCACCATCAAATGAACCAACTTTTGGCCCTACTTGTCCAAAGATTGCATTGTCTGCAGCAATTGTGAGATCGCAAACGATATGGAGGACATGACCACCACCGATTGCATAGCCTGCAACCATCGCAATAACTGGTTTTGGTAGACTCCTAATTTCGCGTTGAAGATCTAATACATTTAAAAATTCATCACCTTCTTCATTTTGATAACCTGCATGACCTCTGATTCTCTGATCACCGCCAGAACAAAATGCTTTTTCACCAGCACCCGTCAAAATGATAACGCCGATTGCGGGATCTTTCCTTGCATTTTGAAAAGCTAACCTCATCTCTTCAACAGTTTTTGGCCTAAATGCATTCCTCACTTCAGGTCTATTGATCGTAATTTTTGCAACTCCTCCCATTTTGTGATAGAGAATATCTTCGAAGTTACCGCTTTGTTGCCACATAAATACTCCTTTCAATGTGAGTGATGCAAGCCGATACGTTTTGTAAGTGAACGGCATGAGTGGTGTTTTTAATTAGGTGAACATTTGCGTTTAAAGCTTTAAGTTTTATAAAAGTGTTTTCATAGGCCTTGTCGTAATCACCGTATAAAAATGTCGAGATAGGTAATACTTTAGAAATAGAATTCCAAAAATTTTGTTGTTTTGCAAGGCTAAATTTTCGAATGGCTTCAATCAGAAGATCAGGAGACTGTCTGTACCTATGTCTTGGAATAGGTGAATTTTGGAAAAGGGGTTTTTCATACCAAGTTTTAATAAATGACTCAATACCTTCTGCTTTTAAGGAAGAAATCCATGTTTCTTCCTCATAATGTCTTATGCGTTTTTCTTCTTCTGTTGCTAGGCCTAAATGTGCGGAGATGAAGGTTGCGGATAGAAAGTGATCTGGATTTGAATGAACTAAATTTAGGGCAACTCTTCCTCCCATTGAATATCCAATGATATGGCATTTTTTTGGTATAAGCTTAGTAAGTTCACAAAGTTCATAGAGCCCTGATTTGCCATGACCCGGCAAGTCAATTGCAATGCAGTTAAAGGTTTTTGCGAAATGCTTAAAATAGGGCTGCCAATCATGTGTGCAACCTAAAAAGCCGTGTAAAAAAACGAGAGGCTCTTTATGGACAGGTCCCTTTTGCGCGTAAAAAAGAGGTCCTAATCTCTTGATGCAGTCGTATATAGTTGTCCAACCTTTTTACCTTTAGACATCCTTTTTCGAATATAGCCATCAATCTGCTGATGAAAAAGGTAATTTTCATCGGCATTTGTTTGAACTTCAATGATCTGAAGCGAAGGGTTTTCTAACGCTATTTTTAAAGTGATTTGGTAGTCTGATAAAGACCCTGGACTTGTATAGGGGATGTCGAATGCTTTTGCAAACTCTGCCATTTTTAGGGAATGTTTAGCTGAAATAAACGTATCCATAAATTTTCGGTTTTCTGAAATCGGAAGGAAGTGAAATAAGCCACCACCGGAATTATTTAGGATAACAAAAATAATAGGCAAGTTCAAACTCTTTGCGAGAGCTAAACTATTTATATCATGGAGAAAAGCAAGATCTCCGATGAATGCAATTAAAGGTTTTTCATTTCCAATTCCAACTCCTATTGAGGTTGCAATAATGCCATCAATTCCTGAAGCGCCTCTATTACTAAAAACCTTCGCAGACGGTTTTTCCGGGAAAAAAAATGTATCAGCATAACGAATAGGAAGACTTGCAGAGAAGAAAAGAGAGTATAGTTCCGTAGATTCATTTAAAATGGAGAAAAGTGTGTGAGGTTCTGAAAGTTGGATGGAATCTTCAAAAAAAGTACGTAGGATCTCTTCAATTTGGAGAGAGTATTCTTTCCAAAGACTTAGCCAAATGCTCACACTTCGAGCTTTAAGGAAGTAGCCAACATTTTGACAAAAATCAGTTGGACACATTTCCAAACGGTCTGTTACTTGATGACTTGGATCTTGTCTGTCCGGAAAATTTGCTACATGATAAAACTTTTCGGGAGCAAATGTCTTTAACCATTTTGAAAGAGTTTTAGAGACAATTGGGCCTCCTAAGTATAACACAGCATCTGGAATCAATTTTTCACTAGAATAAGTTGCTTGAAGCAGGTGATTATAAAAAGGAATTAAGGATGAATCTCTACCGCCAGATCGCAAACCGGAAAGTGAGTCTGCAAAAATTGGCCACTGTAGTTTCATTGCAAGTGAATATATTGATTCAAGATTTTGCGATTCAGGTAGATCTCCTACGATAATGATTCCTTTTTCATATCTTGCGAGATTATTTGCAATTAATAGACTATCATCTTCTCGAAGAGTGCGGTCAGTTAAAACATAACATGTTTGAGGTAGAGGGCTTTCGCTTTCTTTAAAACTTTTTCGTTTGCCTGGAATATATAACGGTTCTCTAATCATGATGTTGATTAAAACAGGCCCTGGTGGGCTGTTTTTTGCCCTAAAACAAGCTTGATTGATCGCTCCTTTTAGAAAATCTTTTGGAAGGTGTGGATCAGATATTAGAAGGTCCACCTCCCATCTAAGATAACTACCAAACATTTTTACTTGGTCAATTGATTGATTTGCGCCTACATCACGAAGTTCTGACGGCCTATCAGAGCTTAAAATGATTAAGGGGGTATAACTTGTAGAGGCCTCAATAATAGCTGGATAAAAATTTGCAAGCGCTGTGCCGGATGTGCAAATTAGACACGCTGGATTTTCAGACGCTTTTGCAATACCAAGCCCTGCAAAAGCAAGCCCTCTTTCATCAAAGTGAACAATTGTTTTGGCGAGTGGATTTTCAGATGCTGCCAAAGTGATAGGAGTTGATCTTGATCCCGGAGAAATTAGAAAATGCCTGACAGATGATTTTAC
This sequence comes from uncultured bacterium, assembly GCA_964552055.1. Classification (GTDB taxonomy): domain Bacteria; phylum Chlamydiota; class Chlamydiia; order Chlamydiales; family 2-12-FULL-49-11; genus VGMD01. The sequence continues at coordinate 4,167 of CAZKFL010000001.1, forward strand.
TAATTCTGAAATGATCAATTTTGCGTTTGATTCATTTAGGGCATCGATGCCTATCATAAGTTGAATAATCCTTGTTTGTGATCTAATTCGTTCCATTCTAAAACAGGGTCTGATTCCGGAATGATACCGGCCCCTGTAAATACATGCATTTCATTGCCTTTAATAAGACAGGATCTGATGCCCACATAAATTTGCGACTCTAAATTTGACATAAGTCCTATTGTGCCTGCATAATAACCTCTATCAAACGGCTCAAATTTATTTATAAATTTAAGAGCCCCATCTCTTGGTCTTCCCCCAATAGCAGGCGTTGGGTGAAGAAGTTCAATCAACTCTAAATCAGAAAAATTCTTTTTTAGCTGAGCAGAAAAATTCATATGGAGATGAGACACATTACCTGCTTTTTTTAATAAAAATTTTTGACTAATGCTAAATGGGTTGCAAATTTTTTGCAATTGATCTGTTAATGTTTCTTTTACAATTAAGATTTCTTTATTGTCCTTCATAGAGGTAAGAAGTTCATCTGCCTCTTTACAGATGCGGGTTCCCGCCAATGCTTCCGTCTCAAATTCAAGTCCAATTCTCTTGAAAAGTTTTTCAGGACTTGCTCCTACAAACGCTAATTTAGGAGACAAAATCAGAGCGAAAACAAACGCATTTGGCGATTTTTTCTTCAAAAAATGAAACAAATCTAGAGGAGAAACTGATTTTTCGAAAAGAAATGACGACTTTCTTGCGAGCACAATTTTTTCTAGATTCGATTGCTTAAAAGCAGAAATGGAACTCACCCATTCATCAAAAGAAGGCGACATAGACGATGACATCATCTTTGGATAAGAAAAAGGTGTAGTTACTTTTGGTAATGGGTGAATTTCCTTCGGTTGGAAATGCAGGGAAGTTGGGAATCCATCCCAAAGAGCACTCTTTCTAGCAAGAGGAAAGTCTCCCACCCAAAACAAAGGTTTAGAGGGATCAATGATTTTGTTTTGACCAATCCCCATTGAGTCATTAAATAAGATTTGAGGGTATTTCATATCTATTTTTTGGCAATATAGAGAGAGGCGATTCCAAAAGAGAGCGGCACTTGTTTGCAATCATTAAAACCTGCTGCCTCCATAATTTCTAGAAAGGCTTTGCCGGCTGGAAATGATTCAATTGTTTCGTTGAGATACGTGTAGGCTGCTTTATTTTTTGAGATCATCCCGCCAATTTTGGGGAGAATGTGTCTTAAATAGAAAAGATAGGAGGGTTTAATCCATTTAGAAGTGGGGAGAGAAAACTCAAGGACAAAGCAGAGGCCACCCGGCCTTAAGATTCTATGCATTTCAGAAAGACATTTTAACGGACTTGTTACATTCCGAATTCCAAAAGTAATTGTTGTAATGTCGCAAAAACTATCTGCAACGGGCAGAGATAGAGCGTTACCTACTTGGAGTAAAGCTTTTTTTTTAAGACCCTTTTTAGCAAGTTTTTTTTGCCCTAAATTCAGCATGCCTGTTGACAAATCAAACCCATAAAACTTTCCAATATACGGGCACTTTGAAGCCGCAATGATTTGATCACCAGTTCCTGTTGCCAAATCACACATCGTTAATTCTGTTTGTTTGGGAAGGTATTTTAAAAATTTTTTTCGCCAACCTCTATCAATTCCAAAAGAAACCAAACAATTGACTAAGTCATAAGACGGCGAAATCCGGTCAAATAATTCTGTTACATGTTCTCTTGAAATTTCGTGCCCGCTCATAGGAGAAAAGAGTACTCTAAAAAGAAAATTAAATAATAGCCTATTTTTCTGGATCTGTGTATAGTTTATGGAATGAAATATAAATTGGTTATTGGAAAGAGAGCTGTTGAAGAGGTTTTAGAGAGGGCGCCAGAAAGGGCTATGCTTCTTTATTCGAGCACACATATCGATAATTTGCCGTGTCCTCTTAAACGAATTACGAAAGATGAGCTCGATGAATTAACGCATAGTACATCTCATCAAGGAATTGCTTTAAAAGTTTCTGATCCAGACCCTACATTCTTAGAGGATCTATTTGATGCTAAGATAGTTGTGATGCTCGATTCGATCTTTGATCCACAAAATGTGGGCGCCATACTTAGGGCTGCAGAGTGTTTTGGTGCTGATGCAATTATTACTTCAAAAAACCGTGGTTGCCCTATGACTCCAACAGTTAGTAAGGCAAGCGCAGGCGCTTCTGCATTCGTACCTCATGTAGAAGTTTCCAACCTTGCCGAAACAGCGCGAAAGCTCCAAGACGAAGGTTTTTCCCTCGTTGTTGCCGATATGGATGGCGAAGAAAACGTTATCTGGCCCGAGAAACTCCTCCTAGTTATGGGATCCGAAGGAGTTGGCGTGCAGCAACTCCTCAAAAAACGCGCCGACATCATTGTGAGAATCCCCATGTACGGCAAAATTGCCTCTCTAAACGTTGCTCAAGCCTGCGCAGTTCTTCTTGACAGAGCGCATCGCGCATAATATTTTTAAGTTTGCGTTCTATTTTGTAGGATTTTAGTCTTTAGTTGTTGGCTTTTTTTTCAGTTGATTTATTGAATTTTGGAGTAAATATGGGGCGCTCTTCTTCTGGCGGTGTAGCTGGTGTAGTTTTGGGTCGTGCGGACTGATCAGCTTGTGGAGCTAAGGCTCCGGGGAGATTTAGGTCGCCAGCGCCGCCTGTCTCTGCTCCGCATAAAATTGCTAAAGCAATAACGCCTAAAAATCCTGCCCCTTTAAGAAAGGCAGTTGACCAAGATTTGTCATTTTTATTATTCAAATAGCGATAACTAACTGTTGCTATAAGGATAGCAAGGCTGTAAACTGCTAACAATGCTATTGTTCCGGCTAATGCAAATCCTGCTATTTTTGCGCCAATAAATGTTATCCCTAGACCAACGGCAGATAGTACAACTCCTGCTACAAATTTTGCGAATACAATTGCAATTTTTTTGCATGTAGGAAAAAAGCCTTGGCTTAATGTATTTGAGACCGGTGTATTGTTTCCCGGTAATAGAGGTTGACCTGCATTGGTACCGCTAACTGCCATATAACATCTCCATTTTAGTATAATGGAATAATATTATTAATATAATATCTACATAAAATGCAATCGCTTAAAATTAAGGTGTTTTTGCCTAAGTTCATCATTATGGGCAGATTTTTCTTTTAAAACATTGCAAGACAGCGAAATCAAGAATTTGTTGCAGGTGGTAGAGCGTCAGTGAGATAGATATATATATATATATGATGGTAGAATAAAAGGAAAAAACGGAGTTTTTTATGATAAGTTCTTTTAATTTTACAAATAAGACTTCTGAGAAGGTGATGATTGCTTTTGCTTATTGCCCAGATGGTTTACATTGGAGTTACTATAATGTGGATGGTAAGCATTCCTGTTTGAAATATAATAACGGTGTGGGTTTAGCGATGGGGGGCCCGAGCTGCTACTTACAGAATGATTCGGAAATTATTGATTTAGTAGATCCTAGTAAGTACTCCAATCCAGTAGATACTATTATAATTCTAAATCCCGAAAATGGTGACTTTTTACTGATTGGCATTAATAACTCTGGGTCAACTAATAACTCTGCTCCATCGCCATTTGAATACTGGTGTGATTCTCTTTACGGCGGTACTGTGTGTCCTTCATATGTTACGGTTGATTCTTCAGGCACTATGAGTGTGGTTTTTAATGGTTTCCCCGGATAGATAAATTGCAAGCGTATTAGTGGCCTTTTAAATTTTAGGCCACTTTTTGAATTGGATTGTTCTTGCGGGCTAGAGCTTTGGAATCTTAAGCTATCAATTAAGTTCGAGGAATTTATGGTCTAAACACTGCTCTCTGATGTTCAGTATTTGTTGCTATTATTTTAGTGGGATCATCTCAAATGCTAAAGATAAGAGGGTTCGCTAGCGTGGACTCTCTCTACTTTGGATAAAATTGCGAAAGCGATACACCCTAAAAATCCTGCCCTTTTAAGAAATGCATTTGTCTAGAGTTGTCATTTTTGCTATTCAAATAGCGCAACTGACTGTTCATCGTTTGAGTACAATATCCAACTTAAACATCCTCATCCGGTAACCTTTGATTCACTTTATGAGAATTGTGCTTGTACAAGCAGTTGTCAGCATTCTTGTTCTTCAAATGCCGGAATAGATTCTGCATGTATGGCCAAGTGTAATGTGACATGCCCACAAATATAAATCTTTAAGTAGCTATTTTGATGTGAAAAAAAACCAATTCCTGCTTTTAGGAGGAATTGGTTTTTTTATTAGCGGCCGCTTCGCTTTCTGTCCACTTCTTTGAGGTGGATTTTGCGGAGACGGATTGATTTGGGGGTGATTTCGATGAGTTCGTCGTCTTGGATGAAGTCGATTGCGGTTTCGAGGGTGAGGATTCTGTGTGGGGCTAGGATGACGTTTTCATCGTTACCGGCAGCACGGACGTTAGAGAGGTGTTTTTCTCTCGCGGCGTTAATCATGAGGTCATTTTCGCGGCAGTGTTCGCCAACGATCATTCCTTCATAGATTTCCGTACCGGGGTCAAGGAAGAATTCACCTCTATCTTGAAGAAGGAAAAGGGCATGAGGTGTTGTCTTGCCAGAGCAGTTGGCTATTAAGCTGCCCAGTTTGCGGCCAGGCATCTTGCCTACATATTCCTTATATTCATCAAAAATTGAAGTTAAAATTCCTTCGCCTCTTGTCATTGTTAAAAACATGTTTCTAAAGCCCATGAGTCCGCGTGTAGGGATAGAAAATTGCATTTGAGTAAGTGCGTGCTCATTTGTTGTTAGGGAAAGCAAGGTTCCTTTTCTTTGGGAGAGTTCCTGGATAACCGCACCTGAACTTTCTTCTCTAACTTCGATGTGGGCTATTTCAAAAGGTTCGCATTCTTTGCCATCAATTTTCTTCATAATAACTTGAGGCTTAGAGACTGCAAATTCAAAACCTTCCCGTCTCATTGTTTCGATCATGACAGATAGGTGGAGCTCGCCACGTCCAGAAACGCGAATAGAGTCGTCTTTACCAGTATCTTCCTCAATTTTGAGGGAGATATTCGCTCTTTTTTCTTTCAGAAGTCTGTCGCGAATTTTATTCATCGTGACGTGCTTTCCTTCTTTCCCAACAAATGGACTGGAATTAACCATAAGCTCAATTGAGACTGTTGGTTCGCCAATGATAATGGGTGGAAGTTCTACGATGTGATTTGGATCGCAAAGTGTATCGCCAATCATAATGTCTGGTATACCAAAAATGCTGACAATATCGCCAACTCCTGCTTCTGGAAGAGCGATTTTATTAAGGCCTTGATACCCTTCGATCAATGTGATTTTGTGTGTTGTTGGGTGGCCAGTAGCTGCTTCAACTCTTGTAATGTTGTCGCCTTTAGATACTTTGCCTGATAAAATACGACCTGTTGCAGCTCTTCCTGTAAAGTCGTTATAGGAGAGGGTTAGTGCTTGCATAAGGAAGGGAGTCTCAAGTGATCCAAGTGGAGCTGGAACGTGATCAACAATCATTTCAAATAGGGGTCTCATATCTACTTGTGGGTCACCTAAGTTTTTCATCGCAAATCCTGCAAGTCCTGATGAGTAGCAATAGGTAAAATCGAGTTGCTCATTTGTTGCTCCAAGTTCAACAAAAAGATCAAAAGTAAGATTTAATGCATTTTCTGGATCAGCTGCTGGTCTATCAATTTTATTGAGAACAACAATTGGTTTTAAGCCAGCTTTTAGAGCTTGTGAAAGAACAAACCTTGTTTGTGGCATAGGCCCTTCTTTAGCGTCAACAAGAAGAAGAACTGAGTTAACCATTCCAAGAACCCTTTCAACTTCGCCTGAGAAGTCGGCATGGCCCGGAGTGTCAATTAAATTAATTTTGTAGTCTTCAAAAATAAGACTAGTATGTTTTGCGAAAATTGTGATTCCGCGCTCACGCTCTAAGACGAAGCTGTCCATCGCTCTTTCAGGAATTTCCTCGTTCGCACGGTACTTTTCCGTAAAGCGGAGTAAGCTGTCCATAAGAGTTGTTTTCCCATGGTCAATATGGGCAATAATCGCTAGATTTCTAATAAACTTTGGGTCGTACATAGTTTCCTCTTGTTTAAGGAAAAAACTATAGCATTTTAGCAAAGAATAAGCTAGACTTTTCCTATGTAACCTTTCTTTAGGGGTGTGGTTGAAAAGGGGTTTTGAAGAGTTTCCTGCAGGGAAAAGGGCGTCAGCCTTGCTCCCAAATATCTTGAAGGGAATTAAAAATTCGCACGAAAAAAAAATTGGGGATATTTCGAAGATTTGGCAAGAAATTGTTGGAGAAAAATATGCCTCACTTACTAAAGTTATAAAAGTTGACAATGATATTTTAACTATAAAAGTTTTTTCAACTCCTCTTTATGCGATACTCAGTACGCAGGAAAAGGGGAGGTTAGAAAAAGAAATTCAAAAAAAGGTTTCCTTTTTAAGAATAAAAACAATCGTATTTCGAAGGTAAAATGACAGCCATGGCAGATAACAAAAAAGAGTACGAAGCAAGTTCCATTACCGTGTTAGAAGGGCTGCAAGCAGTTCGTGAAAGACCTGGTATGTATATTGGGGACACAGGGGTTGGTGGTCTTCATCACCTTATATATGAAGTTGTAGATAACTCAATTGATGAAGCGATGGCTGGCTATTGCACATCGATTGGAGTGGTTCTGCGCAAGGACGGTAGCGTTTCAATTGAAGATAATGGACGGGGTATCCCTGTTGGTCTTCATGCAGGCGAGACAAAAAAGCAAGGTAGAGATGTTTCTGCCCTTGAAGTGGTTATGACAATTCTGCATGCAGGCGGAAAATTTGATAAAGACACATATAAAGTTTCTGGCGGTCTTCACGGTGTTGGGGTTTCTTGCGTAAATGCCCTTTCTAAAAGGCTTGAAGTGCAGGTTTATAAGCACGGAAAAGTGTATGATATGGCGTTTGGAAAAGGAAAGCCGATTGAGCTTTTGAAAGAATCAGGCGTAACTGAAAAAAATGGAACGCGCGTTACTTTCTGGCCGGATGATACAATTTTTGCAATGGTTACTTTTGATTACGATACAATTCACAGCAGGTTAAGGGAGCTTGCCTTCTTAAATAGAGGTCTGGAAATTTCTCTTCGCGATGAAAGAAGTGCTGATCATGAAGATATTGTGTTTAAGTATGAGGGTGGAATTAATTCGTTTGTGAAGTTTATTAACGAGAATAAAGTTCCAATTTTTCCAGAACCAATTTATATCAAGGGTACCAAGGAAAACCACGATGGAGTTTTAGAGTTTGAGGTTTCCATGCAGTGGAATCAAACTTATACCGAAACTGTTTTTTCTTATGTGAATAACATTCCGACAAGACAGGGTGGAACTCACTTAACTGGCTTTTCTACAGCGCTTACAAGGGTTTTAAATACCTATATTAAAAACCACAATCTCTTGAAAAATGATAAGGTTGGTATTACCGGCGAGGATGTTAGAGAAGGGATTACAGCAATTATTTCTGTGAAAGTTCCAAATCCTCAGTTTGAAGGCCAGACAAAACAGAAGCTTGGAAATAGCGAAGTAGGCTCATCTGTGCAAACAATTGTTGGTGAGGAGTTTACGACTTATTTAGAAGAGAATCCGCAGATTGCAAAAATTATTGTGGAGAAAGCATCTGTTGCGTCTCAAGCAAGAGAAGCTGCTAGAAAGGCTCGGGAACTTACGCAGCGAAAATCAGCGCTTGATGGTTTAAGGCTTCCTGGAAAGCTTACTGACTGTTCTGAGAAAGATCCAGCTCTCTGCGAGATATTTATTGTGGAAGGAGATTCTGCGGGTGGTTCTGCAAAAGGGCATCGCGATCGAAAAACACAAGCGATATTACCGATTCGAGGTAAGATTTTAAACGTTGAGAAATCAAGACTGCAGAAGATTTTGCAAAATACTGAAGTTGGCGCCATGATAGCAGCGTTTGGTTGTGGGATTGGAAAGGATAACTTCAATTTGGAAAAACTTCGTTATCACAAAATTATTATCATGACGGATGCCGACGTCGATGGTTCTCATATTAGAACGCTCTTGCTTACGTTTTTTTATAGACACATGCCAGCGCTTCTTGAGAATAATTTCATCTATATTGCGCTTCCGCCTCTTTATCAAGTGACGCGTAAGAAGACTTCTAAGTATATTCACTCAGAAGTTGAGATGGATGAGTATCTACTTGGTCTTGGTATCAGTGATATTCAATTGAGAATGGCTTCTCATAACGAGATATTAACGAAGGATGCCTTAAAAACACTTCTGGATATGATTTTAGCAATTGAGAACTTTATTGGATCAATTGAGAGAAAAGGGGTTATATTTAGAGAGTTCTTAGCTGCTAGAAATGCTGAGGGTGTATTGCCAAAATATCAAGTCCAGTTGAATGATGAGACATTTTTTGTATACTCTAGAGATGAGCTTAACGATTTTAAAATTAGAGACTACGATGAGCAAAAAAGAGTGTTTGAATCAATACCTGAAGAAGAACGAAAAGGAAGAGCTTTTGAAGCTGCATCTTTCCATTATCTCCAGTTGATAGAAGAAGAGAGATTAGACACGATTAAGAAGGGGCTCGCCGAATTTTCGCTCACATTTGAACAATATGTGGTTGCTGGTGGAAAAATTCTCGACATCATTAATGAAAGTAAGGAAGAAAAACCAATTTATACTCTAAAAGAAATCGTCGATGTTATTCGAGAAAATGGACGAAAAGGAATGGAGATTAAACGGTTTAAGGGTCTTGGAGAGATGAACGCTGATCAACTTTGGGAGACAACGATGGATCCTAGTGCAAGAACACTTGTTCAGGTGAGTTTAGCAGACGCTGTTGCAGCCGAACATATGATTTCTATGCTAATGGGTGAAGAAGTTAAGCCTAGAAGAATGTTTATTGAAAGTCATGCTCTATCAGTTAAAAACTTAGATATTTAAGGGATTATGAACGAAGATACAAAAATACATGTTCCGGTTGTTGTACGCAACATCGAGGAAGAGTTAAAGGATAGCTATTTACGCTACTCCATGTCGGTTATTATTTCCAGAGCCTTACCAGACGTTAGAGATGGATTAAAGCCATCACAAAGGCGTATTCTCTATGCAATGAGACTTCTTAATTTGAGTCCAGGTGCAAAACACAGAAAGTGCGCAAAGATTGCCGGGGATACATCTGGAGACTTTCACCCGCACGGTGAAGCAGTTATTTATCCAACACTTGTGCGTATGGCGCAATCATGGTGTATGAGGTACATGCTCATCAATGGTCAAGGAAACTTTGGATCTATTGATGGTGATCCTCCTGCCGCGATGCGATATACGGAAGCTAGACTTACGCATCCAGCGATGTCGCTTATGGAAGATTTGGAAAAGGATACAGTTGACTTTGTGCTCAACTATGATGAGACGAAGAAAGAGCCTGTTGTTTTTCCAGCTGAGTTTCCAAACCTTTTAGCAAACGGTTCATCCGGAATTGCTGTCGGTATGGCGACAAATATTCCTCCGCATAACTTAAATGAGTTAATTGATGCGACGAATTTAGTGATCGACAATCCCCAGGTGAGTATTGAAGATATTATGCAAGTCATGCCAGGGCCTGACTTTCCAACAGGTGGCGTAATTTGCGGTGGGCAAGGGATTAAGGAAGCGTATCTTACAGGAAGAGGAAAACTTTGTTTACGAGGTGTGATCCGCATTGAAGAAGATGAAGGTGAGCGTCCAAAAGTTGTTGTTGATGCAATTCCTTTTAACATTAATAAGTCCGTGCTGATTTCAAGAATTGCGGAATTGATTAATGAAAAAGTGATGACAGGTGTTTCTGATATTCGTGATGAGTCTGATAAAGAAGGTCTCCGAATTGTGCTCGAATTGAAGAAAGGCGAGATTCCTGATGTTATTATCAACCAGCTGTATAAGTTCACTGATTTGCAAGTTACATTTGGTTGTAACATGCTTGCGCTTGATAATGGCCTTCCACGCGTAATGAACATTAAACAATTTATTGGCGCTTGGATTGATCACCGAATTGAAGTTGTGCAACGCAGGACTCGGTATGAACTCAAAAGAGCAGAAGCAAGAGCTCATATATTAGAAGGTTACCTCAAAGCGCTGGATCATCTGGATGCAATTGTTGCGCTCATTCGTGCAAGCAAAGATAAATCAGAGGCTAGATCTGCCCTTGTTGTGGAATATAATTTAAGCGAAAAGCAAGCCGATGCAGTTCTTGAACTTCGTCTCTATCAACTTACAGGTCTTGAAAGAGAGAAAGTTGAAGCAGAATATAAAGAGCTACTCGCAAAAATTGAAGAATATCGCGCAATTTTGGCTTCAGAGCTAAAAGTACGAGAAATTATCAAGGGAGAGCTTGAAAAACAAAGAAATAAATCACCAAGACAAACAAAGATCATAGCGGGAGCTGGTGAAACGTTTGAAATGGAAGATCTAATTACAAATGAAAGCGTTGTAATTACAATTTCTGCTGACGATTACATTAAGCGTATGCCGATGAACACCTTTAGAGAGCAAAGACGAGGTGGACAGGGCGTTACTGGCGTTGAGATGAAGAAAGAAGGGGAGTCGTTAAAAGATGTGTATATCGCAAATACGCACGATTATCTTCTTGTCTTTACAAACTTTGGTAGGTGCTATTGGATAAAAGTTTGGCAAATTCCTGAAGGAAGTAGAAGAAGTAAAGGAAAGGCCATTATCAATTTGTTAGAAGGTCTTGGTAAAGAGGAAAGAGTTGCAGCTGTATTAAGAGTTGCAAGCTTTGATGATGAAGGATGTATTTTCTTTGCAACGAAAAAAGGAACTGTTAAAAAGACTGATCTTCAAAGTTTTTCATCACCACGTAGAAAAGGCGTTTACGCAATTACTATTGATGAAGGCGATGAAGTAATTGCTGCTAGACACTCTAGAGAAGGCAAGCAAGTGATGCTGTTTACTAAAATGGGAATGGCTGTCAGGTTTGACGAAACGGAAGTAAGACCAATGGGTCGTACGGCAAGAGGTGTTCGTGGGGTCACATTGAAAAATGAAAAAGATTCCGTTGTTTCTTGTGAAGTTGTCACTCCTGAAGATACGTTGCTCCTTGTTTGTGAAAACGGGTTTGGAAAGCGTTCAGACGTTGAAGAATTCCGTAAGACGCATAGAGGTGGAAAAGGCGTTATTTCAATCATCACTAATTTTAGAAATGGCCATGTTATAGGCGCAATTGTAGTTACTGATAAAGACGGCGTTTTAATGATGTCTGAGTCAGGGCAAACGCTTCGTACATCGATGAAAGCTGTTAGAGTCATGGGAAGATCTACACAAGGCGTTCGTCTTGTTCAGATGCAGGATGAAGATAAGCTCATTGGTATTCAGAGGGTTACTGAAGATGAAGAAGATATAGCATTGCCGGAAGGATTAGAAGTTCCTGCTCTAAATGCTGTAAATTTAGAATCCGTAAAAATACCTAGTGCAGTAATTGCTGAGGAGACTTTGCAAGAAGAAGAACAAGAGCAAGAAGAAGAGCAAGAGGCCATAGAAGAAGATGTCGAGTAGCGAAGGTCTTTTTATCACTGTAGAGGGAGGAGAAGGATCAGGAAAATCAACACTGATAGAAAACCTCTACAAGTATATAACTGAAGAGAAACAAAGGTTTGTAGTAAAAACTTTTGAGCCTGGCTCGACAACTCTTGGAAAGGAGATTCGTAATATCTTGCTTCACCGCAAGGAGCTGATTATTTCAGCAAGATCCGAGCTCTTTTTATTTTTAGCAGATAGAGCACATCACGTAGATGTGCTCATTCAACCCGCATTAGACGAAGGACTTGTTGTTATTTGCGACAGGTTTTTCGATTCTTCGATTGCTTATCAAGGAGCTGCTCGCGGCGTCTTTGATCTAGATAAAGTGGAAGAAGTTTGTCTTTTTGCAACAGACGGACTAGTGCCTGATCTTACGCTCTATCTTGATCTTGATCCCAAAGTAGGTTTGTCTCGCATTAAACGGGAAAAAGACCGCTTAGAAACCGAACTGATTGAATTTCATGAAAGAGTCCGCGAAGGTTACCTTGCCCTCGCCGAAAAACATAAACGAATCCATACAATAGATGCTTCTAAAACACCTGAGCAAGTATTTAATGCAGCTCTTAAGATTGTGAAAGAGTATGTTTGATACCCCAATCATCTACTATGGACCTGATTACGAGAAGGTCCTAGAAAAAGCAAGAGACGAAGCAACTTTAGTACTAGGTAAATCAGTAGGTCATCCAGACTACCTTGAAATCATTCCTGAAGGTAAAAATTATCTTAAAGATCAAATTACTGAGTTCCTTCATGATGTTGCTCTTTCTCCCTACCAATCCACTTACAAAATTCATCTCTTCCAAAATGCAGATAAAATGCTCCCCGTCCATGCAAATGCCCTCCTTAAAACTCTTGAAGAAAAGCCTTCCCACGCAGTCATCTTTCTGGTTACAGATAACATCAAATCAATCATCGAAACAATCTTATCCCGCTGTAAAAAAATTTACGTCCCGCCCGTTGATCAAACTGCAATCACGTCTTTTGAACAAGTTATCAGAAAAGCTTTAGATGCTAGATATAATAACGACCCCTACTCAGCGCTGGATCTTATTCCCGAGCTTGAAGTCGCTCCCCTTGAAGAGATTACAGATACAATTCTTGCTTGGCACCGAGATAAAGGTTTTCCTTTAAAACCAATCCTTGCCACAATAGAAAAAGCGCATACAGCTTTTGATCGCCATATGCGCATGAAACTCATCCTCGAATATCTTTTATTGCATAAATAAATTTTTTATTTTTGGATAGGGTAGCTTTTTTGTAGGGGGGTGTGGTATGATAAATCGCTATGCAATTACCTAGAAGAAAACAAAGAGAGATTCTTTTACAACTTTTGTTCTCGTGGGAAGTCTCAAATGGCTCATCCTTTGAGGAGAATGTTCATTTGCTTATGGAATCGCTTGAGGTTTCAAGAAAAAATGTAATGGGAATGGAAGAGAAGTTTGAGGAGATTGTGGGCCGCCTGGAGGAAATTGATGGGATTTTAGCCAGCGCTTCTCAGGAATATGCTCTTGATCGGATTTCGGTAGTTGATAAAAATATTTTGAGAATTGCAATTTTTGAGTTGCGGTTTGAAAAAGAGGAGCCTAGAATTGTAATTGAAGAGGCTCTACGGTTGTCAAAGAAATTTTCCACTCCCGAAGCTGTCTCCTATGTGCATGCTATAGTTGATGAGGTAAATAAGAGTGGTGAAGTCCTCCTTTCTGTCTAATGTTTCTCTTAAAGATTATTGTAGTTATGGAATTGGTGGGCCTGCCAAATTTTTTGCAATTGCTCATTCTAGAGAAGAGTTAAAGTTATATCTTGCAGAAGCTAAGAAGAATAATCAAAAAGCGCTTGTAATTGGAAAGGGATCGAATTGTCTATTTGATGATAGGGGATTTGATGGTCTTGTTATTGTGAATCGAATTCAAGAAATTTCTTGGCTTAGTGACCATGTGATTGCGGGTGCGGGGTATAGTTTTTCGCTTCTTGGGATTCAAGCGTCGCGAAAAGGGTATTCAGGCCTAGAGTTTGCATCAGGTATTCCAGGATCAGTTGGGGGCGCTGTCTATATGAATGCGGGCGCTCTTAAAGCTGAAACAAAGGATGTAGTTAGTGAGATTGAGTTTCTGCACGAAAATGGAGATATAGAAGTTTTTAAAAATGAGGATGTTCAGTTTTCCTATAGAATGTCTTCTTTTCAAAAAATGAAAGGGGCTATACTATCTGCTACTTTTAAACTGGTAGAGGATAGTAGCGCAAAAGCTTCTCAGGAAAAACTTTTAGCTTATCGAATGGAAACGCAGCCCTATAAAGATAAATCGTGTGGTTGCGTGTTTCGCAATCCTGAAGGCGATTCTGCTGGACGTATCATTGATTCGCTAGGATTAAAGGGTCTTTCCATAGGAGGCGCTAAAATATCAGAAAGGCACGCCAATTTTTTTGTGAATAAAGATGGTGCAAGCGCGACCGATATTTTACATTTGATTGAACATGTTCAATTAAAAGCTAAGCAAAATAATATAGATCTTGAACCCGAGGTAAGGTACATTCCTTTTGACGATAACTAAAAGATACGACTTACATTGCCATTCTACCGTTTCGGATGGGACATTTAAACCAAGTGAGCTTGTAGATCTTGCAGCTTCCATCGAACTTGCAGGGATTTCAATTACGGATCACGATACAGTTGATGCTTATTCGGGCGAGCTTTTAGCATACTCAAAAGAAAAAAATATCGAGCTCATTCCGGGTGTGGAATTTTCCTCTCACTTTGAGGGAACAGGCGTTCATATTTTGGGTTACTGCTTTGATATTCAGAATCAGGCTCTTCGCCATTTTTGTGAGCGCCACAAAGAGAGGAGAACAGAGAGAAATAGGCAGATTCTAGCTCTTCTAAAAAATGCAGGGATGGAGCTTAATGAAGATGATCTTAGAGATTCACTTGGTGTTGTAGGGCGGCCCCATATTGCAAATGCAATGATTCGAAAAGGGTATGTGGCGGATCTTGGGGAAGCATTTCGAGTTTATATTGGAGATGGAAAGCCTTGTTTTTCGCCAGGTAATCGATTTTCTCTTGAAGAGACCATCAATATCATTCACGGCGCAGGTGGTAAAGCTGTACTTGCTCATCCGATTTTGTTAAAAAAACGGTCTTTAATCAGAAAGATATTAGAGCGTCCGTTTGATGGCATGGAGTGTTTTTATGCCAATTTTTCTGCTGGCCAAAATAACGAAATGAGTCAAATTGCGGAAAGAAATGGCCATCTTATCCAAACAGGTGGCTCTGATTTTCATGGCACTGTAAAAGCTCATACAAATCTTGGTTCTGCTTATACAACGCTTGAGAACTTGGAGAAATTAAGACGTGGACAGACTTGATTTTGCATTTGGATCGCCCTGGAAAAGTTATAAAACAATTCATATAGCCGGAACAAATGGCAAGGGATCTGTATCAACAAAAATTGCATCCGCACTTACGCAATTAGGATACAAAACAGGTCTATACACGTCTCCTCATATTGAGACATTTCACGAACGGATACAGATTGATGGGGAGATGATCTCTGTTGACGATGCAGCTTATTTCCTCTCAAAAATATTAGAGACTTCTAGGGAAGCGACTTTTTTTGAAGTCATGACCATGCTTGCATTTCTCTATTTTCAAAGTAAGGAAGTCGATTATGCGATTATCGAAACAGGCCTTGGAGGAACTCTTGATCCCACAAATATCATCAAGCCAGTTCTTTCTGTAATAACCTCAATTAGTTACGATCATATGAATATTTTGGGGGAGACCTTAGATGAAATTGCCGCAAATAAAGCTGGAATTATAAAAAAGCACACACCCGTTCTTATTAGCGCTAGAGCCGATTTTGAGCCCATTCGAACTAAGGCGTTCCTTGAAAATGCATCTCTTTATATCGCAAGAGCTGAAGATGACTGGATGATAGAGAATACCGAAATTGCCAAAAAAGCAATCGCACTTCTTTTTAAAGATCATCCACCTCTTGATTTTTCAGCACTCCCGCCCTGCCGCTTTGAAGTTCACGATTATGATGGCATACCACTAATATTTGATATCGCCCACAATCAAGACGGCCTTGAAAAGCTCTTTCAAAGGCTTGAAAACACATATCCTAACAAAAAAATCTTTGCCATATTTGGCATGAGTGCGGACAAATGCCTTGAATTTGCAATTCCCTTTCTAAAAGCCAAAACACCTGCTATCTATCCTATTGATACCGACAATAGCCGCCTCATGCGGAAGGCAGATCTCAATGCGCTTATTGCGCAAAAAGAAACCGAAATTGAAGAATTTGTGCACCTTGCAAAAAAAGAAGAAGGGGTAATTGTAGTAACTGGTAGCGCCTACATTATGCATCCCGCAAAACAGCTCCTTTTTGTTTTTGCTGCTCAAAATTGAGAAGGCGTGTTAGACTGAACGCCGTTCATTTTTGGGATGTGAGTTTTGACTAAAAAAAGAATTGATAAGCCAGAGGAGAAATTGATTGAGGCTGCGACTTCTATTATTGAGATGGAAGGCCTTGACTATTTGAGCGCACGGGCGGTCTCTTTTAAGGCAAATTGTTCTGTGGGTACGCTTTATAATTATTTTAAGGATATGAATGAGCTTGTCTTAAAGATTAATGGCAGAACTTTATTGAAGTTGAAGGATGCAATTTTGCGGGCAATTCTGAGAGTGCAAGATAAGAAGGCGCTCGGGAAGGCTTTAGCTAAAGAGTATTTGGGTTTTGCAGAGTCAAATTTGCCGTTTTGGAATTTGCTCTTTCACTATAAATTACCTAAAGGACAAGTGTTGCCCCTTTGGTATAAAACTATTATTGATGAAAATTTTAAATTGCTTGAATCGGCTCTGATTCCTCATGTGGGTGTAAAAAATGTTCATAAGGCAAGCCGTGTTTTGTGGGGCGCTTGTCATGGAATTATATTACTTTCTATGGGTGGAAAGCTGGAAGTTGCGAGTCCTGATACAGCAGAGTTGCTCTGTGAATCTCTGTTTGAAAATTATTTAAATGGATTTAAGTAAAATTTTTTTGCTATACATTGAACGATGTTCAATGTAACTATTTAAAATTTAAGGAATGTGTATGAGAAAAATTAAGATACTTGGAGCTGGAGTTTATGTTCCTAAAAGATCTGTACCATCTTCTGAGCTTGCTTTAAAAATAAATGTGAAAGAAGAGATTGTTCAAAAGATGGGAATGAAAAATCGATATTATGCAAATAGTATGGAGACATCTTCTTATATGGGCTCTAGAGCTGCAGAAAATGCTTTGGCAGATGCAGGTCTAACACTAAATGACATTGATCTGCTTGTTTGCGCAAGCGGGACGATGCAGATGCCGATTCCTTGTACGGCTGCGCTCATCCATAAAGAACTAAGGCCACTTAAGCACATACCTGCTTTTGATATTAATTCCACTTGTTTAAGTTTTATCACAGCTATCGATTCACTTTCCTATTTAATTGATGCTAATCGATATAAGAATGTTTTGGTGGTTTCTTCAGAGGTAGCATCAGTTGGCTTGAATTATAACAATCTTGAGTCGGCTACCTTATTTGGAGACGGTGCAGCTGCATTTGTAATATCTAAGACGCCTTCGCTTGAAACTTCTAAAATTTTAAGTTCACAAATGGAGACGTACAGCTCTCTATCGCATCACTGTATGATTGAGGGTGGGGGAAGCGGATATTCTGCAGCAAATTGGACAGAGGAGAATAAAGATAAGTTTTTATTTCATATGAATGGGAAAGAGGTATTTCGTTTAGCATTAAAAGTATTGCCTGATTTTATGGAGAAATTGCTTCTAGAAGCAAATACAAAAATTGAAGAAGTAGATGTGGTGATACCACATCAAGCAAGTTTATCTGCAATGAAACTTCTTCAAAAAAAATTAAATATACAATCATGTCAAATGATCAATATTGTCGAAAATTATGGAAATATGATTGCTGCCTCTATTCCAATGGCCCTACATATTGCTATTAAAAGCGGAAAGCTTACTAGAGGTAAAAAAGTTTTACTCCTTGGAACGTCAGCCGGTATTAGTGTAGGAGGGCTCGTTTTTGAATACTAAACAAAAAGTGGTTGTAACAGGTGCAACCGGATTCTTAGGGAAAAAGGTTGTTTTTGCCTTAAAAAGTTTAGGTTATTTGCCTATAGCGCTCGGGCGTAATAGTTTTATCGGAAAGCAATTTGAGCAGGCAGGTATTCCGTTTATAAGTATCGACTTAAGTCACCGTGATCAGATGATTAAGGCGTTTCATGGGGCCGATCTTGCAATTAATTCGGCGGGCTTATCTTCTATTTGGGGGAGTAAATCTGATTTTTATGAAGCAAATGTGATGGGAGTGCAGAATGTGATTGACGCCTGTCAACTAAATGGTATTAAAAGGCTTGTGCACATCTCGACGCCGAGTTTGTATTTTGACTACCAAAATCAATTGAATCTCACAGAACTATCTCCTTTACCCAAAAAACTTGTTAATGAGTATGCGAGGAGCAAACGACTTGGAGAGGATTTGATTCAAGATGCATTTTCTTCTGGACTATCGACTGTTGTGTTAAGGCCACGTGGAATTTTTGGACCAGGCGATACAACCATTTTTCCTAGAATACTATCGGCTATGGAAAAGGGGCAACTTCCTTTAATTAATAATGGTGAGGCAGTAATGGATGTGACTTATGTTGATAATGTTGCAGACGCTATTATTTTGGCCCTAGAAAGGGAAAATATTGATGGTCAAATCTATAATATTACAAATGACGAGCCGAAAACTTTCTTAGAACTATTAACACTTCTTTGTGAAAAAGTAGCAATACCGTTGAAGACGCGAAATGTCTCTTTTGTAAAAGCTTATGCGGCGGCAAAGATTGTGGAAAGCATTTATCGAATGTTGCAGATAAAAAAAGAGCCACCCCTTACTTGTTATAGTGTGGGTCTTGTTTCTACTAGTATGACATTTGATATTACCAAAGCAAAGCTTGAGCTTGGATATAAACCAAGAGTTAGTATTGAAGATGGGTTTGATGCATTTGCAAATTTTTGGAGAGTGCCATGCAAAAAGAGGTAAAGCTTAAGCTGCTTGATACAGGATACTGTCTTAATTTTGAAAAAATGGTTGCTAGGGACGGGCAGATGAAAGTGAAGCGATTTTATGCGATGGTCGGCTTGATTGAGCATCCGATATTTGGTTCCATTTTATTTGATACAGGCTACTCGGCTCATGTCAAAAAGCTCTGCAAGCGCTTTCCATATTTTATGTATTCTTTGATCACTCCAGTCAAGTTTGGGCATTGTTTTCAAAAGCCAGAAGAAGTTAAGCATGTAATCCTCTCTCATTTCCATCCCGATCATATAGGTGGTGTAAAAGATTTTCCACAGGCAAAAATTTATTGCTCAAAGAAAGCATATGAAGAAAGTAAAAAGCTTTCTTATTTTAGACAATTAAAAGAGATTTTTTTTAACAAACTTTTGCCAATTGATTTTGATTCAAGAATGCAAGATATTCAATGTAACGAGATAGACATCCCCTTTTATCCATTTACAAAAGGGTTTGATATTTTTAGAGATGGATCAATTATTGCTGTTTTTCTTCCAGGTCATGCAAGAGGGCAGATCGGGATTTTTCTGAAAACTTCTACTCAGGTTGTCTTTTTATGCGCTGACGCCTGCTTTCAAACTTCAAATATTCAAAATTTAGAATATCCCCATTTTTTGGCAAGAGCTGCTATTGATAACTACCCAGCCTTTTTGGATACATTACAACAAATTCATTTATTAAAAAAAAACCATCCCGAAATTGAAATTATTCCTTCTCATTGTTTCGAGATGTGGGAGAAGTATGTTAAAGGAGATATACCTTGCTAATCACATTATTAAAAAATTATTTGGTTACAAAATATAGAGCTTTTAATTCACGCGAGGAGTTAGAGAATTGGCAGAATCAAAAAGTGCTTCGCCATTTAAAGTGGGTGATGAAACATTCTCCTTTTTATAGATCTCTTTATAAAGATTTGGAGATAGAGAATTGGCGGGAATTTCCAATGATTGAAAAAAAGGAGATGATGGAGAATTTTGATCTGCTTAATACTTGTCAAATAGGAAAAGAAGCGGCGTTTAAGATAGCAATTGGTGCGGAGGAAAATCCGGATACTCCATCTCTTATTGGTAATATCACAATTGGGCTATCGACTGGAACTTCAGGAGGTCGAGGTCTTTTCTTAGTAAGTCCCTATGAAAGATTTGGTTGGGCTGGTTGCATGCTTGCAAAGGCGTTACCAAAAGGTTTTGTATTTCGTCATAAAATTGCCTTCTTTTTTCGGGTCTCAAGCCCCTTATACGCAACGCTAAACCTTCAACTTTATCATTTGCAAGACTCTATGGACGAGCATTTAAAAAAATTAGAAAAGCAACAGCCAACAATCATTGTTGCGCCGCCATCAATGCTTTTAAAACTTGCCCGCTTTTCAAGCATAAAACCAGAAAAAATTATTAGTGTCGCTGAAGTATTAGATCCAATAGATGAAGCATTTATAACAAAAGCTTTTAACCAAAAGGTTCATCAAATATATCAGGCAACTGAAGGTTTTTTAGGGGTAACTTGCGCGCATGGGACAATTCATCTTAATGAAGATCTTCTTGTTATTCAGAAGGAAACAATTCCTGGGAGTAATGCTTTTTATCCGATTATTACCGATTTCAGCAGACTTTCACAACCGATTATTCGGTACCGGCTTAATGATATTTTGGAAGAGTTAGAAACTAAGTGTCCATGTGGATCGCATTTTACAGCCATTAAAGCAATCCAAGGGAGATCGGATGATATTTTTATATTACCAAATGGTAAACAAGTATTTCCCGACTTTATTAGAAGAGCTATTATCAGCGCAGACCCCCGTATTGAAGAGTACCGAGTCATTCAAACAGGAGAGAGGAATATAGAGATATCGATAAAAACTGCCTCATTGGATGAGTCTGAAATCCAAGCGACTGTGAGATTAAAATTAAAGGCGTTATTTGGAGAATGTGAGCTTGCTTTCACTCCTTACAAAGAAATAGAGCCTGCAAAAAAAATGATTAGAATAACAAGGAGAGTGAGTCCTAAATGATGCATATTTTTAGAATAGGATGTCTGTTCTTTTTATGTTACCTTCCGCTTGTCAATGTTTTTGCAATTGATGAAGTTTTTCAAAATAATATTCTGATTACAAAAGATAGTCAAGAGAGCCTTTATTGGAAAAAGAAACTTATTCAAAGCGCTCTTCATTCTATTGAGCTTTCAGGAAGTTATTGTGGAGGAGAGGTTTTCGATGAATTTATCCTCTTAATAGAAGAGAGGCTTCATAATCTTCCCGAACTTGATGTCTATATTCTTTCCGTATCTGATATGATCACTTTGAAAAATCGAAAGAATATTCAACGATTGAAGGAAAAGTTTTCTCAGCGATTTCACTACCGAGAGACGAAAAGAAGGGTAGAGTTTTTTCCGAGGTTTAAAATATGCGAAAATCATGAAAAAATATTAGTAGTAGATGAAAAATATTATATGTGTGGCGGAAGCAATGTTACGGATGAATCGTTTCGAGAAATAGAAGAAATTCGTAAAATTACAAGCCCCATCTTGATAGACAGATTTATAGGCTCTGGAATGCGTGATATGGACGTGCTTGCATCGGGGCCTTTAGCTAGGAATCTCCGTATTGAATTTTATCAATTGTGGGCTAAGTGGAATCGATCTGAATATATCCCTCCAAAAATAGCAAGCAAGAAGTGCTCAATTCCCGAATTTGATATAAATAACCCGAGATTGATTTCAAATGTGGAGATGATATTTATTTCGGGCAATCCTGAAATGAAAGAATCCAATAAATGTGTAAAAATGATGCACGATCTTTTTGAATGCTCTTTACACACTATTTTTGTCGCAAATATGGTATTTGACGAGAAGGGATTAATTGCGGGGCTACAAAAAGCTTCGAAGCGAAACGTTCAGATTACAGTTATTACTAATGGAAATAGATATAAAGACACTTCTATGGGTAAACGGTTTATAGGGATGGCTAATCGAAATAATTACCCTCTATTTTTACAAACCATTACAAAGTTTTATGAATATAGCGAATCTGGTCACATATACCACAAAAAGGTCACCATTATTGATGATGAAATCACTGTGGTAGGAAGTATGAATATTTCAAGCAAAAGCGCCTCGTGTGATGATGAATCGATGTTAGTGATATACTCAAAAGAAGTTGCGCTAGAAGTGAGGGGGATTTTAAATGAAGATATCGACCGCTCTATTGAAGTGACTGCAGCTGAAATTGAAAGCTTTAGATATGGTTGGAATTGGCTGATCGGAAAGATGGCTTCAATCCTCAGTAAAAATAAAATAAATTAGGCTGGGCCTTCAATTTGCTCAATCAGGTCAAGTTCTTGAAAAATGTTGTGAACCTCAATCATCGAGGGATAGGGAGTTGGTCCTAAATAGTAATTAGCGAGGATATGGCTATAGCCTAAAATGCCTTGCACAGCTTTTATTCGAATCGTTAGAGAAGATATAAAGTTCAGATTGCCCTCACAAATGGCAACATGCGTTTCAATATTTTTTTGATCAAGAAGTGAAAATTCTGTAACAAGCATCTTATGAAATTCTTCGAATTTTTCTTGATAGAGCAGTCTTGCAAGTTCATACAAATGCTCAGCTACTTCCAGACAATCTCTCGAAGGCTCGCTCATGTCAGATACAATGCACCCTCTTGCAAGCTGGATCTTTTCAGCATCTTCCCTTGAAGGTCTGTGATCGGATACAAACGCCTCAATATCTTTATTAGAAGTAGAGGGAATAGGAAAATTCATCTTCATACAACTTCTTTATTTATCACTGACACGTATTATTGGCTAGTTAAAAAACTTAAGGGGGCGGAACTGATCCAGGAGGCGGGGAAGCTAGTTGATTTGCAAGCGCTTCTTGCGCTTTTTTGCGAAGCGCTGCCATTGAAGTATCTCCTGGCGTATCTAGTCTAATGTCGCGTAGTGCTGTTTTATATTTAGCAATGATTGGGTTACGTTCTGCATCAGGTAAATCTTCACAAACTGTGGTTAATTCAATTAATTTTTTTAATGCTTCAATTCTGTTTTCTGTCTTTCTGCTATATGTTGGTGTAGAGCTATCAAAAACGATTGCAGCTTCCCTTAGTAATTCTGGGGAGTCATAAAATGCAAGATCTTCTACCAGTTTACTTTTTGGCGTAGCATCTGTATAATATATGCCTCTTCTAGCAAATTCTGCTAAGATATTTTGACGGGGAGTGCTTGTTGTTACTCGGGTAGTTCGAGGGCTTTCTAGTAGTTCAATATAGAATCTTAGGAGGTCCTTTGATGAGGCTACCTGTAAGTTTGTGGACTCTATTTCTCGGTATCGAGACAGAATATCAGCATCCATATTAACTGTATCAGCGGCACTATCCATTCGCGGTGTGCCGGTTGGAGATGGGGTTTCTTCAAACGTGTATTTCGATGGGGGCGCGGCGCTTGCAATTACCGCTTGGCCGTCAAGAATCACAGGGTAGAATTCGCACTGATTTACTTCTGTGTTTCTGGTTTGGTCTGAAGGTGTTTTATAAGGAGTCCGGATTGCAAGAAAATCTGCAGCTCTGTCTAAGGTATCAAAAGTGCAGTCAAAGGCTCTATTCACAAATTCAGGAGGAACCCCTGTTTCACTTACTGGGGGGAAGCCATGTGAATCCATGATGGAGATCTTTTGGGTGCCACTCGCCTGATTTTCAATGGTCACTGCGTAATATGTTACTCCTTTTCTAATAAACGCTCCCACTTTTCCATATTGAGTGGCTGCTGCATCTAGCGCTTTAAGAAGAGCTTTGTACTGCTCCGGCTCCTTTCCTTCCTCTAAAATAAGGTCAGTTGCATGTGTATGATCAGCGCGTTTAATAGTGAGTTTCATCAACTCTCCGTGAAAGGCTGGAAGCGCTTGATCAGGAGCTGTTAAGGGTGGTATTGTCTCACGCGGGTTATGAACTAAGGTGTCCATCATGGCATTTTGTCTGGCAAGTCCAAGATAAAGCTCTTCACCGTTTCCCGTTTTCGAGCCATTTAATGTATTTAAAATGTTGTAACCCGCTATGAAAGGGCAGGCATGGCATGCATTCCCTTGTTCGCGAGCGCCATTGCGATCTTGACCTACCAGCGTAAATTGCGACTGACTGGATATGGATGTTTCTGTAGGTTCATATCTTGCAATGAAATATGTTTCCGCGTGACTGAGTCTTGTTATAAGAGTATCGATTGGTTCAATATCTCCTCCCAGTGCAGAAACATGCGCTTTTAATGCGCGCAGTTCGGCTCTAGTTGCTCGGAGCGAAGATAGATTTATATTATTTGGATTTGAAGTAAGTGTTTCTATATTAGTTATGTGTTCAGCAATAAGAGTTTCAGCTTTTATTAATAAGGGGGCAGTTACGCCCTCTTGATCAACTTCGATGCTTTTAATTGCAGCTGTACAGCCGTCTTCCCATGTAGCATTAAATCTGGCGCCGCTAACATAAGTTAAATCCTGATATTGGCCATTAAATTTCTTTATGATTTTGGTGCGCATTTCTCGGGGGAGCCCTCTACATAATTCTTCGTAAGTTTTTCCTGTAACTGGTGTTTTATAGGGTTTTTGCAAAACTTCTTCTATCTTTCTTTTAATGACTAGATCACCACCACTTGGTGCTGTTGCTAATATAGCTATTCGTGCCTGCTCATTTATTCTATAGATTTCACTCAAATGATTTTTTATCACTTTAACAGCCTTTTTTTGAGGATCAGTTGGGGCTAAAAAATGACTTTCTGCAAACTGCACATAAGAAGCATACGTTTCATATTCTTTTGCAAAAGCATCTATCACCCTTCCTTCGTCCTTTACATTTTGGAAGAGAGCGGCAGTGTCTTTAATAACACTTTTTAATGCAAACTCATAGAGAAAGGGTAGTAATTCTGAGTAGGCAGACAAATGTTCTGCTTGTATTTCTTTTGGAAGCATGAAAATTTCTTCCAGTATACTTCTGCTACTCTTATCAAGACTTTCGTTTCCTTCTTTTGTTAAATATGTAGTATCTTTTATTAGCCCCTTTAAAGCGTTTAGTCTTGAAGGTATGCCACTAAGAGCTCTAGGCGTGCTCTGATCTAATATATTACCTGGGTATTGAGTTGGAGTGGGGGCTGCGCCGCATGGGGCAAGTCTTGCTGTAATCTCGGTAATCATATGAGCTAATTCAGTAGAGCGGTCTGCGACCGGGACTTTTTGAGCTATTTCGAGCATTTTTCGGGCAACATCAATCTCGGGATTTTTGCTAACAGCATTCCATAACCGGAGCTGCTCATTAGCGTGAGACTGTTTCTGAGTATCTGTTAATCGTGTGCTCGCTATTAAAACATAGGGGCCGTCGCTTTTGCTGATTCGGGTGTAGTTGTAGCGATGCACATCGAGCCAGTCGCTAGGTTCTTTCTCGCTAGAGTAGTGTTTGGCGCGCACATCTCTTAAAAATCCCGCTGCCCGTTCAATTTCCTTGGATCGATCACTTCCAATTTCAATTGTAGAGTCATCTAAATACTCTTTAAGCCTTTCTCCTATGGTTTCTAATTCTTTAAACGAGAGGGAAGGCGATTTTCTATATGTCTCAAGAATTAATTGATCACAAAGATCGGTTAGTTCAATCTCTTTTAAAATTTTAGGCTCAGCCTTAGCAATTGCTGCGGCTTCTTTTACCCTGGCTCTTACAACAGGCGTAACTCTGCCATTAAGCCCTCTCCAAGTTGTTTCGAGTTCGGCCTTATGACTTGTAAAATCAGATACTTTTCCGGATAAAATTTTTTCGCAAACATCTATAATTCTGCTTGTTAAACCATCAGGAGTCGTTGATGTGTTAACCACAGGGGGCTTTGACCACAAACTAGCAACCCAACTTGTAAATCTCTGAACCATATCCATAATAAGAATGTTCCTTTCAATTCCCGTCAATCACTTCCTAATTACGGATTAGTGTTTTCTTATAGTGATGAGGCTAGGTTGGTTCGGTCTGTTAAGGGGGGTGTGATGAAAAATGGGGTAGGAGGTAAGGGTGGAAAGCCAATCGAAAAGGGTTGATTTTTCTTTATTTCCTTCAGAATGTCCGGGGTAGACAGTGATAGAAAGCAGGCCTTTTGGGGCAAGGATCTTAAGGGCGTTTTGGCAGCTTGTAAGAGTGGTAGTTGCGAGAGTTGTTTTGGTTTGATCGCCTCCGGGGAGATAGCCTAGATTGTAGACGATGAGATGGGGAGAGATGTCTATCGGGAAATTTTCATGGGATGTTTCGTGAAGAGTGATGCGAGCAATCAGCTTCAAATCTAAGTTTGTTTGAAGGTTCTCTCTTGTTTTTTTTATGGCTTCGGGCTCAATATCGAAGGCATGGACCTTTCCAGAATTCGGGGTAAGGACACATTTAGCAAGAAAGAGGGTGTCATGGCCGCCGCCTGCTGTTGCATCGATAACGGTCATTCCGGGTCTCAAAAAATCTTTCCAGATGAGATGCGATAGATGAGTGTGATACATATATGTTGAACCAAAATAGGACTTAAGTGTACTCTATAGTTCCCTTTTTTTAGAAGAATAAAAGGGGTATTAGCTCAGTTGGTTAGAGCGTCACGTTGACATCGTGAAGGTCAGCTGTTCGAGTCAGCTATATCCCAATGGAAACATGTTGGAAACTGGCGGCAGAATTATTTGCCGCTTCCTTTTTAGAAGTCTGTCCTGAAGTGGCTCTTGCTGATATTCGAGTAGGTCATCTTGGGTTTTATGTCGATTATACGCTCCCTTTCCCGTTAACTAACGATTTTTTGAAAGTGATTGAAGAGAGAATGCGTGAAAAAATTCGTGACAATGTGAGCTCTGCTGTCTATGAAATGAGCACCAAAAATGTAATAGAATGTTTGAAAGAGATGAAGCAGCTCCGCCTTGCAAGAGATATGGACAGAAGTGAGCCTGCGCGCAATGTGATAAAAATTGGCGGCTATATTGGTGTTTTGGATGAAGAAATTGATCCTGACTTAAAGCAAATTGGAGCAATCTTTCTTGAACTTCGAGAGGGAAGTGTTTATGGAGCAGCTTTTAAGTCAAAAGATGATTTGAAGCAGTTTCGAAAGGCTTTGAAGTCGGCTGAAAAAGATGATCATCGAATCATTGGTGGGGTAGAAGGACTTTTTCAATTTGCTGAAAACGAAGTTTATTGGCTTCCCAAAGGGGTTGATTTTCGAAAAAGAATTGAATTAAAAATTGAAGATTTTTTGAATGCAGCTGGTTATCAGGAAGTTGAGTTTTCAGGAAATATAGATTGGTACCACAGTAAAGGGTTAATAAAAATTTTTACTACTTTAGAAGAAGAGGTGGAATCAAATTTTGAATGTGGTCTTAAAGATCAATCTCTTCAAAAGATTTACTTTGTTCCCAGTTCTTCCTTGCAATTGTTTGAAGAGTTTGATAAAATAATTTCCTTAAATTTTGAATTTCAAGAGAGCGAAATTGTTTGTCAGGATTTTTACGGCATATTTTGGGATATGATCTGGCAAGAAGATGGCGGTTTGAAAATTTCTGTTGATCGATTAGCTGCAATGCTTGTGGAAAAAAGAGATTTTCTAGTATGCTAGAAGGAATTCACCCGTTAAATGGAGTTAAAAGAATCGTTTGAAAGTTAATAGAGAGATTCGGGCACTGCGAGTGCGCGTAATTACGGAAGATGGAGAGCAGTTAGGTGTTTTTACACTGCAAGATGCCTTAGCAAAAGCGCAAGAAAGTGGATTGGATTTAGTAGAAATTGCACCGACAGCAGCGCCACCTGTTTGTAAGATTATTGATTACGGCAAGCTTCGTTATCAGCAGACTAAACGTGAGAAAATTAATAAGAAGGCTTCTCATCAAACTAAGATAAAAGAAGTTAAGTTAAAGCCAAATATTGATACTCATGACTTGGAAGTGAAAATAAAGCATGCGAGAGAGTTTATTGAGAAAGGTTGTAAAGTTAAGTTTACTTGTATGTTCCGTGGAAGAGAGATCGTATTTGCAGATAACGGAAGGCAAGTTTTAGCAGCAATTATAAAAGCTTTAGAGGATGTGGCTCAGGCAGAATCTTCACCAAAGATGTTTGGTAAGAGTTTGACAATGATGTTAGTACCTTCTACAAAAGAAAAGAAAATCAAGGAGAAAAAGAGTGTCCACCAAGGTGAAAGCGAAGAGCCGTAAGGCAGCGAAGAAGAGATTGAAGATTACAGGGACGGGAAAATTGCTTAGAAGAAAGCAAGGTAGACGTCATATTATGACAAAGAAAGGGTCTCGTCGCAAAAGAGATCTAGAACATCCGACACTCGTAGCGAAGAGTTTTGAGAAAAAATTTATGCGATTAATCATAGGATTATAGGAGAGGCAAATGGTTAGAGTAACAAACGCGCCAGCGAGAAAGAGACGGGTAAACAGGCTTCTTAAAGAAGCAAAAGGATTCTGGGGAGATCGCAAGAACCACTTTTCTAATGCAAAAGATGCTCTTGTAAGAGCTTGGGATCACGCTTACCGTGGACGCAAAAAGAAGAAGAGCGAGTTTAGAGGAATCTGGATTCAGCGAATTAATGCAGCTGCGAGATGCCATGGCATTTCTTATAGCAAGTTGATCGCAGGTTTAGCTAAGGCGAAAATCGACATTAACCGTAAAGTTCTTGCACAGCTAGCTGTGGAAGATACTAAAGCGTTTGAAATGGTAGTTGAGCAAGCTAAAAAAGCTCTTGCTTAAATAGCAAAGCGTAATAAGGAAATTTGTGAAAGGGTCCTTGAAAGAGCAGATTGACAGCTTAAAAAAAGAGTTCCACAAAGAACTCAAACAAGCTTTGTCTACGAAAGTTATTGAAGCTCTTCGTATACATTATCTGGGAAAGAAAGGGCCTGTTACTGCGCTCATGCAGCTTTTAAAAGATTGTTCCCCTGAAGAAAGACCCGAAAACGGTAGATGGATTAACGATTTAAAAGTTGAAATTGACGCCGATCTAGAGAAAGCCTTCCAAAAAGTTAGCGAAAAAGAAATTCTTAGTCAGATTGAAGAAGAAAAAATTGATATTTCTCTTCCTGGTCGAAAATCTTTTCTAGGAAGAGCTCACCCCATTTCACAGGCAATAGACGAAATGCTTGAAATTCTCATTTCAATGGGATTTTCTATCTATCAATCACCTGAAATCGAATCCGACTATTACAACTACGGCGCTCTGAACTATCCGGAAGATCACCCTGCACGTGATATGCAAGACACCTATTACCTGGATGAAAAAACAGTTCTTAGATCCCACACCACAAGCTTTCAGCAACGCGTTATGGAAGCATACGACCTTCCTATTCGTATGGCCTGTCCGGGAAAGTGCTATCGTAATGAAGAGATCTCAACAAGATCTCATGTCCTTTTTCACCAAGTTGACGTCATGTACATCAATGAGGGCGTAACTTTTGGTGACTTACTCTCTACGCTCGAAGAATTTTATAGCAAGCTCTTCAAAGAGAAAGTCGAAATCCGTGTTCGAGCAAGTTACTTCCCCTTCGTAGAACCCGGCATGGAAGTTGACGTCCGCTGCACCATCTGTAAAGGCAAAGGCTGCAGAGTCTGTAAACATTCTGGATGGCTCGAGGTTTGCGGTGCCGGCATGATCCACCCCGAAGTCCTCAAAGCCGGCGGCATCGATCCTGCTAAATACTCAGGGTTTGCCTGGGGCGGCGGCGTTGAAAGACTTTTCCTCATGCTCCGCGGCGTCTCCGACATCAGACTTTTTCTCCAAAACGACCTAAGATTTCTTGAGCAATTCCCTTGATAATAAAATACAAAATCATATACAATATTGCCCATCATCAAAAGATGGAAGAGTGGCAGAGCGGCCGATTGCACCTGTCTTGAAAACAGGAATCCCTTTGCGGGGATCGTGGGTTCAAATCCTACCTCTTCCGAAATGCAAACCCCGATCTATGATCGGGGTTTTTTGCTTCTCAGAATAAGCTTTTATTGTTTAATGAAGTTTAATAGAACTCTTCTTGTTCTCGTATCATTTTCTTGGCAATCATCCAAAACGGAAAATTATAGTTCTTTAATTTTGATTTGATAGGTATAGCGGAGGAGGCACTTTTTATTTGCAGAAGCGTAAGCGGTATCGAAGGAGGACTCTGTTTTTACAGATCCGATGCAGATATCTGTAAAGAAAAAGCTGTATCTGACAGATAGACCTATCAAAGCGAATTTAAAGGACTATAATCAGTGCAAACCCTGAGTTTTGCTCATTAGAGTTCTCTACGTAGTAAGGCCGCTTTAGATCGTTAACGATGCCGATCGCGAATTAATGACCTGATAAGTAAGTGCTCGGTGTCAGGCATGCAGTTATGTAGTTTGAGATTTTACGATATCTGCTCATCAGACCTTACACTCTTTGTAGGGAACTCATTGATTCAAAACAGACTGTATACCTGGTTCGAATCACCTTCCGAAATAAGAGCTCAAGCGTAAGCTTAGGCTCTTATATTATTTCGTAGTCAATAGTTTTGATGCTATTGCATTTCAATTGTTTAAAATAAATTAGAATGAAATTATATAATGATGAATAAATACAAGTGAGAAAATATTATGAGCATACCTTTTTTACCTAATATTCCGAACAATTATATATCTCAATGGAAACAAGATGAAACAAGAGTTATGGATGTTTCAACGCCTTATACATTTTGGGTGTATTTAATAAATCCTGAAACGAAGTTGCTATCTGACTTTTTAAACATTTCTAATCCAATAAGTTCTGACTATGGAAATTACTATACATATGCTCAAATAGCTGAATATTCTATAAGCTCATCAATTGTAACATTAGTGGAAAACGATATTCTTGCAAAAATTCCAAACGCAGGCATAACCACCTTGCTTTCAGGAGATATTCTTGAAGTGACTGCTACAGTTGGTGATGTCCAAAATTATTTTCAAACATCATTATGTTATTACCACTTGATTAAGAATCCTAACGTATATACTCCTTCAGATGAAATTATACGAGCCTGCAAACCCCAAAAGTCACTTTTTGTTTCAAGTACATTTCAAAAATACGTTGAATATGTGACTCCTATATATTTTTTTCCTTATTTTAATGCAGTCCCTGATGGAGCGGATTTGGATACAGTAAATCCTATTTCACTTACAGCCACATCATTAGTAAATTACTATTACAATGGGTTTGTTTTTCCGACTCTATCTGAAACTCAATCATTAGGAATTAAACAAGCTTTTTATACTCCTTTAAATTTAGGAGGGGCTTCAAATCCTGGATTTGGGCTTCAAGATACAGCACTTTTTATACAAAATGCTCTTGGTTATTCATCTAGTCAAATACAGGAATTTTTAGCTGGACAAGGACCTTTAGAATTATCAGAATCTGCAGCAACATACGCACAGTGGCAAGCAAATGCTGTAGCTGAACCAAACTTAGATGTAGCCATGCTTTTACTTATGGGCCAAAATATTACAACTATTCAAATTGCGGATGCTTCTCTTGATTTTTTTTCTGATGCTGGGAACTTATCAGATTCTGTCTCTACCACAAATTTTTCTAAACGACACCAAAGCGCAGTTAATTCTAGTAATTCATTTTTTGATCAAATATTCTCAGTTGCAAAGGCTATGCCAACAAAAACTATTTATGATTTAGATTTACCTCAAGTTATTTCTTTTTCATATGATTGGCATATGAATTATCTTGATCCGATTATGTTAATTCGACTGAATAGAGAAATTATGAAAATTGGCTTATTAGGGATTACTTTTCTTGTTTCTTCAGGAGATAGCGGTCCAACAATTGGAACAACAGGAACATATGGAAATAATGATTTTGCATCACTTCCCTCAGTTACCTCTATAGGTTATTCTTATCTTACGTCAAGTAGTCCGGGTTCTCAGCAAATTCTTTGCAATATCAATTCTAGTGGAGCTTGCTACGCGTCCGCATCAGGGTATTCAAATATTTTTATGCGACAAAATTATATGAATTTTGCAGACTCTGTTGTGGAGAAATATTTAAGCCAACCAGAAGTCAATTCGTTTATTGAAACGATAAATGCCAAAAATATGCTATTTAATTTAGAAGGAAG
>CAZKFL010000001.1:35954-55523 GCA_964552055.1 uncultured bacterium
GAGCTTACCCTGATCTAGTTGGGGTTGGATGTAATTTTAATAGCATCTATATAGAGGGGCAAGCTTCTATGGGAGCAGGCTCTTCAATGGCCGCTCCAGTTGTTGCAGGAATGATTTCGATGATCAATTATCTAAGAAGAAAAAAGGGCCTCCCTTTTTTAGGATATATTAACCAGTCTCTTTATCAAAATTTAAATGAAATGAGTGAGGTTGTTGGAAGCAATAGTTTTGGTAGCGATACAGGGTTTCCCTATATACCTCATCTTGCTTATGGTCCAAGTGGACTGGGAGGATTTGACTTTGCAAATTTAATGAAAATATTTAATGTTAATAATAATGAATGAATTTTTTTCGAAATTTCATTGATCTATTAAAATTTCTAATATTGAGATTCAGTATATGCCTGATAGCACACATAAAGCGGTATACTGCTCGTGATTCAAAAATTGTTTTTTTTTCGTTATAAATACCCATCTTTAAATTTACCTCGCCTCCCACTAAAAACTTTCAATTGAAAGTTTTTTAACCGCGGGCCCCTTCTAGTGCAAATAGCACTTTTCCTGAGGTAGCGGCTTCGCCTAATTTAAATTTGGGCATTTCTGACCCCTAAAATTCCCAATTTTTTAACCCTTCTCAGTATATAAGATTACTTATGCGATACTAGATTTTTTAGCACATCAATTGCCAAATAAATATATATGATCTTAGAAGTTAAGAGGGGATCATTCTTAAGACGTTCTGATAGGGTATCGTAAGTCTCTTCCAATTTATCGCCTTCTTGGGAACATTCTTCTAAGATTTTCCTCATTGCAGAAAGGTACTCTTCTTTTTTTTCTCTTATCTCTTCTAGGCTGCTCCGACTAATATTCGTATGAATTTCTCCGAGTTTATCAAGTGCTCTAACCAGAAGTTTTGCATATAGATCACGCGCTTCAGTATAACTTAATGAATGGAGGGGCGGGCTGCTTATCAATGGTGTAGAATCACCACTAGCAGGTAAAGATCCTAAATCTGTTGAGGAAGAATCAGGTTCTAGCGATGGTTCTGTTTCTGTAGGTATATATAAGGTGATGTTAACCCTAGTGAGGAATAGTGCTGCACGTGGAGGAAGTGATGCTATTTTTAACTCGCTTAAATCTAATGATTTGCTGTCAGATAGATAACAATCTACGATTCGTGATTTAGCTGCATCTATTTTTGATTTAGGGACATGTAAATTATCTAAATCTAACATGTCTGCTATTTGGTTTCGATTAAGTTCATGTGCTTTATCTAAAATTTTTTCAAATCTATTTATTTTAGCGATTAGGGGATCATTTTCTTTGCGTCCTCTTCGAATCGCATTAAGGTCTTTGCGAAGGGTAGCCTCATTGGAACCTCGAATGGAATCGAGTGCTATGCGGGAAACAACTTCTTCTTTACCAGTTGATGATGAAGTAGTTGGTGGTAGGGCATTCTCCCATCTGCCTAAGATGTCTAGTAAAATTGCTTTGGATGGCTCCATACAAAACTCCGATATAAGTTAAGATGGATCTTATTTTTAATTTATTTAAACGCAACATAAGATTAGATAATCTCTAAAATCTCAAGACTTAGAGGGTCTGTCTTTTAGCTCTACTATAATCAATTCATGTTTGGTGTCAGGCATGCCTGACTCCAAACATTATGGATTTTCTATTTTTAATATAAATGAATGGAGTAATTGTTCAATAGTTTGAATCCAGGATTCTAAGTAAGGATCGTGTTTAATCCTATCATTTATAGAGTGGTAAGTTTCGTCTAAATTTGCTTTTTTTCCAGCGCATTCATCTAGGATTTTTTTTACTTCAGCAAAGTAATTTCCTTGATCTTCTTCAGTAGGTGATTTGCTATGGAAAACGGTGCTATTAATTCTAAATAGTTGATCAACTGTTTTTTCGTAGATTTTGGCATATTGTTTGCGGGCATCAGCAAAATTTACTATCGGTGAGGAGGGTCTGCTTTCTATCAGTGTGAACTCGCCACTGGCTGCTAAAGATTCTGTATCAGTTGAAGAAGCATCAGCTTCTGGTGGGGGTTCTGTTGCTCGTGGCATATATAAGGTGATTTTAGTTTTATGAAGATGTATGGCTGCTCGATCAGGAATTGACTTTATGTGTAAATCGCTTAAGTCAAGTTCTTTGCTGCCTGATAAGTAAGCGTCTATGATTCTCATTTTAGCTTCTTCCATTTTTGGTTTGGGCGCATGTAAATGATCTAAATCTAACATGTGTGCTATCTCGGTTCGATCAAGCTCATGTGCTTTATCTAAAATGGTTACAAATTTATTTATTTTTGATATTAAGGAAGCATCAGTTTTGGGGTTTCTTCGAATCTCATTTAAGACTTTCCTAAGGGAAACTTCAGTTGAGCCTCGAAGGGCAACAAGTGCTACGCGGGAAACAATTTCTTCTTTACCAGTTGGTGATGAGATGGTTGGGGATGCTGTGTCATCCCACTTATTTAGAATACTTATTAAAATTCTATCTGGTGAATCCATGCAAAACTCCGCTATAAGTTAAGATGGATCCTATTTTTTATTGATTAAAACGCAACATCAGAGTTCATGTATATATTTACCCTTATTGCAGTTATAGTGATTTTAGAAGAAAATTAGCTTGCTGACGGTTTCGTTTTTAGTTCTATGACAATAATTTCCAGGGGTTTGCAGGTGTTGTTAATGAACTTATGGTACTCTCCTGCAGGATCTTGGTCTTGGTAGACGGGTATGTTCTTTGGGAGTTTAATTTCTGTTTTTGTGCCGTTCGTTTCGATACGTGTAAGGATGCCACCTTTAAATGAGAGGATGAGTTGAGGGTACTCATTATGTTGATGATCAATCTCTTCATGAGCTTCTAATTTGACTTTTGAGGTCCTTACATGATCGTTATCTAAGGTTATTTCGCTATCCATGGCAGATAGATTGCAAATGAATAAAAAGGCTAAGAGAGAAATAGGTTTTTTCATACAGGATCCTTATCATTTCTTAAAGAATGTGGTATATTATTAGAAAAAGATTTATTTTAGTAGGAAAAAATTTAACAATGGGATTTTTATGATGAATTTTACTCAGGCTGTTTGCACAATTAGGTATGATGTAGCTTTTCTTGGAGGTGATGAGGATGGTAATGAAAGGTGTGAGTACTGTCAAAGTGATTCCATTCGGCGGGAGGACGATCTTATGTTTGTTCATTCTGAGTGCCTAGAATTAATCGATCGAGCTCAGCGTGATTTAATAAGAAAAGTGAATGAGATATTTGACATCAATTTTTATAAGATGGGGAGGGGGTATAAGGGGGCAATTAGATTAATTAATAGGATTATATCACAAAAAAAGTGGTCGATTGTACTGTTTGTGCATGCAAATGGGAGTGAGGTTTCCAAAAAAATATTTTATAAAATTGGGATGATAGCTGTCAAATTTATCAATGATGGGACGTGTTTCGACAGGTCTTTATTAAAAGTCTTTTTGCGAGATGATTTGACGTCCGAAAACGAATCTTGAACTCCTCAGCTTCCTCTTCAGTCAATTTAAGTTTCTCGTGAAAATCCGTTGGGAGATCGTGTATAAGCTCTCTTTGTACTTCACTATGCTTTATTGTAAAGCCATGGTTCTCTATTAATTCGATGTACTGCTCGAAATTTAGGGGTGCTGCTTTCCCCATATCCATTAAAATTTTATTTTCTACAGATTCGGCAAGAGGAAGTAGGATCCATGTTTCATCTTCATTTAACGTATTAAGGGTTTTTTCTAAAATCTCTTTGCTGGGTACATAATTATAGTTCTTTGGGAGTGGTAAAAAGTTAAATAAAAATAATAATAATGTAGTAGTAATTGTTTTCACTTTTATTTTTCCTTTTAATTATTTATAATTAACGCATATGAATTACATAAATTATATACAGCACACTATTTATACTCCAGATATTCTGCACCGCCGGTTTCATTTTGATCTACCAGAGATGCAAGAGGCAGCAAAGAGGATCTCTCTTGTATCGCTTCCTTTTATTTGTCTCTACAGACCTGCGGGTTTTGTATTATCTGTTGGTATGGGTAGCGCGAGAGTGATTTCTCATTTACAAAAACTGATCTCTGTAGACCAAAATGGGACCTGGATTCAATTTGGCCGTGAGCTTGGCGGAGTGTCAGTCGGGCTTCTTTCATTAGCTGCAACTATTTATCATTATGCAACGGCTCTTTTTCTTACAACGAGTATAGATTTACTGCATGGCATGTATTTAACAGGAGATGCGCTTTGGAATAAGCAATATGCAAAAGCAATAGAAGAGCTTGTAGAAAGCTTAAGTTCAGTTGCTTATATTGGATTTATGGTTACAGGTGGCCTTGAAGCTATGGTGATATATTCTCTTTTACAAGCAGCTACATGTTTACTTCAGGCAAGAGCGGAATACAAACTTGGTCCGGGCCATCGACTTGAAGGATTCGCTAAAATTGCCATGGCGCTTGTTCGAATTAAGCAGGCAAAAGGTTACGTAGTCCAAATTGAACGCCGAAATGCTCTTCTAGAGATTGCAAGAATCAGAACTCTTTTCCAAAAGATTGCAAAGGCACGCGAATCCAGTCATTTAATGAATCACCCCTTATCGTCCTTGCAAGAGAGAATTGAAAAGGGAGAAGTGATTCTTAATGGGGGCGAGATTAGTTGCGGATCCCATTTTCATGGTTTTGGTGGCGAGCTTGTGAAAGGAGAGAATCTCACTTTTAGAACAAAAATGATCGATGGTAAGGAAGTAATTGAATTTGACTTTAAAGTGAACCACGCATTTAGAGAGGATTTAGATAAGTCAATTCAGCAGATTAAGGCACTAAGAGGGAAGCAGCTTACAGAGATTTTAGAACTTAGCGGCTCCCATGCTAAGGGCATTTCAATTGGAACAGGTTCATTTTTTGCAGAACCTTTTGGAGGGTGGTACAGTGATGAGGATATAGGTTCTGCTCACAAAATTAAAATTGAAGGACTAGGAACTGTATTGATCGGAAATAATACTCAAATCCCTAATTTCTACGATAGAGTCGTTGTCCAGATGGATGCAGATCAGTCTGTGTATAATTTACACGAAATTCTTTGTCTGATGAATTTGGATACGGTTTTGAATCTTTCAACAAAAGATGATATTGAAAAATTAAAGCTGGGACATCTATTTAGAACTTTTTTTCCAAGAGAAGCCGGTCCTCTAGAACGATCAAAAGAATATTTCGATCTCCCACTAGATTGTCTCAAAGCAAAGATGATTGAACTCGCGCCTGAAATGCATGCGGTCTATAACGATTATTTTGACAAAATGCGTGAAGAACATATTTTTGATGGTAGAGTTCGATATAGAATTGAGGGACTCGCAGATGCAGCAAGAGAGGCAGGGGCAAAGGCACTTACTGCTGCAATAATGGGCGCTCATACAGATGCAGAACTTCTTGATAGAGTGACTTCCATGCTTAAGGGCGGAATGCTATCCACAGAAGTTCGTAAGATTAATGAGTTTGCTAAACATGGACTTGGCGGCGCTGGAGTAGATTTTCTTAGTGGCGGAGCAGATAGTGTTTATGCTCAGTTGCTCACGAAAAAACATTGCGATGAAGAAATGAAGTTTAGTAAATTATATTATCAAAGTAGTGTTAGGCTCCTTATTTCGCTCGATGCTCTTGAAATGGGATCGTATCAATATCACCATGATAGTATTGGGAATAGGATGTATGATGAAAATGATAACTTCTGGTGGTGGGGAATTGAGTCTTATAAAGATAGAGACTCGATCCTTGAGTTTATCCAAAAGCAACAATCATATCCCATGAACCTAAATGGTCATGAAGTGATGCTCAAAGAGCGAGTAGCGCCTTCCTTTTTTGATGGATTAGTAGTGCCTGATGAATCAACCAAACAAAAACTTATTAAACGACTAAACTCTGAAGATTTGATTATTGATGGTCTCATCTTAGGTAAACCCATCGATAAATTCATCCGCATTGCAGACCGAGTTACCGAAGAGCTATTTGTTTAAAGAGACAATCTTCTTAGCCTCTTCATAGGGCTCTTCTAAAATAGTATCAAGAAGATGTGTTTTTGGATTTTCTGCAGAATAAAAAAGTTTTCCTTTTCCTAAACATACATGAGCTACGCTATTATCAAGATGTCTGCTGTCATCATCTTTTCTAAAAGATAAAGAGATGCCAACATTATTTGATTGAAATGGGTATTCTGATAAGAAAGGTCTAATTTTTTCATTGCCATTGACCTGAGCTAAAAGTTTTTCTGTTATGGTAACTTCTAGTGTTCTTGCTTCTTCGATTGTGCCTTTTCGGTAGGCTATAAATGTAATGTTGATTTTATCGACATTACGTGAAAATCGCCCTCCAGTTCCTATGCATTCAAGATGAAAATTTTTTTCACATTCAGTTATGAATGGATTCATTATTTCTTTTGCATATTGTACATATTCAACTTCCTTTGGAGATTCAGCAGATTGCAAGGTTCCTCCAATCAGAGTAAAAAGAAAAATAATTTTTCTAACGGCGTCTGTTGTTATAAAAACCATAGTCAGCTCTTAAATCTTTGATTCGATCTGTTGTTGCATTCCGGTAAGTGGTGCCTGTAAAGGCATGATCAGCTAGATAGGCGCTGAATTCTTTTCGGGATGACTCACATTTTATGTAACTTATATTATAATTGGGATTATTTAGGAACTTTTTTCCTAGGGGCCCGGTCAGCCTATCGGCATGAGAGTAGATGTTATCGGCTTCAAAGCAGTGTTGCCAGGAGATTGGTTCTGCGGGCGCGACTGCAAAGACGATGAGCTGGTTTTTAAGGAGGTCTTTTTGGGATTCTGTAAGCATCGTATATCCGAGGTTGAAGAGGACGCCTGCTTCGCTATGGGGAACATGAAGCCAGTAGGTGCTTGATTGGATGTTATTCAGGGAGTTTGCGATGATACCTGTAAAATGGCCGGTAAGGCTTGCATTTAGTGTCATGGTTCTCTTATTTACTTCGCTATGAGCTCTAAGAAAATCTTGAAAAGTTCCATTTGATTTGTTATGGCAGGCAATTAGTGTTGTTTGTTCAGGGATGTTATCGACAATGCTTTTGCAATTGATTTTAAAGTCATCTAAAGAGGTGTTTACTCCATTTTGGGTGGTAACAAGACCGATAACCCCCTTTTCTTTGGGAACAATTTCATGAAAATGGTCTAATAGATTTGCTTTGTTAAGGATTGTTTCTACGGGAGTATACCGTATTTTGTGGATGGCGCCGCTAATCACAATAATATCAACAGGAGATGCGTTAGGGACTTGGAGAAAAGCTGCTTTGATGATGAGCATTTCAGGAGGCGCTGCTTTGTAGGGAATATTGCCGTGCATGGGGGCTGCGTCTCTTGGAGCAAAATACCATTTTTCATTTTGATAGGAGTTTAGTCCAAAGAGATCTAGTCTATTTAAGGGGGAATTGAGTGTGTAGAGGTAGACGTTTGTGCTTTCAAAATGGCCCAGAGGATCTGGCGTGAGCCAGCGACCGTTTTCTAAATCATAAAAGCGCTTTCCGAAGTAGATGAGTCCTTTTTCATTTCGTTTGGAAGAAAAGCGCCATGGGTTTTTGCTTGCTTTTGAGGGGTTTTCTCTTCCAAATGCATCGAAGTTATAGCTTTCAAAAATTTCCCCAGTGGAAGAGAGAAGCGCAATAATATTGCCGTGAAAATCGTGGATAGGGGCATAAATTTTACTTCCAAGTTCGATAGCAACTGCAGCTCCAATGTCTTCATCAAGGCCAAGCCCTAGGACTTTTAACTCTTTGATTTCTTTTTCGGCGCTCATGGTTCCAATTTCTTTCGTATCGTCATAGAGGTAGTAGGTCTTCTCTCCATTTTCAATTTTGGCAGTTAACCTTGAATAGGCGTCGTAGAAAAATTGAAGTGAGGTATTTCCAGATTCTTTGATCTCTCTAAGTCTATTTAGGGCATCGTAACTATATTCAGTTGAGTCGTCTAACTTTTTTGTAGGGTTTCCGTTATTATCGTAGATGTACTTAGTCACTAGTTCGCTATATGCATTTGTTTCTACATGGGATAAATTTCCAATAGAATCGAAATGATATTCCTTTTCGCCGTCTTTCTTGAGTTGGTTCAAGGCGTCGTATTCATAGTTTTTGTTGCCAAAGAGTGTTGTCTCAATACTTGTTACAAGGCCTGATTTACCGTATGTTACGCTTGCAGTTTGCCTATTTGTTTTAAAATATGTGGGCCTTTCTAAGTGATCATGGAGTGTTCTAGCTTCCCCAAGATTCATAATTAAGTGTTCAGTGGTTACGTGGCCATTTGTATCAAACTCATTGTAAGTATGTTCGTAAAGAAGCAGCCCTTCTTTGCTTAGCCTCTTTACCTTTTTTAAATGGGCGGAATCGTATTCATATGCAATAATTGATTCATCAGGAAGTACAATTTTTGTTTTTCTGCCAAAAAAATCGTATTCCCATTTGGTGATATGTTTTTGCTGATTTATTTCGGAAAGAATCTGTCCAAATTCGTTGTAGGTTCTGTAGATCACTCCATAAATATTGTCATCAAAGATTGAGGTTGGATTAGGACCTTTGCCATATTTGTAGTTGTAGTTAATGGTGCCATCACTACTAATAAGGAAATTTAATCGCCCTTCATTATCATATCTGTGGTTAAGTTCGACTCCACTCGGAAACGTTTTTTTAGTAAGTCTGCCGGTAGGATCATACTCATTATAGGTTATTTTGCCTTTGTGACCTTCTTTAATTACAAGTCCTCTAAAATCATATTCCCAAAATACTTCTGCATCTTTGATAAAATTGCCATTTTCGTAAATATGGGAGATTTTTCTTGCAAGGTTGCCTGATCTGTCATAAAAATTCTCCTCTATTAAGGCAAGCTCCCCAGTTGGACCGACGCATTTTTTTATGGACAGTCTACCCATTGCATCGTAAGTTTCAATCGTCTTATTTAGAGTGGGATCAATGATGATTTTTGTTTGACCTTCATAGAGATATTCTGTGATGGCATTATAGGGGTCAGTGTGTTTAGTGATCCTTCCTTCTTCGTCGTATTCAATTAAATCTGTGGCATTGCCAATTGAAGTTTTTCGATAAACCTTATTTTTATGACCTTCAGCATCATAAAAATAGTGCGTCTGATTTTCTCCGCCTTTGTCTTCATAGATGAGTTTTCCTTCTTTGTCATTTTCTAGCGTCCGTTTTATTCCTCCAGTAGTTACTGAATTGATATAACCAAGCGCATCGTATGTAAACGTAGTTTTGCGACCCAATGTGTCTTCTTCAATTTTTCTTCCATATTCATCATAGGTGTATGTTGTGGTAAGTCCTGTCTCATCCGTATAAGAAATCAGATTTGTAGGGGAGTAGACCCAATATTCTTTATTAGATGAGTTTGATTTTGAAGTGACTCGATTGAATTGATCTCTTGTAAAAACAACCTCCGATCCCCCTTGACCGTTTGATTGAAGTAGACCGCCCTGCATATTGTAAATATGCAGAGCCTTTGAGCCATCATCAAAAATTTCCAAAATCGGCTTAGAAAGTACGTTATACTCACATTGCTTGACTTCGCCTTTGCTGTTTTTGCAGTAGATAAGGTTTCCCCGGATATCATAAGTGCATTCCATCATAGGAGAATAAGGGACCCCATCTTCATCTAATACTTCTGGAAAAATTGTTAAACAGCATCTATCAAAGGCGTCGTATTTATATTCAACTCTATTTCCAAACGGATCTGTTTTCGATGAAATTAATCCTTTTTTATTGTAGGTTGTAGTCGCTCTTTTTCCTGCAGATTCAGATGAAATCTCGCGATGACACGAATCATAGGTGTAATAAACTTCGGGTTGACCTACTTCTTTTTTCCAAATGAGATCTCCGCAGTTTGAATATTTATATAAGTTTTTTTGATCGCAAGGTGTTGACTTAGAAATTAGATTTCCAAACCTATCGTATTTATATTCGATGGCATGAGATGTATCTCCATTTGCATCGATAATTTTTTCATTACTTATCTGATGGTTTTGTGTGTAAGCATATTCAACTCGAGTAAGACCGTCTTCAATAGCGATAATTTGAGCTGTATTTGGATCTCTTTCATACCTTTTTTCTAAGTAAATAGTGCCATCATCTATAGTTTCGCGAATCAAGAGGTGATCGCTATCATATTCATACGTAGATGTAAGTAAAGTCTCCTTTTTATTGTAAGTTCTTTTTAAAATAGGTAAATCAGTACCATCTAGATACTGATACTCGTGAAAAATACCGTTATTTTCCTTTTCCAAAATAAGAAGATGATTTTCCTTGTCGTATACATACCTTTTTCCAAAGTACTCAGCTCCAATGAGCGCCCCGTTATCTTTTAAAGTATAAGTATGGCAACGCTCTCCTGTAAAATTTCCATAGAGCGCTTCGTTTGTAATATTTCCATAAGAGTCATATTCAAAAGTTTTGGAAAAGATTGGATTTCCATCTCCATCCATCATGACTTTTGCAATGAGATTCCCTTTTCTCCAGATAAATTTTTGTGAAGAGTTTAACTCTCCTGCTTTATCAAAATATTCAATGAGATTGAGTTGATCATCATAGTGATACCTAGTTAGAATAGAGTTTGCATCTCTTACATCTGTTCTCCCTTTTGCATAGCCAAAAGTTGCAATAATAGTGCCTTCGCAATCGATGCAACTTACTTTATCCATATGAGGAGGAGCTTTATGTGGATATTTGGTCCATTTTTCCCCATCAGCAACAGTTGGAGGTTCAAAGTACGAAATGTGCAATACCTCATTATTCCATGATTTTACAAGTCTTAGTGAAGCGCCACGCCCTTTTTTTGTTTTTGTATAAGAAAAATCGTCGAAAATCCCACATCCGTTAGCAACAAAATTTAGATATTCCTGCCCTTTAAAGGACCAGCCTTCGTAACGGATTATTCTTTCATCACTTGTTGTAATTTCAACGATAAAAGGTGGAGAGCGATTCAATGACTTTATCTCCGCCCATGAGTATGTTTTTGTTCGGTTAGGATTCATTTTAGAAATTTTGATTTTTCTCAATTGACTGTAGTCGTACGATGTCACTTGTCCTGATGGAGAGATCTCTTCCTGTAATAAATAGTGCCTTACATCACGCTCAAACTGAAAGATATTCTTGTCGGAGGCTGCATCAAGGACACTTCGGGGATCGCCTTTATATATCCTTCTGCCGCCATCTGCTAATTCCACAACCGCAGTGCCTTTTTTATAGTTGATATAGAGGATGTTGTTGTTTGGGTTTAAGCGTCCACTAATTAATCCAAAGCCTTGATTGCTTTTTTTCTGCGGCTTCATAATGACATCAAAACCACCGTCATGTTCAAAGGGCATGTAAGTGACCATTTCGCCAGTAGGCTCTTTTAAATATACCCGTAATTTAAAGTCTCCATCAGCGCGAGGATCGACAATCATTTGAAGGTGAGGCAAAAAGCTCCACCCACCTTCTAACTGCCAAACTAAATTGATTTTCTTCAAATCAAGTGTCTTCTTTAGAATTCTTTCATCTGCACCTGCGCTAGAATAGGTTCTTACAAGTGAAAATGGCACTGCTCCTTGAATAACCGTATCTTCAGTACAGAGCTGCGAATTTCCTGTTAGTACATTGACATGATGCGCAATACAAGGATCACCACCACCATTAAATAATTCATCCCATTCACAATATAGAAAACAGGGGATAAAGAAGAGGAGAAGTCTTAACATAGATTGCCCAAAAATAGTGAAAAAATTGTTAAGAACTTATCAAAGCAAGTTGAATTCGTAAATGAGTTTTTCTCATTAGGTTTTTATTGACTTGAGGCTAAAGAGCTTTAGTTGACTTTTTCTTTAAGTTCATGATAAAATTTACTGCCTAAGACAAAGGAGATATCATGATTTCAAACTTAACTGTTTCAACAGTTGCCCATACGATAATAGATGTTGCGGTAAGGCCGACTAGGGTCACGAGCCCTACCGGAGAGACCCTTAACATAAAAAATACCGTAGAGCCTATTTTTACCGCGATGCCTGAATTTTCATATTTTTGTAATTCCGAGGAAGCGGGCAAGGTATTGATTGCTGCAGTACAGAATGATAAACTAGCTTTGGTCAAGCATCTCACTATAGTTACTCCGATTAGTACTGAAGATAGAGAAAAAGCCTTATTTGAAGCAGTATCTGCAGGTAAATTAAATATGGTAAAAGCTCTATTTAAAACCAAATCTTATGTATGTTCTTTTGGATTTTTAGAAAAATGCATCTTGGCTTCTAGTTCACATGAAACTCTAGATACATTTTCTTTGCTTTTAGATCGTGATGAGCTTAATCAGGGGAATTTTGGTTACTATTTTGGACGAGATTGTATTTTTCATCGAAATATAGAGGCTCTTAAAATCCTTTTAAAAAAACCGTTTGTTTCCTACGAAACGTTTCTAGAGCTTATGAATATAGCTGTAATACAAGACGATTCTATCGAACTTATAGCTACCTTTTTATCCTCCAGAGAAATTCTTATGAGTGATCTTGAATGGATGAGAGATGCCGCTGAAGATGCAGATGAATACGATACTGCTTATTTACTCAAAGAATGGATAATTTTAACAGCTTCTTAGTAATGCAGTGGATTTTGAATTCTTATAAAGGGCTGATTGCGTCAAATGGATCTTTTTCTTGTGGATAAAAATCAAAAGTTAAGGAAGATGTGGCAGAGTTTATATTGCTCATTTTTAGGAGTGCCTGCACTTCTTCGGTATCAGCTGGTGCTAAGAGCGTATCAATTGGGGTTAAGTCAGGTTCATTAACAACAAGGTCCAGATTCAGAGGAAAAATTTGCATAACTAGAGGGACTGTTCCTTTTGTATCTGGGGCTTCTTGCGGCTTAGTATGTTCTAATTTATGCTTTTTGTTTGCTT
This sequence comes from uncultured bacterium, assembly GCA_964552055.1. GTDB lineage: Bacteria > Chlamydiota > Chlamydiia > Chlamydiales > 2-12-FULL-49-11 > VGMD01. The sequence goes on from CAZKFL010000001.1 coordinate 48,921, forward strand.
GAGTCTTTTTGGTGGGAAGTGAGTGTTTATGTTTTTTTGTCAGTATGTTTGTGTGGTTAAATTCGTATTTATGGTTTTTTATAAAGCCTGCAGATCTATATAACGCGTCTTTTGTTAGTGTGGCTTTAAATAGATGCGCGCTTAGTTTTGACCATGATCTCATCCCTTTTTGATATGCTATTTTTAATACAGCTAGTTCGTCTTTTCTAAAAGGTGATTTATCAAGTTTAGGGCTTAAACTTTCAAAGTACCGCTCTTTAAGCGAGTGGATTTTACCAAGTTTGCTTGCTTTAATCTCTTTAAGAAGATTTGGAAATTTATTAAATTTATAGTCTTCTTTAACATACGATGGATAGAAAGAAATCTTATGCTTTTTAAATATCTCTAGAATTAATTTATCGCGTTCGGCTTGCGAGCGAGTCACTTTTCTATGAGCTTTGCTGGCCCTTGGTGAGTAAAGTTTATTGAAATCAGTCAGAGCAATTTTAAAAGATGAACTTTCCATATTAGACGAAAAGAATATCATGGAGAGTGAATTTTAATCAATTTTATACTATGGTTATTCTTTTTTGGAGAATTTTATGAAAAAGTTACTTGCGGTTTTTCTCTGGTTTCAAACTTTGTGTTTTGCAGATGGTGATTCGATATTGCGCGATCTAATGTCTGTTAAGGATAAAAGGTATGTTGGGTTTTCAGAAGCGTTTCGTTTAATGGAAGAGAGAAAAAGTCATGTGATTGTGGAGACGGGGTGTGATATAGATGGGGCGCAACCAAATTTGTTTGCTACTTGGGCTAAAGAAAATAGAGGGCGGCTTTATGTAGTCGACCCCTCTAAAGATCTTTTGCGGGCTTGTGCTAAGTGTGCAAGAGAGAGTATTAATTCTATGGAGTGCTTGTCTGAAGATCCAGTCGTGTTTTTAAAAAGTTTTCCGTTTCAAATTGATCTATTGTATTTGGATAGTGTTCAGTTATTCCATAATAATCCAAAGCACGCTCAACTGTACCATTTGGAGGAGTTGAAAGCTGCTATGCCTCATTTTGGTCCAGAAACAATTGTAATGATAGATGATTGTGGTTTATCAGGTGGTGGTAGAGGAAAACTAGTTATTGAATACTTGATAAGTAATGGCTGGAAAATTGTATCACACAGCTATCAAGTGATATTAGTGCGAGATTAAACAGCTTTTAAAAAAAGGCCCCTCTTTTTTTAGAGGGGCGCTTTGGGCGGGTTTATTTGATTTGGATTTTTTTGGCTGTTTCGCCTTTTACCTTGGGAAATGAGATAGATAAGATGCCATTTTCATATTTAGTTTCAGGCTCTTTGCTCTCATCTACATTTTCAGGAAGGGCAATTTGGTAAGAGTACGATTTTTTAGATCGATAATGGTACTTTTTGTTATCTGGAGCTTCTTTTTTATTTCCTCGAATCCAAAGCACTTTCTTATCGAGTGTTGCATCAATTTCTTGATGGGTTAGACCAGGAAGTGAGGCTTCGACGTATACCCCTTTCTCGTCTTCGGAAAGAGATATGGGATATTCGCAGATTTTTTCTTCAAAAAGAGGAAGTCTGTCTTCCCAAAAGTTTGTTAGAATTTTGTGGAAGGGGTTATCGACTCTTCTTTGTATTAGGTTTTTTTCACTCATTTTATTTTCTCCTTTTTTTTAGTTTTTTTATTTTTATTATAGCAGATGATTTGAATTATTCTAAGCACTCGAGGTTGTTGACTGCTAACTTTTGATTTTATTACGGTTCTGTTAATATGAATTAGTAATAACTAAATAAATATAATAATAAATGGAATTCTATCTTAATTATAAAGGGACGCTTTCAACAACGGGTCATGCCAAGTTGAAGTTCATTTATCGAAGAGCGTTTCTCAAACAATTAAGAGAGTTAGATGCCTATTATAAGGCAAGCAAACTGCCGGACCATATGGGCTTTTCTACGGAAAAACTTAAGGTCGTAGGACCATTTCAATTTATTCCTCTTGTTACAAGGGATAGTAATTTAGAAGTAAGTCTAGACATTGTTCTTTTAAGTCAGACAGGTCCGGGCGGAGATAAGCAATCATTTGGTGATGTCGATAATTTGCTTAAAGTTTTGATCGATGGTCTTCGTATGGCTCAGAATGCCAATGAAATTCGTAATGAAGTTCCAGGAAAAGATGAGTCTCCTTTTCTTTGTCTTTTAGAAGATGACCAGGTGATTAAGAATATTCAAATTACACATAATAAGTACTTTTTCTCTTCTAAAGAAGTTGTAAAAAAGGGTCGTTCCGGCCAGGAATTTTTTGTTCTAATCAAGGTAAAGATTGCTGAGAAATTCCCAACTTGGGTATATAAGTTGGATGCTTCAACAAAGTCTTGATAAGAAATAAAAAAGGATTTCTGTGATTTACTATCGCATTCTAATCGCATTACTTGCGTCTATTCAATTTCTATATGGAGATGTTTTAATTGGTAAGCTTGAGAATGGGCTTACTTATTATATTCAACATAACGAATTTCCGGTTGAGAAAGCTTCTTTGCAATTGATAGTGAAGGTAGGATCGATTTATGAAACGGAGGAGGAAAGAGGGCTTGCGCATTTTTTAGAGCATATGGTTTTTAGAGGTTCCGAAAATTTTTCTGATTACGAAGTTGTGAGATACTTAGAATCTATTGGAGCAGAATTTGGTGCGGACACAAATGCGTATACGACATTTGAAGAGACTTCCTATCATTTAAATGTTCCTCTTGAAAAGGAAGATTCTTTGGATAAGGCAATTTTAATGTTGAGCGATTTCGCTGGACGGGCTCTTCTGCAGGAAGACCTTATCGAAAAAGAGCGCACTGTTGTTATGGATGAATTTAATCGATCGCAGAATGATTCGAATTCAAGGATTTATAATCAGGTTTATTCGGAGTTTTTTAACAATTCATCGTATGCAAATCGAATGCCGATAGGTCTAAAAGAGGTTATTTTAAAAGCTGATCCTAGCATTTTGAAAAATTTCTATAAAAAATGGTACCGTCCCAATCGAATGGCAATTATTGCTGTGGGTGATTTTGATGTAAGTGAGCTTGAGAAAACAATTAAAGAGTGCTTCGGAGATCTAGAGAAGGGTGATGAGACAATTATCTCTACTGAGGTTTTATTTCCAATGGATGTGCGATCTCTTTTTATGGTTGATAAGGAGCAGATGTTTGTTCAGGGTTCTTATGCAAAATTCTATGGAGGCGAGGGTTCGTATGTAGTTTGTGATGAGCAGGTTAAATCTAATATTATAAGTTCAATTGCTGCTTTTATATTAAACAATAGACTTGATTGCTTGTCAAAAGAGCATCCAGCTCCTTATTTATATGCAGGTATGTTTTCTCAAGCCTTAACTTCTTTTCACGAGATGCTCCGATTTCACTATATTGGTTTTATGGAAAGGCCTATAGATGGTTTAAAAACACTTTTTAGGGAAATAGAAAGGCTAAAAAAATTTGGAGCAACAAAACCTGAGATTGAAGGTGCAATTGCAAAGCTTTCAGAAATTCTTATTTCGCGGTCAGATAATCTTGATCGAATTAGTAATGAGCAGTTCGTAGGCAGCTATCGAAATCACTTCTTAATGGGCATCCCCCTAAAAGCTGTAGAAGAAGTGTTTGAGCTAAAAGCCCGCTTAATAAAAGAGATTCAATGTGAAGATATTGCGCTTTGGATGCAAAATTATATTCAGTTAGAAGATATGCACCGTATTTTTTCGATGCCGTTTGTGGGTACAATTACTGCTTCTGATGTCGATCAAGCATTTTTAGATATCAAAGATGAGGAACTGAAGCCTTACGAAGATCGATTAGATACTCCTCTGGAAGTAATTGTGGGTGAACCTGCTAAAGTAAGTTCGTCTCTATTTAATGAAGAATTTGGTTGGACAAAGCTTACTCTCGATAATGGGATAGAAATAGTGTTTCACCCTACAAAGCTTGAGAAAGGACGTATCTTTATTGATTTAGTTGCAGATTTTGGAAAAACGCTTTTTAAGCCTGAAGAATATGCATCGTCTGTTTTAGCAAGTGAATATTTAATTGCATCGGGTTTAGCAAACCTTGACGGTTCTGAGCTTAAAAGTTTTTTGCAAAAAAGAGATTGTACGCTTGAGATAGCAATTAAACCAAATAGTCGAATGATCAGCTCCTCCGGACCAACGAGCGAAGCTGAGGGTCTTTTTCAAACAATCAGAGCGCTTTTTTTAGATAAACGGTTTAGCGGAGTTGTTTGGAATAGCTTAAAAGAGCAGGTAAGCGAAATTGAAAAATATAAGAATCACTCTCCTGAAGCTTATTTTTATGAAGATGCAAATCAAGTTATTTATAATAATCACCCTTTTTATATTGAAGCAAAAAATGATGATGCAAAGGAAGAGTTAGCTAAAAAGTGTTTAGAGGTAGCCTTTAGTGATCCAAGGGAATTTGCCATAGTTGTGGTAGGTGACTTTGATGTAAGTCAGATGAAAGAAATTGCTCTCAAGTACTTTAATTGGCAGATGGATGAGAGGATTCAAAATAGTAAGCCTCAATTGCCGAGCCTTGCAAATGTTGCGGAACCTATTGAAAAAATTCTTTATAGAGGAATGAATACTCATGGGACGACCATTATAGGATACAGAAAAAATTGCAGATCAGAAACACCTATTGGACTTTCCATGAAAGTTCTTTCTCATATTTTAACGGAAAGATGTTTTAAGAAGATGAGACAAGAGCTTGGTGATACTTATTCTGTTCAGTTGAACTATGAATTTCCATTGGAGCCTTATTTGGGATGTATATTTGCCTATTTTCAGTATTCATCTACCCCCGAAAAAGCGGAAGGTTTAAGGCAGATTGCTCTAGAAGTGGTGAATGATTTTCTATTAAATGGAGTTACAACTGAGGAAGTGGGTGTAGCAAAGGCAATCATTTTTCAAAGAATAAAGGATGCTAAATTAACGGATAGATTTTGGACAAATTTGCATGTTCATTCTCTGCTAAGTGATAAATCGTTAGATGAAATCCTGCTTGAGAAAGAAGATCTTGATTATCTAACGCCAGATACCATTCATCAGTTTGGGAAAGAACTATTTGATGGTACACCTGCAATTAGACTCTCTTTATTTAGAGAGGGCGCTTCTATAAGAGATTTATGAAGAATAATTAGGTTTTCTAATTGTTTTTCTAATGTGAATTTGGACACAAAGATCTCGTGCGCTTTTCTAGCAAGAGCGTTAGCTTCATCAGGATGATTTTGTATCCAACGCATATGGGCGTCAATTTGTAGGTAAAGTTCTTCTGCAGGTTTTTCTTGATCGATATATAAAATCGTATTGCCAAAGTGCTTTTCAAGAAATGGGTGTCTGTCGGATATAATTACAGTAGATGCTGCGCACGCTTCAAAAATTCTGCCAGTGGGTGTTTGTCCAAGAAAATGATCAGGAGCATGTAATACAAGCGTTACTCCCGTATTATGCATTGTTTTGAGTAATGAGGTGCCATCAGACTTAATAAAGCCTCGATAGCAATTAGGGGTATGTCTCCAATCATTTTTCTGTCCATATACATTAAAATAATGCGTTTTATCTAATCTTGAAAAAAGGTGTTTGTATTTTGAGCCGAAAATTGTATTAGCCATGTTAAATCCACAATAGAAAAGCTGGAAATGCGTAAGAGGTGTAAATTCAGTTTTTCCTGAAGTGCTATACCAATCCATGTGAGGGCACTCTTTTTCAATAGAATTGCAGTAAGAGAAAAGTTTTTCGTGATCAGGAAAGCAGATCAGAAAGCCATCGAAATCAAGTAGATGCCTTGTGGGTTGAATCGAATTATGAGAAAAGTAATAATTACTGCCATGTGTTAGAGCAATATAGTGCTTAGCATGTGGGTAATATATTTTATCGCTTTGAAGAGAAATAACAATATCGGGATGAAAAAGCGTAGCAAATCTTTCTCTATAATGAGGGAAAAACCTTTTATAAATAGCTGATTGATGGAGAGGAAAATTGGCGCATTCTAAGTTAAGAGATTTTCCTGCAAGTTTAATGCGTTCTGCCATTTCTTGCTCCCCAATACCTCCTCTATGCGTAATAAGAACGCGGAAACTGGGAGCTTTTTGATAAAGATCAGATTCCTCTAAAGATAGATAGGGTCTTTTTGTTCCAAAATAGATTAAGCTTCCAACTAGCAAAAAAACTATTAAACCTGAAAAAAATTTCGCCATAAGGAGTTGATTTTATACTGAAAAGATTCAAAAATCAAGAATTTGCCTTTATTTTTTATGAGCTATATAAAACGAGTTATCTGGTCTAGTTAATTTTACTCCTGTAATTTCTTCGGAATCATTTAAGAGAAATTCAACAATCGAACCTTGGTGATCTTTAACATTGAATAAATTGGGCAGTTCAGGGCAAAGTTCGAAAGGTGGCTGGCCAAATGCTTTTGCAACCAGTGCTGATCCAATACGAGTTATACTGATTGTAAATCCAAGGTAAGAGAAATCTCCTGTAAACTTTTCTAGATAGTCTTCCCCTGTTAATAAAGGGTCTTTTAATTTCTTAAACGAAATACCATCAAGTTTTGGTTCAAACGGGACTCGAATTGAGT
>CAZKFL010000001.1:55533-71288 GCA_964552055.1 uncultured bacterium
TCCAAGATAGTTTTCTTCAAAAGTGAATTTAAGGCCTTTTAAAACAGGAAGTGAACTTAAATTAGAGACTTCAAAGACATTGTAGTTACAGTGTCTTAATGGAAGATGGAGGTTATTGAAGATTGCATACAGTGTATCTTTCTGCATTCGTACCTCGATTGTACCGTATCCTGGATGTAAGTAGGTGCCAAGATAATCTGAAATGGGGTGAGATGGTGAAGAGTTAAATTCCGTATCACTAATCTCCTTGCAAGGGTTTAGGTCTTTAAGGTCAGAATACCTTTTAGCCCAGTCAATAAAAGGAAGATCAAGAAGTTTGTCCATCATAAGCCCCGCTGCTAAAAAAGGAAAAGGGGAACCGGACTTATTTCCTAGAATAATCATTCCTACATTGTCATTGGGTAGAAAGAGAAGAACTGAAGTAAAACCGCTTACAATTCCTCCATGAAGAGCAACAAAGTGGCCTCTGTAAGAAAGTAAGATCCAGCCAAATCCATATGCTTCCATCGGAACAAAATCTTGCACGCCAAATTCTGGGTTGCAAATTAGGTCTGAGACAACCTGAGGCTTTATGAGTTCGCTAAATGTTGATGGTTCAATCAAACCTTCCCCCTGTTTAAGAAGAAGTTTTATCCATTTGAGAAGGTCTTCAATATTTGAATTAAGTCCTCCTGCTGCTGCAATTGTTTTTGGATCCACTAAGGTAACTGGTTTATAAGAATTATCATAACTCAATGCATAGTTGTCTGAATTTTGCATTGTATGAATGGAAAAGTTTGAGTGGCGCATTCCTAGCGGTTTAAAAATCCTTTCCTCGATTAGATCTTCATAACTTTTTTTCATAACTAGTTCTGCTGCATGGCTTGCAACCATATAGCCAACGTTTTGGTAGTAGAATTTTTCTCGCAAATCAAATAAGGGGTCTAGATATTTTAGTCTCCGTATAATCTCACTTCTAGAATGTGAATGGTTATACCAAATTGCATCATGTCGAGGATAGCCAGATGTGTGGGTAAGATAGTCACGAATTGTGATATTATAAGTAGTAAAAGGGTCTTGTAGTTTGAAATAGGGGATATGATCAGAAATCGGATCATCCCAAGCTAAGCGCTCCTCATCAACTAGTTGTCCAATCATAAATGCTGTGAGAGCTTTGCTAGAAGATCCTGCGGGAAAAATTGTTTTTGGAGTAACAGGTAAATTTTTCTCAATATTGCGAAGCCCAAATCCTTTAGACATAAAAGTCTTTCCATCAACAACAATTCCAACTGCTGCTCCTGGAATCTCCATTAAACACATAAGGTCTTCAACGATCTTTTCAAATTCTTCATGTTTAAGATCCGATCCATAACAAGCAATGCTCAAAACTATAAATTGACAAATAAATTTTTTCATAAGAACCTCGTAAAAAAGATGTTAATAGTATCAAAAAAGAGATATTAGGTCTAGCGTAGAGAATTAAATTTTTAGTAACCCTAGCCCGCATTTCTCACAAAAACTAGAAAATTTGGCGCAATCTGTCACCTCATCTTTTTGTAACTTATTGCTCGCTTTATCGATAGAGATAATATTCTCGCAATAATTTTCAAAAATCTGAGGTAACATCTTGACCGACTTTCCAGAGTGTTTGTAAGAAATGCGGGCTAGGCGTATTTTTTTAAAGCAATTGTTATAAATGCAACTGTGGTGGCTGCTAAGGCTATGTAGGCAAGACAAATGCAAATATCTTCACACCGGTTTCTTGCTAATTTGATTGGTGTTGCATCAAGTTCTCTAAGATTTTGTGATATAGTAGCTATCTCAAAATTTCTAAAAGTTACGGTAACAGCAGAGCTTCCTGCTCTTTCAATTACGAGAAATATTCTCTCAAAAAATGAGCTTAACTTCCTTTCTAAATTAGGATTAGTTTTTACATGGTAGTCATAAAATTGAATGAACCTTTCTCTTGTTTTGTCATCTGATTCATGAGGAATTGGTTTTACATCTTCAAATATATCTCGAGAGCTTTTGCTTTCTTCATCGGATGACTCCTCATCAGAAGAAAAATGAGATAGAAATAACATTTTTATGAGACGTAAATTTGAATCTATAAATCTTGATTCACCTTCAATGAAATTGGATCTTAAATAGAGATAGGTAATAAATCTTGCTCGACTTTCACTACTTTTTAATGATTCGCTACTTCTGCACGAAGGGCATTTCCAAGATGTCTCATTAAAAGAGAGTTTTACGCATCGCAAATGAATCGGGAAATTGCAACACGGCATAAAAGTTGCATAGGATGCTCTTGTTGGATAAAGAGCGCTATCGACCTTATCAAGACATATTCCACAATCAAACGTTATAACAGCTGACATTGTAACCTCCAGGTAAAAGCAACACTATAACTGGAGAGTGTAAATTAAAGAAATCTTTATATTTGTAATATTTTTTTTAAGCTCTTAACTTCTTAATTTATAGTAAGTAAAAACTCAAAATTTAAGCTGTCGTATGGACTGATTTTTTAATGAAAGAATTGATGTCCCTTCTAAATAAGCGGGTTAGGATTTTGCTTTAAAGACGAATCTCACTTTCTCTTAACTATTAGCACGATGTGATCACATGTCAAACATTGTTATAATAACTTTAATAATAAAAATAGAAGGAAATGACATGGAATTTAATTTTTCATTTTCAGATTCGAATATAGATGATATTTATGTTCCTAACGCGCTTGAATTCTGGGCGCCAATAGAAGAAAGGCCTGCTTTAAATGAGAGTGAAATGAGCTCTATTTTAAATGAGGGAGAAGTCATTGAAAGCTTGCATGTAGCACTTCCATCATTTCTTATAACATCTGAAGCAGAGGGTTTTGCATACTCACCCTGCTTTGAATTAGACCGCTATTTTATTATTGCTAAATTAAAAGAATCGCCCTACATGATATTTTATGAAGAAAAAAGAAGCTCTTCTCGTATGCAAAAGCTTATGAAAGAAGGCTTTTTAAAAAACCGAAGCAATTATTATCTCTTTGATGCTTTCTTTGACCCATTTTTTGGAGGGATTACTCCAAAATACTATCTTTTTCAAAGAGTAAGCTTTGAGACAATACCAGATGCAATGATTCTTTTTAGAGATCTTGAAAACGAAATGCCTATTGAGAATAAAATATTTATGTCTTAGAATCTTTCCTGAGACATAGAATTTGCGCTCAACTGAAAAATAGGATAAAAATCATTTTCTCTCTTTGTCCATTTGTCTCTTTGTGTCTTTGTGTGGAATTCGGTCCTTAAGATTTTATAATTTAAGCTGACTGGAAGATGTTTTGAATATAATAGATTTTCATTCATTCAACACAAAAACACAAAGATACAGAGGCTCAAAGAAAAAAAACAACTTTTGAAATGCGCTCAGTATTCAGTCGATTCAATTAAGCTAGAATTTTGCGAGCAACACCGTCTTCGTTACGTTGTAAATGCAAGCGCTTCGATCGTATAGATATGTTATGTTGCTGCGGCGAAACGAAAGTGCATCTGGAAAGATCATCCGCCTTATTACCACCCATGTTTGTTTCGCCTAAATTTGAGTGTCCCGTGAAGTTATTTTATAAATAATATCTATGCATTATAGCATGTGTTATTAGCTAGGTTGCTAAGGGGGTTTCCAGGTAGGTTACTAAATGCGTTTCCAGTATAATTACAAATTTCACTAGAATTTGAATAGGTTGCGCTTTTTGGAAAGGCGGTAACACCATAAATATCAACCTCTGAATTTTCAATTGAAAAGGAAGATATGTAATTTAAGTTCTGAATTGATAAATTATTAATATTTTGAAGAACGACATTAAATGGGTCTTTAAAACCATTCAAAACAAAAGTCTGACAAGTATTTCCATGGGAATCTAAACAGTTCAAATTCGCGCGTTCATTAGCTATAAATTGGATCGTTGGATTGTTTTTTTGAGAATTAAAAATATATGGAGATGGAATCGGATTCCTCGTTGAATCAGGCGGATTCATACCAGAGATATATGATAGCCCGCTCATAAAGAACGTAACATTGGCATTTATATCAAAATCATTATAGGAAAAAAGACTTGAATATGGGTCCAGATTAAAAGTTGTTTCCGCATTAATTGTCAAAGCAACATCACCTTTAGTGTAATTGCTTCCTATCATTAAAGTTATTCCATCAGGAGTGAAATCTAGCTGTAAATTTAGCGGTTGATTTACAGTCATAGCCGTGATGCATATATTTTGATCTATATTGATAGTAAGTAACTCACTAATCTTTGCTTTCCCGATGGTCACAGTGACATTTTCGCAATTACCATTTAGCACTAACCCAGGGTATGTTGATGTTGTCTCATTGTTTTTCAACCAATTACTTGGCGTTGTCCATTGATTATCGCCACTACTATTTGTCCATGAATATGTTGATGGTGTAACTGGAGTTGTTTTTTTCTTTGTCATAAATCCTCACATTAAATTTTCCTCATGTCCCACTAAAAATGTCCTGTGGACATTTACTTTAGCGCGGGTCCCTTCTAGTGCAAATAGCACTTTGTCTGAAGTAGCGGCTCTGTGCCTAATTCAAATATGGGCATTTCTAACCTCGAAAATTTCCCGTTTTTGAATCATTCTCAGTATGTAGGCTTAAACGGTCTACATTATAATTATAATAATTGTTGGATTAATCATATCGTGTTGTTAATTAATAACTCATATTTTTGCTTTTTCCATTTGCCCAATTGATCATTTTGCTCGGGCAATCGCATGAAAAATTTTTTATATAAGAAAATTCAAGAGTTAGGGTAGGTAAGGTTTTGTCCTATATAGTTCTTTAATTTTGAATTGATTGGTTTAGCGGAGGAGACACTTTTTACTTGCAGAAGCGTTAGCGTTATCGAAGCAGGACTCTGTTTTTACAGATCCGATGCAGATAGCTGCAAAGAAAAAGATGTATCTGACAGATAAGCCTATCGAAGCAAATTTAAAGGACTATATATCAAGTGGATCTTATAGATCATGCAAAAAATATCTAACATCCCAGCCCTTATTAACTTACTTTTAAGCTTTTAGGGCAGCCTCTTAACAATTCGATTTGCTTTCGGATGGGCTTGCAGCGGTCATGCAGAACCGAAGACCTCTTTCTACAGAAAGATCAATGGGAGTTATGAATGATTTAGAGACTATAGCTGTAAAGCCGCCGATTTGATAGCTAAAAGGAAAAAAGACGGCGACTTCACCTGTGCTTCCAATACCGTTTGGTAAATCATTAAACTGTTCACGGGTAATGAGCCCTATCATTTTAAGATTTCCCACTTGAACAGAGACTACTTTTCCGTTTTGCTGTTTTTGCGAAGATCCGAAAAAACTCATTAGGTCGTTTACAGAGGAGTAAATTGTATTGAGGAGGGGGATTTTTTTGAGGATTTTCTCAAACCATTTCATAAAAATTTGCGCTATCCAATTATTGAGGATAAGGCCTGCTAAAAATAAAGTTACTACAGCTGCAATTACCCCAAGTCCTTTGAAATAATAAGTCGGACCAAGGATATCTTTAAAAGCTGCTCCGAAGGTAGATTCTAATTGGTTGTAAATCCAGAAGAGTAAGGCTATTGTGATTGCAATTGGTGCAAGTCCAATAAGTCCTCGTAAAAAAATCTTTCCCATAATCCCATTTATAAAAATAGGGGAAAAAAAGTCTATATTTATTTACCGCGAGATGGTGCAGTCCACAGTTTTCTGCAAGCATCATCTAATAATTGTTGTTTGAATTTCTTGTTTAGCATACTGACTAAATCAGGTTTGTCAAAAGGCTTTCCTAGATATCCATCAAATCCAAAGTCTTTATAGTGATGTCTCAATGCGCTATTAGATGTAACCGAAAATGCTGTGATGTGGGGGTAATCTTTTGAAAGAATGTTTTGTGTGAGAGCGCTGCCAACGCCATCAGGTAAACTATCGTCAATAAAAGCAAGACCAATTCTAGGTCCGTTTTCAGCTAATAGTCTGATGGCAGCAGAGCAATTTTCTGCTATAAGAATATCTGTTTTATTAACTACGCAATCAGCTAAAAATCTGGCAATTTTTCTCGAATTGACGACCTCATCCTCTAAGATTAAAATCATGGTTTTATAGAGAGGATCAGTATACGAGATGCCATCTAATCTTGCTGAAACAGGAGTATCACTTCTGGATCTATCAACCTTGACGGGAGAGCGCCGTTCGATTGCCAAGATGTCTTGAATGGCTGTAAGAAATATTTTGGAAATATCGCGACAGAGTGAAAGATCTACTGAACAATCTTGTAATAAACCAGCTCTTTCTCTTAGCAGATCATGGGAAACTTGATAGGCATGCTGGGCATTTCTGATCATATACTCTAAAGCGTTTTGTCCAGCTCTAGATATATTTTCTTTTGCGGTTATTAGAAATGATCCATCAAGGTGTGCTTCAGATTCTTCAGAGCTAAGTGTTATTTCAAGAAAATTTCCAAGAAAATCCTCAGCCTCTTCGTAAGGATTAGAAAATCTGTCAGATTTAGGTTCCATTACTGTTTCCACGCAATAGATGTTATAGAGAATATAAGATTATGTAAAGCCTTATTGCAGAGAATTTCCTGCAGAAGTGTCAAGTATCCAAAGAGCTGGATGAAGAAGGTCTCCAATTTGACTAGCCGGATAGTCGTTTGTAAATAAAACTTTTTTAATGATTTCCTTTTTTCCTTTGCCTATTGCGTAAAAGCAGATGTTATGGGCTGAGTTGATCAGTGAATAGGTAAAGGTCATTCGCCAGCAGCTTTTTTGCGGTACTTCATTTGCAATAACAAGGTTTGTTTTATTGAATAGGCCTTTTGTGTTAGGAAATAAGGATGCTGTGTGGCCATCTTCTCCCACTCCAAGCATAATCAGATCGAAATGCCTATCTTTAAGTGTTTGTTTTATACTGGATTCATAATCAGTAGCATGCGAAATTATGTCTCCTTCGCCTTTCATTCGAAAGATTTGGGTTTCAGGAATGCCTAATTGCCCCATACCTGCATCCATTGCCATTTTGAAATTACTATCGGGATGATCCCCTGGAACTGCGCGCTCATCGCTCCAAAAGAGAAAAACTTTCTTCCAATCAATTGAATTTAAATGGGTTTGTTTAATTTTTTCGTAAATTAGCTTTGGTGTAGATCCGCCTGATAGTGCAACGAAGAAAGTTCCATGAAATGCAATTGCTGTCCTCGCGCAGTTAATAAAATGATCCGCTGCATAGGTAACTGTCTCTATTTCATCACCAGGTACGATTACCTTTCTTCGATCATCAACATTTAGGAGCAAAGTGAACCTTCTGTATATGTAGTAATCAATTTTAGAATTTCAATAAAACTGCTTCGCGTCCCTTGGCTATAGATCTCATGGATCATCGATTTTCCAGCCATTTCCTTATCAAGAAGGTAGTGGCTAGGCATTTCGCAAATATCTGGTGTGCAATGATGTATTAGAACTTGATTGGGAGTTTGTTTGTTTTTTTCAAGAACCAAGTGCCCTTTATGAATCGAAAAAACTTCAAATTTTAAAAGTCTGCCAGGAGGCTCATTAGGGAATTTGTCAGGAAGAAGATTTATAGTTACAGAGCCATTTGATGTTGCATAGGTAAAGCTTTGACTCTCTTTATCACCACTGGAATTTTTATACGTCCATTTGAGTTTGACTGCAATCCAGGCTTGAAAATAGATGCCTTGTATCAGTTTGTGGCAAAGATCTTTAGATTCAACATTATTATAAAAAATATTGATCTCTTTTGCATCTTGTAGAGTTTTCAACTTTTCGGGATCGTTAAATGTGTAAACAAAAAGAGCTCTCCAGTTTGAAAATCTTGCAAAATTAAGATCGCCAATATCACATGTGCAGGTTGCATGAAGAGCAAGGAGTGTTTTTGCAAAATCTGTCATTGAGGCAGACATTTCTGAATCAAATACAGTTCGAGTAGCTAGTTTTTGAAGTTCTGTTGCTATAGGGTCGGGATTGCTTGGATCATCGCCTCTTAAAAAATAAACAGGTCGATCCGGTTGTAAATTTGGAATGACTAAGAAGGGGATTCGGTCTCGAAAAGATCCTCCAACTTCAAAATTGATCATATCACAAAAAAGTGTCGCAGAGCCATCATCTGGTTGTAAATCTGAAACAAAGGTTCTAAGATAAGGCTCAGCGCTTGTTTCATCTTGGGTAATTAAAATAATGCAACAAGGCATTTTTTTTATGACGCTTTGAGCAATTTTTTGCTGGTACGCTTGTCTTGAAACGTTTTTTGCATAAATCACTAAATTAAATAGTGATGCATGACTAACGCTTGTTCCTTGATGTTGCTTCCAAAGTGCCTCTTTTGCCTTTTCAATTTCTTTTGGCTGAATATAATTTGTCATACAGTTTTCCAGCTCCTTTGATCCTTGGTTAGAAGCTCATCTGCGCTATTAGTACCCCAGGAGCCTGCTCTGTAAAACTCTCCCTCTTTTAGGGGGGTTTCTGCCCAATGTTCTAGAATGGGTGTGAGAACGCGCCATGAGTTTATCGATTCATCAACTCTTGCAAACAAAGTGCTATCGCCCAAGATTGCGTCATAAATCAATCTTTCATAAGCTTCTGGAACTTCCTTCCCGAAGTAGTTTGCGTATTGAAAATCCATGCTGACCGGTTGAATAATTGATCCCCAACCAGGAAGTTTTGAATTGAATTTAATCGAAATTCCATCGGATGGTTGAATTCGAAAAGTGACTCGATTGGGTATGTTATTTTGATCATTTTTGTGAAATAAGATGCTGGGTGTTTTTTTAAAGGTAATCACAATTTCTGTAGATCTTTTCGGCAGTCTTTTGCCCGCTCTCACGTAAATTGGAACTCCTGACCAGCGCCAGTTTTCTATTTGAAGTTTTAGGGCTGCGAAAGTTTCCACATTGGATGTAGGGCTCACATTTTTCTCATCTCGATAGGCGCCTACTGCTTCACCATCAACATAGCCTGACTTATATTGTCCTCTTACAGCGCAGCTATCCAAATTACACATTTTTATGGGTTGAAGCGCTTCTAAGACTTTTACTTTTTCATCGCGGATTGCATCAGCAGAAAGATTAATAGGTGGTTCCATGGCAACAAGGGAAAGGAGCTGCATTAAGTGATTCTGTATAACGTCCCTTGCAAGTCCTTGTTCTTCATAAAAGGCTCCTCTGCCTTCAATTCCAATGCTTTCAGCTACAGTAATTTGAATGTTATCCACATAGCGCCTATTCCAAAGCCCTTCAAATATCGAATTTCCAAAACGGAATACGAGCAGATTTTGTACAGTCTCTTTTCCTAAATAATGGTCAATTCGGAAAATTTGACTTTCACTTAAATGCTCGGTTAAGCTTTTTTGTAATTCAATTGCAGAGGCAACATCATGACCAAATGGCTTTTCAATGATGACTCTTGAGAACATATGGGTATGAGCTACATCATAGATGAGAGCGTGTGTTTTTAGTTTCTCAATGATTGGGTGAAAGTAGGTTGGTTGAACGGAAAGATAAAAAAGTCTGTTGCCTCTTGTTCCATGATTTTTGTCGAGATCTTTTAGAAATAGATTCAAGTTGTCGTAGCCAGCATCGTCATGAAACTCTAATTGGTAATAAAATAGCTTTTCTGTAAAAGTAAACAGTAATGACTCTTCAGTTTTTGTACGGGAGTGCTTTTTGATCTGATCGCACATTTCTGTGCGGAATTCTTCAACGCTTTTTTGCCTTCTTGCAACTCCGACGCAGATAAAATTCGTGGGGAGATTGCCTTCAATTAGAAGATTATAAAGAGCTGGAATTAGCTTTTTTCCGGTTAAATCACCGGAAGCTCCAAAAATCACCAAAATACAAGGTTCTGGAGGCAATGCATATTCGGGCTCGCGAAATGGATTATCATTCATTCTTCTGACCTTTTTCCCTAATAATTACTTACCAAGGGAAATCAGTTCAAGATAAGTTTGCAAAATCAGAGTTGCAGCAAGCGTATCTATAAAATCACATCGTTTTTTTCGCTTCATTTCCCCTTCTTTAAGAAGACCTTCCGCCGTTTTTGATGTGAGCCTTTCGTCGATAAATTCTACGGGAATTTTTGTTTCAGATTCAAGAAAGGTGGCAAACTTCCTTGCTTCAGCAGACATATCACTCTCATGCCCGGAAAGATGAAGGGGGAGGCCAATAATAAATTTCTTCACATCTTTATAATCCTTAATAAGATGCAGGAGTGCCTCAACAGCTTTTTTGTCGTTTTTTTCTCGAATTACACGTCCAAGAGGCATAGCAAAGGAGATAAGTGAGCTTGCAACAGCAACCCCAATCCGCTTTAAGCCAAAATCAATTCCGATTAGAGGAAAAAGCGAGCGCTGCTCCAATGAAACCTTTAAATAGGGGGTGAGGGGCTATCGGTTTTGATTTAAATTCCGGATGAAATTGGACACCAATCATCCAAGGATGATCTTTGATTTCCATAATTTCGCAAAGTTTACCTTCTTGCCAGGTTCCAACAATCTTTAAACCGTTTTTCTCGCATTGCTCTTTATACGCATTATTGAATTCGTACCTGTGCCTATGCCTTTCAGAGATTTCAGTTTCTCCGTAAGACAAAAATGCATGAGACTTAGGATCAAGAGCGCATGGGTAGGATCCGAGGCGCATGCTGCCGCCTAGATTGGTTTGATGGGCCTGTTCAGAAAGAAGAGAGATGATTGCATCTTCTGTCTCAAGATCAACTTCAGTTGAATGCGCATTAGGAAGATTCAAGACATTTCTAGCAAACTCAACAACCATGATTTGCATGCCAAGACAGATACCAAAGTAGGGGATTTTATTTTCTCTCGCATACTTCGCGGCAAGAATTTTACCTGCCCAACCCCGACTACCAAATCCACCTGGTACAAGTATTCCTGAGCAGCCTTCTATTTTTTGACTAAAATCTGCTTCATCTAGGATTTTATCAGACTCAATGCATTTAAATTCCACTTTGCAAGCATGTCCGATCCCACCGTGCTTAAGCGCTTCAAATACAGATTTATAAGCGTCTTGATGCTGAAGATATTTACCAACAACTGCAATTGTCACAGTAGATTTTGCATGAATAAGAGTATCAATCATTTGCTTCCATGCGCTTAAGTCAGCCGTTTTTTCCGGAAGACCAAGTAATTTGGAAATTGAGTCTTCAAGACCTGCATTCTGTAGAACAAGAGGAACTTCATAGATGGAGTTTTTCACATCAATAAGATCGACAACGCCGTGAAGAGGCACGTTACAAAAAAGGCTAATTTTAGCTTTAATCTCTTCATCTAGTGGGTCTTTGCAACGACATAATATCATATCGGGAAAAATACCGCTTTGCTGAAGTTTTTGGACGGAATGCTGAGTCGGCTTTGTTTTGACTTCTCCCGCAAAGTCAATATAAGGTACATAAGTTAGGTGAATGTTGATGCAGTTTCTAGCATGCTCATGTCTAAACTGCCGGATTGCTTCCAGAAATGGTTGAGATTCAATATCACCCACAGTGCCACCGATTTCAACGATGGTCACATCGATATCATCTTGCTGTTTAGAGCATTCCATAAGCCTTTTTTGAATTTCATCGGTAATATGGGGAATGACTTGAACGGTCTTGCCTAGATAATCGCCTTTTCGCTCCTTGCGAAGCACTTCGTAATAGATCTGTCCTGATGTGGCATTTGATGTCTTAGAAAGGGGGGAGTTTGTAAACCTATAATAATGGCCTAAATCAAGGTCAGTCTCAGCACCGTCGTCAGTTACATAAACTTCGCCGTGTTGAAATGGGTTCATTGTTCCGGGATCGACATTTAAATAAGGGTCAAGTTTCATTAATGCAACTTTTAAGCCCTTGGCTTCCAATAGAAAGGCAATAGATGCGGAAGCGATCCCTTTTCCAAGAGAAGATAGGACCCCGCCAGTAATAAAGATAAATTTTTTGCTCATAAGCGGAAATTATATCATTTTTTAAAAAAGTAGGGAAGATTAAAAAGAAAAATGATATAAGTACCCTCATATGGAAAGCTTTGAAGAGATAAGACAGAAAGATAAGGTTCAGGTTTTGCCTGATTTTGAAAAAATTTCTATTTTTAATCCATTAAGAATAGGTGTTTTATTTTCAGGTGGCCCTGCTGCTGGGGGAGCGAATGTAGTGGCGGGCCTTTTTGATGCGCTGCAACAAATGAACCCAAAATCTGTGTTAATTGGCTTTTTAGGTGGGCCATCCGGCATTTTAGAAGAAAAATTTAGAATTTTGTCAAAAGAGGAAGTTGATAGGGTCCGTAATCTCGGCGGGTTTAATCTTCTTGGAACTGGAAGAACAAAAATAGAAAGTCCACTGCAATTTGAACAGGCGAAAGAAGTAATTGCAAAAATGAAGCTTGATGGACTCGTTATTATTGGCGGCGACGATTCGAATACAAATGCTTATTTCATTCATGAGTATTTAAAGAAAAATAATGTAACTTGCTCTGTTATAGGTGTTCCTAAAACAATAGATGGCGATTTAAAATCTAAAGAAGTTGAGATCTCCTTTGGATTTGATACCGCCTGTAAAGTATTTAGTACATTAGTTGGTAATATTTGCGTCGACGCTATGTCCTCTTTAAAGTACTGGCACTTTATTAAACTTATGGGACGAACCGCATCACATGTAACCTTAGAGTGCGCTCTCCAAACAGGGGTGAATATTGCACTGATTGCAGAAGAGCAATTAAGCCTTAAAGATATAGTTTCTCAAATAACTGATACAGTCGAAGAAAGAGCAAGACAGGGCAAAAATTACGGAGTGATACTGATCCCTGAAGGATTAATCGAATTTATTCCTGAAGTTGCAAAAGAAATTCCTGAAGAACTTCTTCAAGATAAAGATAGCCATGGAAATATTAAGGTTTCTCAAATTGAAACAGAGAAGCTTTTAAGTAAGATGGTTATAGATGAATTAACAAAACGTGGAAGTTCCGTCAAATTAAATCCGATTCACCATTTTTTTGGCTATGAAGGTAGATGTTCCTACCCCTCTATTTTTGATGCAACCTATTGCTACAATCTTGGGATCAATGCAGCAGAACTCATCAAAGCAAAGAAAAGTGGTGTTATGGCAACAATTGAGAACACCGCTAAAGATGTAACCCACTGGAAGGCATCGTCTGTAGACCTTAAATTAGCTCTTGTCGAAGAGCTTCGTAACGGCAAAAAAAAGCAAGTTATTGCTAAAGCTCTTGTTAACCTAAGTGGCCCCGTTTTCAAAGCCTTCCTCAAAGCGCGCGAATCCAATAGACTGAAGGACAATTACCTCCGTCCCGGCCCCATCCAATTCAGCGGCCCTGGAGCTTCCGCAATTACCCACACTCTTTTCCTAGAGCAGCAATACCCCTGTTAATTTTATTGAGGTTAATTGCATCGATCTGTCTAATTGCATATGGGAGTGGATATGCTTAATAAAAAATACGAAAATCCCCATATAAAAAACATTCGTAGGACTCTTTGGCATTTTTTGCGATGGCAGTGGGGGCATTATGATGAAAAGCACCCTTTGTCTTTGCAGCCGGCGGATTTTAAATATCCAATCCCTGCAGAGGATTTGGATCCTTCTGAACCTAAAGTGGTTTGGGTAAATCACTCTACATTTCTACTTGAGATTGATGGCGCTCGGATATTGACAGATCCGATTTGGGGAAAGAGGTGCTCTCCGCTACCCTTTATTGGACCTAAGAGAAGGCATGACACTCACTTAAGTATTGAGGAGCTTCCCGAAATTGATGTAGTGCTAATTAGTCATAACCATTACGACCATTTGGATCTGCCCACCGTAAAAGCTCTTCATAAGAAATTCCCTAAAATTATGTGGTTTGTTCCCGTGGGAGTGGGAAAGTGGTTTCAAAAAAGAGGAATACATAATATTAAGGAGCTTAGATGGTGGGAAGAAACGCACTTTCACATCCCCGAAAAAAATGTTAAGTTTTGGATTTCTTCTGTACCGGCTCAACACCACTCTGGTCGTGGACTTTTCGATGCTAACAAATCTCTTTGGATGGGTTTTGTAGTAAAAGCGCTTAGGGAAAACAAAGAGTCGAAAAGTTTTTACTTTGTGGGCGATACTGCCTATAATCCCCACGATTTTAAGCAGATTGGAGAAATTTTTCCTAAAATCGACTTATGTTTGTGTCCCATAGGGACATACCGCCCTTCTTACTTCATGCTAACTGTTCATACAAGCCCTGATGACGCTGTTCAAATCCATCAAGATGTGAACGCAAAACTCAGCATCGGCATGCATTGGAAAACATTTAAACTTTCTGATGAAGGGCTTTCTCGCCCCCCTTATGACCTCTATCTCGCTATGAAAAAGCGCGATCTCAATTTTGAGAAATTCCTTCCTCTTGAACCCGGTCACGAAATCAATTGGTAAAAATTTAAAGCGATATGCTATTTTTTCATCATGTTTGGATTTGATATCGCGCTTGATATGCTCTATTTATTTCAAAATCCTTACCGGATTTCAAAGAAGTTTTTGCAAAAAAAAGGGATGACGGACATCCATCAATATGGCGAAACTCCCGATAGCACGATGCACTCTATTTGTATAAATGCGGGACTATCTCCTGATGACCACTTTTTTGAACTCGGAGCAGGTAGAGGAAAAGCAGCCCTTTTTGTTAGGGATTTTTTTGGCTGTGATGTAACTGCCATCGAACAAATTCCTGAATTTGTCCGTAAAGCAAAATTTATCGATAAAATGTTTTCTATCGGAGTTAACTTCCGCTGCGAAGACTACCTAGAATCAGACCTTTCCAAAGCTACAATCATCTATCTTTTTGGTACCTGTTTAACCGAAGAGCAAATTGTAAAACTTTGCCACAAATTTCGCCCCAAGCAACGAATCATAACCATTAGTTACCCATTATCAGATTACGATAACCGCTACAAAATCAAAGACAAATTTTCTGTTCATTTTCCATGGGGAGAAACAGATGCCTATATCAATATATTGGTAAATCCAGATAAGAAATAAAAGAACTATAAAAAGAGGTGATGATGAAGGCAGCTATAATACTTTCCGGTTGTGGACACAAAGAGGGGACAGAGGTCCATGAAGCGGTACTGAGCTATCTGGCTCTTGCTGAAGCTGGTATCGAATACCACTCCTTTTCTCCTGATGAAATGCTTGTTGAATCAGAGAAAATTGCGCGCGAGAAAATTTCACCCCTAAGTAGATTGAAATGCAGCGACTACGATACATTATGGATGCCCGGAGGAATGGGTGTTGCAAAACATCTAAGTACCTTTGAAAAAGACGGTCCTCACTGCGCTGTAGATCCCCATGTAAAACGCGCCCTCGAAGAGTTTCAAAAAGCCGGAAAACCAATTGTTGCCATCTGCTTTGCTCCCGTTGTCGTCGCTAAAGTATTTGAAGGTAAAGGAATACAAATGACTCTTGGTAATCATCCAAGCAGTAGTAAAATCCTTGAAAGTCTTGGAGCAAAACCCGTGCCTTGCAATGTGGATACCTACTGCTATGATAAGCAATACAATATATATTCCACACCCGCCTTTATGGAGCCCCCAAACATCCCCGGCATCTATCATGCCCTCAAACAAATCGTTTCTAAAATCAGCTGACCTTAAGTAGTTAACCTAAAAAGCCGTACTAATACATTAATAGTCCCCTTCAACCCTAATCTTGCAATCTTACGGGGTCAGGCACCGCGACTTCTCTAATCTTGCAATCT
>CAZKFL010000001.1:71388-120952 GCA_964552055.1 uncultured bacterium
TAATCTTGCAATCTTACGGGGTCAGGCACCGCGACTTCTCTAATCTTGCAATCTTGCGGGGTCAGGCACCGTGGTCACAATCTTGCGGGGTCAGGCACCGTGGTCAGGCACCGTGACTTCTTGTTAAATTCCTTTCAAATCAAATTTAAAACACTATATTCATCTTCATGAATTACTAATTTCTAAGTCACTGATTATCAATCAGAAAATATATTTCTTTATTATTGTATATTTGAATATACGTAAACCATAACAAGGAAAAAATAATATGAGATACCAAAATGCTATAATTAACATCAATAACCAAACAGGTTATAAATTAAGAATTACTGCACCCTATTTTAGTAGCACTCCAGATAATATTTGGAGTTATGATCTTTGCCAAAACTTATTAACTGATTTAAATAATATGTCATTTACTAAGTCTCCAGACAACAATTCAGGTTATTTTGAAATCCCAGCGGGATACAATGCGACAGCTAAACAGCTCTTGACAAAATTTCCAAACCAAGACGGTGGATTTGCCGGTTGCAGCCCTTCTAGCTATCTTTTTACAAATATTGTGAGTAAAAATGATTATGGAAGTGATTGTTATGGGTTAATTGAAAATAGTGGTAGTGTTGATTTTAAATTTGCATTTATCGATCTTAACGGTGATATTTCTGCTGATAAAGGTGTATATATTCGTCAAGCTCGCAGTAGCGATTATTTAGAAGTAGGAGATGATCAATTTATGTTTGCTCCAGAACTTGCTGCAGCTCCTTTATTTAAAATGACTGTTAGTTATTCTGACGCACACAGTATTAATACATTTTATATTAATATCACTCAATGTAACTCAAGCACAATAGGAATAGGTACCCAACCAACGGTTTGCAGAAATGAACCTTCAGACCAAATTTATAATTGCCCTGCTGCTTTTACAGGTGCAACATGTAGCCCTATGTCCAACTCCAAATGGAGCGATACCTTGCCCACAAAATAACTGTTATCCTAATGTGATGTGTACTCAATAACTTTCGGGGGTATATTTCTAAATCATTTTTATCGATTTAGAAATATACCCCTGATTTATTTCCTCATATTGCTTCTGTCAATTCAAACTAAATCAACTATACAATACATATTGCACACCCGCCTTTATGGAACCCCCAAACATTCCGGGCATCTATCATGCCCTCAAACAAATCGTTTCAAAAATTAGATGACCTTTAGTAGTTAACTTAAGAAACCGTACTAATATATTAATAGTCCCCGGGCCCCCTAATCCTGGAATCTTGGGGGGCAGGCACCGCGACTTCTGGTTAAATTCCTTCTATAATTTCTAGTTTCTTTCGTCTTCAGCATGTTATGCGTAGATAGCAGATCATTTTAGAATACTATTTTAAATCGAATTAGGGAAAATACTATGAAACCAAAAAAACATTCAATAGCTTCATTTTTCTACAAAGTAAGTGAAATTTGTGTTGTGCCTCTTAGATTTCTCTTAAATGATATTATCGGAAGATTGATGACTGTGCTTAAACCAAGTGAATTTGGGAATGCAAAAACAGTTGTAGCTGAAGTTTTCATTCGGATTGGACTTGCTTTTTTGATTTTGCCGATTATCGTGCCTGTCGTTATTACAGCAATTCTCTGGGTGGTCTTTAGATTCATAGGTGATATTTGCTTAGGCAAACAAAACTTTTTGCTATTAAAGGGGAACTATAAAGGGCCCGGTACTAAAACGTTTGCAACTTGGAATGTCGCTAGCTTTCTTCCTCCTTGCACTTTAGTTGATGGAGTTGCCTACTCAAAAAATAGAACAAAGTTAATAGCTGCCCAGTTGAAAGATTTTCATTTCGTCTGCTCTCAAGAAATGGGTGGTCCAGAAGCGCGGCTCATATCTAAACTATTAAAAAACGATTTTGCTGAATTTTATGCCTACATTGGCAAATCACACACACCAATGTTACAAAGCGGACTGTTTTTTGCCTCAAAAGAGCTTGTGCTCAACGCCTATTGGTATCCCTACACAGTTCCCAATGTGCAAAAAACCATTAACCGAAGCTACGCCGTTTTTGAGCTACAGAATTACTATGTTGCAATCACACATCCCGATAGCGCCGTAGGCCCTGCTGGTGAAGCTGTAAGACTTGCCGAAATGCAGCAAATGCTCGCAACACTTGCGACATTTACCGATAAGCCCATTATTTTCTGCGCCGATCTAAATGATGACTGGTATAACCCCGAAGCAAAAGCCTACCAGCTATTAATTCAGCAATTCCCCGATCTCATAGGAAACGCATATCCCGGCAAAAAATTCATGACAGACACGAACCTACTCTTCATAAACAGATTGGGTAAAAAAGATCCTGTCCAAAACCTCAGCATTGACTTCTTCGGCGCTAACAAACCCATCATAACCTATCTCGGAACAGACTATTTCTACTACCTAACAGACCACAACATCATGAAGGGGCAGATCCTCTAAACTGTATGATTGCTCATTTTATAATCTTCTAATTTATAATATAATTCAAATAATCTAGTTTGTGTTAATTTAGTTTTATTAAACAATTTAAATTAAATAATAAAAGGATTTATTATGTCAGCAATACCAATTCAAATAACAAATAATTCGGCCTTCACGCTTCAATTGGATGGTCCAGTACCAAGTTCAATTACATCCTGGTCGCAATCATGCAGTGGATCTTCAGGTACATGTGCTCCTGGCGTTTATTATATAGTTCCAGCAGGAAGTATTGGCTGGGGAAGTCTTGCAAGTATGGCAACGGGTCTACAATTAAGCATTTATTCCAAATTGCAAGCATCAGGAGCCCCTGATATGACTTCTGATAAATTACTTCATATTGAAATTGATTCAAGTGGGAATATAAGTAATGCCTATGGTCTTGACATTTTAAATTATACAATTGCGGTTACACCAGCATTTCCAGAACAAACACCAGTATGGGCAGCAAATCAAGGATGGGCAATAATTATTTCACCAAAGCCAGTTTTAAATTTTATTAATCGCTCTGCAGAGGTGTTAACGGTTACATTCAGTGGTCAATCTGATGATAATATCAATCTTTCAAATTATTTAATGTATAATGCAGGTGCAGCAGCAGCAATTGGAGAATCATCTATTGTCCTTCAGCCGAGTACATGGGTTGAGGTGATCGATAGAGGTAATCTTATTAATTCATTTCCTTACACAACTGCTACTATAACCACTCCTACATATAATGCATCTATTGCTTATCAATCTAGTATGAAACCAACAGTAGCCGCAACTAAGGCGTCAGGCGCAACTCAATCTCTAACAAGCTATGTAGCCCCTAACAATGCATATACACTTACATATGCTAATATGCCAGCTACAGCTGTTTGGGATGCAACTACATCTACACTAAAACTAAATGGAGCTCCTGTTCTTGCTAAAGGTTTTTCTTTAACAACAACAGAGTATCAATTACAAGGTTTAGGTATGCAAAGCTTTGCTATACTAAATGTTAAGTGGCCTCTGCCTGCTTCTCCAAATAGTGGAGTAGTAGATATCTCAGTTCCTAATGAATATATTCTAGACAAGCTAACTTCTAACATTATGCCATCAACCGGCGTTATTCCAACAGTTCGAATTCCATTAAATGCTGCCTATTATTTAAATGTAGTAACATCTGGTTGGGAAAATAAATTCTCAATATTTAATAGCAGTTCGAAAATTACCTTATCTGCTCAATATATAGCACTTATAGATAATATGGTTAATTATTTTACTGCAAGAGGAATTGTTTCCATTTTAGATCTTCATTGGAATGATGATGTTACAAAACAGAATTCTATGGCTCTTAAGGATCCAGTTGGTTCTACATGTGCTGTAACAACTTCAACTACTACTCCATGCTCAGGACCAACATGCTGTACTACAGGAGATTCTGTTGCGTTTTGGACTGCAATTGCTACAAAATATGCTTCAAACCAATATGTTTGGTTTGAAGTTTATAACGAGCCGTTTGATCCAAACGCTACTTCTCAAAACCCAAATCCTGCAAATCCTTCTCCTGAAAGAACAACATGGACAGGTATTTGGGGAACTACGGGGAACTCAACCTATTATGACGTTAATACGCTGTATACGAAAATTAGAGAGGTTGCTCCAAATAATATTGTAATTGTTTCGGGAGCTTTTGATTATGCTTTTGATGATATATCTTTGATTGCATTTAATAAACCTAGTTTAACTAATGTTATGTATAATTTTCACCCCTATTTAGGTGGTCCTCAAGGTTCAGAAAAATCACCCAGCTTATTGTTAGGTATGATTAATAATGTGCAAACAAATACGAATAGACCTGTTATTATAACTGAGTCAGGGCAATACTGCTGCTCTCCTCATGGAGAATGCGGAAATCCTGGAACATTTAATGCCGCCGATACTGTCTTTACGTATACCTGCCCATCAGGAACAACAGATAATTCATTCTATATTCCCACAAATAATCTTGGGTATTTAGAGGCGGTTGTTTCAAATGCAAATGCGAATAATGTTTCATGGACGCTTTGGGCTTGGAACCCTAGTTTAAATGGAACCTGTTGTCCAATTGTTGTAAATAATGGCTATGAATTAAATTCACCAACAACTACTGCAAGTGGATGGAGTTATTGCGATACATCGAATCAAGGACCTCTTGCTCCAGGAAATGGTTGCTGTACGGGTGGATCTTGTGGTGCTGACTTTGTGAGTATTATGGCTAATTATTATGGAAAAGCACCAAGTAGTAAACTTGTAAAATAAAAACATAACGTACAGATAGGCCTGACTTTTTTAGTTGGGCCTATTTATTATTTACTTTGAAAGGATATCTTAAATGAAAAAAATATTTAAGGAATATAAAGTCACGCAGCAAAGGGTTTGGCCTTATCCTAATCAGATTAGCAAGGGCTCTTCTGATTTTGTGGTTACTTCTGTTCTTCGAAGGGGGGATATTAGTGGGCTGGGAGCGCAGCTTCTGGAGGATTCGGTTATTGCAGACTTTAATGATTTTGTTTTTTTTGATGAGGTGACTTGTTCTTGTAAGACTAAATATAGTGTGGTGATTGAATCGCTTGATGATTTGTCAACAAGCGGGCTTGATGAAAGTTATGAGATTGTTGTTGATAAGGAGATTGTAATTACAGCAAAGAGTTATGTGGGTGCAGTGTATGCGCTGGCTACATTGCAGCAATTGATCCGTAAGAAGGGTGATGAGTATGTGATTGAAAATACTCCGCTTAAGATTGTTGATGGGCCGAAAGTTGGTTTTAGATCGGCAATGCTTGATTGTTCTCGGCATTTTTTATCAGTTGAGTTTTTGAAAAAGCAGATTAAAGCAATGGCGTTTCAGAAGCTAAATGCGTTGCATTTGCATTTAACGGATGGTCAGAGTTTTCCGCTTGATTTGGGGCCTTATTCTGGGGCGATTGCTCAGGGGAGAAATGGGAATAATACTGGCGCTTATAGCGCTGAGGAAATGTATACAAGAGAAGGAATTCGTGAGCTTGTTGATTATGCAAGAGCTAGAGGAGTAAGGGTAATTCCAGAAGTTGACACACCAGGTCATGTATACTCTTGGACATCAGGTTATCCTGAAATGATGACATGTAATGATTTGCCTCATCAAGGGACAATTACATGCCCAGAGCCGCCCTGTGGATTTTTTAATCTTCAGGATAAATTTCTACGTGTTAAAGAAGTTGTTACAGGTGTGTTAGGTGAAGTAATGGACGCTTTTCAGGTGGGAAAAAAGGGGTATGGAACGTATTTCCATATTGGCTTTGATGAAGTTGGTTGCCCGAATATGAAAAATAACGTTTGTCAACCGCCTTCATGTACAGGTGTTTATGGTGACCTATCTGTTAATTACGCAAACTGGTTACTCGGCTGGTTAAAAAGCTCTTATTCTAATGTTCAAGTTATCATGTGGATCGATCAGATTTTAACAAGTAATTTTGATGCTAAGAATAATTACGTGCAAAATGTTCAAATTGATCCCGCTCATGTAATTCTTCAGTTTTGGAACTTGGATAGCACAACTCCATTATTAATCAACCAATTGGCTAATAAGGGTTTTGGAATAATAAATTCTCAATCAACTGTGTATTATTTAGATGCTGGTGGAGAGGGAAGTGAATTTTATTTTGGCGGACCACAGTTAAGTCAGCCTGTAACAAACGGTCCTGTCCATATTAGTTATCAAAAATATTGGATGACGACTTATCCAGGTATTGATCCAACGGGAATTGTCACAAATGGTTGGCCAGTCAGCTGGGAAGAGATCTACTTAAATAATATTACATGGCTTTCACTAGATCTTGGCACTACAGGGACGGGACATTTCCAAAATATCCCTTTAAAAACTAGCGCAAAATCTGGTGGTATTATTGGCGCATCTGCTTCACTTTGGGGCGAAGTTGCCGATGAAACCAATGTGGAACAAAAATTTTGGCCTAAAGCCGCAGCGCATGCCGAGTCTCTCTGGCGTTTTAATCCAAATCGTCCTGCAGACAATATTATTAATGCCCGATTTAGAATGGCCTTCTTAAGGGAAGATCTTCTCCGTCTTGGCATTCATGCAGGTCCGATTGTTCCTGGTGACGTATTTCGAAACGCTCCTTGGGGTCCTCTTAATTCAAAAGTTACTTCACTCATGTACGACATTAATCAAGATGTTCAACAAGTGCCAGAGGGGTATTTATTCTATTACAAACGGTTCTGGGATCAGGCGGCGACCTGTCCAAACCCTGTAAACCCATTCTGCGGCCCTGTAATCTCGCACACAATGAATTGCGATGGCACAGGCAAGCCCTACATCCAACAAGGTTGTTAGGGATGATGAGTTAGCAGTTTTGGTTTTTGCAAAAGCTCGCCAAGGAGATAACCGCTTAGTGAGATTGCTAGGGATATTAGTTCTCTTGAGTAATCGATTGGGAAGAATCTAAAGAGGGTGAATGCAGCCCCGCCAAAAAATATGGATAGGTAGGCGGATAGGGGAGTGCCTTTCTTTTTAAAGAGGGCGCTTGCTATCGGGATGAAGAGGCAACTGATAGAGAGCTCGTAGCTTTGTATGAGGAGCTCTACGATGTTGTCGAAGTAGAAGGAAAAGAGGATTCCGCATAGGCCGATTCCGGCTCCTAAGAGTTGAGAGGTGCGAAGTTTAATGTTTCTTCCGAAATCATGGGCGATATTTGAACCAATTGCGTTGATCAGGGAGTCTGCTGTGGAAATAATTGCGACTAGAACTGCAGATCCCATTAAGGCTGTAAGGATTGGATTTGTCATTTTGGCCATGAAGGTCATGAGGACACTTGCTCCTGGAGCGATTGTGAGTCCCAGGGATTTGGCAAGTATTCCAAAGAGAATGGGGATTGTGCAGATCAGCATGGTCGCGATTCCTGCTAGGATTGCCGCTTTCGTGACGGTTTTTGGAGATTTTGTAGAAAGACAGCGTTGACCCATATCTTGTTCGATGATCATAAAAAAGAGGGGCATGCAGAGCCAACCGATTAATTTTGAATACTCAAAGTTAAAAGTTGCTGGTGTAAGAATGGGGAATGTGGGGTTTTGCCAAAAAACATAGCCTAGGCAAGATGCAAATATGACGATGAAAAATGAGGCTTGAATCAGGTCTGTTGCAATGACTGCTCTTAAGCCGCCGAATGCTGTATAAAGGATCACAATTGCCCAAAATCCGATAAAATAAAGGTCGTTTGTCACACCTAATGTTACCATAAACTTGTGTGATGCAATAAATTGTGCGGCTAAAATCATAAATAAAGAGAGAATTGAGAGAATCGAGGCAAGCTTCCGAAGCGCTTTAGATCCATAAATTACTTCGAGTAGTTCAGCTATCGTAGTGACTTGCATTTCAGCAAGTTTTCGTCCCATTCCAAGACCTAATAATACAAGACCAATTGATGCGCCAAGAGGATAGAATAGGACAGACCAACCATACTTATAGGCCTCCTCAGCAGCTCCTAAAACAAGACCGCCACCGACTTGTGTAGCAATAAAAGTCATCATTAAAGGAATTAATCGTACTTTTCGGTTAGCTAAAAAGTAGTCTTCACCGCTTTTCATCCCTTTGGATGACTTCCACCCGACTATAAAGCAAATGGCCTGTAAGGCAAATAAAACAAATAAAAAAAGGGTAACATTCATAAAACACCTATAAAAATTATTTTAAAATAACAATTAGACTCAGACTAGAGTCGATGTGGAGTATGATGTTTCATGAAGTACCTTATTAGTTAACGCATTTATTTTAACAAATTGTTCAATAATAAGACAATAAATTCACAAAATGAAAAAAAGATTCACCGCAGAGACGCCGAGAACGCAGAGGACGCAGAGAATAGAACGTAAGAAATATAGGTAAAAATTTGGGGGTTAGTAGCTTGAAAAAATAGTTTCTAGAAAGTACAGAGAAAGAATGAAGAACTACTCTCTTTCTTTTTTCTTTGTTCTCTGAGATCTCTGCGTTCTCGGCGTCTCTGCCGTGAATTTTTTTTTACAAGCTCTTTCTTGCTAAGGTTAGCCAGAAGGCTACACCTTTATATAGGGTAGATTCGTCGGGGTTGAAAGTGGGGGTATGATGATCGTGAATGGGGCTTGTAGCAGCGCCTAGGCACCAGAAGGAGCCGGGGACTTTGTTAAGGTAGTAGGCAAAATCTTCGCCTGAGAACATGGGAGAGATAAGCTTTGTTTTTTGGTACTCATCCTCAAGTGCTTTTGCAACATGTAAGTAGCTGTCTGAATCATTATAAAGGGCGGGATAACCAGGACTGAATTTGAATGACGATAGTTTTGCTGTTGGATAGAGGTTTGTAATTCCAGTGACTTTATCTTGAACAGCTTGAATAAAAGCTGCCCGTTTTTCGGTTGTTAGGAAGTTGCGGAGGGCAAAGCAAAAGGTGGCTGAATTGGGGCGAATATTGGATTGATTGCCGGATTTTGCGATACTTGGAACAAATACAACCTCTTCATTTGGATCAAAATAGAGTTTTTCAAAACCTTTTAGGTGGGTTAATATGTCATTCATAAGGGAAATTGCATTGGTGCCTAGATCGGGTCTCATTACATGGCCGCCACTACATGTGATCTCAAAGTCGATATAGCAGGAATTTGCCATCATAAGATTGGGTTTAGAGTAAAATACTCCTGATTCTAAAGTTGATGCAACATGAAGTGCATAAACAAAATCGATATTTTCTAAGACCCCTTCTGCTACTAAAAGTGATCCTCCGGATGGGTTTTCACCGCATTCCTCAGCTCTTTGCCATACAAATCTGATGTTAGATGTGGGATTTATAAGGCCAGAGCTGATAGCTTTGAAGGCGCTAATCAGCATCGCTGCATGGCAATCATGACCACATGCGTGCATATAACCTTCATGAAGAGATGAGTACGGAAGGTCAGTTGCTTCAGTTATTGGCAGGGCATCAACGTCGGCTCTAAATAAAAGCCAAGGAAGTTTAGAATCTACATATAGATCTACCCATATTCCTCCCCTTTTTTCAGTGAGTTCGGTCTGATAGTAACTATTTTTACTGATTTGATGTATTTCATTAATAATAAAAGCTAGGGTTTTCTCCTCATGCCATGAAGGCTCAGGAATTTGATGTAAAGATCTCCTAGTTTCTATTGTAAATGGCTCTAATGATTTAGCTATTACCTCTGCACTATGAGATAGGGATGGAATCCTGAATTTCAACATAAACGTGGTAGTCCCCTTGAAAACTTAAAGAGATTTTAATAAACTCTTTAAATGTTTGCAAGGGGGGAATAGAGTTAGTCTGCTACAATTGCCCATTCAGGTTTTTTAAACGAATATATGATCACGGGAATGAGAGACATAGCAACAAGCCCAATTCCTAAAAAAGATTCATAAAATACGAGACTTCCAACATTGATCTGCGCGGGAGGTACGAAAACAAGGACAATTGCAAGAATGCTACTGAGTATACCAAAGCAAGCTACAATCCAAATCCCTTTATGTGGATGTGGGATTCGATAAGCTCTTGGTACATGGGGTTTTGTGTAACGCAGTCTTATTGCTGCCATAAACATTAATATGTACATAACAAGATAGATTTGTGTGCTAAGCGCGCTTAAGATCCAGTACGAACTGCTAAGTGAGGGCATCATTAGGAAGACAAGTGAAGAAATCGTTACTATAATTGCTTGGAAAAGAAGCAAATTTACGGGAACACCTTTTGAGTTGGTGTACTGAAAAAATGGAGGTAAATTTCCATGAATACTTGTTGTATAGAGCGCTTTTACAGGCCCTATAATCCATGAATTCACCTCTGCTACTGCACCTATTACTAAGAGAACACCTAAAATTGGCAGTACCCAACCAATATCGTAGTTATTTAAAAACACATTTAAGGCTTCCATGAGACTAGAAACAAGGCTAATTTGTGATTTCGGTATGACAATGCCGATAGAAAGTGCACCAAGCATAAATAAAAAGAACGTAATTAATCCCGCTAATATAATAGATATAGGGTAGTTTCTCTGTGGATTTTTTACTTCACCAGCATATCCTGAAGAGACCTCAAGACCGGCAAATGCTAGAAATAGCCCTCCTAAAAATACGATATTATCGAATCTTGAAAAATCAGGAATTACTTCTGCTAAAGTAAAGTGGATTTGCGTCGGATGACCGCTAATAATCCAGATAAATGCAAGTCCAATTAAGAAAAGTCCGGGCAAAATAGTTCCACCAATTACACCAATTGTACTAAAAAGTGATGATGTTCGAATGCCTAAAAAATTTAAAAGAGTCATGCCCCAAAAGCCGCCTAGAACAACAGAGAGAACAAAGTAGTTGTTTGTTGCAAACGGGGGATAAAAGACATAGGCAAGTGTTGTTGCAACAAATGCAAGGATTGCTGGATACCATGTAACGTTGTGAACCCATTGCATCCAAATTGCAAAAAATCCCCAAAAATCTCCAAAGGCTTCTCTCACCCAAATGTAGATCCCGCCTGATTTTGGCCATCCAGTTGCAAGTTCTGCTGAAACAAGTGCGGCAGGGACTAAAAAAAAGATCCCAACGATAAAAAAGTAAAAAATTGCGCTATACCCATATTCAGCAACAAGCGGTAAATTACGTAAACTTGCCATAATCGAAACATTCAGCATTACAAGTACAAAAACGCTTATTACCCTTCCAGGTGTTTTAACAACTTCCAAAGCAAACCTCAGTTAAAATAATCTAATATCTATAACTCATCTCTAATTTTTAGTGAAGCAAATAGATGCTCTGAATCTAGCAGATATGAAGCATTTTTTGCGCGGTAAAAATTAAATGTTTTACTATTAGCGAGTTAGCTTCGCTTAACTTGATGTTTGCCTAAGTAGTTACGGGTCAAAATGTTGTGATTTCATATAAATTAATAGTGTGCAAAATAAACATTTTCGGCAAAAAATAATCACAGATCAAAAAAAAAGTTTCATAAAAAAAAGGGCCTCACAGTTCGCTAAAAAACCGTTTTTAACTACTTGCATAATTTTAATTGCACAATTTTTTTACTAATTAATTGTTAGATTTGTATATTCACTTTTGTAAGCGGGATTATATTATAAACAAAAAAAACGTAAGTTAAGGAGTAAATATGCCAGCTAAGAAAAAATCTACAACAGCTACAATTTTAGAAGCTGTTGGAGTGACAAGCAGCAAGCCAGTTAAGCGTAGAGCAAAAAGACGCGTTACAAAAGTAGCTAGCGCAACAAAAAGAAAGCCAGCTAAAAAAGCTGCTACAAAAAGAAAAACAACTGCTAAAAAAGCAACTGCTAAGAAAACAACTGCTAAGAAAACAGCTACAAAACGTAAAGTTGCTGCAAAAAGAAAGCCAGCTAAAAAAGCTGCTACTAAAAAAACAGCTACAAAAAGAAAGCCAGCTAAAAAAGCTGCTACAAAAAGAAAAACAGCTAAAAAAACAGTTCGAAAAGCTAAGGCTAAGAAACCTGCTCGTAAAGCAGCTTCTGCTAAAAAAAGCCCAGCTAAAAGAAAAGCTGTTAAGAAAGTAGCTCGTAGAACTGCTCGTAGATCTACAAAAAAAGTAGCTAAAAAGTCTTAATTCTTAGGTCTTTTTAAAGTTAAACCGAGCAGGTATATCACTTGCTCGGTTTTTTTTGCGGTCCAAATTCCAATCACTGCCCCTACAAGTACGTCACTTAAGTAGTGTTCTCCAAGCAAGATGCGTGTGCTAACTAGAACTGTTGCAATAAGGTAGGTTTTTAGGTTATTTCCGAAAAAATAGGCCAAAGCAAAGGCTGTAGCGGCATGACTTGAAGGAAATGCCCGAAAATGGCCATGGAGGCCATTAAAGAAGGAAAAATCCGGAACCCCGGTTTCTAGCCAAAAGTTAGGTCTTGCACGTCCCACGGCGATTTTAAGGACCCCACAGACAAACATAGTTAAGAGGATCGTAATAAAAATAGGTCCAATCTTTTTAAGATGCATTCTAAGTTTCTTGTGGAGGGTAATTGCTGTCAGGCTGCCCCAAAAACAGAGGTGAATAAATGGCGCAATGCTTTGGCTTATAATGTTAAGAAGATTTGGGTGAATAATAATTAGTTTGGGTAATAGGGCAATTTGCTTATCTGCAATAAGATAAGAGATAATTGTGCAAAGTAGAATGAAAATTAATTTCATTCATTTACTATACAGAAGCGAGATTTTGCTGATTAGAAAAAAATCTTTTTTGAATAAATTGAGGTAGGCAAGCAACATTGCTCCACTTGTGATCCAATCTATCAAGATAGGCAGCAGGAGCTGAAGATCTGATAAATTGCATGACCATAGCTGTAATAGCGAGGCCGATTGCAACACCTGGTGGACAAGCGGTGAATGCGACTGCAATTGTAAGAATGGCCACCGCGATAGCAAGAATTCCAAACACATGAACTTTAATAGCTTTGTTGATCTGTATATTTAGATCGCTAACGATGTTAGCATCCGACTCTTTAGATGACCCTACGCTTTTTTCATGTAGCTTAAGGAGAAGATCAAGTCTTACGATAGGAGCTAATCTGTTAATTTGTATAGCTCTCTTCTTAGAGTTATCTTCAGGAAAATAGTCTGTAGAGATAGATTGTACGCTTTCTTCGGGTTGTTTATTTTGGATGTATTTTGAGCGGAATTTACATGCATTGTGTAATCTATTTGCTTCAAGAATCAATTCTATACCTAGAAAGGCGATACCAAAAATAGTTCCTCTTAATGTTACAGCAGCAGCTGAAATTCCTGCAAAAATCAATCCTACAAAAGCAGCTACTTTTTCTGCACTCGCAGCTATTCCAAAAGATAGCGCGAAAAGACTTGAAAATTTAGTGAGTACTTTAGTTCCGTCGTGTCTTCTTATACCTACTATGAATTGACCCAGAGTTTGGATAAACTGGGGGATTTGACATAATAAAGTAAGGCAGCCTGGAAGGCTTGGGGATTCTTCTTCTGGATCCAAACCTAGAATTTTTCGAATGGCCTCAGGGGAAAGGTTCGGGGTTATAGGAGAAGTATGAATGGGTGAGCTCGTCATACTTAAAATTATACAGATCAATGGTTTTCAGATCAAGCGTATAATTAAGGGGTTTTCTATATAACCGTGTCTATAAGCTTTATAATAGTGGAATACGTCTCTTCAGGGGAGCCTGATGAAGGAATTTCAAGTAAGGACCCCTCTTTTCGATAGTGTGCTATAAGGGGGGCTGTCTTTTCATGATAGACCGTAAGCCGTTCATTGATAATTTCAGCTAAATCATCGTTTCTCTGAACGAGCATCCCTCCGCAACTATCACAAACTGAAGGTGTTACGGGAGGTTTGTTTTCAAGGTGATAGATTGCCTTGCATTTGGAGCAGCTTCTTCGAAGGCTAAGCCTTTTTTTGACAATTTCATCGTCTATTTTGAAGTAGAGCACTTTTGCAGGGTAGGTCTTCAATGCATCGGCCTGGCCTATGGTCCTTGGAAAACCGTCTAAAATCCACCCTTTTTTCTCTTCTTTAAGGCGATTTAGGACAATTTCAATCATTTGTTCATCCGAGACGAGCTTTCCCGCACTTAAAATTGCCTGTATTTTTGGGTCTGGATTGCTCCGCATGATATCGCCTGTTGAAATATGAGGGATACCTAGGTGTTTAGATAATTTTTCAGCTTGAGTCCCTTTTCCGCTGCCTGGCGCGCCGAGTAAAATAATGTACATTGCAATCTCCTTAAAGAGGATATTTTGGAAAAACTACGGTTTAACTGCAATAACTCTTTGCATATTCGGTGAAATTTTTTAGTTCGGCTTCTTCCCATTTTGCATCTTTCTGTAGATGCATCGCCATTAACTGTACAACCTCTTTGGACATACTAAGAGCTTCAGTTGTATCTAAAAAAAGAGTTCCAAGCCTTCTTGCTAGTATATCAGAGAGCTTTAAAGCCATTTCCTCTTCTACTGCGCTTTTAACAGTGGCGCATAACGTACTGTGGTTAATAGTTTTATGAATTTTTAGTGTTTTGGTAATGCATACCAGCTTTTTTTTAAACGCTTTATTTATGGTTTCTTCAGCCATTTTGCGCCCTGTAGTCCACTTTCCGCCAGTAACTGTGATAAGTCCTGATTTTGAGATGATAATTTCATGGTTTCTCGATAATTTCGAGCTTGGGCTTTTATCGTTAGCTTTCACAAGTGGTCGAATTCCCGCAAAACAGCTTAAAATATCTTCTTTTTTAGGGTAGGGATCTAAGATCATTTTTGCATGTTCGAGAAGAAAATGGATCTCTTCAGGGGAGGGTTTCGGGTTATTTGACGGGCTATCAACCACGACCTCTGTTGTGCCAATCAGAACTTTTCCTTTCCAGGGAATGACAAAGATTACCCGTTTATCGCCTGTTTTTGGAACAATGAGCGCCGTCTCTTCCGGTAGAAATTTTTTATCCACTATAATATGACTACCTCTACTAAGGACCATTACGGGGAGGCTTTTAGGATTGTCAAGTTTACGAACCTCATCTGTGAAGATCCCTGTAGCATTGATGATCGCCTTTCCTACAGCTTGAATGGATTTTCCTGTATTTAAATCAGTTGCAATCACTCCGTTTTTTATAAAAGCAGTTACTTTGCAATAGTTAAGTAGCGTAGCTCCATGATTTGCTGCGGTTTTTGCAAGCTCAATAGCAAATCTGGCATCATCAAATTGGCCATCATAATAGACAGCGCCGCCACATAAACCTTCTGGTCTTAAAGTAGGACATGCCTTTAGAGTCGCTTCTTTATTTAATAATCGATGTTTTTTCAGTACAAGCTTTCCTGCAAGAAAATCGTAGAGCATCATTCCAAGTTTATAATAAGGCTTATCGAATCTGCTATAGAATGGTAAAAGAAAAGGCCTTGCCGTGAATAAGTGAGGCGCATTCTTCGCAAGATAGCCCCTTTCAATTAGCCCTTCATGAATAAGTCCTAACCGGCCCTGCTTAAGATAGCGAAGACCCCCATGAAATAGCTTTGTAGACCTGCTCGAAGTTCCTTCAGCAAAATCACCCATTTCTAAAAGCAGTGTTTTGTAACCCCTAGAAGCGGCATCGACAGCGCACCAAAGACCTGTGGCACCCCCACCAATAATAATGAGATCCCACTCTTTAGTAGAGTTAATTGCGTCTAACATCACATCACGATTCATCTTTCCTGCCCAGCTTTAGGGTCAATTGTATATCAGGAGATGAATTTATCGCTTCTTATTCGTGTGATAATGTATGCACGCTTTGCAAGTCGATTCTGCTTGATCTTTTAGCATCGCTCTTTTAAGCGGATCTCCCGCATGAACACATGCAGCTAGCGCATCAAGACAATCGCAGCAATCGCCATCAAAATTACCTCTATCCGGCTCTTCTTTATGTTTAGTTTTTCTTCCCATTACTGATAACAATACCATGGTAAGGAATTGATGCAACTTATTGATTATTATAAAAATCCAATAATTGATTGCATCTATATTTTCTAAATACTCAAACTGCAAATTTCTCATCACTTCAAATAAGTGAAAATTTCGATATTCAAATTACAGGTACAGTATGTAATGGTGCACCATATAGTCTAAGTTGTATTATGGGTCCCTCATCATCCACACCAGCTATATCTGTAAGCGAAACGTCTAATGGTGCTGCATCAAGTTGTGGAAGTCCTGTGCAAAATTCAAATGGCATTTCATTTACTTGCACTTAAAGCAGATTTTAGCTGCTTTTTTAGCGCAATGAGAGGGATGATTAAGTGTGAATCTCTTCGGGGATGATGCCGATTGCAATTACGTAAGAAATTGCCATG
Organism: uncultured bacterium; assembly: GCA_964552055.1. Classification (GTDB taxonomy): domain Bacteria; phylum Chlamydiota; class Chlamydiia; order Chlamydiales; family 2-12-FULL-49-11; genus VGMD01. The sequence continues at coordinate 87,723 of CAZKFL010000001.1, forward strand.
GGGAAAAAGGCTGTTACAAAGAGTAACACGATGAAAATTAGTCTGATAATGTTGGAATCGATCTTGAAATATTTGCCAAGGCCTCCGCATACTCCGCCAATACGTCTATCTCTTACCGATCTGTAAAGCTTTCTGTAATCGGATTCGATATACGCTTTTGGGCCTAGTGGTAAAATCAAGGCAAGCACAATGTATACTAGGATGAAAATTCCTGCGGTTATGAAGGTTAGGAAAATAAATAGGAGTCTGATGAGGGAGGCGTCTAAGTGGAGGTATTGGGCAAGACCGCCGCAAACACCGCTAATTTTTTTATCGAATCTGTCTTTATATAATCGTCTCATACTACATATTAAAAGGGGACGGGTGAATTAAAACAAAGTCTTTTTTTAGTGATCGGGTGGATGAATTCGAGTCTATGTGCGTGGAGTGCCAGCCTTTTAAGTGGTGATCCTCCTTTTCCGTATTTCTTATCACCGATAATAGGGTGTCCTTGGTAGCTTGTTTGGACCCGAATCTGATTTTTTTTGCCGGTTTCAAGAACAAACTTGACTCTTGAGCTTCGCTTATAAGTTTCAAGTACTTCATAATGTGTAATCGCTAATTCCCCTTCGCTAGTAGGGCTCACTTTCATAAAGTACGAAGCGTCCTCGTAAAGTCTATGTTTCCAAGTTCCTTTACCCTCAAATACACCATCCACAAGAGCTTGGTATTCGCGGTAAATTCCATGTTCCATAAACTGTTTTTTTAAATCTTCTTTTGCGGCATAAGAAAGCCCAAATACCATTACACCAGATGTCTCGCGATCTAGCCGTTGTACTGGCCAGACAGTTGGATAGGCTTTTTTTAGCATTGCATGTAAAGTTCTTTTGTCTTCAAAATCAGTCGCAACTGACAAAAGTCCTTCAGGCTTATCAACTACAATTAGATGGTCATCTGCGTAAAGAGCAGTAACACCCTCGATTAGGCGTCTTTTAGGTAGTATAGTAATATCTTGAGAGGTCTCAATTTTTAAGTTTCCCGATGCAAGCTCACCATCGACAAGAATTCTGCGATGTTTAATCAGTTCTCTCAAAGTATTATTTGAGCTATCGGGCAGTCTTGAGCTTAAGAGCTCTAAAAGGGTAGTTGTCATGCGGAAATTTTATCATTTTTCTCTATTAATAGTCGAGGTATAGATGAGAAGGATGGTAATTGCAAAGAAGGTGAGGAGTCCAAAAATGGGGTGAATAGGGTCAGAAAAGCAGCAGGATGGCCTGACAAGGGTTTGGTAGAGGGCTACAAAAAAGCCGATAATGGGGAGGGGAAGAACATAGTAGATGAATTCTTTTTTCCCTTTAAAGATGAGCGGAAAAAGTATAATGGGGATAGGGAAAAGGAAGACTCTTTGAAACCAGCAGAGTTTGCAGGGAGAGAGATCAAGGATTTCACTGTAGTAAAGGCTGACAAGAGTAGCAATCGCCGCTATTAGCCACGCGGCATAAAAACTATAGCGCTTCATGGATTGCCTTTGTGATGGTTTTTTGATCGGCTTTTTTAATCAGTTTTCCGTTGATTAGCACGATCGGGAGGTGGAGGTCGCCCGGATAGATCTTTTTAGCAAGCGCAATATTATATTCGACTGCGTCGGCAAATGTATCTTCTCGTAAGGCTTTAAGAATTTGAGGGGCTGGTAGCGCGCTGTCCTTTTCGACATAGGCTGATACAAAGTCTCGATAAGAAAATGTGATGAGATCATCTTTGTTTAGGTTAAAAAGAAAGTTGTGGAAGGATTTCATGTGATCTCCTGCTATTTTCTGTATGCATATAGAAAGGGTGCATGCGGAAAGCGAGTCATCCAGAAAAGCTAAGGGAATGATTGTAATTTTTAGTTTGCCCGTATTTAAGAATTCTTTCTCGATAGGGGGGAGTACATCATTATTTAATGCCTGGCATGCAGAGCACGCAAACTCTTCAAAGAGAATCATATGAACAGGTGCATCGAGTTTCCCATAGGTGAATTGATTGTCGACATTGAGAGCAAATGTTTTTGGCCGTTGATGAAAAAAGAGCAAGGCGCCAAAAGCTAGAACTAAAAAAAGTGATGAAAAGAGAATAAGTTTTTTTTCACTCATTCCATCACTTTATGAAAATCTCGATTATTTCTGAAGCTGAAAAGCATTGAAGAAGAGATTAGCGGATTCATTTGAGCTGTTTTCTGCCTTGACTTCTAGGTTGTAAACCGTTGTGTTTACAAGGATTAGTCTTCCAAGAGTGGTCTTTCCATCTCGGTCAATTTTATAATCCAATGCGGGGAAGTCGTCATGAGTTGTTTTTGTTTTGTGCGTAACATTTCCCTTTTCTTTTGAGGTAATTTGAGAAAGTGCTGCCTTAAAAACGATATTTGAGCCCCATTTTACCCAATTTTGAGGAAGATCCACAAATCCTAGCGAGTACTGATCTAATTTATATTCTTTATAGAGAAGAACTCTTTCTGAATGTGGTATGGGTTTTGCTGTTTCCTCTAGTACAGGAACTGCTGGAAAGAAGGCAGTAAAGGGAAGCGTTTCTGCAGCAATCAGTTTAACCCAGCCGTCTGGGCAATTTCCGCCGCCATTTTTCTTCATTACAAAGGATTGAGCCCAGTCAAAAGGGAGGACTTTGAACACTTGATTCACGCTTTTTTCGGGAGAAATGCCAATCAGGATAATTCCAAATGCAAGAATGTGGGCAATAAACCTTGGTTTAATTCGTATTTCTTCGCTGCTAGTTTTTAAAAAGAGAGCTTTTCGATAAGCTAGCGTATAAGCGCTCTTCCAAGTGAAAATTTCATTATATCTGTAGCCGGATATGTATTTGCCGAGAGTTGTTCCGAAATAGCGTAAGAAAAGAGTTTCTACTGGTATAAAAAGAAGGGGAATAAGGAGTGTTAGTACAACGGAATGCACTAAATCTAAGTCACATAAGTCTAATATAAAGATGGCGATAGACCAAAACCAGAAATAATCAATTAATCTTGTGAGTATTCTAATAAATTTTTCCATAATTAGATTATATCACAATTAACCCTTAAAAGCAATTTTTATTGGATATGAGACCCCCTCCGAGGCAGACTTCTCCATCATAAAAAACGATAGCCTGTCTAGGGGTAACAGCTCTTTGGGGGGTAATAAATCTTATTTGAGCTTCCCCATTTTCAATTTTTTCGATCACACATTCTTGGTCGTCCTGACGGTATCGAATTTTTGCCTTACAGAAAAAGGGAGTTTTAGGGGGGGATTTAACCCAAGTTAGGTCGGTAGCAATAAGAGCTTCCTTGAATAGTAAGGGGTGGTCTTCTCCTTGGACGACTGTAACTACTTGGGTAGAGACATCCTTATCAATAACAAACCAAGCTTCTCCAGGTCCGCCGATATTCATCCCCTTGCGCTGACCTATTGTATAGTACCAAGCCCCTTCGTGAGTTCCAACTACCTTACCATCAGGTGTTTGAAAAACCCCCTTCGCGGGCGGCATGTACTGCATGATAAAATCTTTAAATTTTCTCTTTCCGATGAAGCAGATTCCCGTACTATCCTTCTTATTATAGGTTAAAAGACCTGCCCTTTCGGCAATTTTCCTGATCTCATCCTTATTATAGGCTCCAACGGGAAAAAGGGCCCTCTCAAGCACATCACTACGCAAAGCATGTAAGAAATAACTTTGATCTTTGCCTTTATCCAATCCCTTTATAAGTTCAAACTGATCATTAATCATTGCATAATGACCTGTCGCAAGTTTTTCAGCACCTAATTCAAAAGCTTTTTGTAAAAGAACATTAAATTTAATTTCACGATTACAAAAAATATCAGGGTTTGGTGTAAATCCTTTTTTCAAATCGTCTAAAAAATTTACAAAAACTCCATCCCAATACTCATTAGAAAAATTAAAAGAATATAGAGGTATGCCAATTTTTTGACACACAGAAAGAGCATCCTCATAATCCTGAATCGCGGGACACTCAAGATCATCTTCATCCCAATTTTTCATGAAGATGCCAATGACATCGTAACCTTTTTCTTTTAAAAGCAAGGCCGTTACGGATGAATCCACTCCGCCTGACATTCCTACAGCAACTTTCATAATCTTTTCTTCACATTGTTTGCAAAATCAATTTAATATAAACTTAATGTAAATATTAATAAAGAGGAGATGTTATGAACGCTGTACAAACATATACTAATAAATTGACGGATGCTTCATTAGTTACGCATGTTTTAAATTCTACAAGTTATTTGTTAACAAAAAGAGCTGTCGCTAATTCTGCCGAATATAATGAGTTAAAATTTGAAGTAGGTAATATTTCTCACTACGCAAAAGCAATCGATGTTAGAGCTTCGTTTGTAGGCTCAGCCGCCTCTTCATTAGCAATGATGACTTATCATGTGCTTGCAACTGTTGTCTTACTCTTTGCAGGACTCGCTGTTTTAGTTTGCAACAACAATGAAACTATTTTAGATCTAGCTGTTAAGCAATTTGTCCAAGTGGGAGCTAATATTGGATTCGGTTCAGTAAGTATTATGGGTGTCTTCTCACCCTCTCTAGCAGCCCAATTTATAACTGAAGTGGATAAGCAACTGGATCAATTAGCACCTGTTCAAGCAGCAACTGCAAGCGCAAGTGAAGCCGGAAGAGGCTTGGGAAATCTTTTTTCAACTGCGTTCAGAATTGGAAAAAATATCGCGAACAATATTCATCATAACTAGTTTAGGATTGCATCAAGCTTTTCTATATAAATCGGGTCGTAGGGAATATCTCCATGGCCCGCATTTGGTAGCGTAATCATCTCATTTTTCTATCGTATCAATTTTGAAATATTTAAAAAGTTTTTGGCACGAAGTTGCCACCATATAGGACTGTACAGCGAAGCATGTAGCAAAATTAGTCGTAACCGTAACCGACCCCGTAACCCTACCCGAATATAAATTTCTTTGCGCATAATTTAAAAAATTATATACTTCCATCCTATGCAATCTTTCGATTTTGAAAAACTAGATGTGTATCAAGTGACTCTAAATTTTGTTCTTTTGACAAATGAAAGCAGTAAAGAGTTCCCAAGAGGAACAGCGCATATATCCGATCAGCTCCTTAGGGCATCAACTTCCATTCTACTAAATATAGCTGAAGGCGCCGGAGAATTTGCTCCGTTAGAGAAAATTAGATTTTATAGGATGGCTAGAAGGTCTGCTACCGAATGTGCTGCAATTTTACAATTAGCAAATTTGCTTAAGTTTTTAGATGATATCGTCTATATTAAAGTAAAAGCACTATTAATACGTATTATTTCAATGTTAAGCAAGATGACTCGTCCCTCTAATTCGGCTACGGTTACGGGGGCGGTTACGGTTACGTCTGATCAGATGCAACTTTGTTGCGATTCCTAAATGACGGCAACTGTGTGCCGAGTATTTGGCGGTGCAATAAAAGTTAGGCTATAAAATTAAACAATCAATAATTCCTTATTTTTGAACCCCTCTCAGCATAAAACCGGTTACGGTTACGCAGGCGGATACGGTTACGACTCTCGAGACCGCATTCTACGATGCGGGAATCCAAAAGGACGGCTGCTCTCGCGCCGGCACCCAAACACGATTATTATTTGATCAACTGCGTGAAACAGCAGCCATTCCCGTAACCGCCTGCGTAACCGTAACCGGATTTAATTTTAAAATGTCTTAAACAGAATCTTGTAGCCTAACTTTTATTGCACCGCCGAGTATTTTTTTTTAATTAGAGTTGCTTCGAGCAGTTGAGGTTAGTCAGATGCAAAGAACGAACATGAAAGTAATGTCCATTTGAAAACTGATACTACATGCTATGTAATAATTCTTAATTTAGGATTGCATCAAGCTTTTCTATATAAATCGGGTCATATGGAATATCTCCATGGCCCGCATTTGGTAGCGTAATCATCTCATTTTTTTTATTGTCTTTGATTTTTCCGTAGAGTCTATGACCTTGTTCGTAGGGAACAATGTTGTCTGGGATGCCATGAAAAATATAGACAGGGGCCTTGACATGTTCAATCCATTTATCGGTGCGTAGGTGGTATTTAAGGATCCATTCGAGGAGAAATTCAGGGATGAAGGGTTTTGTGTAGCCAGCTACTGTTATTAGGCTGAAGAAGGGGGCCTCGAGTATGAGCATGTGGGGATTGTGGGTCGAGGCAACCCAGGTGGCAATGGATGTTCCCATGGAATGGCCATAAACGGTGATTTTGTCTTCGGGGTAGTGATTTAAAAGGAAGTGATAAGCTGTTTCGCCATCTTCTAAAAGCCATGATTCTTTAAAGCCGTTTGAGCTTTTTCCAAAACCGCGGTAGTCTATAATTAGTACATCGTACCCTCTTTTTACAAAAGGATAGGCTCTATGTGCCCAGGAATTTAAGTTTTTTCCGCGTCCATGAAAGTAGAGGATGACCCCTTTTGCATCAGGGCTATGAAACCATAACCCATGAATTTGAGTCTTTTCTAATGTTTCTAAGTAAACTTCTTGATGGGGGTGTTCTAACTCAAAGACGTGATCTTTTGAAAGGGGAACGCTTTTGAAAATCATCTGATCTTGGAGGGAATAGTTATGAAATATGATAATCGCAAATACCAAGCAGATCAGAAATCCAAACGTTAGAAATACCTTTTTCTTCATTCTTATAGATGGTAATCTAGCGCCTTAAAAAAGGCAAGTCATGATCAAAGGTCTTCTACTTGGTAATCCAGTTGATAAAAGTATTTCGCATATTACGCATAATGAGATATTTAAAATATTTAATATTAATGCTAGTTATGACAAGCGTTTGGTTTGCAAGGAAAGGCTTTCGGAAGAAATTGCCCAGTTGAAAAAGGAAGATTTCACTTTTTTTGCAGTTACAATGCCATTGAAGGAGGCTATATTGCCCTTTTTGGATGAGGATACCAGTTGTATTGGGTGTGTGAATACAATTTTAGTGAGAGATAAAAAATGGATTGGGTTTAATTTTGATGGAATAGGGTGTCTGAATGCTATTGAGCAAGTAAAACGAGTGGAGAATAAGAAAGTACTCGTTTTAGGGTCCGGTGGAGCTGCTAGAGCTGCTATTTTTGAGGCGAAAAAACGTGGGGCTGATGTTTTTGTTTTTAACAGGACTTTTGAAAGAGCTCAAAAGGTAGCTACTGAGTTGGGTATAACAGCGCTTTCTGAAATACAATCATCATTTGATGTGATTATTCAAGCAACAAGTCTTGGGATGTTATTAGCTGCGCTTCCAATGCCCATGAAATGGGTAACACGGCAAACACTTGTCATGGAGATGGTATATAATCCAATGGAGACGATTTTTGTAAAAAGCTGTCTTGAAAAAGGAGCTACGGTTGTTTTTGGTTACGAAATGTTTACTGAGCTTTCATTCGCCCAACTAAATCTTGTCTTTGGTAACCAAATTGATAAAGATCGTGTGAGGATTTTGATTAAAAAATTCTTTACAGTTTTTTAAGTTTTCATTAACATATCTGTCAAATTATGATGGGGGTTTTAATGGCGTTAACAACTTTTTCTTCACCTAAAGAGATATCCGATGCGTGGAAAGCAAATATGGCCTTAGCTGATGGGCTTTTAGAAGCCGTTGCAAGCGCAACTGGTTCTTCCGGGGAAAATGTGGGTGTATTAGAAGCTTTAGAAAAAACTGCACAGAAGATGGAGGTAATTTATGCAGCAGCAATCAAGAGGGCTGAATATGAGGATAATTTTTGTGGATTTTCCTATAAATCGGTGCTTGGATTTGTGGGAAATGCCTTAGACGCAGGTGTTCAGGTTGTTACAACCTCTCTTTTAGCTAAGACAGTTGCTGCAGCAGAAAAATCAAGGGATTCATATGTATCAGCTGCCTTAATTGTAGCTTCTTTGTGTGCTTCAAGATTTAAACAAAAAGTAGAGGGTCGAAATATTAGACTTGCTGAGGATTTAGCTCTTCTTGAAGATATTTTACCAAACTATTCACATATCAATCATATTAGGTCACAAGTTAAGTTTTATGAAACTACAATAAGTCCTAAAAGTCCAAAATGTGAAATAAGACCCTTTCAATATGCAGCTCCTAAGACGCCAGCTTTTCCTGGGCTTGTACAAGCAGCTATAAGTAGGTTAAGAGGAGTTCAGGGCCCATCAGTTGATCGGTATGTTGCGAAAACTTTTTGCTGTTATGCAAGGTTAGATGAGGAAAATATTTCTGAGTTAGTCAAATCATTTAAAAAGCTAAAAGAGACAATGACAAGCGAAGAGGAGGTAATCAAGGGGATTCGAGAAAGAAAGGAAACAGGTGGTATAAGTATTATTGTACGTCAGCTAGATACGCAAGTGAAAAAAATGGAGAAGATTTTTAATGATGTAGATCAAATTATTAAGTATCATGAAATGCAGGAAAAACGTCGTGCAAACTGCTCCACGAAAAATGTTCGATTGTCGGTTCAGCTTCTGATAGAACTAGGAGCGCTTGTAAGTGTGATTCTTGATGCAGTTTATGTCGATTCGGATAGCAGTTTAAAACCAGCAAAAATCTCAGCCCTTTCTCTTTATATTATAAACGTAGTGCTTTCTTGGATGAATACATGGATTGCAAAAATTCATGAAAAAAATGCAGAAATATTTCAACAAGTTAAGCGCTTAAAAGGTCAAGAAGTCTATATGGATCACATTGCTGGGATGGTTAAAAAGCAAGGAAGATCCACGTTGAAAAGACCAATTTCTTTGCCCCCTTTTCTACATATGGATAGGGCGCCTCAGATAGGTGAACCTGGATCACAGCTTCAAGCTAGAATTCGCGCTCTCTATGAGCAAACCCGTAGTAATCAATCTACATCAGGAAGATTAAATGCTTGTGATTTGTACATTCGGACAGCGCCGCTTTCAAAAGCTTCAGCTGATATAGAAGCCCTACCAGAGCATCTTGATGAAGAAGTGTGGGTGAGGCCTGATTTAAAAGAAGGTCAGGATAGGAGAAATCGTGGTAGGGGTTTAGGTAAAGCTCTGAAAGAAGGTGAAGGCGCGAGTGAGCATAAAGGCGCCACAAGTTCAGATGCAGGTTCAGATGCAGGTTCAGATGCAGGTTCAGATGGAGTTATCGAAGTTGAGGTTGATGAACGCTCGCTTGGGTCTCTTGGTGGTCCTGTGGAGGTTGTGTAAAAATTAGTTAAAAAATTATTTGAAATTTATTAAAAATTTTTATATACTTCACACTATCTTTGCAGACAAAAATAGGAGTTGTGTATGGAAAAACTAGATAGACATAAAACAGGTGAAGAAGTTCTTGTAAAATTTTCTGGAGGTCTTGTTCTTAAGTTACCGGATAATGTCTTAAGAGGGATTGTTGAATTAGAAATTGTGAGACTTAAGGCTCTTTTGCTCGAACATCCGCATACTGGGCTTTGGATAACTGATGATAAGGGGGTTATCGTTGATCTTTTAGGCGAGAATTGTAAGCACAATCTTGGATGGGGGCCAAAGTATTTACTTGGAAAGCATCTCACAGCATTAACAGAAAAGCCCTATACAGGTACTGATGATGTTTATGTGATTAATCGCCTTTGTCATGGAGGTCAGATGATGGCTGCAGAGGTAGTAAAAGGAGATATAGTATTTAGTGATGGAAAAATTTATCACGTTTACTTAGATACCTATTTTCGGTAAGCTAATTTGATGATTGATAACCCAAAAGAAATAGAAGCTGTTTTTAAAGTTACTTATATAGATGAGCTTATCTTTTCAAAGGCCTCCATTCTTGAAAAAATCCGAAAAAGGACAAAGCGAAAACTTTGGTGGAAAAAGTATAGAACTATGAATCATTGGGCCTCTCATTTATTTGAGGAGGCCCTTCTTCTTAAAAAAGAGGTCCCTTACGTTATTAAGAGGGTTAATCCACTTGTTGGGTACGGCGTTTTTGCCAAAGAAATTATTCGGGAGCTCACATTTATTGGTGAGTACACAGGGGTTGTCCGCAGAAGAAAGCTATTTCGCGGGGAATCATCAAATGACTATGTTTTTGGGTATGTCATTGGTCCGCATGATACTCCATGGGTAGTTGATGCCCGTGAAAAAGGTAATTTTACCAGATTCATCAATCACAGCGATGATCCCAATCTCACTTCTAAGTGGATTATCACAGACGGTGTTGCTCATATCATACTCTATGCCAATCGCTTAATTATGCCAAACGAGCAACTTACCTATGATTATGGACCTTACTATTGGCGTAATCGCTCTCTCCCGCAGTCCCTTTAAAAAGAGATTTCCTCTCTATGCTTTCTCTTCTCTATGGTAAATATCTCTAAAAATATTATAAGTTAAGTTTGAGAGGTGGGTATGGCAAAGAATCTTGCAGAGAAGCTTATTTTAAGTCACTTAGTTTCAGGCAATATGATTCCTGGTGAAGAGATTGCGCTAAAGATTGATCAGACGTTGACGCAGGATGCGACGGGGACGATGGTGATGCTTGAACTCGAAGCTATGCATTTAAAGCAGGCAAAGACAGAGGTTTCAGTTCAGTATATCGATCATAATCAGGTTCAAGAGGATAATAAAAATCCGGATGACCATTTGTTTTTGCAAAGTGCTGCTAAGAAGTTTGGTATGTGGCTCAGTAAGGCAGGAAATGGAATTTCTCATCAAGTTCACTGTGAAAGGTTTGCAAAACCAGGTAAGACAATGGTGGGTTCTGATAGTCATACTCCCGCAAATGGTTGTGTCGCCATGCTTGCCATTGGAACGGGTGGACTAGAGGTTGCTCTTGCAATTGCGGGTGAGCCGTTTTATACACGGATGCCTAAGATTGTAGGTGTTAAATTAGTTGGTAAGCTTCCTGATTTTGTAAGTGCTAAAGACGTGATTTTAGAGATGCTGAGACGGTTTGATGTTTCTGGAGGCGTTGGTAAAATTTATGAGTATTATGGTCCTGGATTACAGCATTTAAGTGTTATGGATAGGCATGTGATTGCTAATATGGGGGCAGAGCTTGGCGCTACAACCTCTCTTTTTCCATCAGATGAAATCACGAGAAAATTTTTCAGGCAAATGGGGCGTGAAAATGATTATATTGAGTTAAAGTCTGATGAAGGAGCTTCTTATGCAGAGCATGTAGAAATAAACTTAAGCGAGCTAGAACCTCTTATTGCTTTGCCCTCAAGCCCTGGTAATGTAAAAAAAGTACGTGATGTGGCAGGCCGTCCAATTTATCAAGCATATATTGGGTCGTCAGCAAATCCAGGTCCGAGAGATTTTGCGATCAGCGCGCTTATGGTAGATGGGAAAAAAATTGCAGAGGGTGTTTCCTATGACGTCAATCCCTCTTCTCGTCAGGTGCTTAATTATTTAATTGAAGAAGGTTATTTAGGTATGATGACTAAGGTAGGTGCCCGTGTGCATCAATCAGGTTGCAATGGTTGTATTGGAATGGGGCAAGCTCCTGCAACAAATCAAATTAGTCTTAGAACAGTTCCTCGAAATTTTCCGGGAAGATCGGGCACTCGTGAGGATCAAGTTTATCTTTGCAGTCCAGAAACCGCAACAGCTTCAGCATTAACAGGGTTTATTACAGATCCAAGAGATCTCGGCATTTCCTATCCCCAATACAAAGAGAAAGACAAGATGGTGCTAGTAAGTGATCTTATTCCTCCAGAACTTGATATGCATAAATTAGAACTTATAAAAGGTCCCAATATAAAAAGCCTTCCGCACTTTGGGCCGCTTCCTGATGCCTTTGAAGCCCCTGTTATTTTAATTGTTGGTGATAATATTTCAACGGATGAAATTTCCCCGGCAGGTGCAGCAGTTCTTCCTTATCGAAGCAACATCCCCAAAATCAGCGAATTTACCTACTACAAGCTTGATGAAACCTTTCATAAACGTGCTCTTCATCATCAAAAAACAGGATCAGTAATTGTTGCTGGAAAAAACTACGGACAAGGTTCAAGTCGTGAGCACGCAGCGATTGCGCCGAGATTCCTTGGTGTGAGAGCAGTCATTGCCAAAAGTTATGCAAGAATTCATCGTAAAAACCTCATCAACTTTGGCGTTCTTCCGCTGACTTTTAAAGATCCAAAAGATTATGACAGAATTTCTCTTAACGATGAATTAGATCTTAAATCTATTCATGCAGGTCTAAACTCTAAAGAACCGTTTCACCTTTTTAATAAAACCAAAAATGAAAGTTACCTTGCTTTGCATGAATATTCTCCAATTGAGCTAGAATCTCTCATGGCCGGCAGTTTAATTGAAGTAATCAAAAATCGTTAGTAGGTGATCGCTTTGCCAAGAGTGGTAAGGCGGAAAACTGTTTTGCCAGAAGCTGTCCCAATTTGGGTAATTCCGGATTCAAAGAGCCAATCGCAAATAATATATTTAATAAAGTCTTTCTCTTCTGCTGTGTAGGTGGGGAGAGTGTAAGACCAGCTTTTGCCAACTTTTTTGAGACAAACTTGTTGCTCTTCGCTTAGAGGGATGATTGCAGATTTAAGAAAATCGTCAAAATAGATCCAGTTCAGATGAGAAATTGAAGCGAGTCCTTTTTGGATTTCAATGACGACCCTTTGTGTCGCAAGCGGGGAGTTTTTCTGTGTCGATAAAAAATTATGGGGGTGTTTAAAGGTGACATGCGCTCTTTGTACAATTGGGATTTGCATCCATTCTTTTGCAGCTCTTGTTGGCTTAAGGAATGTTTCTTCAATGACTGCAAGCCCTAAGACAAGAAGTTTGTTAATGAGCTTGGTAGAGTAGTCTTTATTGACCGGTATGTGGGCTTCGATAAGTGTTGCAGTTGGTGCTGTTGGCGCCCAAACTTCTTTTTCTCTAAAGTAAAAAACTTCTAGGTTTGCTTTGCTTGCTAGGATTGCAAGATCTGCCATGTCTTGGATGAATGCATATTCATAATTTCGAAGGGGTGTAACTTCTTCATCTAAGGATTTAGGTAATGTTTTGGTCAAAAATAATTTGTATTGTCTCCATTCATGAAACGGAGTAAGCACTTCGATTTTATTATCAAAGGAGACAAATGCTAAAATATTAAATTCTAATTTTAGTGCAATCTCTTCAAATTCAATGCGAGTAAGATTGTACTTCGCCATAATCGAAGATACAGTAACTTTTTGCTCTGGGTGGTCTAGAATTTCTTTTCCGATTTGCGCTAAAAGCTCATCGCCCGATATAAGTTCAACAAGATATCTTTGATAAATTTGGGGTGTGAGTAGGTGTTTATCGATAAGTGAACCAAAAATATTATTTGAGGATCTAGGTACGTGATACCAATTGGGCAGAACTTCAATCGGTAAACACTTAAGTAGATTTTGAAAAAACTCCAAGTCAGGTTTGAAATTATCTTCAAATCTAGTCACTTGGGTTTCAAAATATTTTCTTTTGTCCTTATCAACTGTGATTGTTCTTCCATCAAAATTAAAAAGATTTAAGCAGGCAAGAGATTCAATAATTGGATAAAGTTCATCGACACTAAGATCTAAATTATCGGCTAGAGACTCAATTGAAAATTGGAGAGAGCTAAATAAAATTTCTTCTAATACAGAAATTGTCTCGTGAGGGAGCGTTTTCAAGGTAAGACGATTTTTAATGTCTTCTTGATAGTTGTAATCTAGTAAAGAAATTTTTGTTTTCTTTGCGGTTTTTAATAAATCATGCATAAATGTCATCACAAGTATAGCTTTTCCCATGATGATAGGAGGAACCCCTTTTTGATACAAGCTTTTCGTAAAAGACTCTATCTTTTATACTGGTAAACTTATGCAAACAATTCGTGAAATAACTTCAAAAATTTCCGCTTCTGAGACAAGAGCTAAGGGGATTGGGACTTTCTTAGGAGTTTATTTACCAAGCCTTTTCACCATGATTGGCGCCCTTCTTTATCTTCCACTAACTTCTGTTTTAGGTGATTTTGGGCTCTTCAAAACTCTCCTTGTCTTGGGTTTTAGTCTCATTTTAACTTTAATTACTGCATTTTCGCTATCTGCAACTGCCTCAAATATGCATGTGGGGGATGGTGGCAGTTATTTTATGATTTCCAGATCGTTTGGGCTGAAAACAGGCGCTGTAATGGGAATTGCCTTATATATTGCACATACTCTTATGGCCTGCCTTTGTATTTTGGGTTTTAGTGAGTCAATTGCGCATTTCTTCCCTCGCGTTAGTATACAAATAATTGCTTCTACTGTTTTACTCTTTTTAGCTCTTTTGTCTTTTATTTCAGAATCTCTCGCAATCAAGGCTCAAGCAGTTGTTTTTGTGCTTTTTTTAATTTCCGCTGGTTTTTTTCTTTTTGGAAGTTATTCAATACCTGTTGCCGATGTTTTCCCAATTAAACAGACGTTTTCTTTTTGGCGAGTTTTTGCGGTCCTTTATCCAGCTCTTATTGGGATAGAAGCGGGAGCTTCTCTTTCTGGCGATCTAAAAAGACCAACCTTTTCTCTGATTATTGGTACAATTGGAGCAACTATTACAGGTTTTCTGTTCTATTTTTTAATCACCATTATTCTTTGGAAGAATGTTCCTGTTTCAAGTTTACAGACTGACCCTGAAGTTTTAAAAAACTATATTGGCAGCTCTTTTGGTTTAGTTGGCTTTTGGGCTGCGTCTCTTGCAAGCGCGCTTGGATGTTTTTTGTCTGCGCCTCGCACTCTCAAAGCAATGGCTGACGACGGTGTTTTCCCTAAATGGTTTGAACCATTCACTTCTAAAGGGGAAGATTCTATTAGATCAGCAACCTTATTTACCGCATCACTTGCTTTTCTAGGGAGTTATTTTGGTTCCATTAGCCATGTTATGCCCATTCTAACAATTGTTATACTTGTTGTTTACGGCCTTTTGAATTTAGCATGTGGTGTTGAAGAATTTGTAAGTAATCCTAGTTGGCGTCCGACAATTAGGTTTTCTCCCTATATTTCCCTTTTAGGGGCATTTCTTTCTTTCAGTGCAATTATTTTGATGGATTCCGGCAAAGCGTTCATTGCCGTGCTTTTTTTGGGCGCAATCTATTATGTTATTAAAAAGAGTGTTCTTGAAAGCAGGCTGGACGATCTAAGACAAACAATTCTTTTTTCAGTGGTAAGATTTGCAATTTATCGAATTGCATTTTCAAAACCTTCCTTAAGATCATGGAGACCAAATTTTATAGTTCTTTCAGAAAGCGCATGTGGTCAGTCTGCGCTTCTAAATTTTTCAAGTTCAATGGCTAAAGGAAGGGGATTTGTGACCCTTGCATCCGTCTTAAAAAATTCCTATGCAGATATCAATGAGATAGAGAAGTGGGAAGAAGTGATCCGTCGGAATTTAAAAAAACGTTCCATAGAGGCCCTTGTTGAAGTCACAATTGCTGATAACATTGCAGATGGACTAAAAAACATTGTTTCAAATTACGGTCTAGGTCCTTTGATTCCTAATACTGTAGTTTTAGGCGAATGCTCTCGCGACGAAGTTTTGGAAAACTATATGCAGGTATTGAAAATTGCCACTGATGCTAAGAGAAATGTTCTTATTTTTAGATCGGATATTGATTTGTTGCAATTAGAAAAAAATGAGATCGACATCTGGTGGGATAATAGAGAAAAACACAATTCGGAACTTATGATTATTTTAGCAAATCTTCTTAGTTCACAAAAAGAATGGCGGAGAGCAAAAGTTACGTTAAAGAGCATTGCCATTAATGAGTCTGCAAGGATAAGCCAAAAGCTCTATTTTGATGAGTTTATCATGAAAAGCAGGCTTGGTATGGATAATGAAGTCTACTTACTTGGTGAAAGCGAGACTTCAAGAGAACTCATAGTAAAATATTCTACGAGCAAAGGAATTGTTTTTGCTGGAATGAAAGAATGCGAAACGGAATACTATAAAAAGCTTATTTCGGATTTCAAGCCAATAAAAGCAATTTGTTATGTAACAAACACACAAACAATTGACATCCACAACATATTAAATTAGAAGGGTTTATGAAAAGAGAATACGATCCGCGAATGGTTGAAAAAAAATGGCAGGAGTACTGGGAAAAAAATAATACCTATGAGGTAACGGAAGATCTTTCTAAACCTAAATATTATATTTTGGATATGTTTCCTTATCCATCTGGTGCTGGTCTTCATGTTGGTCATGTGGTTGGTTACACAGGCTCTGATGTAATATCAAGGTACAAGAGACAAAAGGGGTTCAACGTCCTTCATCCGATGGGTTGGGATAGTTTTGGGCTTCCTGCAGAGCAATATGCAATTAGAACGGGTGTCCATCCACAAATTGCAACTGAGCAAAATATCAACACCTATAGAAGACAATTAAAACAACTGGGACTTAGCTATAATTGGTCAAGAGAGTTTGCAACATCCGATCCTAAGTATTATAAATGGACGCAGTGGATTTTTACAAAGCTCTATGAAAAAGGGCTTGCTTATGAAACCGAAGCGATGGTGAACTTTTGTCCGGCGCTAGGAACGGTATTGTCTAATGAGGAAGTTGATAATGGCAGATCAGTTGATGGGGGCTATCCAATTGAAAGAAGACCTTTAAGACAGTGGATGCTCAAGATTACTGAATATGCAGAAAGACTTCTTAAAGATTTGGAACTGTTAGATTGGCCAGAGCATTTAAAAAAATTGCAGCGCAACTGGATTGGAAAAAGTGAAGGGATTAATATTGATTTTACCGTTGTGGGCAGTAATGAGAAAGTGACCTGTTTTACCACAAGGCACGACACCCTTTTTGGTTTGACCTATGTTGTATTAGCTCCCGAGCACCCTATTGTTAAAAAAGTAACAACAGAAAATCAACTCAATACAGTTGAGTCTTATTGCAGGGAAGTTTCTGCAAAAAGCGATTTAGATAGAACGGATTTAGCAAAAAGCAAAACAGGCGTGTTTACAGGCTCTTATGTGATAAACCCCCTGACAAATGAAAAAGTCCCTATCTGGATTGCAGACTACGTTTTACTCAGTTATGGAACAGGAGCTGTGATGGCAGTTCCCGCTCATGATGAAAGAGATGCTGAGTTTTCTGCAATTTATGGATTGCCAAGTAAAGTCGTTATTACTGAAGAAGGAAACTATGTAAATAGCGCAAATGATTTAGTTGATTTATCAAGCGATACTATGGACGGAGCAAAAGAAAAAGTTGCCGCCTATTTGGAGAAAACTAATACAGGAGAACGCAAGGTAAATTATAAGCTCCGCGATTGGCTTTTTTCTAGACAACGGTATTGGGGCGAGCCGTTCCCTATATTGCATTATGAAGATGGAACGAAACGGATTCTAGATTTAGATGAGCTTCCCCTCACACCTCCTGTAGTGGAAGATTACAAACCGTCACCTGATGGACAAAGTCCTTTATCGAAAGTAAGGAACTGGGTTGAAATTACTGATCCTAAGACAGGGAAAAGAGCATTTCGCGAAACAAATATTATGCCGCAGTGGGCAGGCTCTTGCTGGTATTACTTGAGATTTTGTGATCCGCACAATGACGAGGCTGCATGGTCAAAAGAGAAAGAATCTTATTGGATGCCAGTCGACCTATATATAGGAGGAGTCGAGCACGCAGTACTTCATTTGTTATACGCAAGATTCTGGCATAAAGTACTTTATGATATCGGGGCTGTCACAACAAAAGAGCCATTCATGACTCTTAGAAATCAAGGTCTTGTGATAAGCAAGGCGTATAAGTTAGAGAGCGGAGGATATGTTTCAGAAGAGGAAGCAAAGGGTAAAAACGTCATAGAATTAGTAGAAAAAATGTCCAAATCAAAAATGAATGGCGTTTCTCCTGATGAAATGATTGAGGAATACGGAGCAGACTCACTTAGATTGTACGAACTTTTTATGGCACAATTTGATAAAGAAAAATTGTGGCAGACAGATGCTGTTAACGGATGCAAGCGGTTTTTAAATAGAGTCTTTGACCTTGTCAATTCAGAGAAAGTTACAGAAATTGAAGATAAAAAGGCAACAAGGCTGATTCATAAACTGATCAAGCAAGTTGAAGAAGATCTAGTGGTACAAGGTTTCAACACAGCAATTGCAAAAATGATGGAATTTTTAAATGCATTTTCTATCTTACCTGCTTATCCAAAAGAAAGTGTAAAACAGTTCATTCAAATTATATACCCATTTGCCCCTCATTTTGGAGAAGAGTGCTGGGAAATTTTAGGTGGCAAAACAACCATTTCCTACGAGCCATTCCCTGTTTATAATGAAGCTTATCTCATTGAAGACGAAGTAACAATTGTCTTTCAAGTGAACGGCAAGCTCAGAGGAAAAGCGGTTTTTCCAAAAGGGATTCAGCAAGAAGAAGTTTTAGCATTTGCCAAAAAAGATGAAAATGTAAAAAACTTTATCAAAGCTGAAATTGCTAAAGTGATTTACGTGCCAGATAAATTAATGAATCTGGTGACTCATTGAAAGTTCTTTACGATATTCTTTTATGCGTTTGGGCGCTTCTTATTGCCCCAAACGCATTTCGTAAAAAGTACAGAAAAAGTTTGCTTTATAGGCTTGGCCTAAAATTACCAAATATTCCTCTAAAGAAAAGAGGGGAGTATCGCATCTGGATCCATGCAGTATCACTTGGTGAAACAAAAGCGATTATCCCCCTTCTTGCCGAAATAAAAGATGCAGAGATCTATATAACCACTGCAACTCAAACCGGACAAACAGAGGCAAAAAAAATCACTAAAAATGCATTCTACCTCCCCATTGATTTTTCCTTTGTAATGAAGAAATTGGTAAAAAGAGTCGATCCCGACCTTTTTATACTCGTAGAGACAGACTTCTGGTACAATCTTCTCAGTGAGCTAAAAAAAAGAGGAGTAAAAACTGCCTTAGTTAATGGAAAGCTTTCTACAAAATCTTACTCTCGCTTCAAGTTCTTTAAGAGTTTTGCAAATGCACTTTTTGATAAAATCGACCTCCTTTGCCTCCAAAGCAATCTCGATAAAGAAAGATTTGTCAGTCTCGGCATAAATTCCGAAAAATTGGCAGTAACCGGAAACTTAAAATTCGATGCAAAAATAGCCCCATCCAATAGACAAGATTTGAATTTCCCGCAGAGTAAAAATCTCGTTACCATCGCTTTAACTCATAATAATGAAGAAAATCTCATCCTAAACGAACTCGAAAAATTAGAAGGATACACCTTTCTTTTAGCGCCCCGCCATCCAGAACGATTTAAAGAAATTTCTTTGCTCCTCAAAAGAAAAAAAATCCCTTTCCGCACAATCACCGAGAAACCTCTTCCAGATGAGCGCGTCATCCTCATCGACCAAATGGGCGTCATGGACGACTGCTACGAAAAATCCACCGCCGTAATCATGGGAGGCAGCTTCGTTCCCCATATCGGCGGCCACAACATCTTTGAAGCCGCCCGCTACAACATACCCGTCCTATTCGGCCCCTATACCCACAAACAAACAAGCCTTATCGCCGCGCTTCAACACCACCAAACCATTCAACAAATTCCCATCGAAAAACTCTCTTCAACCCTACAAACAACTCTAAACCAAAATGTTCAAAAAGACCCCGCCCACCTCCTAGAAACCCCATTTCAAGGCACTTCCCAAAGAACCTGGAAATTAATAAAACAAACCTTGTAAAAAACAAATCCAAATGTTACACTTCTTGCAAATGATATCGCGGGGTGGAGCAGTTGGAAGCTCGTTGGGCTCATAACCCAAAGGTCGGCGGTTCGAGTCCGTCCCCCGCTAATAACACACAACGCCAGTTCCAACTGGCGTTTTCCACATCTCCCACATGTGGCGGCTTAGCTCAGTTGGTTAGAGCAACGGAATCATAATCCGTGGGTCGTTGGTTCAAATCCGACAGCCGCTATACTTCCAATCAGTTGATACAAGACGCATTCAGTTAAAATCGACTTGATTGATTTATGGTAAAAGGTTATTTTATTCTGCCAACGGTGCACAAACGGTGCAACGAAGAATAGTTTTAACCAGCAGGCGCCATCCAACCTTATGTTAAAACAAACAAAGGTTGGTATAATTTTATGGCATCAATATTCAAAAGAAGACTCAAAGACGGTAAAGGTTTCAAATGGCGAGCTGTTGTTCGCATTAAGGGCTATCCCACCGTGTGTGAAACATTTGATCGCAAGCAAGAGGCGGAAGATTGGGGTAGAGAGCTCGAGCGAAAGATCAAGGCCGGTCAGTATAACTTTACTCAGCTCAAACAACAATCGACTCTTAATGACCTTGTAGAAAGATTCCTCTCTGATGGTGGGCTAGAACACCACCGCTCCAAAGAAGACACTCTCAGACATTTTAACTATTGGAAAGGAAGAATGGGGGAGTATGCCTTGGTTCATATTACTGCCGAGCTGATCGGAAAAGAGCGGAAGCTCTTAATGGAAACACCCACTTGGAAGGGGACGTCTAGAAGTCCAGCCACGACAAATAGGTACATGGCATCGCTTTCTTCGTTATTGACCTATGCAGTCAAGCAACTGAAGTGGATCGAGGAAAACCCTTGTCTCAATATGATTAAGTTTAAAGAGAGCAGCGGGCGGGATAGGGTTTTATCCTATGAGGAGATTCAGAGGTTGCTTGAGGCTTGTCGCCAAAGCAAGTCGCCTTACCTATTTTGCATTGTTCTTATCGGAGTTACCACAGGGGCTCGTCTTGGGGAAATTCTTGGATTGGAATGGCGCCACCTGGATTCAAACAACAAACTTGCTTTCCTCAAAGAAACCAAAAATGGCAGACCCCGAAGCATAGCCTTATCTGATGAGGTTGTAGAGGAGTTAAGAGCGCTGTATGATCTACGAAATCCACTTAAGCCACTCGTCTTTGCCAGTCGGGCTGCGTTTGGAAGAATTGATATCAAAAGAGCCTGGCAATTAGCCCTTGAAAGAGCTTCTATTCAAGATTTTCACTTTCATGATATTAGACATTGCTTTGCAAGTTTAGCTGCAAGTCAGGGGGCATCCAATTTAGAGTTAGCAACTGCGATGGGTCACAGAACCTTATCCATGCTACAAAGATACACCCACCTCGATGTAGAGGTGACTAAAAAATTTAGTAAACAAATTTCACAAGAGCTTCTGAAATCACAAGGAGATAGTTTATGAATCAAAAAAGTCTTATAGAGCCTGAAAAGGCAGATCTTACTACACCCAAGCAGCTTATAGAAGATCTACGTACTCTAATCGAGGACACACAGCAGTCTATAGCTACAACTGTCAATGCCGGGCTAACCCTTCTTTATTGGCAGGTAGGTAATAGAATTTTAACAGAAGTTGTTAAGGATGATAGAGCTGAGTATGGAAAAGAGATTGTCGTGACAGTGTCACGACAATTGACGATAGAATATGGCATCGGGTTTAGTGAAAAAAATGTTCGAAGAATGATTCAATTTGCCGAGCTTTTTCCTGATAGACAGATTGTCGTATCAGCGGTACGACAATTAAGTTGGTCTCATTTTACTGCTCTCATTCCAATAAAAGATGATATTAAAAGAGATTTTTATGCTGAAATGTGTCGGATCGAGAAGTGGAATGTTAGGACATTACGGAATAAAATTGATTCTATGCTTTTTGAACGAACCGCCCTTTCTAAAAAACCGGAAGAGTTGATTGCTTTAGAGGTCAAAGCGTTAAAACATGATGACCTACTTACCCCTGATTTAATATTCCGAGATCCCTATATCTTGCAATTCTTGAATCTCAATGACCGGTATCTTGAAAAAGACCTTGAAGATGCAATAATGCGTGAGTTAGAGCAATTTCTTTTAGAGTTAGGCACCGGGTTCACTTTCCTTGCTAGACAAAAGTGTATTACTGTCGACGATGAAGACTTCCATTTAGATTTACTCTTTTTCCACCGAGACCTTAAGAGACTTGTCGCTATTGAGCTTAAGCTGGGTGATTTTAAGCCCGAGTATAAGGGGAAGATGGAGCTATATCTTCGTTGGCTCGATAAATATGAAAGGCGTCCTGGCGAAGAAGCTCCAATGGGTCTTATCTTATGTGCTGGTAAAAAACAAGAGCGTATCGAATTACTTGAGCTTGGTAAATCGGGTATCCATGTTGCAGAGTATCTAACAGTTTTGCCTCCTAAAGAAGTTCTTCGGGAGAAGTTGCTGAAAGCTATTGAGCATGCTCGTAAGCGATTGGAGATCCAAAAATGATTCCAGATGACGTAGAGGTTCAAAATGAGCCTCTGAGTGATTTTGTCAGAGCGTTACTCCCTTCAGAGGAAAATAGTTTCAAGAGTTATATGCAAAACGAGTTTTGGAACCCTTCTGAATTTTCGGCCCTTGCAGCGGGATTAGATCCAAAAACATATAAAGCTGGGAAGGCAGTAGAGCTTTCTGATAAAGAGTTTGTGAAAAGAGCTAAAAAAGCCAATTGGATTCATGGGAGGCTCATAGATGACATGGAAAAAGAGCTTTGGCGATGGCAGCAATTTTTGGTTTTAGCTGGGGAGAGCATGTATGCAAGTCGTTGGATGTACCTGAAGTGGGCAGCAGAGACAGGGATAATCTTAAGCGATCTATTTTTTAATGCGCTTTTACCTTCGCTTATGCAGCTCTATTTTGAGTTTGGATCGATTAATACTGCTTTGCGAACGGAAAACATGCATTCCCCAAAATACCACAAAGCTTATTATCTTAGACAGGCGCAGGACCTTATTAAGCAAGAAGGGAATCTTCCTCCAACAAAGATCTACAATCATACGTATATGCAAAATGTACAAAGATACATTCGGGAGCTCGGCGGAAATTATAGCAAGAGAACAATCCTTGAGAACTGGTTGCCTGAAATATGTGATTGCCCTAGAGGTCGCCCTAAAATATCGAGCTAATTTGATACAAATTAGGCGTTTTCCATTATTTGAAAAATACGTAAGCAAGAACTATTTTAAGTATTTTTATTTCTCAAAGCACTTATATGTAATGCATTTTGATTTCTAAAGATGCGGGGGAAAATACGTAGTTAACTCCTTGTCAAAAATATCGTTGTACAATTGAGCCATGTTTAAACCAAACGGGTAATACCCAGGAGCAAATATGGCGAATTTTAGATATCTAGATTCTCTGCAAGTGACAACATGCGGAAAATATCCCTTTTCGATGGGACAATTTAGAAACCTTCTTCTTTACCGGCATAAAAATGGCCTTGAGGATGCTGTCAGAAAGGTTGGAAAGCGCATTTTAATTCGGGAAGATCTCTTCGATCTTTGGCTTGAGTCTAAAGCTAAAGGAGATAATCATGAGTAATTTCTATGTTGATAAGTTGGGGGTGTGGCATGTGCCACCTCTGAATGAAAAGGGAGAGCAACCGGACGCCATCCGTATATGCTCCCCACTTGAAGTTGTTGCAATAACACGAGATCACAATAACGAAAATTTTGGCAAATTACTACAGTTTTCTGATCCTGACAATGTAAAGCACTTATGGGCTATGCCCTTGGAGTTTTTAGCAGCTGACGGTCTTGAGTATCGTAAAATACTTATGTCTATGGGTCTTCAGATAGAAGAAGGGAAAAACATGCGGTCATTGTTATCGAAGTACATTCAAAGCATGAATCCGTCTAAGCGAATGAGGTGCGTCACCAAGCTTGGTTGGTATGAAGGCATCTATGTTATGCCAAACGAGGTTATAGGCCAAACCGATTCAAATGAAGAAATTGTTTTTCAATCTCCAAATCCTACGGGCATATTTTATGGCACAAAGGGGGATCTCCAGGATTGGCAAAAAAATATATGTCATTTTTGTGCCGATAATTCCCGTCTTTGTTTTGCATTATGTGCAGCATTTGCAGCACCAGTTCTAAATTTGTTAGATGAAGAAAGTGGAGGCTTTCATTTTCGAGGTCCGTCGAGTATCGGTAAAACAACTCTACTAAAAATCGCTACCTCGGTCTATGGGCCTAAGCGAATGATGCAAACCTGGAGAGCGACGACAAATGGTCTCGAGTCAGTTGCCGCACATCACAACGACGGCCTTCTTAGTCTTGATGAGTTAGCACAATTAGATCCCCGAGAAGCTGGCAATACAGCCTATCTTCTTTGTAATGGAGCAGGTAAAATGCGTGCAAGAAAAAATGGTGGAGCTAAAGAAAAGTACAGCTGGAGATTAATTTTTTTATCATCTGGTGAGATTAGCTTTCCTGATCACATTAAACAATCAGGCCAAAAAGTTCGAGGTGGACAGGAAGTTCGAGTTATCGATATCCCCGCCGATACTGGTGAGCATGGTATATTTGAATATCTCCACGGCTGCCCTGACGGGAGTTCGTTCTCAAGGGTTTTGGCTACTAATGCTGAGCTATATCATGGCGTAGCAGGAAGAGCGTTTATCAAATATTTAGCCGAGAACAGAGAAGCGGTAATTCTCCGAATTAAACTTCTTTGTCATGAATTTACAGAGCAAAATGCTCCTCCAAATGCAACCGGCCAGGTCCTTCGTGTCCTCAATAAATTTGCTATTATTGCGGCCTCCGGGAGTTTAGCGATAGAAGCTGGTATTTCAGATTTACCCGAAAATGAAGCCTTTTGGGCAGCATCACAATGCTTCACTGCATGGCTCAAGAATAGGGGAGGTGTATCTGCTCAAGAAGGTAAAGAAGCTCTTCTTCAAGTCCGCCATTTCTTTGAACTTCATGGGGATAGCCGCTTTTCCCCTTGGGATCAGAAGGATGAGGATTATCCTACAAAGACGATCAATCGGTCTGGCTATAAGAGAAATCTTGAAGGAGAGTGGCATTACTACGTATTTCCTGAAGCATTTAAACAAGACGTTTGTCAAGGTTTGGATTCGGAAGTAGTTGCCAAGATCCTTATAGAAAAAGGCTGGTTATTGCCGGATAGTGAAGGAAAAAGCTCTCGGCCTGAACGGTTGCCTTGCTCAGAGACATCGATAAGATGCTATCACTTCAATGGTCAGAAAGTCTTTTCAGATGAGAGTTGATTTCTGGTGTTACGTGTGTGACAGGGGTAACAAAAAAGAACCTTGTCACACGCGTTACACTTGTAACACCTATATGGAAGAAGGCCTGAAGAGCTAATTTTAAAATTTCTTTTAGAATCAATAAATTATCCTTAGAATTCTGCACTCTCCATCTAATTATCGTTTTAATCATTTCTTAATAATTAAACATCAAATACAATTCTGGATATTTATGACGTTCAATTTTGGAACATCATAAATAGTAATATTAATTTTTTTGACTAACTAAACGATTTAAATAATAAAATTTATTTTAATAAGACGTAGGTGTTTAAAAAAGAATGAATAAAATTAAAAATGATGCACACATCCAGGATTCGATTAAAGAGGTTATAAATAATTTATCTGAAAGCAGATTCATTTATGATTTGTTGGCTTCTTACGGCGTTCCTAAATCTAGCATCACAAAACTACAAGTGGGTTCATTAAATTTATCGAAACGAAAAAACGAAATCCTTTGGAAGAATAAATTATTTTTTAAAAACCCAGTTGGAGATCTTCATTCTGAAATTGATGCATTAAAAAATGAGCCTTCTATATTAAAGAACACCCCACGTTTTATCATAGTTTCCGATTATAGAACGCTTCTAGCTATTGATACTAGAACAGATGATACTCTTGATATTTCAATTAAAGAGTTAGTCGATCATTATGATTTCTTCTTGCCTTGGGCGAATCGAGAAAAAGTTAGACATAAAACTGAAACTTTAGCGGATATTAAAGCGGCTGAAAGAATGGCGAAGCTTTATGATGCTGTTAAAAAAGATAATCCAGCCTCAAGTGCTAAAAAAACCCATGCTATGAACGTCTTTTTCTCACGCCTTTTATTTTGTTTTTTTGCTGAAGACACTGGTATTTTTGAAGATGGAATTTTTACGGATACGATAGCGTCATATACTGAAGAAGATGGATCAGATTTGCATCGATACCTAAATAAGTTGTTTGAGGCCTTAGACAAGAAAACTAAGACGGCATATCCAAAGATTCTAAAACAATTTCCTTACGTGAATGGAGGGCTTTTTAAAGATAAAATTCCTTCACCCAAATTTTCTCATCGTTCGCGTAAAATTTTATTGGAATGCGGTGAGTTAAACTGGTCATCCATTAATCCAGATATTTTTGGGTCGATGATTCAAGCTGTAGTTGATCCCAACCATCGAGGTAACATGGGGATGCATTACACATCTGTTACAAATATCATGAGAGTAATAGAACCTCTTTTTCTAAATGCACTCTATTCAGAATTTGAAACCGTCAGAGGGGATTCTAAAAAACTTAAGAAGCTCTTGGAAAGACTGTATAGCATAAAAGTTTTTGATCCAGCGTGTGGTTCTGGAAATTTTTTAATCATAGCATATAAAGAGCTTAGGCGATTAGAGATGAAAATTCTTAAAGAATTGCAAGATTTCCCGTTATCTCAAATTTCATTAGCACAATTCTATGGGATAGAAATAGATGATTTTGCACATGAAATTGCGATTCTTTCCCTTTGGCTTACAGAACATCAAATGAATGTAGAGTTTAAGCAAATTTTTGGACAAACGCGCTCTTCTCTGCCTTTAAAAGAATGTGGAAATATCGTTCATGGCAACGCGACTCAATTAGATTGGGAAAAACTTTGCCTAAAAGATAGTCGATCAGAAGTTTACGTGTTTGGAAACCCCCCTTATTTAGGTGCTCGGCATCAGTCAGATGAGCAAAAAATGGATATAAAAAAATCACTAGAAATGGTTAGAGGCTGTAATAATTTAGATTATATTTCATGTTGGTTTTACAAGGCAGCCGATTATATTGCAAATACAAGGGCAAAATTTGCGTTTGTCTCTACAAATTCAATCTGTCAAGGTACTCATGCGTTGTCATTATGGCCTCATATTTTTGAGAAGGGTCTTGAAATTTACTTTGCATACCAGTCGTTTAAATGGACAAATCATGCAAAAAAAAATGCTGGTGTGACATGTGTAATAATTGGCGTAAGAAATCAAGAAAATGATGCTAAATATATTTTTAAAGACTCTGTTAGAGTTGAGGTTACCAAAATTAATTCAATTTTAGTTGATGCTGCAAATATTTCAGTACAGGCTTGTAGAGAGCCAATTTCAAAATTGCCTCCAATGACTTTTGGGAGTATGCCGAATGATGGCGGGCATTTAATTCTAGAAGACGTAGAGGTTGAACAATTAAAAAAAGCATTTCCAGAGTCAAAAAAATTCATTAAAAAGGTGATAGGCGCAAAAGAATACCTAAATGGAATTAGTCGCTCTTGTATTTGGATAGAAGAAAAACATCTTGAAAGCGCTGTCAATATACCACCTATTTTGGAGCGTATCAAAAAAGTAAAAAAATATAGGGAAACCAGTAAACGAGAAGCTACTCGTAAGTTAGCTCTATTGCCATATCAATTCGGAGAGATCAGACATCAAAAGAATAATGCAATTGTATTGCCTAGAGTTTCCTCGGAAAAAAGAGAATATATTCCTTTTGGATATGTCGCTAAAGAAGATGTTATTCTTGATTCTGCGCAAGCAATTTATAATCCCGAGCCGTATATTTTTGGGGTTATTTCTTCACGAATGCATATGACCTGGGTTCGAGCTGTAGCGGGAAGATTAAAAACAGATTACCGTTATTCTTCATCATTGTGCTATAACACTTTCCCCTTTTTGGAAATTACTAAACAACAAATGGAGTCTATAACAAATCATGTTTTTAATGTTCTTTCGGAACGCGAAAAGCATTCTGAAAAAACTCTTTCTGAATTATATGATCCCAAAAAGATGCCAGGTGGCTTAAAAGAAGCTCATCGTGAGCTTGATATGGTTGTTGAGAGATGTTATCGATCCAAACCATTTCAGAGCGATGAGGAGAGATTGGAGTATCTTTTTAAGCTCTATGAAAAAATGACAGCGAATGAATTTAAGGAGAATGATTGTGGCTAATATTAATGAGATTATTTATGGGCAAACAGGAAAAAGTATAAAAATAAATGCTATGGGCATGCGAGAGATGCAAGAACGTGCATATGCAGAAAGAGAAGCGCAATATTTGCTTATAAAAGCTCCGCCAGCATCCGGGAAGTCCCGAGCTTTAATGTTCATTGCTCTAGATAAAATCTATCATCAGGGGCTTAAAAAGATCGTTATTGTAGTGCCTGAGAAGGTGATTGCAAATTCATTTAGAAAGACAAAGTTATCATTGGATGGTTTTTTCGCCGATTGGGAACCTAATCCACAATATGATCTTTGTGGACCAGGTGTAGAACGAAATAAAGTGCAGTCATTAGTTGATTTTTTAAACAATGATGAAAAGATCCTTATTTGCACGCACTCTACATTAAGATATGCTTTTGAAGTTATTGAAACAGAAAGATTTGATAATATTCTGTTAGCAATTGATGAATTTCATCACGTATCAGCTGATCCTGATAGTAAATTAGGGGAATTACTGCGCTCAATAATGACAAAATCGAATGCTCATATTGTCGCAATGACAGGATCATATTTTAGGGGTGATTGCGTTCCAGTTCTTTTGCCTGAGGATGAAGCCAAGTTTACTAAAGTCACATATACGTATTATGAGCAATTGAATGGCTATACTCATCTTAAATCTTTAGGAATAGGATATCATTTTTACCAAGGCAGATATACATCGGCAATAGAAGAAATTCTTGATACAGATAAAAAAACAATATTACATATTCCTAATGTTCAATCAGGAGAGTCAACCAAAGATAAAAATAATGAAGTCGATATAATTTTAGATAAGCTGGGAAAAATTAGCTCGATAGATCCTGAAACGGGGATAATTTATTTAGAACGTTATGGTGACAGTAAAATTTTGAAAATAGCCGATTTGGTCGATGATACTCCACAGCGTCGTGAAAGAGTTGTCCAATACTTACGTCAAATCAAGAATCCGGATGATATGGATATAATTATAGCCCTTGGCATGGCTAAAGAAGGCTTTGATTGGCCGTTTTGTGAGCATGCATTGACAGTAGGATATAGAGGATCGCTTACGGAGATTATTCAGATAATAGGGCGATGCACCCGGGATAGTTATAACAAGACTCGAGCTCAATTTACAAATTTGATTGCACAGCCGGATGCAAATGATGATCAAGTCAAATTGTCTGTAAATAATATGCTTAAAGCAATTACTTGCTCTCTTTTAATGGAGCAGGTATTGGCGCCTAACTTTAAGTTTAAGACAAAGCACTCAGAAGAAGGTTCAGAAGCCGGGGAAATCAGAATACGTGGATTTAAAGAACCGAGTTCTAAACGAGTAAAAGACATTCTTGAATCAGACCTAAATGATATTAAAGCTGCCATTTTACAGAATGATACTCTTATCAAAGCTTTACCAGGAACAGTTGATCCTGAGGTGATTAATAAGATTATGATTCCGAGAATTATCAAGATTAAATATCCAGAGCTCACTGATAAGGAGATCGAAGAGGTTCGTCAACATGTAGTAGTAGATTCCGTAATTAAGACAGCAGAATTCAAAGAATCTGGTGATAAACGATTTATACGAATGGCAGGACAATTTGTAAATATAGATGAACTACATATTGATTTGATTGATAGTATAAATCCTTTTCAAAAAGCTTTTGAAATTTTATCTAAAACAGTAACGCCACGTGTGTTAAGGCATATTCTAGATGCGATTGAATCTACGCGTATTCAAATGACTGATGAAGAGGCTATGCATCTTTGGTCTAAAATCAAAAATTTTATAAAAATAAATCAGCGTGCTCCAAGCTTACATTCTACAGATCGTCTTGAACATCGAATGGCTGAAGCTATCATTTATCTTCAAGAGAAGAGACGTATGGCGGGTTTATAAAATGGATCACGAAGAGTTACTTAAATTGATTGAAGATGATGAGTTTGGAGTGTTATCAATCAAGCCAAAGGTTGCCGCTAATATTAGTGCGGAGGACAGACTTATTGCTGCTTTTGAAGAAATTAATGATTTTTTACGACAAACTAACCGGCAACCAACTGCAAATATAGAGGATATGATCGAGTTTGGTTTGTACAGCAGACTGAATAATATAAAAGAAGATAAATCTAAAGTTGAAATATTAAAAAAATATGATGAGTTTAGTCTTTTGCAAAACATCAAAATTATTAAGACGTTGGATGATGTTTTTGCTGACGATGACTTAGGGCTTTTTATAGAGGATGAGAATAGTATATTCAAAATCCAACATGTTGCAAAAGAAATTGCGGTTCCGGACTACATTGCAAAAAGAAAGCCATGCAACGAGTTTAAGAAATTCGAACATTTATTTAATGAGTGTCAATCAGATTTAGCCTCGGGAAAGCGTAAAATATTGCCATTTTCTAATGAGATTAGAAAGGGGCTCTTTTTTATTCTTAAAGGAGTTCTTCTTTATGTTTCTAAGGTTGAAAGACAAGAATTTGTCAACGGTAGATTAAATGCACGATTACACTGTATTTATGAGAATGGCACGGAATCAGATATACTTATGCGTTCTTTAGCAGCAGAGCTTTATAATGATGGCAGGCTTGTTACTGAACATGAAGATAAGCTTCTAGATGGCTTTAATATTGCTGAAAAAACTGAGAATATTGGGTATATTTATGTAGTTAGATCCCTCAGTGAAAGAGATGAAATTCGATCCATTCAAAATCTTTATAAGATCGGGTTTTCTCGCATGCCGGTGGAAGACCGAATTAAAAATGCTGAGTCTGAGCCTACATTTTTATTTGCACCAGTTGCTCCAGTGATCTCTTATCGTTGTTATGACATGAATTCACAGAAATTGGAGTCCCTTCTGCATAATATTTTTGGCGAAGTGTGCTTGAATGTAGATCTATTTGATAAGGATGGAAAACGCTACTTACCAAGAGAATGGTTTATAGCGCCTTTAGAAACAATAGAGCAAGCAATTCAGTTGTTATTAGATCAACCCATTTATGAGTCTAGCTAGAAGGAAATCAGTAAAAATGAGAAAGAAAAACACCTTATATCAAAACAATCAACCATTTAAGCTTAGTCGTTCTAAAATAGAGCTCTTTAATGAGTGTCCTTGCTGCTTCTATTTGGATCGTAAATTGGGTATATCGCAACCGCCTGGACTTCCATTTAATCTAAACAGCGCTGTCGATACTCTGCTTAAAAAAGAGTTTGATTCCTATCGTGAAAAGGGGATGCCACATCCACTTATGATAGAGAAGAGTATCAAAGCTATTCCCTTTCAGCACGAGCAGTTAGATGATTGGCGTAATAACCGAAGAGGAGTCATTTATTTGCACGAACCAACTCAGTTCATTGTTACAGGGTCGCTAGACGACATTTGGATTAATCAGGAAGGGGAACTTATCGTGGTTGATTATAAGGCCACAAGCAAGAAAGAAGAGGTAAGTATTGATGCAGACTGGCAGGTAAGTTATAAAAATCAAATGGAAATTTACCAGTGGCTTTTAAGGCGTAATGGATTTAAAGTTTCAAATACTGGCTATTTTATTTATTGTAATGGCAAGAAGGATGTAGAAGCCTTCAACGGTCGTTTAGAGTTTGATATTTCAGTAATTTCTTATGAGGGGAGTGATGAGTGGATAGAGCCTAAACTTCGTGAGATCCATGATTGTTTACTTTTGGATGAGATTCCTTCTCCAGCTCCAACATGTAAATTGTGCGAATATCGACTTGCTGTAAGTCAGATTCTTGATTCAAGCGCCGATTAAATTTTTAATTCGGTTATGATGAAGAAGGATTTTCCCTAATGATTTCGATAAAAAAAGGAGGAGTATGGGTAAGTGGCAAAGATATTGGACAAAAAAAGGGCATATTCCAAAACAAATTGTCGAACAGTACAAGGATAAGACGATAGACATTTCCGATTTCTATGACGGTAGGGAGTATCCTTTGGTTGATGGGGAAGAGGATACTACTTGTGGCTTATGGCTAAAGCTCTTTTCAGATAAGGTTCGATTTGCTCTTCCAAGTGATGGTATTCATTACTCATATTCTACTCCGGTCGAGATCACTAAGTGTAATTATGGTGGCGTGCGCCATTGGGTTCTTTGTCCAAACAAGCATTGTAGAAGACGATGTAAGAAACTATACATGAATGTTGACGGCTACTTTTTATGTCGAAAATGTCTTAAACTGGGGTATTTTTGCCAGAGACAAACCAAAGTAGATAGGCTGATCAATAAAAAATGGGCATTGGTTGAGAAACTTGGGGCAAAGGACTATTTTATTGCGGATAGGGAGAAGCCAAAGGGTATGCATTGGAGTACTTTTAATAGAAAGAGAGAGACTATAGAGTATTTACATGGTGAGGCAAATATAGCCATGTTTGAATGGATGGGATGGGATATTTGATTAAAAAAAGGTGCATAAACGGTGCAATGCACCTCCCAAACAATCATTTTTAATCAGCACAATCCGGTTGCTATTTTCAAGAGAAGCCTTTATCATTGGGCTTATTAAGGTTGGATAGTGATGGATAGAGGGGAATGCCCGCTCCATCATAATCCGTGGGTCGTTGGTTCAAATCCGACAGCCGCTATACTTCCAGTTAGGTATCTCAATTATGCAAAAAGACTACATGATGCGAATCATCGAACAATTTGTTTCTGCAATTTTAACCATAACCCGGTACAGAAAGAGTGGAGAGAATAAATAAGCTCGACAACTAGCACGGACAGCTGCAAATGATTTTTTAAAAATAGACATTGATTTGCTATGTTTTTTTGCTCCTGACCAGATCATGCACTATTTTACCGACTTTTCTAATCAGATTGAAACTGACAAATGTGTCTTAGCAGCCGATTTATTTTATGAGTTAGCGCTGATTGAAGAGGCCGAAGCTCAGCCTGCAACTGCGCTTCATCTGAAAATGTTATGTCTACATCTTTTGACAATTGCTATTCCAAAGGATTTGCAATTTCAACAGCCTCAATATTATTAGAAAGTTGCACTTCTTGCCAATGCGTTAAAAGATCAATCCACTTCGGAAACAGTTCTTGAAAACTTACGCTATTACAATGAGTTCCTTATAAAGAGTGTAACGTCTGATAAGCAGATGTCCTAGAATCTCAAACTGCATAACTGCATGCCTGACACCGAATACTAAGATATATTCATAGAAATCCGGTTAGGGCGGGTATTGTAAGTTCACCTGAAGATTATCAGTGGTCGAGCCATAACGCATATATAAAGTGAAATGTAATTAGCTGGATTAATACTAATTTCGGTCTTTCAAAATTTGCAAATCC
>CAZKFL010000002.1:0-86699 GCA_964552055.1 uncultured bacterium
TTGCGGACTAAACCGTGAGATAGTGACGTCTGACCCCCTGGTTTAGCGCGATAGTTTCATGGTAATTTCGGCTACATGTTTCCCTTGAAATTTTGCGATATCGAGCTCATTTTGCGTCGGCATGCGTGAACCGTCATTTCCTGCAAGTGTGCCTGCGCCATACGGACTGCCGCCTATAATTTCGCTCATGTTAGTTAACCCCTTACAACTGTAGGGGACTCCTACGATAATCATCCCATGATGAAGCAATGTCGTATGAAAACTCAAAATTGTTGACTCATGCCCACCATGCTGCGAACCTGTTGACACAAAAACACTTCCGACTTTTCCGATGAGCGCTCCTGTAGCCCAAAGTTTACCTGTCTGATCCAAAAACGCACGCATCGAAGCGCTCATATTTCCAAACCTTGTCGGCGTCCCAAAAATAATTGCATCAAACCCCACCAAATCATCCACCTTCGCAATCCTCATATCCTCAAAAGCTCTCCTAGCCTCCAAAGCCCCCATCTTCCCAAGCACCTCATCCGGCAAAATCTCAGCCACTCTAAGAAGCTCACATTCCGCCCCCTTAACACCCAAAACCCCTTCCTCAATCGCCCTAGCCAATTGATACACATGCCCATACAAACTATGCATGACAATTCCAACCTTCATAAAACCTCCCCAAATTCATCCATATGCTATACTAAAAGAAAATAAATATTAAATTAATATAACAATATTAATAGGTAATTGAAATGAGCGTTTCTCAATGCGTAATAGATTCTTGGAATAATATGCAGGTATTTTTAAAAAAAGATCCTTCCGGGGCCATAGATCCAGCTACAAATCTTCCGCTAGCTTATATTGTAGATGATCAAACAACAGCTATATGTGAGCAATTTTGTTATAATACGCCTGGTAATTGCGCTACCTTAGCAGGGACAAACACTCAATGCGAAAGAACATTTGGGGATTTTATAGCTGATTTAGGTAATGTTTCTGGATACTATTGTAATATTCCGGGTATGAGGTGTGATGGCTCTATTACGACACCAATTGGTGTTTTTGCAACTAAACTATTTAATTTAAATTACACTCTAACAAATAACGGATTTGTTGATGCAATCAATTGTTCATATGGGGAGTCAGCACTTAAGCCTACAAGTGAGTGGTGTACAGCTGCGAATATGGCTATTCCATCCTCCTCGTCTCCAAACACTTGTTGGTGTGTATCAGCAAGAGGGGTTGTAGGAAACGCACTTGCCGATGGATCTGGCTATGTTCCAGGTTGTAACTGCACTAATAATAGTTCGGTTTCACTTGGTTTAATTACACATTTTAACAACTATATGAGGCAAAATAATATGAGTTTTTTATTCGGTTCATTCGCTAGCCTACCACAACCTACAAACTATCAATCCTACTCATGCAAAACTGTTAATCCGCCGTGTCAAAGTCCTTAATGATTCGAACCGGGTATGATTCGAACCGGGTGTGCAGTTATGTAGTTTTAATCTGCGATTGAGGTCAAGTTCATTAATGAAAGGGTCATGAAAGTAAAAGGGTCAGGCTTGACATTCTGATATTTGTAAAAGGGTCAGGCTTGACATTCTGATATTTGAAAGATAATATATTTTTGATTAAGATTGATCTAATTTTCATTTTCATATATATTTTTTCTTTATGGCGAGGCGTGCAAGGATTCATTTACCTTCATTGATTTATCATGTGATGCTAAAAGGTAATGATGGTCAGCCTATTTTTTTCAATGATGCTGATCGATGCAAAATGTGCTTTTTATTGCAAGAAGGTGTTCAGCGTTTCGGGCATAAGATACATGCGTTTTGTTTCATGAAAAACCATGTGCATTTTGCGATTCAGGTTAATGAAGTTAGTCTTTCTCGTATCATTCAAAATCTTGCATTTCGTTATACGCGGTATATTAACAGAGAATATGGGCGAGTCGGCCACTTATTTCAAGGGCGCTTTAAATCAATAATTGTGCAAGGGAGTATCTATTTTAATCAGCTGATCAGATATATCCACCTTAATCCGAACAGAGCGCATCTTGTAGTGCAACCGGAAAATTATCAATGGAGTAGTCATAGTCATTATTTAGGTTTAAATCAATGTTTGTGGGTCACAAAAAATGACGTTTTGCAAAAATTTGGGGTTTCAGATCCGGAGGCGTTAAAAAACTTTGAGGAGTTTGTTTTATCAGGTATTGGAATTGAGCCAGAATATGATTTCAAAAGAGGAATTACTGACGGGATTTTAGGTGATGTTGATTTTTTAGAGAGTTTTGCTGCTCCTACTAAGAATGTTCCTGAGGAATTAAGTTTATCCGATGTTGTAAGTAAACTATCTTGTTACTTTAATCTGTCTGAATCTCTTCTAAAAGGTCCGGGCAAGGGAAGATCGGAATCTCAGGCACGGGCAGTATTAGCATTTTTGGTTCGTGAATCAGGGCATATCCCATTAGAAGATCTTGCAAAGTATCTAAATCGCCATGCAAGTGGTCTTAGTCGTCTCGCAACTAATTTTGCAATGAAAATTAACGAATCGGAAAGCATTAATGATCAGGTGGAAGAGATAAGAGATTTGCTTTCTAGTTAGTTCAAATGTCAGAATGTCAGGCCTGACCCCAAATTTCCCCATTAATAATGAATAGCTTAAGTCTTTAGAAGATTTGTTTATCATCAAGTAATAAAAAACTATAATTAATGAGGGATTGAAAAATGACAGCTCCAAGCATTCAATTTAATAATAACGTGGGATCAGATTTTTATATTTGCCCTTCTTCAGATTCAACTTCAAATTCATGCATTAATGTCCCTGCGGCTCTTTCAAAAACGAAGTCAAGTAGTGTTGTCATTTCTAATTACCCGAATCCATTATATATTTGCATTGCTCAACCTTCAGGCGATGAACTTACATTGATTTCTACAGTTACATCAAATTCGGATACAGTTACATCAAATTCGGTTGAAACGATTAAAACGATTGTAACGGTAGCTGATAATCAGGATATAAACACGGTAGGTTCAATAATGCAAATATTAATAGTAAGTCAACCTACCTCAATAGTAAGTCAACCTACCTCAATAGTAAATCAGGACCCATATGATTTTGTTGTGAATACTAATAGTTTTTCCTATGATACAACAAAGTACGAGGTGGTTGCTCTTACAAATAATCTTGTAGCAAATTATAATGTCTCAACTAATCAATATGACAATAACTACTTACTTATTTTGGAATCAGACCCAGACATTAATTATTTTCAAGGTGGTGTGTTTGGTCCAAATTGTTTAGTAAGCTATTTTGAAAATTGCAGTGTACCTAAAACAGTTGATAACAAAGTTAATACCAAAACTAAAACATGTGAAAAACCTAAAATATCACTTTCTAATACTTGTTATGTTTACTTAGGTCAAGACTATAGTATTCATTATGCCCCTGAATTCCCATTAACTTTAATTACTGCTCTAGATTCTGGAATGTGTCTTGGTACAATTTTATCCAATGGGTCTAGTAATCCATTCCAATTGCCAACGGTCAATGACCCCATGCAAGAGATCTGTGTTGAATTTGATATCGGTGGTTCTTTAATTCCATATCCATTTCCACTTATAACATTACCTTTGGGTGTTTTAAAGCCACTTTGTAGTGGAGAATTTCAACTGATAAATCACACTTCGACAGATTTATATCTTTCAGCTTCGCAAGATTCGATTACTAATGCTCTCAAAATCCCTGCCTATAATGACTCAAATCCAACTACTTATATTCCTGCTAGCTATATCAATCCAGAGACTTTCTACGTGTGCTCAAGTAATTTAACAGAAAATGCTTGTAACTTGATTTCTACACTAACGTATTTGCCGGAATATTTTGCTGGAAGTGCAGATAATCCTTTTGGCAAATTATCCATAAATGATAATCAAAACCACACAAATTCAAACCCACTATTTGTTGTGGTTTCAACTTTTTCGGAATATGAGAATCCTAACAATCCGGACCATGTTTTAGCACAATTACAAACAATTGAGATTTTCCAAGCAGTGCCCTCTGTTGGAGGAGCTTATCAGAATATGATCCAAATTATTAATCAAATTTCATCTACAAACTCAAATCCGCATGGGCCAGATACCTCTATTAGCGTTCTAAGTACCGTATCTAGTAAGGGTTATCAAGATTATCCAGATAAGGGAATAGGAATATTTGGAGAAAATTGCCAGATGAATATAGACATAAATTATAATGTTTCTTTTAACACTTCGCCCATAACAGATAGTTGTTATCTGTTTTCTACAGGTTCAAATGCTATCTCAGGCTGTTATTTTCCTATAGTAAGTGAAACGAATGGCTGTGTGGGACAAATAACTCTTTCAAATGGTGTCTTTAATGCATCAGCATCTTCACAATGTCCTTATATATCAGACGTGGATGGCTTCGATTCACGTAAGACGGATAGCGCTATTAGCATTGCTGTTAAGGGCTCTACAGTCATTGCAAGTGATGGAACTTAAGGTGTTAGTGTTGGGGATTGAGCTTTCTTGTATAATTGTGATACATGAGGGTAATGGTTGTGGTTGTTGCAAGAAGGATCCAATACCAGGCAATGCTGCTTGTAATGCCTGTTTTTTGATAGAGAAAGAGTGAAATCGCGGCAGTGGGGCTTCCGAGGAGTTGGTTGCCTATGGCGTATCCAAATGAGATGATTGTGTAGCGATGTGCAGCGGGTATTAGCGTCCTTGCCCATGCATGGAAAGGCGCGCAAAAAGCAACGCCAAATGTGACGAGGGTTAGTCTTACAAGAATCATTTGGAGAAATGAGGCGTTTTTTAAAGAGGAAAATAGGGGGATTGCAAATAAAATGATGCATATTGCGGCGCCAAGCATCAGTTTTTCTCTGGATATTTTTTTGGCAAGATAACCAAAGCAGGGGAGCGCGCAAAAATCAAAGAAGAGAAGGTATGTATTTGCTTTCATAACTTCAGCTTTTGTTAATGTGGAGATAAGAGGGATAAATCCATTCATTAAAATGACTGATACAGAATAGGTTGCGCTATCAAATCCTGAGGTGAGAATAATTGCTAATAGTGCTTTTTTTTGATTCCAGAATACATTTTTTATTGGCATTCGTGCCTCTATGTTTTGCGGCAAATCGCAATTGGTTTTTCGAATTATGCACCCAAATAGCGCTGTAAGAAAACCGCAGACATAAAGAAAGCGCCATGCGGGATTAACAATATTATAATGGCTAATCAAAAAGACTCCAAATGACGCTAGCAAAATCCCTCCGATAGTGGAAGCCCCATAGAAACTACTTAAAAAGTCGTGATCTTTTCCTTCTGCGTTGTCCAGTAAATAGACAGCGCCGCCCATAGTCTCTCCTGCCGCTAAAAAGTTTTGCAAGATCCTTGCAAGTATAAATAGTACAGGCGCTAATACTCCGATTTGCTGAAAAGGGGGCATACAAGCAATAAATCCTGATAATATTGCCATGCCTACCAAACTTATAAAAAGTGCTTGTCCTCGTCCATAAACATCGCCAATGTAACCAAATACAAGCGCTCCAATTGGGCGTATAACCATACTTATTGGGATAATTGCGTATGTGAAAATTAGAGCCGTAATTGGATCATTCTGAGGAAAAATTAATGGGGCCAAAAATGGTGATAAAAACCCAAATAGAGCGGTATCATAGTGTTCAAAGAAATTACCTAAAAAAATTGTAAATTGGAAAGCCCGTTTTGACCCCATTCGATACACTCTTCCTACGCTGGCATTACCCAGATCAGGTATTAGGGTTTTTCTCAACCGAGACTCTAACTTTAAACCTAAGTTTCCTGTTTAAAGTTAGAATCTCGGTACCCCTGGTGTTAATAAAGAAAAGTATTCTATAAAAATGACAAATTTTTAGCAATTATGAGAACTAATCTATCTCTTTTTTTGAGATATTCTCAATGATTCACTCTTTTGCTAGTGCTTTTATGTGACTTGCTGATAATTGGATGAGGTTGTTATTTAACTGAATTTCTAGTAGGCTATCCAAAGATTGTTTTTCAATTACTAGTTAGGAGGTGAGGATATGGCGTTTGGATTAGCGGAGAAGGGGCTCTTTGACAGAATTTTTGATGATGTGGGCGGAATTGGTGGAGGAGGCTCGGGCGCTGGAGGCGGCGGTTCTGCGGGAGCCTTGCAGCCTGCTAGACCAGTTGGAAGGGGTGCAAGGAAGCATAATCATTCGGAAGTTGAAGGAGAGAGTGATCAAAGGGATTTTAAAAGAGTTACAATTGAAGGTGGCGGTGGTTCCGGATCTCCTTCCCCAATTGAAAGGTCTTTTGAGGATGTGAAAAAAATATTTTTAGAGGCAATAAAATTGCCAGTAGAAAGTGCAGTGAGAACGCTTAAAGAAGTTATTGATTATAGCAATAGCCAAGGATACCCTCTTGCAAAGCTTAATTTCAAGTTGTTGCAAAAGAATACTGTTTTGAGTGAACGTGTAAGTAGAGAAGTTGTTGATTTACCTCTTTTGATAGATGTCATGAAAAAACCTGCCTTATTACTTACTATCGATGATCCTAAAAAATGTAGCGAAACTATCTGTCTTGCTGCACTCCAAGTTATTCCTTCGATGTTTCGTGAGCATGTGCCTAGTCAAAAAATAAAAAATGTCTGCAGATATATGTTGAGAAACGGCGCAAGGTATTTAAAATATGTTGACGAAAAGTTAAAAAATGCGGAAATGTGTGAGTATGCACTAAAAAAGGGCGTAGAAGCTTTTATGTATTTTCCAGAGGTGGAAAAAACAAAAGGCATCTGTCTTAAGATCCTGGATATGGACCCTGGATTATTTAACTATGTCCCGCTTGAATTAAAAACATATGAATTCTGCCTTCAATGGGTTCATAAATCCGGAAGGACTCTTGCGGATGTTCCTAAAAATTTACTAGATCAAGCTATATGCAGAACAGCAATGCAGAGTAATCTTGACGCTTTTGAATATGTCCCTGCTAAATTGATTGCCTATGATGATTGTTTACTTGCAATAAAAGGATGTTCGAATATCCATCTAATTAATGTTTTTAGACATATCCCTAAAAGGTATCACACATTTGAAATCTGTCTTGTAGGTGTAAATAGATCAGTCAAGCTTCTTAATGAAATAAAAAATACAGAAATTTTTTATAAGGTTATTGAGGAATTGTTTGCAAATAGTTCCACCTTTACTTTTAACAAGTCTTTTGAAGTTTTTTTCCAGGATCTAATTGCATTGAATCCTTTAATTATTAATAAAATTTCAGATAAATACAAAAGAAAGGTAGATTGGGACGTTGCCTTCGTGCCTCAAGTTAAATTGGAAATGGTAGCTTTTATAGAGCATTCATCTGGCGATGGAAGTGTAGATGCACTATTAGAAAAACTGAGAAGCTATGTTACTGCCCGATTTGTTTTAACTCATCCTTACTATGAAGTAATACAAATAGTTACAGATAGATTGCGTGATCATGAAGCATTTCTCGGAACTCCTCAAAGAGAGAAAAGGGAAGCTCTAGATGCTTGGTACCTGCACATCAAATCATTGCTAAAAAGCATTGATCAAGTAATTGACGGTTCTTCAGAAAGAGATACTGAAAGCAAAGAGCAGTTACTTCAGCTATTTTCCGTTTGTGGCGGGGGGTGGCAGGCGCAATTAGAACAAATGCAGTCACAACTAGTTATCTATAATAATGCTCCCCCTACGATAATGACAGGTTTAGTGATTAAAAAATTTACTGAAGGAGTCATCGAGCAAATCTATAGAGAGTATAGAGAATGGTGTGAAAATCATCTAGACGAATACCCTGATATGACTATAGAATATTTAGAAGCGTACGTTGTTCATTCTATCAACTACTTTCATATGACGTTGAAAGATTACCTGTTATCTACAACACTAGAGGATCATCTAGCTGATGTAGAATGGACAGATGATGATATTAAAGAGGAGTTTTTTAAAAAATATACAGTTGAGGCCCTTGTCAAAGAGCTTTCAGAAGCATACAGAAGTGAGGGTAGCGCTTTACAAGAGGGGTTAGCTAAATTTATTCAGGATTCTATGTTTAAGGGATGTCCTACGAATCCCGAATTCGATGCGAAGATTGCAGAGGAAAGAGAAGAATTTAAGGACCTTCTTAAAACGCGTGCAGAAAATCGAGAAGTTTTGTGGTATAAAATGAGTGTTCACTTATCTACAGGCATTCCCCGAGATGAAATTTCTCTAAAAACATCTGATGATCTATTAAAAGCTTTTGATAGAAGGCATCAAATAAAAGTAGAGGGCCTTGCAATCGAAAAATTCAATCAAAAATATAGAGAAGAGGTTACAGGTTTGATTACAGATGAAGGGCTTAAAGAAATTTTATTGGCAATGGGATTTTTAAGCTGTAGAGAGGGAATTTTTAGTCCCTAGAATCTTTGATAAAACCTAAAATTTGTAAAAATTTTAGAGCCTGTTTAATATTACGAAAAATTTTCACGAATTTCTAGCGGATTTTAGCAAACAAATCATCCGATCAGAGATATTAAACAGGCTCTTAGGTTAAATTTTTCTATAAGACACTAATTTTCGGAGATTGTCTTGCCTCAAGTTCGTTTTGTCTTAGTGTTATTCGAGCTGCAACGTAAAAGAGAGTGTTCCACTCATCTCTCCATCTTTCTACTTTGCTTAAGCTTTTCATAAAAGTGGTAACACCTTCTAATGACTTGTTTAGTAGACCAATGTCTTGAATGCTATTTAGTGACTCTGCCCTCAAATCACGATCAATTCTTTGAATAACAGCTGTTAAAGTATTTGTTGCGTGAAACATGCTGTATAACTGAGTTCTACGTGGGAAGATTTTTGCAGCAATAACATCGCAAACAATTCTTCGTCTGCTTATACAGGTAATTGCAAGAGAAACTGTTTCTCCACCTGTGTCACTAAGAAGCATTCCATGAAGGCGTGGTGATGAACCTTTGTTTTTATAAAAGGCATAAGTGCCTAAAATTCGTAAAGTATGACCGGTTATTGTTGGAGATTCCATAAATGCATCCTTATATATTTTTTGATAATTATGATACCATAATTGCGCATTTATTCACACATATTATGCACATCCCTAAATTGAGTCTTGATATCCATGAATATTTATGAAAGGGTGCTGGGCATCGTGACACTTAAAAGATAATTTGGTTTTCTCCTCTATCTCGACTATCTTTTGTTAAATTATTTTTTAAATCTGGCTAATATTCGGGAATATTAGCTCTAATTTCCCCGCTTTTGAGTTTCGTTCGGTATAAAAGTATTATTTTTCTGCGCTTTTAATTTGCTAGATATTAATTTGATATGCATAATTGTCTATTTAAACAAAAACTGGATGGCTTATGTTTCATATTACAGGCAAAGATTTTCATAATTATTATTTAGGAATGGTGCCGGTCTTATCGGGCGTAGAGCATGGAGTTGCTACCCCAGCGGAATCGGTTGGATGCAGCTCTAGTTGGGATGTTGGGCCTACTCTTAGATGTGATGGAAAAATCTTTAATCATGTAACTAGGTATTTAGTAACTTGTGAGTCTATTTTTGAAAGTGCCAGTGGTAGGAGGGTGGAAATCCTGCAGCTTTGTGCAAATTTGGCTGAGGGAAATTGGGATGCAATTGGAGAGAATTATAAAGAAAGCTTAGATGATCTACCTAAAGATGCATTAGTTGCGTTTCATGAAGGGAAGGTTTTAATGACGCAATTTTGCTCAATTACCTTTTTTTGGTCCTTAAAAAAATCGGGAAAGGATCTTAGCGTGGTCCCTCTATTTCTTGGTGATTCGGTGAATCCACAAGCTAAGAATTTGGTTGAGCAGACGATGAAAAAATCGGGAAAGCTACTTGATAAGCAACCTGATTTTCTTGATGAGGGTGAAATGTCTGCTTTTTTTGCAAGGATGCATGCAGCGCCAAAGTCCGAGCAGTTTTTCTTTTTAAGTGAGGAAGAGCCGGGATTTATAGGATCCATTTCTACAATTACGCAAGTAATTTATCAAAATGAGGGAATAAACGTGTTTAATAGATGTTTATTCGATGGAAGCATTAGAGAAATGAGTCCGAGTTTTAGTATGGTGCAAAATTTTTTAAAGACTTATGCAGGGGACCGAGCAATAAAAATTACTCCTGTTATTGGACTATCGTCTGTTGAGGATATTGTGGCCAATTTAAAAACAGGCACAAGGGATATGGCTCTCCCTTTCCCCGGAGTTTTTATCCCTGATTCAGCGGATACCCTTGCTGCGCCTAGTTATAGAGATTTCTTTTTGCACGACGTCTACCATGCAATCCTCTGCAGTGAAATCCCACATGAAATTAGACCTGCATTTTCCTTG
This sequence comes from uncultured bacterium, assembly GCA_964552055.1. Classification (GTDB taxonomy): domain Bacteria; phylum Chlamydiota; class Chlamydiia; order Chlamydiales; family 2-12-FULL-49-11; genus VGMD01. Next base: position 10,387 of record CAZKFL010000002.1, read on the forward strand.
TTATCAGATATTATTTTAGAGATAAAGGAATCGTCGAGTGATATTCGAATTATTGCATTTTTAGACGAGTTTTTTCATCGGATTGTTGATAATGAACATGCCGTGTTTAGAAAGCATAATTCGGCACTTTGTGGCTACTCTAGCCCATCATTACATATACAATTTATGTGGGCTGTTTTAGCTCAATACGGAAATGCAATCAATCGGTTAAGGAGTGAGAAGAAAGAAGGGGTTAGCTTCGATGATCTCCGCAACATAACCTCAATCCTTCAAACAGCAGGCACTTTGGAACGTTTTTTTGAGGCATTTCGAGAAAAAGCTTTTTTCAGAACTTTTGGGATCGATCCTACGCAAGTAGCAATTTTGAGACCTTTCTCACCAGTAATGCCTATGGCACCAGAAGTTTTGGATCTTCACAAGTTACTATTGATCCATATTTGGAAAGATCTAGATACTGTACCGTCTTTAGCTGAAACTTTGGTGGGAAAACAAATCTTAGAAGGTCTTGAAATTTCACTTCCACAAAAAGATGAACTAGTGGACTTTATCTGTAGGGCGCCTGCACCAAATACAATTGATGAATATGATATAATCTTAAGTCAAATAACTGAAAAGGCAAAAGAACTGGAAGCAAGTCGAGGTCAAGAAGGGATTCAAAAAATTCTTGACAATTGGACTGACCCAGAATTGATGAAAATGTATCTAGATGGATGTTTATTAGGAATTGGGCGACTAGGCGTTATTCTTTCAGAATCTCAGGTTGAAGAATTCCGCGCATATTTTGCAAGTCAACCTGCGCCAGCTGATCAAAGGGGATTAGAGGCCATACTCGAAGCAAGTATAAATCACGCAACTAAAGAAGGAAATGAGCTGGAAGCGAGTCGAGGTAACGAAGAGATTCAACAAATTATTGCTAATTGGAGTGATCTTGAAATGATGAAAATATTTCTTGATGAATCTTTGCGCTTAATTCAATCTCAAGGGATTACACTTTCTGAATCACAGATTGAAAAGTTCCGAGCTTATTTTACTAGTCAACCTGCACCAGCTGATCAAATTGGGCTAGAGGCTTTGTTTCAAGAAAGCTTAGCTTATGGAGCTGAAGAAGGTTCAGAACTTGATAGAAGTCTTAGCGCATTAGGAATTCAAAATATTCTTGATAATTGGGATGATCCTGAAACGATGAAAATATTTCTTGATGATTGTTTAGAGCAGATTCAACAACGAGGTATGACTCTTTCAGAATCTCAGGTTGAGGATGTTCGAGTTTATATTGCAAGTCAACCTGCTCCAGCCGATCAAAGCGGGCTAGAGGCTTTAATTGAATCAGCTCTACGACATGTTTATGATGCTTAGGTCCGCATTTTTCTCATAGAAAAAACTGAAAGCTTTACCAGTTACTTTGCTAAGATAGGGGATGTTATTCAGCGTGGAATTTATCCCATTTGCTAATCTGATGTTATACCAAAGATTTCCTTTATCGATCCAACCCCGCCATGCGCTTCCCTTGAAGATGTTGGAGGTATATTCATAAATTGTTTTTAATGTAGATGGGGCATTCTCATTTGAGAGCGCATTTTGGGAAGGTAGAAAATAAAAGCTCATGTCAGCTTCTTTTATCCCGACATTTGGGATGTGTGATGAAATTTTCTGATCGACTCGCATCCAAGGAAGCTTTGAAAGTTTTGATAAGCTAAGAGTGAGCAATGCTGTGTTAACTGTTTTAATAAAAGGGTTTTTTGAATAGAAGATTGAAGTTGCGTTGAGGCCAATTCTTAAAATGTAGAGGTATTGGGAAAAGGTTTCTAAGGAAGTTCTTGCCCAAGAAATGCTTATTTTTTGCGTCTCGATGGTGGATAAAGAAAGATGAGAGACAAGGGTGTTTTTGAGATCGACTGCCAGTTTTAATCTTCGATTTAAGCCCAAAATGGCAAGTCCAGCTGTTATCGCAAAAAAGGCTGCTCCATAAATTAATGATTTTTTATGTTTTGATGGAAGCTTTTTGTGGTCAACGCTTTCTTTAAGAGCCATACAATCGCGGATAAGAGCCGCAAGATCTGAGAGAATCATCGTGTGTTGCATGGCCAAGATATTGGCAATTACTTCTGGACGGGTCTTGATCAGCCCTATTAAAGTGAATTGAAACGCGTTATAAACCGTGTATGCAGTCTCGACAACAGGTGATGACCAAAGAGTCCATTTTGGCGTGGAATTGGTTATATAAATCGTTGAGGAACTGCAACCCTCTCTTTTTGCGCGCAAAAAACTATGACTCGGAATATCCCTGCAGTTAGGGCAAGAAGGTAAATTATTCTCTGGAATCTGAATAGAAGCAGCGTGGGAAGTCCCCATATAAGCTCCATTGTAGTAATGCCGAGTTTCACTAATTGTAGTAGAGCTATGATCCATGAACTGGGCGCTTTTTTGATGAAACCATGCTGAGAGACACGCGCTATGAAATGGATGTTTTTCTTTGCAGAAAAAAGAATCAGGAGTTTCATCCCGGCGGCATATGGAGCAAAAATTATTCCCTTTGTAGGTCTGGAGGAGGGCGCTATAGTAAAGTGTATTCTCACCGATTTTTTTTGAAATTTCTACCCATTTTTGCTTAGATGTTTTGATGAGGTTGTATCCCATTCCTAAGGCAGTCAATGTAAATTGAATTTTGCTTGTTGTTGATAGGCAAGCAAGCGCAATATTTGTTACCATTCGAGCGCTATAGAGAGCTCTTCCAAAAGATTGACTTCTAGGGGGTGCCCATCGAATGGATTCCCCTTTCCTCTTGGGAGATGCGAGCATTTCCGTTGGAGTAAAATGTCGATTCAATAATATAGGTAGAGCAATAGTTATTACGAGTAGAGTAGCCCCAACGCCGATTGTACCAATTGTGAGTCCGATCGGTACTCCGATATCAAGTATTTTTGTAAATTCCCAACAAATCCAACATACATTGATTGTATTGAAGACAACTTGTATTTGGTGAATGAGTTCAGCTGCATGGCTGTCACGGGATTGAATCTCTAATGCGGTTACTTGGATTGCAGTTGAACTAAGGCAAAGCCATTCTGGACATGCATTCTTGACAAGGTAGGTAATTCCGTTTTCAAAGTGGCTTTTTACATTTGAAATTTCCATATTGAAAAGAGTTTATTCTTACACTCTATTTAGATCAATAACCTTCAAATCTAATGGCATCTTAAAATATTTTTTGGCATGATGGGCTTTTTGTGAGCGGAGGCATTATGCTTTTTGGGTTTTTTTACGGATTAATTGCAGCAACTAGTCTTAGGGCTGCCGAGTTAGTTGATTTTGACAAGATGATTTCCGATTTTATTCTCGAGGAGAGACAAATTGTAATTCCTGGCCATCCATTTGCGTTTAATCCATCAATACTTAGGTGGGTGGATGGAAAGTTGCTTTTGTCATTTCGTGAAAGAGATCCAAGTACTGGAGTTGCTGACTTGATCGGATTTGTTTGGCTAGATGCTGATTTTCATCCAGTCGGTGAAGCCTCGTTTCTTATGATTCATCGCGATATTCCTTTAAAAATTTCTAAAGCTCAAGGTGCAAGGATTTTTCAAGTGGGTAATATTTTTTGTATCGCTTACAATAATATCATAAGTGATTCGGAGCCCGAGACAAGGCGGATGATTGTCGCTCATCTCAACTATAAAAATCGTCGTTTCTTCATTAGAAATCCGGAATTTATTCTTGATTATAAGGGGGATCCTTCTCACTGGAGGGAAAAAAACTGGTCTCCATTTGATTGTCGAGGGTATATTCATTTTTCCTATAGTTTGAATCCTCACCGTGTCTTTAAACTACCCAAGTTTGATAATACTTGCGCAACTGTGGGTCTGACTGAAGCAAATATTGACTGGCCGTGGGGAGAGATGCGCGGTGGATCGCCTGCTCTTTTTGATGAGGATCACTATCTTGGATTTTTCCACTCATGGAAAGACCTGAAAAGTGTTCAGTCTAATGGGGAAAAAATTTCCCACTATTTTATGGGCGCCTATCGACATAAAAAAGCCCCGCCCTTTGAGATTACTCATGTTAGTGAAAACCCAATTATTGGAAAAACTTTTTTTCATGCGCCTGAATATCCCACCTGGAAGCCATTAAAAGTGATTTATCCAGGTGGTCACATATTTGATAAAAAATTTATCTGGGTGGTTTATGGTAGGCAGGATCATGAGTGCTGGCTAGTGAAGCTGGATAAAAAAGCTCTATTAAAGAGTCTTGTTCCTGTTGATTCACCTCTGCGCGAATCCCAATAATTGCGCCCACATGATCATCTAGTTTTGCGTCTTCAAAGAGGTGGTTTTGCACCTCCATTAAGAGTCTCATTTTGGCTATTTTCTCTTCCATATTTTGAAGAATATAATATTACAATTTTAAAAAAAAGAGAGGATTGTGGTAGGGTGTGAAATATGTTAAGACAATTTGCTTTGGCGTTATTATTTAAAAAGAGCAAGCAGTGGCTAATGCCTTTGTTTGTGGTTGTATTTTCAGTCTTTTTGCTCTTCCAACAATTTGCGGCGTTTCTATCAGTAAAGAGCGAAGTTGTTGGGTTTTGCAGAGAGTTGGAAGATGTTGATTTGTGGATAAAAGGTGATCATTTAAGCGGAAGTGATCTTGCAAAAGTAAAGATTCTTCCTGAAGTGCTTTTAGCGTCATTTCTATTTAAAGGAAATGCAGAGGCTAACTCTTTGCACGGCGCTAAAAAAATGTGCACACTTCTTGGTGTTGATGAGTCGACCCATCTTGGATTGCCGTCAAAAGTGCTTTATGGTCAAGTTCGCTTAAAAGGGAGTGAGGAGAGTGTAATTTTAAATGAGAGCGCTGCTAGAAGCCTTTTTAAACTCGGGAATCAGAAGTTGAAATCAGGCAGCTCTCTATATTTAGATGGTCATCAAATCAAAGTTTCAGGTGTAACCTCTTTAAATAAAGGTCTTTTTGTTTACACAAACTTAGGTTTTGCTAAAGAGATTTCAAATGACGGCGAAACTATGATGGTGATTAAGGCGGCTGGCCAAACAAACTTATCTTCACTAAAGCAAAGAATTGAAAGAGTATCGGGTCTTAAGGCTTACACAAGTTTAGAGTTTTCAGAAGAGCTGTTTCACTCTTATATGAAGGAAAATAAAGTCGTCTCACTATTTTCTGTTATTGTTATTTGCGCGCTGATTTTGGCACTCGGAATTTTTGCTGCGATCTTTTATCACTTTTTTAAAAGTCAAATGAACAATTATTCCATTTTAAAAGCAGTTGGCGCAACTTCATCTTTTCTATCGCTTCTCTTAACTCTTCAAGCAGCGCTTATTTCTCTTATTGGATGGTCGATTTCATTTGTCTTGTATCTAATTCTTTCCAAGGTTTTTATGCATTCGGATTTTTTCTTCCCCCTTTCTTTCGGAATTGTTTTTTTAACGCTTTCTTCGCTTCTTGCTGTCTCAGTAAGTGCTGGACTTTTTATAAGCTTTAAAGTTAAAGAGGTGACATGAGCATCGTTGCATGTAATCAGATAGCCAAAACATTTGATGACCAAAAATTTGTCCTTGAAGGGGTTGACTTACAGATTGAAGAAGAAGAGTTTGTTATGATTTCAGGTCCGCCTGGATCAGGGAAAACTACCCTTTTATCAATTCTTGCAGGCTACCAAACACCCATGAGTGGCACTGTTGCTATTCTAGGAAAAAACCTTTTTGAAATGAACTCTTTTGAAAAGGCTAAATTCCGTCGTGATAATTTAGGCGTTGTCTTTCAAAGCAGGAGGTTAATTGCCTCACTCACAGTTTTGGAAAATGTGATTGCTCCACTTATCTCGGGAAATGATTCAAAATTGAATGCTAACTTAAAAGCAATGAACGTGCTAAACTACATGGGTATTGATTTAAAAGCAAATTGCTATACGGCTGAACTTTCTGGCGCTGAGCTCCAGTTAGTCGCATTAAGCAGAGCTTTGGTGAATCAGCCAAGAGTTTTAATATTAGATGAACCAACACAATTTCTTGATCATCAAACTGGTGTAAAAGTGATGACTTACCTTCGTCAAATGGCTCTTGATCATCAAATTACGATTATCTCGGTACTTAGCGATGTAAGGCTTTATCCATTTGCAAGTAGAGTGATTCGAATGAAGAGTGGAAAAATTGTTGATGTTTTAGGGGAGTCGCTTCTTGATTCGCCATTTTTAAGGATATAATAGTATGAAAGTATTTGATGCCATTCATGGGTTTATCGAACTTGATGAACTTGAAACTAGACTGATCAAGACTCTACCATTTAAGAGACTTTCTTGCATCAATCAAATTGCTTCTGCATCGCTTGTTTATCCGGGCGGCTACCACAAGCGTTACGATCACTCACTGGGAGTGATGCTCATCGTAACAAAAATCTATGATAAAATTGTATCTGCCCCGACATTCTTTGAACTATTTCCAGATTTTAATGCAGAAACAATTGCTTATTGGAGACGGGTGATGCGCCTTGCAGGTCTTTTCCACGATATTGGACACTTGCCTTTTTCTCATACTGCCGAAGCCGAACTTGTGGGGAAAAAGGGGCATGAAAAATGGACGATGCGCATTATCAGAAGTCCTTATATTAGACCTATTTTAGAAGCTGGTGGAATTCAAGTAGAAGATGTTGTGAAAGTAGCTGTAGGAGAAGAGCTTTATGGAGCTTCTTATACACCTTGGGAAAGAGCGATCTCTCAAATATTAACTGCCGATTTCTTTGGAGGAGATAGGATCGACTATTTATTAAGGGACTCCTATTTTACAGGTCTTTCTTATGGCAATTTTGACTATCAGCAGCTTATTAACAATCTAATATTGATGATTTACAACGGAAAAATCACTCTCGGTCTTGAAGAAAATGGACTAGAGGCTTGTTATGCGCTTCTTCTTTCAAGATATTTTATGCACAAAAGACTTTATCAATATGACCGAGTAAAATCGTACTGGTACCATACAAAAGAGATTGTAAAAAACTTTTTTGAGGGAAGTGAGTATCTAGATTCTGTTGAAAAATACATCCAAGCAAACGACTATGATATATTTGCAGAAATGAATAAGGCATTATTTGACCCCCTCCATAAAAGTCATGATCACGCTATGGCTCTTATGGATCAAAAAGATCCTATACAGGTTTTCCCTGTGACAACAGACCAAATGAACTACCTTATTTCCATTGGTGAAAACCATTTTTTTGAAAAAAATGCGAGCAGTAAGGAAAAAGTCGGCTTATTCTTTCCTGTATTATTAAAAAATGGTACCATAGTTGAGGCGGAAGAAGTGGCAGAAGTCTCCATACCAGTTTATGTACAAAACTGGGTCTATGCAGACTTAGATTCCATGGTCCGAATCAAAGAGGCGCTTGATGGCGGTATTGCAGAAAGTACTAAGAGTTCTATCAGCTGAATACAATAGCTATTCACGCGCAGAAAAACTCTTTATCCTTTTTGTCATGATTTGTAGCTTTTGCATTACAGCAGAAGCTTCAATTACAAGAGCTTCTGCAAATTCTATATTTTTGTCCGCCTATACCGCAAAACAGTTTCCGACTGCATGGCTGGTAAGTGTTTTTTTGAATTTTGCAATCGTCACATTCTATAATCATTTCTTGCCACGAATCGGCTGCATAAAAATGCTCATATTAAGCGTTTTTTGCGCAATTACGATGAATACTTTTTCAGCTTTTTTTGTAGGTGATTTCTATTTTCTACCCTTTATCCTCTACCTCTGGAAAGATATCTTTGTCATTTTGATGTTCCAACAACTCTGGTCCGTAATTCATGCCACCATGAATATCGCAAGAGCTAAATATTTATACGGGATTGTTTTTGGAATGGGCGGTCTTGGATCTGTTGCCGGCTCACTTCTTACCGGATACTGCGCAGTTAGTCTCGGCTCAGAAAAACTACTACTTACAACACTTCCTTTTTACCTTGTCATTGTAATTAGCTACTGCATCGCTCTCAAAGTGCGCGATAAAGTAACTGATAAGCAAAATATTACCGAAATGAGTAGCGACTCTACAGACGTTATGGGGGGTATGAAACTCATCCGAAAATCTTCCTTTCTAAAATTCATCCTCCTCATTGTTCTAGCAATGCAGATCTCATCGACTATCCTTGACTACCAATTTTGCTCGTACCTAGAAAAAGCGTTCACCGTCCAAGACTTAAGAACCGCATTTCTCGGAAAATTCTTCGGTATCGTCAACACCGTTAATATCGTTCTCCAATTTGTCGGTAGCTACCTCCTCGTCCGCCTAATCGGTCTTGAGCGCTCTCACCTTGCAATTCCGATTGTTCTAGCCGTATATGCAGTCGGCTTCCTCTTCTTCCCGACCTTCCCCTTCATCTGCCTCTATTTCGCAAACATCAAAGCCCTCGACTACTCCATCTTCGGCATCATCAAAGAAATGCTTTATATCCCCCTCAAAGTCGATGAGAAATTCAAAGCCAAAGCCATCATCGACGTCTTTGCCTACCGCACCGCCAAAGCATGCGCCTCCCTCATTATCTTAGGCCTTGGTTGCATCACGACCATCAGCCTGAATACTCTTCTTTCCTACGGCGTTCTTTTCATCTTTCTGATTTGGATGGTAGGAGTGCTCGCTTTATTCAAGCACTACTACAAGGAAGTTGAAAGTCACCAAATCAGTTTGCCACCGAATTAATTGCAGTAACATTTTCTAGAGCTAATAGGACATCTTGTGTAGGCACGTTTGGAGCAGTATAAATATAAGCCGGATTTAAATCGGTTGCAGCTGTTACGGATGTGCATGTATTTCCGTAATAGAAATTTTGGTTCCAATCTGCTAATGGTGGTTGAGGAGACCAAACCTGCTTTGCTGAAAATGCATAAATATCAATTCCTAAAAATAATGGATCTGAGCTGCCATTAAATCCTGTTTGAATAGCCTTAATTGCTTGCTTAATATAATCGGATTGCTTAGTGGTAGATGTTTGAGTTATAGCTGTTTCTTTACATGTAGCATTTTCAGGAGACTTATCTGAAAATTCGCAAGCATAGGTCCCCCAATTTTCAAATTCATGCACACTTGCACTACCTGGAATTGCAAATTTATAAGAAATACTATATAATTTTGCTAATGCAATTGTTTGCTGTACTGTTAATAAGGCTGCATTGTAATAACCTTGGAGTGAATGAGGAACTGCACTACTTGTTACGATTCCTGTTGCATCACCTGTTGTAGTTGTCATGGGTAATGAGGTATTTCCTGTATCACAGATTCCACTTGTATTAAATTGATTAGCAGACGCTTGACATGTTGCTAAATCGTTTGCACTCATATCTATCAAATCGTAAAGGGAAATAATTGCATAGCCATTATTTCTAACTGCATCAGTTGTCTTGTTATAAAATGTATATGTTGTAGTTCCGTTTAACATGTCGGCTGTAGCTTGATTCAGGCTCTTTGGAAAGGTAAAAACAGAGAAATATTGCCCTGCTGCTGCCAATAGATTGCCTGCTTTATGATAAAATTCTAATTGATTTGCAGAAGTGCTATCAAACGGTTCAAGGTCAAATTGCACACCTTTTATTTGTGGCTTATTTGTAGTTTGGGTAGGACCGTAACTTGCTACACCTGGTTGAATTGCACTTTGGGAGTTACCACCAGAGACGATTAATGATGCAAATGAATTTGCATCTGCTGTACTAATTTGATCATTAAATCCTTGTAGATATCCATTGTCGATTCTTCCATCTATAATAATATTGAGATCTGTAAGGGGTGTTATGCTACTTGCTGAAAATAAAGGCAGAGGAACACTAGAAGAATCTTGTGAAAAATAATATCCATATTGAGTAGTTTCGTCCCAATATGTGGGAGAGCTTCCTTGTGCTGTCCATGGAAGCTCAATATCTGTTGCATAAGCATAAACTTGGGTAATTTTTAAAAGGCTGGCATTAGTATTATATGTGTTAATTGTATTTACTACTCCTGATAACCATTTGGATTCATTAAAACTTGTGTCATTATTTGACCCTGGATAGCCTCCATAAAGCCATGTGCCAGTCGCTCCTAGAGTTGGAAGGATTGAGGAAGTAGATGCTTTTAGAGATTTTTTTTTTGACTTTGCCATAAAACTACCTTTTTTTTATTTTAATTTTACTGGAATAGAAGCTTTTTACTAATTCATTAGTTTTGACAGTCTTAAGAATTTGGTTGATAAATAATAGCAAGGATTCTATGGTCCAAATTTTTATGGGTAATGGGGGGAGTAGGTTCATGAAGATTAAACAGGTGCTTATTATTTCAGGGGCTTTGTTTCAGGTGGCCATTTTGTCGGTCACACTATATTTTTTGCATGAGGTGAATCAAAAGGGTGATGATGGGTTTGATGAATCTCAAGATGAGATGATGGTGATGGCGGAGGAAGTGGCGATAAGGGGAGTAAAGGTTCCGTTTCAGCATTTTGTGATGGGTCCTGGGAAAGTTTGTCCTTCTAAAACTATTAAGGTGAGCGTAAAAAAAGAAGGGATTGTTGAGAGTTTGGGAGTTAGGGAAGGGGATTACGTTAAGGTGGGTGAGACCTTGATGAAGATTGATTCAGAAATGCTCTCCTATGCCTTTAAAGAGAAGTGCGCTGATTATGAGTCTTCAATTGCTGAATTACGAGAAAGTGAAAGTGATGCGTTAAAAGCAATTATCAGAAAAAAAGAGGTGAGTGTGCAGGCGGCTCAATTAGAAATAGCTAATTGTAAGTTAGTTGCGCCAGTAGAAGGGCGTATTTTGCAGGTGAATGTGAATGCAGGAGAGTTTATAGCTCCAAGCGATGTAGCTCTTGTAATCGGATCGGACCATCCTCTTCATTTAAATGTACTTATGGATGAGAAGGAAATGTGGCGCATTACGCCGTCTAAGAATTTACGAGCAATTGCGATGCATAAGACAAATCCGGAGATTCATTTTGTTCTTGACTTCGTAGCTGTTAAGCCTTCTATTAATAGTGAAGGGAAGGTTGAGATGGTATTTGCATTTGATAAGGGGAAGGCCCCTCTTTATTTAGACCAGGTTTTGGATGTCTATATAGAGGCTGCAGCACCGGAAGACACTTCTTATTTGGACTATCAGTTCACTAAGAAATAGGTGTGATAATTTGAAAGGAAAGGCGTTACTTTTTGACCCGAGATGGAATAAAGGGACCGCCTTTTCATTAGAAGAGAGGGAAAGATTAGAGCTAACTGGACTTTTACCGCCCCATGTTTCTACAATCGATGAGCAGGTAGAGCGCAGGTATAATAATTTCTCCCAGAAAAAAGAGCCGCTTGCTCGGTATGAATTTTTAATCAATCTACAAAATCGCAATGAAGTCCTTTTTTACAGATTTGTATTAGAGCATGTTAATGAGATGCTTCCTTATGTTTATACACCCACAGTTGGAGATGCATCGCTTGATTACAGCATGCAATACCAGCAAAGTCGCGGTATTTTTATTTCTTATGAGAAAGAAGATGACATTGAAAAACTTCTTAAAAATAGTGGAAAAAAAGAAGTTGATGTCATAGTGGTTACAGATGGCGAGCGCATTCTTGGGCTTGGTGATGTTGGGATAGGGGGAATGGTCATACCAATTGGGAAGGCGTCGCTTTACACATTATTCGGGGGAGTCAGACCAGAACGGATTTTACCAGTCTTTTTAGATGTAGGCACTAATAATGAAACGCTCCTCAAAGACCCTTATTATATCGGTTCAAGAAAACCAAGAGTTACTGGTCCTGAGTACGATAAGTTTATCGAAAGGTTTGTAAAAAGTGTGCGCAAAGTATTTCCGAAGGCCCTTTTGCAATGGGAAGATCAAAACAACAAGGGCTGGTGGGGCTTCGTGAGCAGCTTTTACTCGATCGTTATCAAAAAGAGACAGCCTCATTCAATGATGATATACAAGGTACTGCTGCAGTGGTACTTGCGGGACTTATCTCAGCAACAAAAATGAAGTCTCAGGATATTAAGTATGAGAGGATTGCAATTTTTGGTGCAGGTTCAGCAGGGCTTGGTATTGCAAATCTCATCATCGATTATCTTATATATATAGGTGTAAAAAAAGAAGAAGCTTATAAAAATATTTATCTGATCGATAAAGAAGGGCTTTTAACAGATGGACCTTTTGGTAAAAATCAGAATTTCAAGACACTGGAAGAAGTTGCTGCACATTTCAAAATCACTACGTTAATTGGTGCATCTGCACAACCGAGAGTTTTTACCGAAAGAATCATTTCTCAAATGATGAAAGCAACTGACAGGCCAATAATTTTTCCGTTATCAAATCCTAATTCAAAATCAGAGGCAGATCCGGCTGATCTTGCGAAATGGACAAATGGTGCAGCAATTGTTGCAACTGGAAGTCCATTTCCAAATACGCCACAATGCAATAACGTATGTATTTTTCCAGCTTTTGGTCTTCTTGCAAGTACTACGTATCTTAAATACATACCGAATGATCTTTTTATTATTGCAGCTATCGCATTATCAAAAACTTCAGATGGGAAGCTTTTTCCTGATTTTAAAGACCTTAGAAAATCAACCAAAATAATAGCAGGTGAGTTACAAAAAAATGTCATAGCCCAGAATCTGGCACTTACAGATCCGCTGCCAATTGATAGTAAAATGTGGTTTCCAGATTATGAATCGACCGAGTAATGTTTCTAACAACTATCAATACGTCTGATAATGATTCTTATGTTGCATATTGGGATGTAAGTTACTGATGATAAGTAGCGACCTCATTATTCGACCCATACGGCGTTATTTTGATCTGAGCAGTGTGATTACATGGGTGAAAATTTAACGTTCTGGCTAAAATTAAAGTATTTGCTAATATCTTTGATTTTTTGTATTTCTTGGGATTATCTTGGAGGATAAATTTATGAAATATGCAGGTCTTCTATTATTTTTTGTTGGCATCAGTTTTCTTGGTCTTTCTTACTATATTCATGGTAGAGTTCATTCAGAAACTAAATCCGCTTATGAATCAACATCAAAACTGAGTGATAATCCGCTGACAGAAATGGGTGGAACTGAAGCAAAAAATGCGAGCAAAGAAATCGAGTCATTAGCAAATAGTCGGATTGATAAAAAAGCTAAACCTTATGAGCAAATGGCTACATATGCTCATAACCTAGGTCTTATCTTGATTGCTCTTGGTGTGATTGTTTCATTAATTTTCATTATCCGAAAGTTATTCTAGTTTGTTAAAATAATTACCGCTTACCGCTTTTAAATCCAAACCTCGTCATATTTCCTCTTCCACTACTTTCTTGCTGAGCGCATTTTTTAAACTGATAGAATTTTTTCAACTGAATTTCTGCTAGCTGCATTTCTATATGATGCCATTCCAGTTTTTTTATGCGTTGAGTTTTTCTCTCTACCTCTCCTAGCTCGCTAAGATGCTGAGTTCTAATTTTTTTACACTCATGTCCTTCCTCATAGTCCATATGAATGCTGCAATTTGTCCCGGCAGGATATTCAATTGCTCTTTGCCAAGTAAAAAAAACATCCCGATCCAGCTCACTTTGCAAAATCCGAATTTGAGTCTCAAGTTCATCTATTCTTTGCTGTTTTATTCCCATCTCAGTTAGAATTTCATTACAAGAGATTGTACGAGAGGGCGAACTGTTTAATTCTCCCTGCCTATCAATCTCTTCCTGTAAGGCAGCAAGTTGACATTGCAGATCTTTTAATGTGTCTTTATAATTACTACAACAATCATCTCTATTAAGATGATCCATAGCATAGAAAACAGAAACAAATCCAATTGTCAATACACAAACAGTACTTGTACGAGATAGCCCGCAAATAGTCATAAAAATTTCTCCTTAAATTTTTTAACTAAATAGATGCTAATCAAAATTAAAATTGAAAGCAATGTTAATTGAGAATTAACAATTTGTTGACAATTTTTATTGTTTTGCGATAATGTTTTAACCTAAATAAAAGGATGTAAGAATGTCAGGATCAATAAGCTCGCCAGGAATTAGCAGAATCACAGAAGCTTCAAATGCATTTGAGCGGATTATACCAACTTCACCAGATCTTTTATTAAAATTTAACGATTTTTTCACAGCTCTTACTTCAAGTGATGGTCTTTCATCAGATCTTGCAAAAAAGACAAAATATTTGGGTGAAAATTTCAAAACAGCTTTGGAGTATGTAGGAGAGTTACACGAAAAGTTATTTAGTCTTTATAACACTGCAGCAACCTGTAATGCTATGATTCTTCAAGAAGCATTATTTTATAATTTATTTTCTACTTTTATGGATGAAAGAAATATTTATCTAAATCATCCTTCCTATTCTAACGCCTATAGATTATTTGGACCAATGACCTTTGGAATGACTTTGAATTCACGTTCTGCAAGCTCAGCTGCAATGGATTCAGCTCCATCAGCACTCTTAGCTGCTCATTCTCTGCGCTCTGACCTTAGAGATGTGAATACAGAGTCACTTACTGAAGATGAATGCAAAGCTTTATTTACTATGACAAGCGCGCTTCATATTAATAAAGAGGGAGAGGTAGTTGTAAATAGGCGAAAGTTATTCCCTATTTTATCATCTAACATGAAATCATCTTGCGAAATCATTCAGGCTTTTGCAGCTAAAATTTTCCTAATTCTTGGGCATAACGCGATAATTATTAATAGCCCTACGCTCTTCTTAATCTCTTCTCATCTAATCGACAAAATAAAGGAATTAAGAGTAGCTCCAAATGCAGAGCTCAATCCCATTTTTAGTTTGTTTTTTAGAACTAAAATCGTTTGTAGTATTTCCAAAAAAGACCTAAGTTTGGAGATATATTCACCTGAATTTGTATCGAAATTTATTCATCTAAAAAGTGGTGCTTGGCTAGATGAGCAAGCATTTTTATATGGCATAATAGAGAAAATCTTAAATAAAGTGAATCGCATTATTTATTCAGCTTTAAAAAGCAAAATTGAAATATCTCGAATGCTAAATGATGCCGTAAAAAAGCAGGCCAAAGATTCAATAGTGATGATTGTTAGCAGGGTTGTTAATGAGCTGTTTGAAGGAAAGCCAAGTAGTGTTTTTCCTTTACAGGCAGCAAGAAGTAGAGAGCGCTTTCCAATTTCATCATCTTCTCCGCTAATCAGTGGACAAGATGCATTTTTGAAGTTTTGTACAGATCATGGATTATACAATAGGCTTGATGATCAAATTAGAAGATCCAATGCTTTTTCGCAGCTAAGCGCTAAAGCGTTTTATTTTCCTAAAAAAAGACTGTCAAGAGAAGAGGAAAGCACATCCCTTCCAAAAGATGTTACTGGTGGTGCAGGAGGAGGAGGCGCGAGTGCTGGAGCAGCAGGCGCAGGAGGAGGCGCTAGTGCTGGAGCAGTTGAGGGAGGATGCGCCCATGATGAAACGATTTTATTGGAGAAGGATGTAGCTGACAGGACTTTGATGTCTGTTTCTACCAAGCCAGTTGCATCTGTAAAAACTCCAAAACTACCCATTAGATTTACGATTCATCCAAGGGTTAGGGCTTGGCAGAGATCATCTGAAGAGGGACTTGCGTACTATCATTATGATGAAGCGATTCCTGGATCTCTCCCTCCCCATGAGATGATTTTAAGGCATAGACTCCCCCCTCAACTCTTAAAACTTGCATTCAGGAAAGAATATTCTGTTAAGAGCTTATGGAAAGCAGATGGTGCGACTTTAGAACATAGGCATTTTGAATCTCTTCTCGGTATTGATGAAAAGCTTTATATCTTAGAAGCAACTATTGATCAAAATGAGATTCTCTATCACTTTTACGCAAGAAAAGCCAGTTCAACTAATGATTATATAAAGAAAGAAATAAGCGTTCCTAAAGTAGTCGCATTTACGCCGGAAGATACAGAAGCAGAAGATCCATTCCTTGAAATCGTAAGTGGCGGTGAAGTGGTTTATAACTCGACTGATGATGCAATAATGACTTTTGAAGGACATGTATACAAGCTGCTAAAAAAAATACCTAAAATTTAAAGGATATTATAATGACAGACCCTGTTAGCGCTCCAGGTTTTTCTAGGATAAAAATTGCTTTAGGACAATTTGAACGTCTTCCGACATCTTCTAAAGCCTTCCTTCCGAGGGTTAAGGATCTATTTGCTGCTCTTAACTCAATGGATGGCCTTTCACCGTCGATTGCAGATAAAGTAACTTATTTGGGACAAAGACTTAAAGAAATTACCGCAATTTACAGGAACTGGGATGACATAGTATTTAATCTCTATTCAGTCGCAATAACCTGCAACTCAATGCTTCTTCAAGAGGGTTTGCTCTATAATATGCTCTATTATTATATGAATAAAAGATTTGATTATTTAGTTGATCCCCTCTTTGCTGAAGCTAATAAAGTTTTTGGCCCAATAAGTTTTGGTATGGTATTTAGTCTTGCATATGACGATCTGACAAAAACTGCACCAGCTCAAAAAGAAAATGTAGTTACCACACTCGTTTCAGATATTAAAGAGATTAATCCGGATCTTACAGAGCATGAGTGCAAAACATTATTTGCAATGACAAATGGAGTTCATCTAGCTGAGGATGGGGCCTTAATGCTAACCAACCTAAATTCAATTGGACTGATAATGAAAAGCTTAACATCAGATTCTAAGGATATTCGGACATTTGCAGCTCACTTAGCGTCAGTATATATACATGGAAGGCTTGTAACTGATAAACCAACTCTTTTCCAAATCTCATCTTTTCTGATTCATAGAATGAAAAAGTTACCAGGTACTCCAAATGATAGAGTAAACCCTCTTGTGAGTCTTATTTTAGAAACTCAAAGAAATTGCAAGGACACAGGGAAGGATCTTAACTTTGAAATTTATTCCGCTGAATTTGTATCAAAATTTAGACTTCTTACAAGTGGTGATTGGCTAGATGAACAAGTAGCATTTTATGGTATAAATCAAAGAATCATAGATAAATGTAAAAAATGTCTTATTGCGAGCAATATAAAAGGTATGGAGAGTGGCCTTCTAGAAAATCAAAAGGACCTAACCAAACAATCCCTAGTTTGGATTGTGAGTGATATTGTTAATGAGTTGCTATCTGGTAAAAAAAGCGCGGTTTTCCCCTTTCAAGCTTCAAAAAGCCCTAGACGCTTTCCAGTATCACAAGCCTTTCCATTGCTCGAAAGTGAGGAAGCATTTCGCCAATTTTGCATAGGTCACAGCTTATACAATGAACTAGACGAAAGAATTCGAGCTCGCAATGCTATTTACCATACGCTTATTAGAGAGTATTATTTCCCAAAAACTAGATTGGATGCTACTGATTCAGGAGCTATGGCTACAACTAGCGATGCAGATGTGGGTGGAGGAGGAGCGAGTGCTGGTGCTGGCGGTCCTAGCGCAAGCAGTTCGGACGCAAGCTCTTCCACGACTTTCGAGGTCGCCTTAAAAGATCCGCTTCATGAACCTTTGGAGCTTACCTCTACTGAACATAGTTTGGATGTAAAGGCAGCTGATCTTCTGGTGACTTTCTCAATTCATCCTAGAATTAGAGCTTGGCAAAGATCTATAGAAGCTGGTCTTGCACACTATCATTATGATGAATCAATTCCAGGATCCCTTCCACGCGATGAGATGATAATAAGACACAGACTTCCCCCTCAACTATTTAAACTTGCTTTTAGACCTGAATTTTGTTTTGAAAGTTTATGGCCAACAGAAGCTGCTTTACAGCAAAGACACTTTGCCTCGCTCCTCTACATTGACGATGAGCCATATATTTTAGAAGGAACTATCGACCATGATGGAATCCTTTATCACTTCTATGCAAGAAAGGTAACATCGGCTAAGGATTTTGCAACAAGAGGAATAATCGTTAATAAAGAAACCTCTCTTAGCGAACCAGTCACCGATTCAGAAGATCCGTTTCTAGAAACCGTATGCGGCGGTGAAGTAGTTTATACCTCAACAGAAGATGCTATGATGACATTTGAAGGACATGTTTATAAGCTATTGAAAAAGCTTTAGCAAACAAAACATGCGATCAATGATGTTTAAACAGTTTCTAAAGTTAGTTCGCGCGCATTTGAATGCTTTTGATTCCATTTAATGGTACATCCAATTGGAGATGTCTCGGAAATCGAAATGGGTCGAAGGTCTAGTAATTCATCAAGCGCATCATTTAGGTATTCGTGTGTTGCTTTTTCAGGGTTTCTTGGATTATCTAAAGCGCTTCCTGAATACACAAGTGATTTGTGATGATCAAACAGAAAAAAATGTGGTGTTGCAAGAGCGCCATATTTATTTGCAATTTGTTGCGTTGGGTCGTGTAAATACTTCCATGGAAATTTATGCTCTTCCATTAACGCTGTCATTTGCTCGTAAGTGTCACTCCCTTCATTGTTTGGATTGATTGCAAGAAATGCAACCCCTTTTTGATGAAATGTATTAGCAAGGTTTCTTAAATATTCTTCCATTCCGCGTGCATAAGGGCATAGATTGCATGTGAAAAATACAACAATTGCCCGGTAACCCTTGTATTGATTGATTCCATAAATGAGACCATCTGCGCCCACTAAAGAAAAATCAGGGGCTATATCGCCTACTTCTAATAGAGTCATCAAATTTACCTCCGTACAGTTTGAGAATAGTTATAAAACTTTTCTTGATAAAACGCAATCCAAACTTCTAGATAAATAAACGGAGAGAGGATAAAATGAATTTTTTTGGAGGATTTATGAAGGGTAGTGAAATTTCAGAAAAGACATTAAATGCAATGCGTAAAGAGTTTCGAAGCTCTTCTAGAAATTTAGCAATGGTGAATGCAGTTTCAAGAACTGACATTAAGAAAGTTGCTTTAAATTGGGAAAGATTTGCTACAATTTCACATACCTTTTCAGATACAATAACAAATGAACTCCCCGTGACATCACAGAGTCAAAGTGGTAGATGTTGGCTTTTTGCAGGACTTAATTTACTGCGAATACATGTAGCTAGAAAACACAAATTGGAAGAGTTTGAGCTCTCGCAAAGTTATCTTTTTTTCTGGGATAAATTGGAGAAAGCAAACTACTTTTTCGAAAGTGTTATTGATACAGCAAAAGAGTCTCATGATAGCCGTCTTGTGAAGTGCATTTTTGATGGTGGTTTTCTATTTCAAGATGGCGGCCAGTGGCATATGTTTGCAAATCTTGTTGAGAAATACGGACTAGTCCCCCAATCAGTCTACCCTGATAATGAAGCGTGCTTAAATTCGAGGGACTTCAACCAAATCATGAAAATGAAACTTCGCGAGCAAGGCGTCCTTCTACGGACCATGATGGAAAACGGTTCTTCTAAAAAAGATGTTCAAACTGCTAAAAACAAGATGGTAGAAGAAATATACCGAATGCTTTCCATCCATATGGGCACCCCCCCTACACATTTTGACTGGGAATTCCAAGGTAAAGACAAAAAATTTCACGCACACCGTGGTCTCACTCCCCACTCTTTTTACAAAGAACATGTGAAAGTTGATCTAAAAGAGTTTGTTTGCCTTGTACACAGCCCTCGTAAACTCACCCCGCTTCACAAAACATTTACTGTTCAGTATCTTGGGAATGTCGTTGAAGGTGCCCCTATCCTCTATTTAAATGTCCCCATAGAAGAAATGAAAGAAGCAGCCATTAAGTCCCTAAAAGATAACGAACCTGTATGGCACGGTTGCGACGTAGGAAAATCTTTCCACCGAGATCTTGGCGTAATGGACCTAAAACTCTATGATCTACACCTTGTCTATGACGTCCCCTTTCACACAACAAAAGAAATGCGTATGAACTTTGGAGAAAGTCAAATGACTCACGCCATGCTCTTTACTGGCGTTAATCTGATCAATAACAAGCCTAATAGATGGCGCGTTGAAAATAGTTGGGGCGACAAAGTGGGTAAAAAGGGCTTCTTCATCATGACAGATGAATGGTTCGATGAATACATGTTTGAAATTGCAATCCACAAAAAATATTTGCCAAAATCGCTACTCAAACTTCTAGAAGAGCCTCCCACAGCTTTGCCGCCGTGGGATCCTCTCGGCGCTTTAGCTTAACTTTCCTCTTCATCGCGCATAAGCACTGCATTCGCAATAGCTGGATACACAAGATTTGGCGCAAAAAGACCTAGCGCGCCTGCAAATAATATTGGTACAATTTGTTTGATGCAACCACCAGTCAGTTTAAATGTATACCAAGCATCATGACGAGCTCTATCAACTTCTCCACTCAGTAATGTTACCGGAGCTCTCACTGCACAAAGAACTGTATTATGAAAAGCAGCTAGTAAAAGAAAAATAAGTGAATCTACCATTTTTAAAGTTGGTATCCATCTGCTAGTAAATGCATTGCCATTCAATGACAACTCCTTGCATAGAGCATATTTAGTTGCTAAAGGATAGTCACGCTCGGTTGTAGCAAAACAAGAATGGAGAAATTTATTTGGTGATTGTGTTGCTGGTAAAAAAGCAGCTGACATAGTAACCTCTGATTAGATTATTGATAAAATTATTTTAGCAACTTATATTGATTTACTTCTAGAATATTTCGCTTTTATTATTATAGAGTGTTTATTAAAATTTTTTGTATGTCTGTAATAAATTATTTGATTTGACTCGTCTAGCTCGTAAGAACCATCGGAAAGCTCTATTGTAAACCTCAGTTTTGAGTTTATGTAATTCCAAATCAAAACTATGCCTACAAATAGTTGTTAGATTTTGTCGGGGAAGAAGCTCCCCCGACAAAAAAAAGATTAAAATTTATCCTTATCTACTTGATAGAGAATTAAATAAACCAAAAATTCAGGTTGTAAACCCTTTGCCAAAATGAAGATGAGGCAAAGCAGAGCCTCCCACAGCTTTGCCACCGTGGGATCCTCTCGGAGCTTTAGCTTAACTTTACCTTGCCCTGGGTGCAACCACTGCGTTCGCAATAGCTGGATACACATCATTTGGCACCAAAAGACCTAGCGCGCCTGCAAATAATATTGCTACACTTCGTTTGATGCAATTATATGCCTCTTTAAATCCTCTGCAAGCTCTATCCCAAGCTATCTCCTGTTCTCCAATCATTAATTTTAGAGGAGCCCTAACTACAAGCAGAATTATATTATTCAAAGCGTTAAATAAATTAAGAACAAGTAGATCTACCATTATTAAAGTTGATACCCATCTACTAGTAATCGGATTGCCACTCAATGATGTCGTCTTGCATTTTGTATATGCATTTGCTAGATAAAAGTCTGACTCAGTTGAAGAAAACAAAGAATGAAGAAATTTATTGGGTGAATCTTTTGCTGAAACACAAAAAGTTGACATAGTAACCTCTGATTACGATAATGATAGCACTATTATAACAAATTATATTGATTTGCTTCGAGAATATTTCGCTTTTATTATTATAGAGTGTTTATTAAAATCTTTTGTATGATTGTAATAAATTATTTGATTTGACTCATCTAGCTCGTAAGAACCATCGGAAAGCTCTATTGTAAACCCTTTGCCAAAATGAAGATGAGGCAAAAAGATTTCTGTCGGATGATCAATGAGATCGTCGTGTTCGAAGTGATATTCAAATATTTTTTGAGTCATTTTAAATTGGAGATATAGCGGCTTACCAGCTGTTTTAATAGGATAAGGCCTGATAAAGGCGTTTTTTGCTCTTGCTCCTGAATACGATGGGTCATTAGAGGTATGTTGGTCTTTGCTATAGATAGAGAGGTCTTCTTCGTTCCAATGATCCCCTTTTGCATTGGAATTATGGCCTGTATAGTTCCAAAGGATTGAGGAAGCAAGGTTGTCTTCGATTGCCAAAAAAGTTCTATGAAGCGCTTTATCTTGAAGGCTAAAGTCTCCTGATTTGTAAGCTTTCTTACTGGCTAGGTCTTGAGGGATTCCGAATTCAGTGATAATTAAGGGGATATTTCCCATGTGTTCTTTAGCAAACGCTTTGAGATGCCAAATTTGATCGGCAAAAGCTTTTCGAAGATTTTTCGGTGTTTTTACAATTTTTTTCATGTGAACCATATCAAACCCAAAAAATCGAAAAAACTGCTTGGTTGCAAGTAAAACAGCATCGTACCAGTGACTTGTAAACACCACATTGGTCACATCTTTTTCACTCCATTTGGGCGGAGGTGATCCGACAACATGCTCTACAAGCAAAATTGTATTCGGAGAAATTGCAAGAATTTCTTTTCCCACTTTATTAATAAACGGCTTATAGAATTCATCTTCAAAGTTAAAGTTTTTAAAGTAGTCCGGTTTTAGTAAGACAGACTCCCCTTTCTCGCTTATGCCCCAAACTCCATGCTCCTTCCATACGCAAGAAAAACCAGTTTGCCAAGCCTTATTTTTTTTCTGGTTAAGCTCTATTTTTTTATCCTTTCGAATGACTAATTTTTTTTGCTTCCACACATCTACATGTGCTGAATTACCAGCGCCGAGTACCATTCCTTCAAAAGGTGTTGGGGTTTCTCCTAACTGAAAAATCCCGATATGTTTATTTAAGTCTTTGCAACCTATGTAGCCTGAAAGAGGCTCATTCATGATATCGTATCCAATTACTTCAGGGTGATTTTTTAGTTTTTCGACAACCTTTTTGACAAAACCAATGTAAGCATCCTGCAAAAAATCTTCGAGATTTTTTCCTTCAATTTCTTATTTGGGAGCGAATTGCTTTCCTCCGAAAAACAAGGTGAACATGGTTGCGGTAGCTAATTTATAAGCGTTTGTGGGCCAAAGAATATGAGGCTTGTGCTGCTTGGGATTGTATAAAACAGCAGCACCTACAGACTCGAGCTGACTTATATCAAAACCGGCGATTTCAAGAGTCCATCCGGGAGCGCCATCCCCGCCAGTAAAGCGAGACCATACATCTTGGTGAAAATCGATAAAGATTTTAAAACCAAACTCTCCCGCCTTTTCAACAATTTTTTCTAAATAATTGAGGTATTTTTCATCATAAATGCCATGTCCTGCATGCTCTACAGCTTCCCAACTGACGCTTAATCTTATAAGAGTAAACCCCCAATATTTAAGTCTTGAAAAATGTTCATCTGCAGATTTTAAGGGAAATGGCCTACCTACAAAGGAGACTTCACGGTGATTCTTATTCCAAATTCGAGGCAGCTTTGCCGTTAAATTGACACCTCTAAAAATCAAGTAACGTCCGTGCTGATCCTTAAACGACTCACCATCAATGCGAATATCGTACGGATCTGACATTTAACCCATCACTTATTTAGTTTCCCTAACTTAAATTATATCGATAACAATAAATTTCACTTAACATCTTGATTTTATGCAAGTAATAAAAAATTCATCAAAGAGACGCTGATAAAAACATAAACAAGAGGAAGAAAATTTTTAACAAGATGGACAGGGCCAAAAAATTGTTAAAATTCATCAGCGCAGTGGTGCTAGCGCGCACTAGAGGCTCAGAGACGCTGATGAATTTTGAAATACTTTTATACTAAAAATAATTTAAAGAAAAGTCAGGGTCTCTCTTGTCTCTGCGGTGAACTCATTTTTTTTTGTTTTAGTAGATGTTGGAGTGCCAAATGTAGCGATTGGTGAAAAAGCCGGTGATCCAAACGAGAAGTCCGCCCCAAAAAGCTGCTGAAAAGGTTTCAATATGAACTCCGTAAGAGAGTTCGGCTGAAAGCCAGAATGTGAATACGTTGATTATTAGTGTAAAAAGACCGAGCGTTAGGATTGTAATGGGAAGGGTGAGGAGAACGATGAGGGGCCTAATAAATGCGTTAACCGCGCTTAAAATGACTGCAAAGAGGAACGCTTCATACATGTTATGGATGACAAACCCAGGTATAATGTACCAAATGATTGCAACAACTACTAGAGTGATCCAAAATCTAAAAAGTAATAACATTTAAGCTAAAGCTCCTTCCTTTTCTTTTATCATCTTAATGTGATTATATGCGATAGTTAATGCTTTGTCGAGATCGGAAAAAATTTTATCCTCTCCAATTTTTTCTAAAAATCCTGAACGCTTGAATATTGACTGGAGGTTTTTTTGTACGCCGGAAAATAAAAGGAGCGTCCCTTCTCGATTAGATTTTAACCATACATCATCCAGCAGCCTTATTGCTGTGGCATCAATCATAGGAACATGGTCTAAACGGAGAATCAACACTTTAGGAATATACCGAATTCCGCTGAGCGCTTGTTTAAATTTCTCTACTGCAGCAAAAAAGAATGGCCCTTGAATTTCAAATACTTCTACCCCTTCCGGAAGGGGTGGCAAGGTTGTTTCCTTTTCTTTTCCCATAAAAACCCCTTTTGCTGAGGTTGACATATGTTGCATAAACATAAAGGCTGCTAAAACTACGCCTACTTCGATTGCTGTAATCAGATCAACAAAGACTGTTAGGAAAAAAGTTGTGAGTAAGATGATAATATCATGCTTAGGACTTAGGAATAATCTTGCAAAGTGTCTCCATTCGCTCATATTGTATGCAACAATTACGATAATTGATCCAAGAGTTGCCATGGGGATAAGTTTGACAAGCTTTCCAAAAAACATCAGAATGACAACTAATGTTAATACATGAAAAAGAGCTGCAATCGGGGTTTTTCCCCCATTTCTAATATTTGTTGCTGTTCTTGCAATAGCGCCCGTTGCTGGAATTCCTCCAAATAGTGCTGAGAAAATATTTCCAATCCCCCCGGCAATCAGTTCCATGTCGGAAATATGTCTTTTTCCGGTCATCCCATCTGCTACAACTGCAGAAAGGAGCGATTCCATTCCTGCAAGAATTGCTATAGCAAAGGCTGGAGAAACAAGTTGCATCATTTTTTCAAAGTTTATATTAGGTGGTATGCGAAAACTTGGAAAACTGCTTGGAATATCACCAAATCTATCCCCGATTGTTTCAACGGGAATATTTAGAGTGTATACAAGAAGTGTAGAAAAGATAATTGCTACAAGAGCGCCAGGAATCTTGCTTGAAACTTTTGGCCATAAAGACACAATTCCTATGCCTAATAAAGAAAGAAACAGTGCATAGAGATTTGTATGGGATAAATTTAATAAGTAGACGTGCCATCTTTCTACAAAATCTACAGGAAGTCTTTCTAAATGCAATCCAAGAAGATCTCTTACTTGTCCTGTAAACAGTACGACTGCAAGTCCACTTGTAAAACCAATTGTGACTGGATAGGGAATAAATTTAATCATCATTCCAAATCGCATACAGCCCATTGCAATTAAGAAAATCCCTGCCATTATTGTTGCAACCACAAGGCCTTCATAACCGTGCCCTTGGACAATTGAATAAATTAAAACCACAAAAGCGCCTGTAGGGCCTGACACCTGCACCCTAGACCCTCCCAAAAGAGCGATTAAAAACCCGGCAATAATTGCTGTATATAAACCCTGCTCAGGTCTAACCCCTGAGGCAATTGCAAAGGCAATTGACATGGGAAGAGCTAAAATCCCAACAATGAGACCCGCCATTAAATCTTTTGTAAAATCTGATAAAGAATACCCCTCCTCCTTTAGAAGAAGATAGAGCTTTGGCCTTAGAATCCGTTCCATGAAAAACTCGAGTATAAAACAATGCCATGATACTATTCCAAGCAAAGAAAGAAGTCAAAAAAAAAGGAGCTGATGCGAAAAGGGCATAACGCACCCGCTCCTTACCTTCATCTTTTGAATGAAGGAAACTTTATTAATAATTAAATTATAATTGATTACACAATTAACTAACAGTTAAAAACTCAGCGAAGCTAAATATGCTATATGAAATTCTTTTTTTTCTTATAATTGGTCTCTTGGCAGGTGCTCTAGGGGCTCTTTTTGGGATCGGCGGAGGTTTTGTTTTTATACCTGCTCAGCTGTTTATTTACAGTCACTTAAGAGTTCTTCCGGAGCTTCAGATTAAATACGCTATAGCCACTTCCCTTGCTGCAGTTGTTTTTAACTCAACTGCCTCAAGCTATGTCTATTACAGAAAGAAATTAGTCTGTCTTCCCGTCATTAAAAAAATTATTCCAGGAATTATTCTCGGAGCAGCTCTAGGGGCAATAATTGCTAATATATTCCCTTCCAGATACTTAGTTATATTTTTTGGCTGCTTTGAATGTGTTTTTGGGGTTTATTTTATTTCTTCACGAAAAATCCCGGACCAACCTTCGCCAAAGTTGTTTAACCCTTTGATAGTCAATGTGATAGCTTTTTTAATAAGCGTATTATCTGTTATTTTGGGTATTGGCGGCGGCATTTTTATTATCCCTCTACTGACTTTCCTTCATCTACCACTAAAACAGGCAATTGGCTCCTCATCTCTTGCCACACTAATTATTTCCCTTGTAGGATCTCTTGCGATGACTTTTTCGGCACTAGGAGACTCTCTTTCGGTGGATGCTATAGGTTATATCTATCTCCCTGCTCTTATCCCATTATCTATTGGGGCAGCACTTGGATCTCCTGTTGGAGCAAAACTTACTCAAATTATTCCTAGTCACACTCTAAAAAAAGTTTTTGGGATATTTTTAATCATATTAGGACTCATAGTCCTTTTTAGAAATTAGTTTTTAGAAAATTTTGCATTTCGGGTAATAAAATGTTTTTTAGGATTATCAGAACTTTCCTTAAGAGCATTGGCTAAATGACCTAGAGATGCCTGCATGAGAGCTTTTTTTGGTAATCGCCAACGCGCAACACGTTTTAAGGGGCAGTTATTTTCTAAATAAATCTTTTTCAACTGAAATAGATACAGGTTTTGCTTTTCACAACATTTATAAGTGGCATAAGCAGATCTAATAAATGAGACTTTCTTCGAGTCAAATTCTTGTTTTTCCATTTTACGAGGATTTTTTACTTTGGGAACATTCTCGATTTTTTTAATCAAAAATTTAGGGGTGTATAAATGTATGCCGGTTAATCTAGTCTCTCGTTTAGGAAGTGAGCTTGTGTTTGCTCTTTCAACATAATCGCTTAAATCAATAAATTTTTTTCGCATGACAGCAGTTTAATGCATTCTTAATAATTCTGCACTAAAAATTTATTTTATTAGATAGATTAATTTTTAAATTCTATTGTGAACTGCTTGGGTCCAATGTGAGAGTTTTTTGCGTAATGTATTATAACTTCTACTTCTCGCTTATTAGTAATAATTAGATATCCATCATCTGTCTTAGTTAGCGACTCGAAAACATCACCGTAAGGAACATATTCTGAAAGTTTCGGGCTATTTAAGATTGCTATAACTTCCCTTTTCGCTTCAGCAAATGGTGGTAGAGCACAGAACGCCTGAGACATGAACAGTATAGGTAAACAGATTTGACAAATAAATTTGGTAGACATATGGTGCGAAATAGTAGCGGAGGCTTTATGAAATGTCAATATGCGTTAATTCTTTTAATTCTATTTTCTTGCTCAAAAACTCCTGATAAAGTCATAAAGGCTAATGGTCAGTTCTCCGCTTACAGTACCGTTTTGATAAAATCAGAGATTGAGGGCCGCCTTACATCAATTCATTTTGAAGATGGTCAACAAGTAGAGAAAGGAGACGTTCTTTTTTCTATTGATCCAAAACCGCATGAAATAGCGCTTGAACTTGCCACAGCTGCTAGAGCTCATAACATATCTAAGTTGCAATATGCTGCTGAAAAAGTCGACCGGTATAAGACTTTGCTTGAAAATAAGTATGTCTCTGAAATTGACTACATCCACTACAAATCTGAATTAACAAGCTTTGAGGCTCTTGTCATGCAAAATGAGGCAGAAATTCGAAAAGCTAAATTCGATTTAGAAAACTGTACTATTTATTCGCCAATAACTGGTAAAGCAAGTAGGCATCATGTGGATGAAGGGAATATTCTTCAAAAAAATGACTCCCTTATTGTAATTACTCAAATAGATCCTATTTACTTTGATTTCTCATTAACTAAAAACCAATATAAGAGTTTATCTCCTACATCTGAAATCACTTTAACAGAAACGGGCGAAAAGGGCGTTATATCATTTATCGAAAACCAAGGCGATTTAATTTTTCTACGTGTAACTTTTCAAAATCCTAATCACAAAATGGTGTTAGGTAGTTTCTCGTCTGTATCCATTCGTCTTTGACGGCGCTTTTTTTGCTTACGAATTTTATCAGATTCAATGCTTTTCTTTGTCTTAATACCTAATACCTTTTCCTTAAGCTTATCCAAAAGTTCGCGCCTTGCAAAAAATCGATTGGCTTCGCGTGAGCGATCTTTTTGACATTTAACTTCCAAACTAGTTGGTAAGTGTTTAAGATAGACGCAATTTTGTGTTTTATTAATTTTTTGTCCACCACTGCCAGAGCCTGAAATAAACGTTTCCTTAATATCTTTTTCAAAAAGTTCAAGTCTTTCCATCTCGTCATGTAGCGCTTTAACTTTTTCTCTCGAAACTCCCATAAACCCTACTTATGTACAAACAAAAAATACTACCACAGAGAATATCTGGAACACAGAGAAAAAAACAATTGAGGAATCCCTATGAAATAATTTTATTATCAGCTAACAAGTAAGATATGAAGAAAATTATAATTATCGCAGTTTTTCTATGTTCATGCACTTATAAAAGTGAAGAAAGCATTTCTCTTGCGGAAGTTTCTAACACAAAGCGATTAAAAGAGGTTGCGAAGGAATTCTTAAGTGATATTGGTGGTGAAGAGATTGTTATTAATGAAAGTGTTAGGGGCTATTATTTCAATCCCAAAAATTTTCAAAAAAAAGAGATTGGAGCCTATAAAAAATGGCGCATGCTATTTTCAAAACCAAAAAACTGTAAGTTAACTGAAATGTTTCAGATTAACTATCAAGGAACTAGTCTTTTAGAGCTTTTTTCACTTCCAAAAACTCATGCTGTAAAAAAAGATAGTGTTGCAGCGCTCTGCTTCCCTTCATTTTCTCTCCCATTTGAATTTGATCCTAAATGGATACTTTCTTATCTTTCTAAGGGTGTGCATGTTTTAGCAGTAAACTATGAAAATAATGAAAAAACACTTTCGAATGAGTGGGAATCTACTTGTGAGAATGGACTAGCTGCGGCGATATGGCTGGAAAACAAAATCCCATCAAAATTAATTGTTTTAGGCAAGTCCCTTGGATCAATCCCCGCTTCTTATGTTGCTTCAAAAAGAAGTAAAGCCTCTCTTATTTTAGAAAATGTAATCATATTACACCCTCATAAGAATAGGGAATGGCTTAAAAGAGTAGAGGGGAAAATTTTAGCAATACAATCACTAAATTCTAAAGTTATATTGCAGTTACCTAAAAATGCAACTCTTATGACTGTTATAGGAAGTCATTTTGGACCTTATTGGGGAGATTTATACCCCACTTGGTATGAGAATGAAAAAGACCAATTAAAACTATTAAAATTCTTGTCGGAGTAACATGCATCTTTCTATTCAGGCCTTTTCTTGGCTCGACATTCCACTTGTACTTCTCATCTTAGTAATTGAAATCTTGCTCTCTGCAGATAACACAGCAGCTCTTGGTATGATTGTGAGAAAATTACCCCCTGCAAAAAGACAAAGCGCTTTATTTGCAGGACTTTATTCAGCATTTTTTTTAAGAGCTATAGGCGTTGTATTTGCAGCCATTCTTATTTATCTTTTTTGGGTGCAAATCATAGGGGGAATATACCTCATCTATCTTGCTTGGCACTATGTTTTTGGAAAGAAAAAAGAAGCTTCAGCCTTATCTCCGATTTCCTATTGGAAAGCAGTAGTTTATATCGAGCTTATTGATATTCTTTTTGCAATTGATTCCATTCTTGGCGCATTTGCTCTCGCCTCTCTTTACTACCCATTTGAAATCATTGCTTCAAAACTCTGGGTTATCTATCTTGGAGGTATACTCGGCGCTCTTGCTGTCAGATTTGCGACGGGACATTTTCTTAAGGTCCTTAATAAATACAAAAAAGTAGAATATCTTGCCTTTCTTCTGATTGGCTGGATGGGTGTAAAGCTTTTAGCTGAAGGTAGCGCTTCTTTTATCCATAGCGAAGATCTGAGGCATAGCTTAGACATCTTTTTCTGGGTTGGTACTCTTGTTATAATAATTGTAGGGATTATCAGTATGAGGAAGAAGCGATTTTTTTAGCCATATTGTTGAAAATGATTAGATGAAACGGAATCATTGCGTACCAATAGAAATATCCTAAAAGACCCTTCGGACGAAAGGTAGCAGTCTGCTTTAATTTCTTTCCATCATCAATTAATTCAAATTCAAGCCAAGCCTCACCCGGTAATTTCATTTGGGCAAACAAAATTAGATGAACATTTTCTTTATCAACTAATATGACCCTCCAAAAGTCAATAGAATCACCAACCTCAAGATTTAATTGATCTCGTCTCCCTCTATTAAAACCAGATCCTCCAAATAGCTTGTCAATAAGTCCGCGTAGTTTCCATGCCCAATTCATAGAATACCACCCAGAATTACCTCCAATTGACCAGATTTTATCTTTTACTAGTTCAAGGGGAGATCTGATGGGTACAGTTACAATTTTGTTGAGACACCCTTCCTTAGGAACATTAATATCAGATAGAGGTGTTTTTAAATCCCAGGCATCCATCCAGCTGGAGATCACTTCATTTTGCGCAATCCTTTGAAATGCGAGGGTTAATGATTTTTCAAAGCTAAGGCATTCATGTGGAAGAATTTCATCAATTTGATAATTCAACTTCCTTGTATTTTGCTTCATGCTTTCAACCAAGTACTTACAAATTGAGAAGTTCACTGAGGTAATAAAAAGTAGCCAGTAACTGGATAGCTTAGGGGTAAAAAATGGCACATTTATGATCCATCTTTTTAATCCTCGAAATTTCGCATACCTTAGCAATACATCATGAAATGTCAAAGCTTCGGGGCCGCCGATATCATATGTATTTCCGAAGGTAGACGTATTTAGCAATGTCTTAGTTAAATAAAAAAGAACATCCACAATTGAAATTGGTTGAATAAAGTTCTTTATCCACTTAGGCGCAACCATAATCGGAAGCTTTTCTGTAAGATCTCTAATGATTTCAAAGGAGGCACTTCCTGCCCCGACAATAATACTTGCTCTAAGGACGGTGCAAGGGATTCTCCCCTTCTGTAAAATTCTTTCAAGAGAGAGTCTTGATTGGAGATGAGGTGAAAGTTTCTCTTCATCTTCAACTATTCCGCTTAGATAAATAATTTGCTTACAACTCGTGCATTCCATTGCTTTTAGAAAGTTTTTTGCTACAATACTTTCAGCCTTTTTTAAATTTGAGTAAATGTCTCGCATTGAATGAACTAAGTAGTATGACGCATCAACTTCAACTGGAAAAACGGGTACCGAGCTTGAATCGCTCAATGTCCCAACAATAAAAAAAAGTCGCGAATTCTTTAAAAAGCTAAACTGAGCCTGCTTATTTCTTATAAGAGCATATACTTCATGCCCTTCATCTAACAACTTATAGATAAGCCTTTTTCCAACAAATCCTGTAGCTCCCGTAACAACTATCTTAGCCATATTTAGAAAATTATATTATCTATTGTTTTATGTCGACGAAATGAGGGAAAACGGTATAATCTTTTCGTATGGAAACAAAAGAAATTGTCTCAAATCGCTCGGCCTATCATCATTATGAAGTGATTGAAACATACGAGGCTGGCATTGTTTTGCAAGGAACTGAAATTAAGTCACTAAGAGACAATGGTGGTAACTTGCAGGATAACTATGTGACAATTAAAAAAGGTGAAACATGGTTAAGGAACGCTTCCATTTCCCCTTACAAACATGGGAATATCTACAATCATGAAGAAAAAAGAGAGCGAAAGCTGCTTTTTCACAGAGAGGAGATTTTAAAGCTGCGTAAATTAACTGAGATAAAAGGTCATACCCTTATTGCTCTTAGTTTTTATTTGAAACGCGGAATTATTAAAGTTAAGGTTGGTGTTTGCAGAGGCAAAAAAACTCATGACAAGCGTGAGGACCAGAAGAAAAAGTCTCAACTTAAAGAGATCTCACAAGCTTTCAAAAATGCTGGTTGACGCCAAAGCTTAGAATTCATTAAAATTGGTTTTTCTTTATAGGGGTTTTTTATGAAATTTAGTGTTCAGCGTGATGCATTTTCTTCTTTGATTGGCAAGATTCAGGGTGTTGTTCCAGCAAAAGCTGTAATTCCAATTTTAGCAAACGTATTGATTGAGGCAAAAGACAACCAGATTATTGTAACTGCTACTGATTTAACAGTTAGCCTGCGAGCAAGTTTAGATGCTCTAGTTCTTGAAGAAGGTGCTATTGCTTTACCTGCCAGAAGATTTTTTCAATTAATTCGGGAATTAAAAGCGCCAGAACTTAAAATTGAGACTGATAGTAATCATGTTGCAGTTTTGACAAGCGGATCCTCTCATTTTCGAATAAACGGCCTTGATAAAGGTGAATTTCCGGCATTTCCTGAAATAAAAGGGGGCAAATCTTTTTCACTCCCCTCTGCAAGATTGAAAGAAATGTTTGTTAACACTTCCTTCGCTGCTGCAAAAGATGATACAAGACAGGTGCTTAATGGAATTTACATGGAAATTGATGAAAACAAAGTAATCATTGTTGGTACTGACGGTAAAAAACTTGCAAAAATTGAACAGACTGTTGAAAGTAGTTCAGGCGAAAAACAAGTCAGCATTATCCCTTTAAAGGCAGTTGACGAAATGGTTAAGCTACTTGATAATGAATCGGTTGAAACAACTCTAACATTAATGGGGGATAAAATTGCACTTGAGACAGATAAGGGCTCACTTGTCTCAAAACTTCTTTCGGGGCAATTTCCTGATTACCAAAGAGTTCTGCCAGACAGAAATTCAATGCACAAAATGCATCTTCACAAAGAAGAGTTGATGACGCTTCTTAAGCAAGTTTCTTTATTTACGTCCGAGGCAAGCCATTCAGTAAAACTGACATTTGAAAGTGGCGAACTAAAGTTGCAAGCAATTAATAGTGAAATTGGTGAAGGCAAAGTGAATATGCCTGTAGACTACCATGAAGAGAAGTTAGATATCGCTTTCAATCCTCACTATTTTATCGATATTTTACGTCATTGCAAAGATGAAACAGTTAGTTTTGGCATTACAGACTCGTTTAATCCAGGTTCTATTACAGACACATCTGAAGCCCACTATGTGCTCATGCCAATGAGACTTAGTAGTGATTAAACGTCTTCGCCTCTTTCAGTTTAGGAATTTTAAAGAAATTGATCTTGAATTTGAAAGAGGGCTCAATGCTATAATTGGGCCAAATGCGATTGGGAAAACAACTATTCTTGAAGCTATCCGTCTTTTAAGCATTGGCAGATCTTTTCGAACTGCAAAGCTTAGCGAGCTTATAAAAAAAGATGAGAAAAACTTTTTTATCCAAGCGTATTTCGAAAAGGATGGTATTGAGCAAACACTTTCCATTTCTTATGATGGAGTGAATAAGGAAATCAAGCATAACGAAACTTTCTATAATTCATTCTCTCCCCTATTAGGTCTTTTACCAACAGTTGTGTACTCACCTTTTGATATCGAATTACTGCACGGGGCGCCGTCAGAAAGGCGTAGGTTTGTAAATATTTTGATTGCCCAATCAAATGCTGCTTATGTGTATCACCTAACAAGATACGCAAAAGGGATAGCTCAGAGGAATGCATTACTGCGAAGTAAAGACACAAAGTCAATTGAGCTATGGGAAGATGATCTCATTAAATCAGCTCTATATATTCAAGAGAAGCGAGCTCAGGCGATAAAAATGATCTCGGATAAAACAGAAAGGATCTATCTGGAATTATCCGAAAAGACAGAAAAAATAGCCCTTTCCTATGTGCCATCAAATATTTCTAGAGAGATTTTTAAAAAGAATAGAGATCGGGAGATTTATCTAGGTTACACTATTGCAGGTCCCCATAGAGACGATATTGATATTTCTTGCAGCGGCTTATCAGCGAAAAATTACGCAAGCGAAGGGCAAAAAAGAACTATTATCGCATCTTTAAAACTTGCGGAAACAGAGAGTCTAGAGAATGCCACCCTTCTAATCGATGACTTTGGGATTCATCTTGACGATCAGAGAAAAGCAAGATTCGAGGATAAAATCCAAAATCAAAATCAGCTCTTCTTAACATCGCCAACTAACTATTTCAGGCGAGCTTTTTTATGTTCTTTGGACGCTCACCCTCTTCAAGTAAATTCATCTCCTCAATAAAAGCGCCTGCTAGCAAAGATTCTTTATCCTGAGGAAGGCAACCTTTCTCTCTCTGATGCTTAAAGAGCTCTATTACGCTGTTGGCTAGAATTTTTCCCAGCTGCACCCCCTCTTGATCAAAAGAATTAATCCCCCATATAAACCCTTGAAATGCAACCGTATTCTCGTGATAAGAAAGGAGGTTGCCAAGAGTATAGGGATCAAGAACGTTTGCTAGAAGAATGTGACTTGGTCTATTGCCGCCAAAGGATTTGTTTGGATTGCTATTTGAACTCCCTTTTGCAAGAGCAATTGCCTGCGCAAAAAGATTTGAAAGGAGTTTTTCTTGATTAGTGGTTTTATCAATAATTGAATCTCCCTCGCTTTGAGCTCGCACAAACCCTATAAATTCAACGGGAATCGGGTCAGATCCTTGGTGTAAGCATTGAAAATAAGAGTGCTGACATTCCGAGCCAACAGTTCCCCAAATTACAGGGGTTGTGCCCTCCTGAATAAAACTGCCATCCTCTTGTGATACACTTTTTCCATTTGATTCCATATAGAGCTGCTGCAGGTGTGCGGACCAAAAATTCATCGGAGCAGAATAAGGAATTATGGCAAGAGTGTCTGCTTGGAGAAAATTCCTATTCCAAACAGCTAATAGAGCAGAAAATAATGGCAAGTTTTTTAGTGGGTCTTTTTCAAGAAGCGCATGCCTATCCATTTCATGTAATCCTTTTAAAAACTCTTCCCATACGCTCATACCAAAAACAAATGTAAGAGGGACTGCGCCAACCATACTTGATACTGAATATCTTCCTCCGATATAATCCCACATATAGAAGACTTCTAAAAACTTCGACGGATCATCCATAGGACTGCCCTTACCAGTGACCAAGATAAAGTGGTCCTTCACGTCGATTTTTGCTTCTGCGTATTTTTTTCGTAAGAGAGCTTCTTGAGACTTAATTTCAAGTGTACCGCCAGACTTAGAAACAATTGCTACAAGTGTTGATGCAAGATCTACTTCATCCAAAATTCCATTTACTTTGTCAGGATCAATATTTGAAGCAAAATACAGCTTTTTATCATTTGTTTGATAGGCCTTAAGTGCATGGTAAACAGCCTCTGTTCCCAAATAGGAGCCTCCAATTCCCACAATAATCATTGCCTTATATTTTTTAGTGGCTGGGAGAAAATTCTTTAGCTTTCGAAGCTCTGTTACATAATCATCTCTAGCTTCCCTTGCAGCATCGGTGCATTTGCTATTTAGATCCAAATTTCGAATTGCAGTGTGCCCAACTCTTCGATTTTCACTTTCGCAGTTTTTTACATAGTTCATTACTTCCATATTTTGAAGTCGGAGCATCTTATCGTGAGCACCTACCTCAACTGCAAGATTGCAAAGGGCTTTACAAATCTTATCATCAACTCTTTCAGTTCCATAAAGCATTTTCCACCTATCAAACGAGAGCGTCATATTTTTAATTCGTTCTCTATTAAGACATTCTGGATGGGTCAGGTCGGGGGCTGATTTTGCAAGCGTGCGAAGCTCTTTTACAGATTTGCAATCGTTAAATTTCATAGTTTCACCTCGTTTTGCTTGATTTTAGACATAAAATGCAATTTTTCATCAAATGTTTTGAATTTAAATCAGAAAAAAAGTAGAATTATCACTTCTTACGTTCGGAGTATAGCGCAGCTTGGCTAGCGCGTCTGGTTTGGGACCAGAAGGCCGGGGGTTCAAATCCCTCTACTCCGAATAAATTCTTCAAACAAGATTTCATCATCAAGACCTAGCTTCTCGCCAACTGAGATAACCTTTCCATCTGCAGCATTAAATCCTTGCAACATTCTTCTTCCC
The DNA here is from genome assembly GCA_964552055.1 of uncultured bacterium. Classification (GTDB taxonomy): domain Bacteria; phylum Chlamydiota; class Chlamydiia; order Chlamydiales; family 2-12-FULL-49-11; genus VGMD01. The sequence continues at coordinate 46,464 of CAZKFL010000002.1, forward strand.
TCTCTTGATACTGCCTCAGAAAAAACAAGAATATAGTCTAGTCCATGCCAGCTTTCAATCATAAGCAGCTCAGGAAAAATAACATAATCAATTCTAGAATCGTTTAAAAGAGTTACTGCTTGATCAAATAAATCATAAGGAACCTTTCCCATTTCTGGCAGAACAACTCCCAAAAATGGAGGATTTCTTGGAATTAAGGGCGCACTTTTGTGGCCAATCATCCCTAAATCTCCGCTATCTTGCCATCCAAAACCTGAAAAAAGAGAATTCGCATGCTTTACTCCTGGCAAAATATAAGGAAAAAATGATTTTGATAATAGTTCAGCTTGATACGAGGGTCTATTTGTGTCTTTAAGGTCGAATAAGGCTATAAGAGGGACGTCATCAATCAATGAGGCTGAAAGGCGATGTAAATTTTGCATTAGGAGCTCCATCGAAAACAGTCTAAACATCTGTTTTGACAGGGCCTCTTCACCAAAATAAGCTCTTTTCCACTCATAAAAATCTGTATAAAGCGAAGCATCACTTGAGATTGAATCTGTGAAATCGCCACTTCCTCTATACAGAATAATTGCAGCAATTTGGCTCTTATATTTACTGTAAACTCTCTCTGAAAATGCATTAACTGCAAGACCTCTAGAGAAAAAGGCCGCAGAATCCCTCAAAAGGGCTTTCTTTTCTGAAAAACCAAAATCCAGTTCAAATGAAAGTTTAGCATTAAGCTTTATTGCCACTTCTATTTCGGACTCTAGGGATTCCCAGGCAAGATCAGATGATGGTCTTGCATCGATATAGATATTAAGAGTGTTAAAATTTTTATCTTTTACAAACTCATATCCGGTTTCGGCAATAACAGGCCTCACTTGACATCCCCTTCCAAAACAAACTGCATATGTCGTATGGATTTTCCAAGGCTTTCCCAAAGTCGATTAAAATAGGACGAGCCGTATTCATTTGGCAGAGAGGAGACTTCAAGCGAATTCCATTTTGGATGACTGCTAACAACCTTCATCATTTGCTCAGAATATTTTTGATGATCTGTAACTAGAGTCAATGTTGCCCCTTCTTTACACACTCTAGTTAACATTTCGATAAAAGGTGACTGTATAATTCTATTTTTAGCGTGACTATTTTTTGGCCAAGGATCGGGAAAGTTTACGTACGCCTTCTCAACAGAATTCTCTTTAAGATAATGCGTGCAAAAATCCTCAGCCATCCCGCAGACAGGAAGAAGGTTAGTTAATCCTAAATTATGCTTTTTAGACCAAATTTGTCTTGTACGCTGAAATTTTTTCTCTACCCCGATCCAGTTATATTCTGGATAAAGTCCCGCAGCTCTTGCAATCCATTCCCCGTTCCCACTACAAAATTCAATACAAATAGGATTATCGTTCCCGAAAATTTCTTGAAACGTAGTATCAAATTTTTCATGTTCATCATAATGTCTTGGAACACAAAGCATCCCTTCATGAAGGAGGGGCTTTCTCTCTTCCCAACTAAAAAGAATAGGTAAGTCTACAGGTCTCATGATATATAAGTGATGTGCCCAGGAAGGGACTTGAACCCCCACGCCTCGCGGCACCAGATCCTAAGTCTGGCGTGTCTACCATTTCACCACCTGGGCAGATAATGAAATGGAGATTCTAACAGGCAATTTAGTTTTTTGTCAAGAAACAAAGCATTTGATACACAAGACGCGCAGCTGCAAGCTCAGACGAGAGCTCTCCGCCTTGTGGATTAAGCCCAACAAAGTCAATTCCAACCACTTTTTTCTTTCGAATGACCGTTCTTAGCAACTTTATTACTTTTGCATAAGAAAGACCCATTGGTTCAGGTCTGTTACTCATCATAACACCTGGATCAAAAACGCTGGCGTCAATTGTAATATAGACATTTGACTCGCTTAATTCCTCAACAACATCTTCCATCCAATGATCGTCTTTTTCGTCAAAAATATCTGAAGCAAAGAAAATCTTATCAAATTGTAAATCACGTTTCTCTCTATTTGAAGTTGATCGAATCCCTACCTGAACGACATCTTTTGCATATTCAAGACCTTTTTTGATAGCGCATGCAGGACTATAAGCCGATCCGTCATAGCTAGCTCTAAGTTGTGTTGATCCGCCAAGGTGAAGAACAGAGAAATCTCCTATCACTTCTTTTAAGCCTTTTATAGCCCCTATTGTCACCGTTTGATCTTCACCTAAAAAAATAGGGAATTTCCCATCATTCAAAAGCTTAATTACTTCTTCTTCTACAGCTTGAACAAAAACATGAGGCGTCTCAACTGAAACTAAAGCAGGAGCTGTATGAATTCCGACTTGAGAGAGCTGTTGATCCGTCTCAAGATCATAGTCTTCCATATATTTAGACGCTTTTAATACCGATAAAGGGGCATAGTGCTCTTTTATTTTAACGGGATACTCGTACAAAACAGGAATAACCACAAATTTTGAGCTTTCATAAGGACTTTCCTTGCCAAGGAACGGAGGAAGCTCCGGATGAAATTTATTGAATGGAAGGTATTTTTCAGTAAATCCAATACCCACAAGTACGCTACCGTGATCTTCTACAATTTTTAATGTCTGCAAAAGAGGTTTAATGTTCTTGATTTCGTACTCACCATTTTCAAATTCTTTTCCTAAGCTCTCTAATTCATTGTGCAATGCTACTTCAAGAGTTGATATTGAATATTCACCACTTTTCTTACAAATCAATGTTCGATCTTTTTTTCCATTCCGGTAAAGATCGCCTAAAATAATTCCTGCGCTAATTGTAGAGCCTTTTGACCCTTCTGCAGTTGCTAAAATTGTGTCAACCACATCATTTGAGGGTAAAACTTGCGCCCCTTCAAGCAAAAAAGAATCTTTTGGAAGATAATGTGTATGAAAGAGAGGTCTGCATTGTGACAATGAACTTACTTCTAAAGCCTTAGTAAAAGCCCCTGTTTGAGACTTACTTTGACCTGATCCATTAATAAAGTAATAATTTTTCATATTTTTCTATTATTTAAATTTTTAATTACTAAATATAATTTATACTATTTGAATTTCTTTGTAAGATAAAAAAAAATCCTCGTCTATTATCCGGAAAAAAAACATAATCTCTGTTTGTGGAAGTTAATGACCGAAAAAAGACCCTTGGCGTTTTTCAACTTATCATGATCAATGTGATCGCGGTAGATAGTTTACGCACGCTACCATTTTCTGCTGAATATGGCCTCTCCCTTGTATTTTTCTATCTTGTAGCGGCATGTTTTTTCTTTATACCAAGCGGGCTTATTTCAGCAGAACTCGGAACAGGATGGCCTCATACGGGTGGTCTTTATATCTGGATTAGAGAAGCATTTGGTGAAAAAATCGGCTTAATAGCAATCTGGCTTAATTGGGTTTACAACCTTGCTTGGTACCCAACGATTATGGCTCTAATTGCCGGGACTTTTGCATATCTCTTTTCCCCAGAACTTGCTCAAAACAAAACTTATATGTATCTGCTGATTTTAGGCCTTTTCTGGGTGGCAACTTTCCTTAATTCGTGCGGAATGCGCATTTCGGTACTTATCAGCACAATAGGCGCGCTAATAGGAACTCTGATGCCAATGCTTTTTATTATAGTACTTGGTGGAATCTGGTTTTTTCAAGGCAGACCTTCAGAAATCACCTTCTCTCTTCCTGCATTATTTCCATCTATTGCAAGTTATGACAAGCTCGCATACTTCAGTAATATTCTTTTTGGGCTAATTGGCCTAGAAATGGTTGCTGCTCATGCAGGCGAAATGAAAAACCCTAGGCGTGACTATCCAAAAGCTTTATTTGCCTCATCAATAATTATTATGTTTTCAATTGTTTTTGCATCACTTGCAATCTCAATGGTAGTCCCTCATAAGAATTTAAACCTTGTTGTTGGAGTCATCCAAGCATTTTCTCTTTTCTTTGAAGCATTTGGTATGCCTTGGATGACTAAGATCATCGCTGTTTGCGTTATTCTTGGCGGACTCTCTGGAGTTGCTGCATGGATGATTGGTCCTACTAAAGGAATTATGATTGCTAGCAAGGACGGCTCGCTACCCAAACTATTCACAAAAGTAAATAAGCATGGGGTTCCAACAGGAGCGCTCTACCTCCAAGCAGTCATCGTATCTGTTCTCTCTACAGCCTTTGTCTTCATGCCTACAGTCAATAGCTCCTACTGGCTTCTTTCAATAATTACGGCTCAACTGGCGCTTATTGTATACATAACTCTCTTTGCAGCCTCAATCAAGCTACATCATTCAAAACGTGAAGTTCAAAGAAACTTCAAAGTCCCATTCGGCAACTTCGGCATCTGGTTTGTAGGCCTAAGCGGGATAGCAATAAGTCTTTGCGCAATCGCCGTCGGCTTTATCCCCCCTGAAAACATCCCCATGAATACCTCAATTGGCTATAAGTATCTTCTTATCTGTGGGATGCTGCTTCTTTCAGCTCTCCCCTTCCCTCTCTACTGGATTTCTAAGAATTCCAAAAAGAAGCGCTCCAAGCCCATCCTCTAATCCGTAAAATAAGATTCACCGCAGAGACGCAGAGAACGCCGAGATCACAGAGGAAGAATAGGAAAAAGGAAGGTTAATTGCGCTTCAGAAGTCTCATATTTCTTCTTCTCCTTGATTTTTCTCTCACTTGTTCTCTGCGACCTCAGCATTCTCTGCGCCTCTGCGGTGAATATTTTTTTGTTTAGGCCTTGATTAAATAGATGCGAATTTGCAAGGTATAGGTATGGAAGATATCGGACCTGTCTTAGCTACTACTATTTACCATCCTAAAGGAGGGCAAGAGACTGAATTTGTCAAAATCTGGACAAATAAGGTTGCAAGGCTCGCCTACTATATGGGATCTGATGATGTTCATATCTATCATAATGAAAACACAAGAGAGTTTGTGGCTACAATTCATTGGCCATCAAAAACTTTAGCAAGCATTTTTTTAGAGTCTTTGGAGTTTACCGAAGCGACCAAAGCAGTAAATGCTGCGTGCTTAATCCCCTCAAGCAAGCAAAGTTTTGAAATATTAAGAGAGCGCGCTGCATAGCTATAAATAAACATTACTTATTGAGCTGGTGTAGCACTCTCTTTTTTTAGCATTGCATAGCATGTGCCAATCAGAACGCCTAAGGCTATGCAGCTAATCAACAATGTGTTAAATGTGCATATCGTTGGAACAATTTTGCCAATCAAAGTGTAGTCCATTGGTACCGTTGCGCTGCCCGCGACAATTAATCCCATATTTATATGAAGCGGGTTCGCAGCAACGCGTTCAGCAAATAAACATGCAATAGTACCCCCATATGGTGATCGCCAGATTTGTAAATTTTTTAGTAACACAGAAACCAAAGCACCGCTCGCTGCCCCTATTCCTGTACTTAAAAGATATTGTTTAGTTCTTGTAACATTCATAAAAATCCTTAAAATAATAAGTTTACTCAGCAATTGTACTCCAAGAGCAATTATCGAGCAATGTCATATACTAATAGCTTTCTGTTAAGGATAATTGAGAAATATGGATTAATGAATTATTAAAACTATTTTTCTCTTGGCAATTAAAGAGAAAAAGGTTAGAATTCTAAGAATTTTACCCGTATGTAGGAATGACAATAGACACTAGTGATATAATTTTTAGTAAATGGCGCCGCAGACTCTGGCCTTTTCAAAGAGCAGAGTTCAAAAAACTTTTCCCCTTAATTCTCATTAAATTTTTAATATCAATAGATTATGGCATTTTAACCAACATGAAGGACACAATGATTGTGTCTGCAAGTGGGTCAGGAGCTGAAGTTATTGCAGTTTTAAAGGGTTGGGTAGTATTACCAGCCGCAATGATTACTGTAGTTATCTATTCAAAATTGAGTAATGTCTTAAATAAGAAGAAGCTTTTCTATACCATGATGGGCGGCTTTTTAGCACTTATTTTCCTATACGGATTTGTTCTTTATCCAAATGCAGATTTTTTCTCTCCAAACGCTTCCTCGGACTGGCTTTCTGCTAAATTTGGCGGTAAGCATGAACATTGGATTGCCGTCTACAGAAACTGGATTCACTCACTATTGTTCATTACAGCAGAACTTTGGGGCACAGTTGTTATCCTAGTTATGTTTTGGGGATTTGCAAATGATGTTACCTCCGTGGATGAAGCAAAACGGTCTTATAATATTTATATAGCTTCAGGCGACCTAGCAGCCTTTTCAATTGGTCCTATAGTCTGCTTCTTTATGAATAGGATGGGAAAACACTCCTTTTTAATGGCAACGCAAAGCCTTCTCTTTGTAGTATTAGCACTAGGTTTCCTTGTAATGGGGATTTTTTGGTGGATGAACAAATACGCCCTTACAGACAAAAATTTCTCCAATCCACTTGATTATCGAGGCTCTCCAAAGAAATTAAAAGAGAAACTATCTCTTTTTCAGGGGTTTAAGCACCTTGTTAAGTCTAAATATTTACTCGGCATTGCGGTTCTCGTAGTTGGATATGGACTTTCGATGAACTTAATCGAAGTCACTTGGAAGGCCTCTGTTCATAGCCTTTACCCAAATCCTATTGATTACCAGACATTTACAAGTAAGGCCACTTCCTGCCTTGGTCTTGTAGCATTTCTAACATCTATATTTCTAGGGAGTAATATTATTCGTAAGTTCGGATGGCATTGCAGCGCTCAGCTCACACCTATAATGGTCGGTGTTACAGGGGTTTTGTTCTTCGCATTTGTGATAAATCCCAATATGTTAACTCCAGTTGCTGTTCTTTTTGGGGTCTCGCCACTTATGGTTGTCGTTCTCTTTGGAGCTTTTCAAAATATAATTAGTAAAGTTGCGAAGTATTCCTTTTTTGATCCCACAAAGGAAATGGCGTATATACCGCTAGACAATGACGCTAAATTGAAGGGTAAAGCTGCAATTGATGTTGTTGGGTCACGTTTAGGAAAATCAGGATCTGCCTGGATTCAAATAGCGATGATTGATCTAATTGGCTCAGGCTCAATATTTTCCGTTACACACATCCTCCTTCCAATTGTTGCTTTTGTCACAATTTCCTGGATTTTATCTGTTAGATCTCTTAGTCATCAATTTGAGGAAAAGCACCTAGAGCAAAAGTTAGCCGCAAAAATTAGCTAGGAGCCCCATTAATTAAATGTTATAATGAATACTCAAGCAAAAGAGGATCTTATATGAAAAAGAAAAGCAATTTATGCTGGTCAAACATCTTATTCTTAGTTGGTTATCATGTTCTTTTAGCGATACTTCTGCCTATTTACCTTGTGTTTTACACCCCCTCAAGCTCACTACTTATCCTGAGTTTTGTACTATTGTACACAACAGGTCTTAGCATTACAGCTGGTTACCACAGGCTATTTTCACATAGCACGTATAAAACCAATAAAATTATTGAATCAATCTATCTATTCTTTGCAAGCATGGCTACACAAGGTAGCGCCCTCAGATGGTCTCATGACCACCGAATTCACCACGCTCATATCGATAAAGATGAAGATCCTTATACAGTAAAACGCGGCTTTTGGCACGCCCACTTTATCTGGCTTTTTAAAAAGCAGAATCCTATCAAAGATAAGGTTGTATCAGACCTTCTGAGAGATCCTATTGTTACATTTCAACATAAATATTATGAAATACTGATGGTTATCACAAATGTTCTTGCCACCATATTCATTGGCTGGGTAACAAACGACTACTTTGGAGCTCTTGTATTTGGATGGCTACTTAGACAATTTCTATTACATCATTTCACCTGGTTTATTAATTCACTAGCTCATTACTGGGGTCATCAAAACTACTCAACAGAGCACAGCGCCGTAGATAACTATGTTATTTCCCTACTTACATTTGGTGAAGGCTATCACAATTATCACCATACATTCGCATACGATTACCGAAATGGTATACGCTGGTACCACTTTGATCCTACAAAATGGCTTATTTGGTCATTAAGCAAGTTTAGGCTTGCTAGAGATCTTAAAAAGGTAAATCAGGCACGTATCGCCGAACAGATGATTAAAGAGCATAAGAGAGCCCTTTTAGAAAAGCTCCATGAATCCTTTACTGAGAAAAAGGAAGATCTAGAGCTAAAAGTAACTTATTTCACTGAAAACCTCATCGACAAACTCTCCAAACTCAATACACTTATGCAAGAATATAAATCTTGTAAAAAGTCGATGGAAGCTAGAGAAAAAGTTAGGCAGCTACTAAACGAAATCCATGATGTGAAAAAAAGTCTTAAGGCAGAATGGCGAGCTTGGAAAAATTTCTCCAAGTTTATTATGACCCTTGAACCGCTTCCGACCTATGCATAAAAACTAATACCTTGTTAAATCCCACTTTTGTTAGGGTGGGATTTATGAAACGTATTGGCCTTTTTCTTTGTTTATCGAGTTCATGTTTATTTTCAGAGTATCTCAATATTCCTGAGACTTCAGAGGGCCCTTGGTTCACAGGCCCTTTACTTACCCCATCTGCTTACACTATTCCTCTTGGTCACTATAATTTTGAGCCGTACCTTTTTGTAGATAATGCATTTGGTCTCTATAATAATCACTGGACCGTAAAAAAACTCAAAGACACATTCTCCGCGATCAATTTCCAGTTTTGGGCCCAAATGGGTATCGCTTCTTTTATGGACTTTACTCTTGTTCCATCCTTTTTTTATACCTATATTGGCGATGAAAGCTCCTGGCGATTTGGTGATATGTTTGCACAGGTCACTTTTCAGATGACAACAGAAACAGGCTTAAATGGTTTTGCGTCTAAGTTTGCAATCGGAGAAATTTTTCCACTCGGTGAGTACCAACATTTAGATAGTGAAAAGCGTTTAACAGATAGTGCTGGAGGAGGGAGCTTTGGAACCTCATTTGGATTTGTCTTTTCTAAGAGGTGGAATCTTTATTCTTTTCACTATTTTGCTGCAAGAATGTCTACAACAGCTATTTTATTTTCCCAGGTAAAAGTCCATGGCCTTAATTCGTATGGTGGTGGCAGAGGGACTAACGGAAGAGTCTTTCCTGGGACATCTTTTCCCCTACTTTTCGGATTTGAATACAATCTGACGCAAAATTGGGTGCTTGCTTTAGATATAGCCAGCACATATAGCTTTAGAACTCGATTTAAGGGGTCGTCTTTTTATCCAGTTGGTTGGGGTCCGTCCTATTCACTTAGCTTTGCACCAGCAATTGAGTATAACTATAGCGCGAACATAGGTCTAATTGGTGGTGTCTGGCTATCTGCTCTCGGAAGAAATTCACCACAATACATTAACTACGTTATTGCGATGAACTGGTACGTTTAATTGACTCAATAGCCCAGTCAAGGACCATTCTGTCCATCCAACGGAATTCCTTAAATATATTTAAACCAACAAAACCAATGTGACCGCCATGCTCTGTCTTGTATATTTCAACATTTGGAGGAAGTTCGATGTCATCTAAAATCGTTGATTTTATGATTGGGTCATCATTTGCAAATAAAATCTTTGTAGGAAGAGCAATTTTTGAAATAACCCTTTTCGAACTAGAATAATAGTAGTATTCAAAAGCGCTTGAAAATTTAGCTAAGGGCGCTGTATAAAGCTCATCAAAATCATTTAACGTGACTGTTTTCGGTAAATTATGTGGCCCAAGATCGAAAAACTCATGCCTAAATTTCACTTCTTTCATCAGTAATTTGAGAAAATAGTTTGCATATATTTGATTTTCAGGAAGAGTAAATAGCCTTGCGCTTGACAAAAGATCTGCTGGCGGGCTTATAGCTAAAACAGCCTTTAGATATTTATCTCCTTCGCTTCCTAATTCACCTGCAAGCTTAAGTGAAATGTTTGCTCCAAGTGAAATCCCCATGAGGAGTTTGGGAGAATCTGGAAATAGTATTTTTATACTTTCTAATGCCTGAAAGACATCTCCACTTGATCCACTATGATAAATACCTTTGGCAAGCCCTCTTCCAGAGCCACAACCTTTTAGATTAATTCGAATCGATTGTATTCCATTATCGCGAAATTTTCTCGCTATTCTTTTCATATAGTGTGATTTATGAGATCCACAAAGACCGTGAATCATTAAAACAGTCCAATCGTCTTTTTTCCAGTTTAGAGGCGTTGTAATTTCTAATGCTAATAAATCTCCATCCCTAAGTTTCACAACATGAGTTTTAGATGGAAGCTCCGGCTCAAAATCAATCAGAGAGCCAATCATCGTTTGATAATAGGAGCTCTTTATCAGCGGGTTAAAGTTCAAAAACTGCCCTTTCATAGGAAAGTCCCTTATCATTTATACATAAACTTATAATTGATAGATGAATTTTTATCACTGAATTATTGCAATTTACATTTTTTTTAGTTATATAACAAATATCAATCAACGCTAGAGATAGAGTATATATGCAAGAGTTTAATAATCAAGCACATTTGAATAGTAGGGAATTACCAAACATCTTCGGCAAGTGCTTGGGCATTGAAAAAATCGATTCCTTAGCAATCCAAATTCGCTCTAGTAAAAAAATGCCGCAAAAAGAAACATATGAAGCAGAAATACTAGAATATATAAATGAAGCTCTTCCACTTTCAGGAAAATTAACAACTGATGAACGAGGATTTACCTATCTTGCTCTTCCTAATGAATACATTTATGAACTTCTCCCCTTTCTAGAAAATGGAAATGCTACAAATCCTCCTTATTTTGAAGGTTTACATAATGTTGGAGCTCATGTGAGCGTAATTCTTGCGTCAGAATCTCATCCAGGTTTAGATTTAAAAAATTTTGCCACTGAAATACCCTTTACTATTACCGGTTGCTACTTTGTTGAGCCTGAGAATTGGTTAGAAATGGAAACAATTTGGTTTCTAACAATAGATGCACCAAAACTTTCTGAAATTCGAACACGCTTAAATCTTTCGCCTTATATTGATAATAAGGAATTTCATATCACTTTTGCTGTGAAAAAGAGATTTCTTTCTATTCATGAACTTCTTGGAAAATCAAATGAAGCTATTGTTATAAAGAATATATTTTAGTTTTAATAAAGATTTTATTCAGATACTATTTGTTCTCAATATTAAAAAAAGGGAACAATATGAAGCTAAAAAATTATCTTTTGGTAGCATTTCTACTCAGCTCTTCAATTTCAGCACACGCAAGAAATGAAGAGCCTGCATTTAAAGCACTCGCCATTCAATCTATTTCAAATAACACCCCTTATCGGCTCCTTTCAAGCAAAGATAACCAAGGTTGGAACCTAGAGACAGATGACGGCACTATTTGGAGAGCAATTGATAACTCAAGCGCCTCCCAAATCAAATACTGGCAGTCTAATGACAAACTCGTTATCTATCCAACAGCTTATCCCAAGTGGAGTGGCGGCAGATACTATCTTTTAAATACACGGCTAAATAGCGCTGCAACAGTGGAACTTTCACAAGCGCCTATCACCGGTACAAGCACTAACATACAAATTACCTATATCGATTATACTTCCGGTTATATGGAATTAGAAGATGGTAGAGGGCGAGTTGTAAATTGGCGTTTGAATCGAAACGAAAGAGACATTTATGAGCACTGGCGCGCAGGACAGTCTATACTTGTTGGCTCAAATGAAAACTGCTGGGCAGGTTGGCTTTCAAGTGACTCCTACATTTTAATAAATGTGGAAAAAGACAACTACGTTAGAGCAAACATCGATTAACAACAGGAGAAATCTATGAGTTTACGTGTAGAAGTTAGTGGCGCAATCCCACCACCAATTCGGTCATCTGTCCCACGCCTAACTGCGCGAGCTGAACCCGATCAAAGAATTATGAAGGTTGCTCTTTCGGTGTTTGCTATCATTGCCTGCTTTGCATTAACACCTCCCCCCCTTGCTATTATCCTTTCAGTAGCAGTCATCGCCTCTATATTTTTAATAAATTGGAATGAGGGAACGCCTCAAGTTCATTCCGATTTTCCGAGGCATAGTGGACAAGATAGTTCAGGTTATCGTACTCAAGGCTATGTCCCCCAAGGCACTACGTGGAATAGCAACCCGACTCACGGACGTAATTTCGGTGCATCTTCTGCATTTCATGGACGAGGACGTGTTCCCGTAGGCGGAGAAATAGAAGGTCGCTTTGAATTGGGAGCTCCGGAACCTTCTGGAAGTGCCCGCATATCTACAGCCGGATACTATGGTAGGTCAACGACACCACCACCATCTGGGAGCAGTTTACTATTATATTCATTGCCAGTAAGCAGCGTGCGGGGTCAAGATGATTTACCTTCAGCACCACCTCTGTCTAGCGGAAGAAGAAGTGACCTTCCACTAGGAGCTCCAGAACCGCGCGGAAGATTACCTATTGCGAGGGAAAATGATTCAGCCTCTAGAGGCTCCTCCTCTTCTGGCCAAAGAAGAACTTCCTCTACATCTGGACGGACACATGCCCCTGCAGGAGGAGACGCATCTAGCGGCCTTCGATTAGGGGCCCCAGGCGAAGCAGTCAGGGAAGCTCCTCCCAGGGCAGGATTTGGAGCACGAAGGGAGCGCGTTAAAGTGGGAAGCGGGAATGGATTTGTTGGTAATCCTGATGAGTAATTAATTAGTTGTGTACAGCTCTTGTTCATAGGAGCTGTACTCTTTTCTTTCAGCAATGAAGTTAGAGTAGTAAATATTTCCATCATATAGATGAATTTGAGAAAAACCTTTTAGCGGGATTCGCTTTTCATCTATTAATGCAATGCTCACACTAACTTCTTTAGCAGTTATTGGATAGGTTTGTAGATAAGGCCTGATAGCTTCGTTTTCATTGACGTAATTTACAAATGCATTAACAGTTGTTGTTAATAAGTGTTTAGCCTCTTTTGGTGGAAGATCTTTTTTTATTTCAAAGTCGATATAGAGTGAATCAATCTTATTGTTTGTATAAAAACCACCTGATCCAAGGGATGTTAGCCCAGGTTCTTTCTTGGCGATGAGGCTGAATGCTTTAGCTGCATCTTGCGCTTGTTTAGCATGCTCTGGCGGCTTTGCGCAGGCCGAAAAAACACATCCGATTACGAGTAGCTGTTTCAATACATTCATCATATTCCCCTTTTGTTATAATAAAGAATAAAATGAAATGGAAAATGATGAAATATAAATTTATTACTTCCCTTATATTTTTTGCTCTCTACGGATCTACAGCCTGTTTTCTATTGGCTCTATCTCAATTGTCCATCTATCAAGCATCATTTTCTTTAGTAGCGGCATGCTTTTTTTATAAAATAAGTTCTAATATTGTCTACTTTACAAAGGAATGGATTAAAGGATCAATGATTACATTTTTCCTATTATTTACTATGCTTTTAGTTGATACTGAATTTGTTGCATATGCTATTGCGATATCGTTTTTAGCGGCAACATTTATTCAGGTTTTTTTAGATGAGATGTGTCGTTCCAAAGAAATATAACAGGTTTTTCCTTTTCGTAGAATAAAATCGATTTTGAGGTTGTTGAAAGAGCCAGATAAGAGCCAAATGAAACAGGTAATCCTAACCACCTTGCAGCAATTGCTCTAGAAATATGGCCGCTTGAAAAAAGCAAAATATCTCCCCCAAGTGCTTTTAACTTCTCTAATAAAGCGTCCACTCTATTACAAATCTGCTTAGATGTTTCCCCATTAGGTGGATCTTTTGAAAATATGGACCAATTGGGAACAGTTTTACAGATTTCAAGAGAAGTAAGCCCCTCATAATCACCGTAATCCCATTCTACTAAAGAAGGTTCTAGCTTCATTTGCATGCCAAAACCTGAGAGTTCACAAGTCGTCATCGCCCTTTTGAGAGGGCTTGAAAAGACGTGATCAAATTTTGTCTTTCTCAAGCTCCTCCCAAGAAGGCCCGCCTCATTTCTGCCATTTTCGGTGAGTTCCAGGTCGGTTGATCCGGTATGCCGTCCGTTCAAGCTCCACTCTGTCTCTCCATGTCTGACAATTGTTATTTTCATTCCTTCTTCTTAAGCAGCGGCGGAATTATTATCAATAGCTGATCCTGTGTATTCAGAACTTAGTATCTCTTTACACACTTCTGCCATTTGAAAGTCTAATACTTTCAATCGTTTAAAAACTGCATCGTGTTTTCCGGCTTCTTTAGAAAGTTCCGCATGGAGAATCAATAACTTTGTAAAATACTCAAACATATGCTTTAAGAGGACTCCGCTTTCCACTTTTTTGATAACAGACTTCATTTCGCCATTCGGAAGTCTTTCTTTAGCAAGGATCGGATATTTTCTTGGACGACCTCTACTTCTTTTTATACCATCATCATTTTCTTTAGGAGCAGATTCTTTTCTAGGTCTGCCTCTAGGTCTTTTAATTCTTTCTTCTAGACTTTCTGTTTTTGCTTTTGGAGGGCGCCCTCTTCCTCTTTTTTGAACTTCAGCGGGCATGACATTCTCTACAACATTATTAGTATCTATCATAACAAACTACTCCGTATTATTAAAATATGTATTACTATTTTACTATACTGAAATAGAATTATAATTAAAAGAATTATTTTAAATTATGCCAATAAGATTGAGTAATATGATTATAATAATAACCGGACTTATATATTTAATATTGAATTTAAGATAGTTATCAATTGAGGTGTGCTTTTGATAAAATTTTCCGGTCCCTTCTTTTAAATGTGAAAAAGCCGGCTCTAAACCCCATTTCCAACCAATAAGTATGACAGCTGCAAGTCCACCAAAAGGAATTAGAATATTGATAGCTAGATAAGAAATCGCATCAAAGAAATTCATGCCAAAAATTGTATACCCCTTCCAGATACCAAAAGAAAGAGCGCTTGGAACACCTAATAGAAATGCGCCGGATCCGGCAAAAATGGTTGCCTTATGTCGACTCCATTTCTTCTCATCAATAAAATAAGAAATAACAGGTTCCATTGCAGAGATTTGGGAAGTTAATCCCGCTAAGAATATGAGAAGAAAAAACAAGATCGATAAAAAATAGCCACCCGTAATTTGAGAAAAAATCATCGGCAATGTCTGAAACATTAAATTCGTACCTCCTTCAGCAGAGCCGCCTACAGAAAAAACCACAGTAAAAATAGCCATTCCTGCTAATAAAGACACTATAATTACAGACATTGCAATGGGGAAGGCAGTCTTAGGAATGTTCTCACTTTTATCAAGATAACTGCCATATGTAACCATTGTTCCTTGCCCAATACTAAGACCGAAAAGAGCTTGTCCGAGTGCCATAATAATTGCTGAAGGTGTAAGACTTTTCCAATCGGGGTTAAATAAAAATTTTAGACCATCACTTGCCCCTTTCATTGTCAGTCCTTTGACTACAAGAATAACCAATAGTATAAATAGCATGGGCATGAATACCGAATTTGAAGCCTCAATCCCTTTCTGAACGCCAACAAACAAAATCAATGTAGCTAGAAGCATAAAAAGAAAATGTGTTCCAATTGCCCAACTTCCAAGCGATACATGATTTAAGAAATAACTTTGCGACTCTCCAATTGTCTGAAAATGTGTAAGCCCTCCTATAATTGCATCACCTAAATAACCTAAGGTCCAGCCGCAAATCACACTATAAAAAGAACTTACAATAAAGCCGGTAACAATTGTTAAAAGGCCTACTCTTCCCCAAGACTTACCCCTACCTAATGTCCTAAATGCGCCCGCAGGATTGAGATGAGTCTTTCTTCCAATAATAATTTCTGCAATCAAAACCGGAAGGCTAACAAAAATAAGAAAAAACGTAAAAATCAGAGCAAATGCAGCGCCTCCATTTTGCCCTACTATATAGGGAAATCTCCAAATACTTCCAAGGCCAACTGCAGACCCAATAGCTGCCCACATAAATCCAATATGGGACTTCCAAAGCTCTCTTTTCATGGCCATCTACTATAATTCGTAGCAAAAATTAGAGCAAGTCTTCAGTTTTATTTTTGACGAAATTAGAGAAAAAGTTTATACTTCTTGCCTTATGACAAAGAAAATTAGTGTTTTTGTTCTGACAATGATCAATTTGGCCACCATTTTAAGTATTCGAAATTGGCCAACAAGCGCGCAATTTGGCCTCTCTTCAATTATTTTTTTACTACTTGCTCTTTTCTTCTTTTTTATACCTGCAGCCCTTGTTTCAGCTGAACTAGCTACTGGATGGCCTCAAAGAGGCGGTATATTTGTCTGGGTAAAAGAGGCTCTTGGACACCGGCTTGGATTTCTAGCAATCTGGCTTTTATGGCTTGAAAATGTTGTCTGGTATCCGACAATTCTTTCTTTTGTCGCAGCATCTGTTGCTTATATTATCAATCCTGAGCTTAACGGAAATAAGTGGTTTACTTTTCTAGTCATCACCTCTGTTTTTTGGATAATCACTTATATTAATTTAAAAGGCGTCAAGGTTTTTGGATGGATTAGCTCGATTTCAGTAACTCTTGGAACATTAGTCCCAGGCATATTAATTATTGGTTTTGGCTTTGCTTGGTATTTTCTTGGATATCCCTCTAACATTACGTTCTCCTGGGAAGCTCTTAGGCCAAATATTTCAAGTTTTTCTGATCTAGCATTATTAACAGGGATTGTGCTGAGTTTTGGCGGAATCGAAATGTCTGCTGTTCATGCAAATGATGTCGAAAATCCTCAAAAAAATTATTCAAGAGCAATTTTTTATTCAGCATCTGTTATTATAGTCATGACAATTCTTGGTACATTGGCAATTTCTGTGATAATGCCTAAAAGTGAAATCAATCTCATTTCAGGTAGTATTGAAGCAATCTATAATTTCTTTGCAAAATATGGTCTTGAAAAGTTCATGCCCCTCATAGCGCTTATCATTGTTCTCGGCCCCCTTGGCGGAGTAAGTTCATGGGCAGCAGGACCTTGCAGAGGTATGCTCGCAGCTGCTGAAAAAGGCGATTTCCCTCCTTTTATGTGCAAAACGAATAAGCACGATATGCCAGTAAATGTTATGCTAATTCAAGGGATTATAGTTACTCTGCTCTCATTTGCATTTATATTTATGCCAAATATAGCAAGCTCATTTTGGATGCTTACTGTACTTGCAGCGCAACTCTATATTGTGATGTACATCCTTATGTTTATTTCAGGAATTGTTCTTAGATATAGTCATAAAAAACTTGATCGGCATTATAAAATTCCGTTTGGCAACATTGGAATGTGGGTTGTAGCAACTCTTGGAATTCTTGGATGCCTCTTCACTTTTTTTGTTGGATTTGTTCCAGCCACACCTGTAGATACGGGTGGATTTCTCTTTTTTGAACTGTTTCTTGCTGCCGGTCTTATTCTTTTTTGTTCTACACCTTTGATTATCTTTCAACTCCGTTATTTATGGACGAATAAAACCGAATGATTCTGCCTGTACCCCCAAGCATTAGCATACACACTCCTCAGACTAATGTATTCTCACCCACAGTTGTATTTACACCTGAAGTACAGAGAATCATCATGATTGCATTTGAACTTTTTATCTCTAATCATGCCGAGAAAATTTATTTTTCTAGTGACCGTCTTTCTTACATAAAGGATGGAACTAGCGCCCCTTTAGTTAAACTACCCCATTCAATAAGGCGCGAAAATGAAACTACTTTTCATATAACTGCAGAGAGAAAAGCTCTGACCACAAAAATTGGTTCTGGTACTTATAAATGCGTTAAAAAAGCAATGACAGTCACAGTTATTTCAGAAAATGAACTACGGGTAGATGGTGTTGCCTTAGTTAAAGACAAAAACACATCCGTTACCCCCCCATCTAGGATCCTCTCTGAAACTCTTGCTGATGTTTCCTATATAGAGACATTTAAAAAAATCATCTACCGAACAAGTAAAGGAACATTCAAACAATTTCACATTGCAGAAGAAGCCCTATGCTCAGCCCATTCTCTTATAACAAACCCCTTAAATGCGAACTATTATGAACATATGAAAATCTGCCATGACATTGTTCAAGGTTTTTCAGAACTGTATCAAATGGGTTATGTTCATGGCGATAGTAAACCTGATAACGTTCTTGTATATTTTAAAAATAAGACTTTTTCAGCAAAACTAACTGATTTAGATACCGTATCCCCTATAGATTCTATTGTTTATAATCAAACAAGTCTCTTTCTTTCGCCATTACACAAAATGCAAATTATTAAAGCTGTGATAATAAAAAATGGTGACACTAGCAAGGTGCCAACAGAAAAGGAGATAGAAGATAAGTATATCGAATTTTTACATACAAATATTTTAAGATGGTCTCCTAAAACTGCAATTTGTTCTGTTGGGATAACGTTATGCAATATCGGGCTGCACCTTCAATCCCGAAAAGACCCCCCAACAGCTGATCAGATGAGACCATTTTGGGAGATTGTAGCAGCTCTTACAGGAGGGTTTTCTCCTGGGCCTACTATTAAAACAATTTACGAATACAACACAAACCTTATTCATACTCTCACCAATATGTTATTAAGGAAGGAGAGAATTAACCCGCCAACAATAACCTTAGAAATCGCTGCTGCTAAATTGGGCCTCCTAGCAAGGAAGCCACTGCCAATCACATTACCTCTGAGTAGATCACTTGCAGGAACACGATTTGAATTCTGTTTTCCTTTACCCGATGATATGGCGCGCATTCCAATTCTTGAAAAAATTGAACAATGCTATCAGCTAATTTTTAGTAGTATTAGAGCGGAAAAAATTTATTTTGATTCTGGCTCAAATTATATCAAGCAGATTAATCGTTCTGGCTCAAGCCTTATAAACTGCATCTATAAAATTTCAGACAATGTATTTGCGGCTATATTTGACCGAAAGTTATCTCAACAGAAAAAACCTGCCTGGGTTATCACTGTAATATCCCCCATGCATCTCCGGATATCAGAACAATATCTCATGAAAGATCGTACTGCCAAAAGGGAAAAAGTTGTTTGGCCAATAGAAGCGCTAGATGATTTGGAAAAGATTGAAAAAGTTACTAGCATCAATTATAAGACGAGTAGTGGCCTATACAGACGCTTTCATTTAGCTCATCCCACATTTTGTAATGCAGAAGAACTTTTTCGCTATGTGCCAACCATCACTTTTGCTGAATTTATTCAAATTTGCAAGGATATCCTACTTGCGATAAGTGAATTAAATTTAAGAGGATTTTCCCATATGGGATTGCAATTAAGAGATATCGAAATACTATCCGCACATCGTTTTGAAGGGCCTTTTATACCAAGAATAAGCGCATCCTCTTTAATTCTTGAACAAAAAACATCAGTAGACAACCTTCCGCTCGCAACATTATCACCAAGACTTAGGTGTGAAATGATTCAAAAAGTGAAAGTAATGATCCCCCTTCCAAATTCACATCAAATTATTAATCATTATCTTAATAATGTTGCCATAAGAACCTGCATACCAAGAAAGTCAGATATCCTAGCAAATGCAGGTCTTGTTCTAGCAACTCTTGGCCTTCAAATGAAACCTCTTCTTATAACCCAGTCACCCCCCACATCCAATAGATTTTGGAAAATAATCAGCTCCCTTACTGGAAAATTTACGCCCAAACCTGATGCTACCAATATAGAAGATTTCTATTTTGCAATCGATTCTGTAATCATCCCCCTTAAACCTAATGATATCCCGACTCCCACAACCACACTTTCTAAAGCAATAGACCGCCTAGGAAAGCTTATCGGGGCACCTTAGAATATGAAGTGTCCTTGTCATTCCGGAAAAGATTATGATGATTGCTGCAAGTCTTACCATCAAGGTAAGAAACCCTGCGAAACTCCCCTTGTTCTTATGCGCTCTCGCTACTCCGCTTATGCATTAGATTTAGCAAACTATATCATCAAAACAACCCACCCAAAAAGCCCTTTTTATGAAAAGGATATAGATGTCTGGAAAAAGTCAATCCATCATTTTAGTAAAACAACCGCCTTTCAAGATCTTATTATTGAATCATTTGATGAAACTCATGTTACATTTTTTGCAAAACTAAATACGCTTGGGATGGATGCAAGCTTCCGCGAGCTAAGTCTTTTTAAAAAGCTAGATGGCCTATGGTACTATCTAACTAAAGATTAACGATAATCACATCAATTGGAGGGATTCCATGGCGAATGCGCCAGCTCTCCAAATCTATACGTAGACCGTTAGTGTGGATAATCCAAACGTTATCAAGATCACAAACGTTTAGACCAAGAAGATCGTAGTTTGCATCATCTTCTTCAAATGCATAAATAATACCATCTGGAAATATGGTTGCAAGCTCTCTTGTGAACTCACCAACTCCTGCGCCTATTTCGATAATAATTGGATAGTGTGACCCAAAAATAGGCATAGAGAAATTGATTAATATAAAAAAGCTTAAAAGAGGTCTTATCACTTCTTTAAAAGGCTAATTGCAAGAGTTGTTCCGGCTTCTGGATCTCTCTTTTTTTTCGATATGTAAGTGAAAATAGAGAGAGGTTGATCATCAGTAAATACGGCTGTTTCAATAGCACTTTCAACGAGCTTTGTAATCGGAAAGCCGGCTTCTATAAGAAGCACGATCTTTCTTGTATCAAGTCTTTTTGCTGTGACCGCTTCTGCAAAAACCTCTGATTGCGAAATTCCTAATCTTGATGACGATTGTGGGAAAGAAGTGGCGTTCGCTATTGATCTGAATAATTTAATACAAAAAACTTCTGCACCATGCGCTTTACAGGCTTCATCTAAAGCGATCTCAAAACTTCTTTTTGAATCAAAGCGCTTTTCTTCATCATCTGACCAACCTTGTTTTATTAAATATTCAGTCATGTTTAAATTTTTAGCGTCCAAGCACTTAGCGATCATTGAAGCGCCATTACTATCTGGCGCATATAACGAAACTCTAGATGGATCAATCGGATGGCTGCGGCGAATATTGCGATCTAATTGTTGAATTTTAACATGAAGTTTCACGCTCGGCAGAAGCATTTCATCTGTTACAGTGCCCGGTAAAAATCTAGCTTTATAACGTTCTAAGAGTTCTGAAACTCTTAAATCAGTTAAAGTGCTTGAAGGTCTTGCGTAACAATTTAGTAATGAAGTTGATGAAAAAAAACTTGATCTGGCTGCAGACGCTAACATGACTCATTCACCTTTGAAATAAAATTAAGATTGAACAAATTTACAGGAAAGAATCATATTTGTCTAGCCCGCATTTCTCACAATAACCCCTTGAAATTCGGTCAAGATGGGGTGACAGATCGCCCTAATTTTCTAGTTTTTGTGAGAAATGCAGGCTAGGTTACTTGCGCAAAGAGAGTTTACCAAAAAGGAGCGTGAGCAAAAAAAACATGACAAGACCAAAGAGTGGAGATAAAAGACTATTCGCATCTGGAGAGATATATCCCAGCACTGTAAGGAGAGCGATGATCACTCCAATGCAAGCGTCGCCTGCAACTAGGCCAGATCCGATAAGAATTCCCGCTTCTTCAGACTTTTGTCTATGAAATCGTTTAATTAGATGTCTTAGTAGACCTCCGAGCATAAGTGGTGTGCTCACTTCAAGGGGAAGGTAGAGTCCTATTGCAAAAGGTAAAACGCGAACACTGAGGAGAATCATAACAAAGCCTAAAACAGCGCCAATAAGAACTAAAGTTGTTGGCAGTTCATGCTGAATCACTCCAGAGCCAATGATTGCTAAAAGAGATGCTTGTGGCGCAGGAAGTGCAGCGCTTCCAAAGACGTATACTTTATTTAAGAGAATAAGAACAAATCCAATAATTAGAGAAGGGGCAAGAAGGCCGAGAATTTCTGCAATTTGTTGTTTTTTGGGAGTTGCTCCTAAAAGAAATCCTGTTTTAAGATCTTGAGAAGTAGTTGAGGCTAAACAAATAGAGACTGTGACTACAGCGCTCATTGTGATAGCCATGATTAGATAAATGCGTTCTGTCCAACCAAGCATTGCGAATAGAGAACCAGTAATCAGAAGTGTTGTTAAAACCATTCCTGAGGCCGGATTTGACGAGCTGCCAACTAAGCCGACAGTAATTGATGTTACTGCTACAAAAAAATATCCTAAAATAGTAAGCAATACGATGGTAAATATATTCATATTCAGGCCTGGAATAAGCCATAAAAGAAGGATAACGGCAATTGAACCTAATACTAACCATCTAAGCGAAATATCAGTATCCGTTCTGATTTGCGTCTCTCTTTTATTAAACAGCTCTTTAAAACCTACATGAACTGTTTTTGCAATCATGGGAAAGATGCCAACCAAGTTATAGATGCCACCTACCGCTACAGTTCCAATTCCAATATAACGAAGGTAGGAAGACCAAATATCAACTGCGCTCATTTCAGATATCGGAATCGTTGCGGGAAAGATAATAAGACCTTTTGTTGCATAAAGTTTAATTAATGGTATAAAAACCCACCAGCCAACTGCTCCACCTGCAAACATAATAGCGGAAATTTCTAAGCCAATTATATAGCCAACGCCCAATAATGAAGGTGATCCCTCCATTCGAAATTGGGTATTTTCAAAAGGACCAATAACAAAGGTTGCTAAATCATCCCACAAATGAAATGCGCCAGTAAGCAATTTGTAAAAGCCACCAATAATTATGCCCCAAATCGCAAAGATTGCTTGTTTAGACTCTTTTGCACCCGCTTTTAAAATTTCTGCACATGCCGTCCCTTCAGGAAACGGAAGTATTCCATGCTCTTTGACAATAATATATCTACGCATAGGGATCATAAATAAAATCCCCAAAACCCCGCCCAAAAACGAAAGGATAAAAATATTTGTATTTGAAATATGCGAACCAAGCAGAAAGAGAGCTGGAATAGTAAAAATGATTCCTGCCGCAAGCCCTTCACCTACAGACGCAATTGTTTGTACAATGTTATTTTCTAAAATTGAGACATTTTTAAAAAAAAGCTTTAAGATCGCCATTGAAAGCACTGCAGCTGGAATAGATGCGGAAATTGTCATTCCCATTTTTAGGCCAAGATATGTATTACCTACAGTAAAAATTAGCCCAAGAATAACTCCCAGTATAGCAGCACGCAAAGTAAATTCAGGCATTTTTTTGCCTGGCGCAACAAAGGGCTCAAAAGGTTTTGTCTTCTCCATTTGCTTCACCCTGTAAATCCTTATCTTTCTTTTCAATAAAAATTATTAAAAACCCTTGAAAAATGGAGATTAGAATTTTACCCCAAGCTGTGCAGAAAAGATCCCATCAAAATAATCATGAGATATTTCGGAGTCATAAAGAATTGTGAGAAAGGCTCTATCTTCACAAAAATTACCTGTAAAACTTATACCGGGTGAAAAGAGGCTACGGTTTGGAAAATATCCAGACGATGTGAACGTAAGCCCATCTGTATCAATAAAACTTGCAACTGTATTTTCACCATTAAAACGTTCTTCAAAGACCCAGCTAAGTTTAATATCTGCAATAAGAGTGTTACGTTTGGAGACGTTGAAGCATTTGGCAAAACTTAGACCGAGTTCATTGCGGTACATTTGTGGATTTGTGGGGCGCACTTCTAGATTAAGGATGCCTGCGTTTTCTTCCGTAAAGCCATCTTCTTGACTAAGAATATAGTCCCCTGATTCAAAAGGTCTTAGTGTGTAACCTTTGAAAGAGAAATTCCAACCAATATCTAGATGAGCTAAGAGCTCAGTTCCATCATGCTTACTAATAGCTGTTTGATTAACACCTGGAAACTTGATGTTTCTTGCTGCTTTATACACGTTCCAACCACCTAAAAGTGATGTGTTTAGGTATGGGCCGTTTCCGATAATTGATCCATAGACACCCAAGTAGCCGCTATAAATATTTCCATTTGCCTCACCATCTTCAAAGTGCACATTAGATGAGGTTCCTGCTCCCATGATTCCAATGTAGGTGCAATCAAAAAAATTGTAATCAATTCCGATCGAGCCGCCACCTGTTTTACTATGGTAACCGATTTGTGAATTGGTATCATCTATGAGTGAATCTTGATTGAGTCTGCTATAAAAGCCATCGATCCATACATAGAGAGGATTTTTATTTGTGCTGCATTTATGAATTGCGGAGCACTGCAGCTGATCCAAAAGTGTTTGAAATCTTGTGGAAATTGTGTCTCCCACTCTAATTCCAGCATTCTCTTGGACAATAGCAAACCCTTTTAGAAGAGATGGTAGCATCTGATTATAGGCAGTATTTAAATCTCCATTAGATAAATAAAAGAGATTATCAAGTTCGGGTGTCCAAGAGGATATATTGGAAAGGGAAATTGCATCTAAGATGGCAGCTACATTAGTTGCATTAGAACCAATTGCAACAGCCTTATAGGAAAGAACGCTCAATGTAAAATCAAGATTCTCAATTTGGGAGCCATCAACCACATATGTAGAATAACCAAAAGCTCTTTCTGGGAAAAAAACTGTATTTGTAAAAGTTCCGGTAATACCACCATCTGCATGTATTAGACGATATGTAGTATCTGGCGTGTAATTTCCAACTAGCGGCTCAATTTTTAACGTAGCACCCGGGTCAATGGTAATTGTTGAAGTAGAGATAATAGAATCAGAATCAGAAGGAGTCATTTCCATTTCGAGAACAGAGCCTGTTGCAAATGTATGTGGGCTTGTATAAGTAATTGTTCCAATACTATTTCCTGGAGCTACTGTTCCATAGGCAATTGAATTTCCAGAGACTATTCCATTACCTCGAAATTTTGCTCCAAACTCCACAATTAAGTCCGACTGTAGGGAACCGTTGAGAGAAAGTGTTCCAGAGTGAATATGCGTCGTTCCGGTGTAGCTATGGTTCCCTGTTAAATTCAGTAACCCTGTCCCCTCCTTTACAAGATCCCCACTTCCAGAAATAACACCCTCAAAAATCATATCATTATCATTACCAACTGTTAAAGTTGCTGTTCCAAGTTCTATATGGCCACCTCCAGAAAGAGATGAAATTGTATTATCATAACCATTGAGATGCACTATCCCAGAGCAATCTTTATCCATATTCAGAGTAGAATTTCGCGGAAAAATTTGAAAACCCTCAATTTGCAAAATGCCATCAAGGACTCTTGTTTCTCCAAAATAACTATGGCCTGAACCACTAAGGATTAAGGTGCCTGGACCTGATTTGATAAAATCTCCAGAGCCAGATACTGCGCCTGAAATAGTTAATTCATTTTCTGGATGAATTTTCGCAGTATTAAGCAATTGAATATCTTTTGTTAACGTAAAATTAGTACCTTTTGATTTTAGTATCCCATCATTTATGGTCATAATTGGAGAATTTCCGAGCGCAGACTCATTAGTAATTGTAAGGAGCCCTGAATCACAAATCTCTGTGATTCCGGAATATGAGTTAACTCCTGAAAGAACAAGTTCACCACTACCTTTTTTTATAAGACCGCCACTTCCTTCAATTGAACCAGCAAATGTTGCGCATGAGAGATCAGACGCAACTGTTAATGTACCGCTACCTAGAAGAACTTTACTGCCTAAATCACCTCTTAATGCAGGAATTGTATTACATGAATCATTTAAATCCAAAATGCCATGCGATCCAATAGAAATTATAGAATTTGGAGAGAGTGCATTTTCAAAGCCTGCTCTTATGCATCCGTTCTTTATGGATGTAATGCCACTATAGATATTATTTAATCCACTTAAAGTAAGTGTTTGGCTACCGGTTTTAATAATTCTGCCCATAAACGGAACAGATGTAATTGATCCGTTAAATTCTGCATCTTTATCTACATGAATAGAAAGTGTTGCTGCACTCAATTTAACAACACCAAAACCTTCTAAACCTGCGATTTTATTATCATGATTTCGCAAATCAAGCACGCTTTCATCACTTGCTAAAATAACAGAAGAGTTTGGTGAAAAAGCGTAATCTACTCCTGCAGAAAAACATCCATTGCCAATTATAGTATATCCGCTATATGTATTGGATACTCCTGAAAGCTTAAATTCAGACTTACCTAATTTTATTAGATTTCCGGTGCCTGAAATTTGACCTTTAAAGCAACTTTCCTGCTCATTACCGAAAGTAAGCGATCCTCCGTCTAGAATAACACTGCCGCTCTCACCATATAAATTTGCAATTGTATTATCATAACCATTTAAGTGAATAGCGCCATCCAAGATAGTAACGCTTGAATTTTGCGAAAACGCATTTACATTACCTGCTTGTAACCTTCCGGAATGAATTCTAGTCTCACCACTGTATGTATTATTTGTTCCAGAAAGAGTCAGCGTTCCTAAACCTTGTTTAACAAGAGCGCCGCTACCAGAAATTGATCCAGAATAAGTTTTTGAATCTGCATCACCTGTGATTAATGTGCCAGACCCTAAGAGACATAAGCCACTTCCGCTTAAATTTCCAATTGTATTCGAATACCCATTTAGATCAAGAGAACCTAACTCACCAATTTCTACTTTAGAAATGGGAGAAAATACATTGTTTTGCCCCGCAACAAGTCTGCCCGCTTCAATAAGAGTTTGCCCAAGATAGGAGTTATTTGACCCATACAGAATAAGCGTCCCACTTCCATCTTTAATTATGGCTCCAGATCCCAGAATAGATCCAAAGAAACCTGTTGAGACTTCTTCCCTTACTGTTAATGTAGATGCGCCAAGATGAACATTTCCACCATAGATTCCGCCACCACTTAAGCCGCCAATTGTGTTATTAAAACCACCAAGATCTAGAATCGCACTTTCATTATTTTCAAAGTTGACTTCAGAGCTTTCAGAAAATGCATTGGAAGTACCCGCAATTAATTTCCCTGATTGGATTGACGTCACCCCTGAATAGGAGTTGAGTCCTGAAAAACACATCTCACCTAATCCGGTTTTAACAATTCCGCCATTTCCGCTAATACTTCCTGAAAAATTAGCATCACTGTCATTGCCTCCAAACGCAAGCGCAGAGTTGTTGATATAAACCTTACCAGAACCTGTTAAGTTAGCAATTTCATTATCATAGCCGTTAAGTTCAAGGACACCTTCGTCTGCAATAACAATTGTTGAATTCCGCGAGAATGCATCGGTTTCGATAGCGCGAAATGTTCCTCTCTGAATAAGTGTATCACCACTATATGTGTTATTTGTACCCGCTAATTGGAATGAATCTAATGAGTCGAGGGTAATACCCCCTGTTCCAGAAACATCTCCAAAATAGATTGCGCTCGATGAGTTTATAAGATTTAGTCTTCCGGAGCCTAAAAAAACCTTTCCAAACCCTGATAAACTCGAGATTGTATTTGTATATCCATTACAATCAAGTATTGCGCCATTTTCAGCACTTAGACAAATAGTCGAGTCCGGAGAAAAAACATCATCGTCGCCAGCCCTTAAAACGCCATCTACAATTAGCGTCTCTCCCCTATAGCTATTAGACCCAAGTAAAGTCATCACAGACGGGCTGCTCTTAACAATTCCACCTAACCCGAAAATTCCACCTAGAAAATTTGAGTCGCTACTGCCCGCAATTGTCAGGACACCTTCTCCTAACACAACATTTCCATCACCGGTTAAGCTAGCAACTGTATTGTCATAAGAATTTAAATCAAGAGATTGACCTAGATTAATAAAGATCTGAGAATTTGGAGAAAATGCATTAGCAACTCCTGCTTGAAGGACTCCAGACTCTATAATTGTTAATCCTGAATAGGTGTTTCTATCAGAATTAAGCGTTAAAACACTCGCGCCAATTTTAACTAAATCACCAGATCCTTGAAATGATCCGTCGCAAGTAAGTATTCCCCGCGTATCTATTGCACCTTCATTTAAAAGATAAAAGTCCCTAGAAGTTTTAAAACTGCCAACTATTATTAACTTCGCGTTATCTAAAGTGACAGGAAACTCAGGCAATCCCAAATTCAAATCGTTTGTAATAGAGATTGCGCCACCACCAATAATTGTTGTAGGGCCTGAATACTTATTTAAATTCAAAAGAGTGAGAACACCGCTTCCAGCCTTTAACAACCCTTCTGTACCTGACAAAGCTTCATGTACAGTAATATCAGAATCAGTTTCCCAAATAAGGGGGCCTGCAAGAAGGTGTAAACTTAAAAAACTAAAGCAAAGATAAAAATTTTTTGTTTCCATATTTTTTCTATACCAATCCTAAAATATTAGAGCAACCACCAACAGGCAAGACTTAAATAAATAGCAGTTGTAATTGTATCCACAAACATTAGGACAATTGGACCGGATGCTATTTTTGGGTCTAATTTTATAGCTTTAAGTATAAATGGGACTAAAACACCAATGATGGCGCTCACAATCACCGAAATTATAATCCCGGCCCCAATAACAACAGCTGGCCCCCAACCATCTCCCCATAAAATGGCTAATGATCCAATGATTATACCACAAGAAATAGCGATCAATATGAAAATTTTTGACTCCTTTCCCAGATAAGAGCCTAATTTCTTCCAAAAATTTGCATGTTTACTAATTTCATGCATGCTTTGTGTCATTGCTTGCATTGATATAGACTCTGAAAGAGAAAGCACAAGAGGAATAAACATTGCAAGCACTATAGCTTTAAGGAGGATGTCTTGATAAAAATTAGAAATTACCGCACAAAGTAGACCACCAATCATATTACAAAACATCCAAGGAGCTCTCGTAATATATTTTTTTATAGTTGATTGCTTATCGTCTAACTCAACTACAAAACCTAGAGTTTGAAAGACTTGATCTCTTTTTAAATAAGTGTCTAGTTCAATTGCTTCGTCAAAATAGTCTTGAATATCGATAACACCTAAAAATATCCCTTTTTCCACAACTGGAAGGGCAAGTAAATGATACTTTTGCATAAGCAAAAATGCCTCTCGCATTGTGTGGTGACCGTGAACTACCCGAATTTTTGTATTTAAAAGATTTGCTAGGGGAGTATTTGCTTCTCTTATTAACAAATCGCGCGTGCTTACGAAACCTAAAAGAGATTCATCACTATCTACAACGTAAAAATAGTAAATGTTTGGATCAATCACATTCATCTTACGGATGCGCGTAATTGCCTCATCTACAGTTAGATCAACTGATAATAAGAGGTCTACTTTTTTAGCTCTACTAGAAACTTTGTCTTCAAGATCATCTCTTTCCATACTTTTCTGTTATATAGTATTGGATTTAATTGAGCAAAATTTTTAAACTAATAGAATGAGTTGGGAGCAAGTAGCACATTCATATGATAAAATTGTAGGCAAAGAGGGGCACTACTTCCACCAACATGTCATCATGCCAAATTTGACTAAATTATTTCATTTTGAAAAGCATGCCACCCCAAAACTTCTTGATCTTGGTTGCGGTCAAGGCTTTCTGCAAGAGCATCTACCTAAGTCTGTAGGATATACAGGTATCGATGCATCAAAATCGCTTATTGCTTTAGCCAAACAAAAAAGAAAAGGTACATTTGAAGTTCATGATTTAACAAAACCCTTATCTTTAAAAGAAAAAAAGTTTACTCATATCACACTCATTTTATCTCTTCAGAATATGGGGCCACCTGATGTAGTACTTAAGAGCGCAAAAGACCACCTCGCTGAAAATGGAAAGATTTTTATCGTACTAAATCACCCGTGTTTTAGAATTCCGAGACAAACTAGTTGGGGAATAGATGAGGCAAAAAAAATTCAATTTAGACGGATTGACAGGTATTTAACACCCCTTATTATACCTATTGCTATGGCCCCTAGTAAAAAAGAAGATTCTGAAATGACTTCATCCTACCATTATCCAATCTCCACCTATATTAACATATTAGGAAGTCTTTCTCTTGGTGTTACGCATATGGAAGAGTGGATTTCCGATAAGGACAGCACAGGGAAATTTGCCAAAATGGAAAACAGAAGCCGTGATGAAATCCCTTTATTTTTACTTATAGAAGCGAGCTCTTAACCTATGTGCGGCATTTATGGTCATATCAAGCGAGGCGGCACAAAAAACTCAGCAGAAGCTTGTATTGATGGGCTTAAAAGGCTTGAATACAGAGGTTATGATTCTGCAGGAATTGCGGGAATTCATAAAGGGAAAATTGTTTCGTTTAAAACTGTCGGAAAAGTAAAGAGTTTAGACAAAGTTATTTGTGAGCAGAAACTCAGTCTAGAAATGGCGATTGCTCATACAAGATGGGCAACTCATGGTGGAATTACAGAAATCAATGCTCATCCCCATTATGATCAAGCGAAAGCCCTCGCAATTGTTCATAATGGAATTATAGAGAATTACCAAGAGATAAAATCGAGACTAATTAAAGAAGGGATTGTTTTTCTTTCCGAAACTGATAGTGAAGTAATTAGTCAGCTGATCTCACACCACTATAAGGGTGATATTCATGAAGCTCTTCAAAAAACATTACCCGAACTCGATGGCTCTTATGCAATTGCGCTAATTCACAAAGATCATCCTGATACAATATTAGCCGCAACAAAGGGCTCTTCACTTGCAATAGGCGTCTGTAAAGAAAGCAATGACATCTTCATCTCTTCTGATAGCAATGCCTTTACAGGAAGATCATTAGATGTCTTATACCTCTTTGATGATGAACATGCAGTGGTAACCGAAAGTGTAATAGAGGTCTATAATGCATCAGGAATTAAATTAGTTAAACAACTAGAAGTCATAAATCTGGATGAAATAGCCGCATCTAAGGATGGATACGATCACTTTCTTTTAAAAGAGATTCACGAGCAACCATTATCTGTTATGAGAGCTTTTGAAAACAGACTTGATTTTAAAAACGGCACAGCAATCTTTGAAGAATTGATGCTCTCAAAAGAAATCCTAAAAACAACTACCCGAATTCTTATTTTAGCTTGCGGATCTTCGTATCATGCAGGGTGCATAGCAAAGCAAGTTTTTGAAACTTATGCAAAAATCCCCACAGAAGTTGAAATTGCCTCAGAGTTTAGATATCGGTCTCCAATTATTTCCCCGAACACCTTAGTAATTGCTATTAGCCAGTCCGGAGAAACAGCAGACACTTTAGCTGCAGTTAAAGAAGCTAAAGCTTCTGGAGCCCCTGTTATTGCGCTTTGCAATGTAAAGAGATCTTCACTTTCAAGGTCTGCAACAGCAACACTATGGCTCAACGCAGGACCTGAAATTAGTGTCTGCTCAACAAAAGCCTTCACAAGCCAACTTTCACTTCTTATGCTTTTAGCATTAAAAATCGCAAGACTTCGTGATTTAGACTTAGAGGGAGGTAAGGTTTTTCTCAGTCACATGAAAGATCTCCCTAGTCAAATCGGTTCCATTCTATCTAAAACAGCAGAAATTGAAACGCTTGCAAAAAAGTATTCCTCATTTAAACAGTTTTTCTTTATTGGCCGTAACTACATGTATCCAACCTGCCTAGAGGCAGCATTAAAGCTTAAAGAAATTTCCTATATAAACGCCTCCGGTTATCCTGCAGGTGAAATGAAACACGGTCCAATTGCACTTATTTCCAAAGAACTTGCAACCGTTGCATTTTGCGGCAATGCACATACATTTGATAAATTGTTGAGCAACCTTATGGAAATTAAAGCGCGCGGCGGCCCCATCCTCGCTTTTGCGCCATATGGCTTTACAGAAATACTCTCGATTACAAATGATGTGGTTTTTTTACCAAAGGAAATTTCAGATCCTTTCGCCCCCATTCCTTACTCAATTGCCGGTCAATTACTTGCCTATTATATTGCAAAAATTCTTGGAACAGACATTGATCAACCAAGAAATCTTGCCAAATCGGTAACCGTCGAATGAAGGCATTTTTTAGCATTTTAATCCTTCTTGGCATTTTTGCTTTTTTTCTTCCGGAACTTCTCTCCACAGAAATAGGGAATAAAATTCTAAAAATCCAGATGGCAAAAAAAACAGGGATTGAAATCACCTCTGCAAAATTTTCCTGGATGGGTCCACAAATCCTACAAGGGCTAACTTTCAAATCCGGCACAAAAAAAATCACCGCGACATCCCTCATCTTTCAAAACAAAGAATTCCTCCTATCGGAACTTGAAATTTGGATAGGTGGCCACCATCTAAAAGGAGATCAAATTGCTCTTGATATCGGAAAAGATGCCCACGTATCACTCTTTTCACCTCTAGAAAAATCACACCTACCTAACATGACCCTAAGAATGGGAAAGCTCATCTGGCAAAATTTTGGCACCTTAAAAGACCTTTTTTCTATACTCCAACTCAAAATCAGAGTCGATTCCGAAATTTCCATCCTATTTCAAGACGCCCCTTGCAGCTTTAAAAACGGGGTGCTCAACTTTGATCGAACCGAATTTCTTGTGGATGACACCTATCAATTTTCCCTCTGGAAAGACATCGACTTTGCAAATAACGAATACAACTTATTTCTAGGAATCCCCGCAATTACCATCCAAAAAGTCCTTGATATGCACAACCTCCCGCCCTCCTACACAATCCCCATGCGCCTCACGGGCCCCTTAGATGACCCAATCCTCCATAAATCAACCGCCCTTAAAACCATTGCTAAGCTTCTCCTTCTTCAGCAGGTCCCATTAGCTCCTATCCCCACATTGAAGCCAACGCCCCCCATCCGCTACCCTCTCCCCTGGCACTAAAAAATTCAGCGCGGCGAAAAAATATTGCAATAGGTATGCTTGATGATCAGAATAAACAAAATCTCAACGCTTAATTCTTTTCAGCTCTAATCATAAGAAGTGACGTATGTAATCGCGCGTTATACTGCTCGTGATTCAAAAATTGGTTTTATCTTCGTTATAAATACCCATCTTTAAATTTGTCTCGTGTCCCACTAAAAGTATCCACAGGACACTTTTTTTAACGCGGGCCCCTTCTAGTGCAAATAGCACTTTGCCTGAGGTAGCGGCATCGGCTAATTTAAATTTGGGCATTTCTGACCCCTAAAATTCCCAATTTTCGAACCCCTCTCAGTATACGCACAGAAACTCTACATATTTATTATCAATAAGTTATATATATATATCAATGTAAAATAAAATCAAAAAAGAGGATTTTATGAATATAATAAATACATGTACATGGACAGGATCATCAACAATATCTGCTAACTGGAGCGATCCGCTGAATTGGACAAATTGCAATAATTCATACCCTAATGGCAATTTGGATACAGCAACTTTTCCACTAGAAACGCTTAATACTAACAGTGTTAGACAAAATTCCGCTCTTCAGTATCCGATCCTAGACATAAATATTACGCTATATGCATTAGTATTTACAGCAAGCACTAATCTTGGGTCAGTAATTCATACTACCGGCAAAACTCTTACCCTAGGATATGAAATTACCACAATTGGACAAGGCAATATTTATATGCAGATAGATTGCGATATATTTATTCCAGATACATTAAATATCAATATCCCGCTCGCCAATCAGATGAACTTCACTGGAAATTTATCTGGGGGAAGTTTAAATGTAAATAGTGGAATGGTGCATTTTAGCAATAATACATTTAGCTTAAAAAATCTTACATCTGGTCCTACGAGTTTGATTCTCTTATCTCCATCTCAACAACAGAGCGTGGCTACCGCCACATTAAACGGAACCTTAGCCACACCTTCTCTTAATTGTAATACTTATAACCAATGTGAAAATCAATGCATAAGTACAATGACGGTATGCATGAATCAATCATCAAACAAATCTGACCGAGCTCAATGCAATTTGAATTTCCTTGCTTGTACATCATTTTGTTCCTGCACAAGTATTGGTCAAGATTATACTTTGATTACAGCTTCAGAATCACTTATTTGGAATGGCACATATGATAAAATCTTTAACTACTCTAACCTATGCAGCATTAGTAAAAAGGGTAATAATTTAATGCTTAATTGCAATTAACTTTAAAATCTTAATAGGAAAATATAGGATGCATGCTCTACATGCATCCTTTTTTATTAAAGAGCAACTGTGATGTCAGAGCAGCTATAAACGTCTTGGATCGCATGTAATAGCTTCACGCCGTCCTTCATGGGACGCTGAAAGGCCTTTCTACCTGATATCAGACCCATTCCGCCTGCACGCTTGTTTATGATGGCTGTACGGACTGCATCTTGCATATCGTTTTTTCCGGAAGCGCCACCAGAATTAATAAGGCCAGATCTTCCCATATAACAGTTGGCAACTTGGTAACGAGTGAGATCAATTGGATGATTGGAGCAAAGCTCAGTGTACATTCTCTCATCTGTTTTTCCAAATTTAAGTGCTTTGAAACCGCCGTTATTTTCAGGAAGTTTTTGCTTGATGATGTCTGCTTGGATTGTTACGCCGAGGTGGTTTGCCTGGCCAGTTAGATCGGCTGCAAGGTCGTAGTCGAGTCCATCTTTTTTGAAGGCGGAGTTTCTTGTGTAGCACCAAAGGACTGTTGCCATTCCGACTGAGTGTGCAAGCTCAAAAGCCTGGGCAACTTCAATGATTTGACGGCTACTTTCAGGTGAGCCAAAATAAATAGTTGCACCAATAGCTGCAGCGCCGAGTTCGTAGGCTTCTTTAATCGTTCCAAACATGATTTGATCATATTTATTTGGATAGGTCATGAGCTCATTATGATTAATTTTTACAAGAAAAGGTATTTTATGGGCGTATTTTCTTGCTACGGACCCAAGAACGCCAAACGTGCTTGCAACAGCATTACATCCGCCTTCAATCGCAAGTTTAACAATATTTTCTGGATCAAAATAGATTGGATTTGGAGCAAAGGAAGCGCCTGCAGTATGTTCGATACCTTGGTCAACAGGCAAAATGGAGAGATAC
Organism: uncultured bacterium; assembly: GCA_964552055.1. Lineage (GTDB taxonomy): Bacteria > Chlamydiota > Chlamydiia > Chlamydiales > 2-12-FULL-49-11 > VGMD01. The sequence goes on from CAZKFL010000002.1 coordinate 81,211, forward strand.
CCCGTATTAGCTAAACGGCCATGACCATAGATTGCGCTCAAGTTTTGAAGCACTCGGTTATTTCGGTTTGTAGCCATAAAAACTTTATCGATAAAATCAGGTCCTGGTAAATGAAGAAGTTCTCTCGGTATTTTACATGAGTTAAAATCAACTAACGATTGGAACTCATCCCCTACTATCATCTCAAGTTCTTGATACATCATAATACATCCTTTTTTGTGCAAGTATATCTAAGGTTTTTTATTTTTGCCAGTATTGCTGAATCTCTTCTAAAGTTTTTCCTTTTGTCTCAGGCACAAAAAAGTAAACAAATAATAGGGCCAATAGACTCATAAGAGCAAATAATGAAAATGCAAAGCTAATCCCCATTGTTTCAACTAAAAATAAAAACGGCCAAACAACAAAAAGAGAAGCGAGCCAGTTGACAAAAAGAGCAATCGAAACAGCTTTTCCTCTAATTTCTAACGGATATATTTCTGCGGTTATGACCCAGACGACGGGACCTAAACTAATTCCGAAGAAAATAATATATAAAACTAGGCCAACAATTGCAAAACTTCCACTGTTAAAAAATAACCCAAGCAATATAAGCGAAGCAATCATCCCAGGAATACCAATGAGAAGAAGTTTTCTTCGACCCCAGTTATCAATTTGTGTCAGCGCAAATAATGCCGTTGCTACGTTTAAAACCCCCAAAAATGTAGTTGCTATCAGTTTATGACAAAGATTGGTAATTCCCGCATGATGGAATATTTCAGGCGCATAATAGATAATTGCGTTAATCCCCGTGATTTGTTGAAATACAGACAATAAAACACCAATGATCAAAGCTTTTTTTAAGCCACCTTGAAATAATTTTCTAAACCGTATTTGCTTTCTACTGCTTTTGCTCGTAACAATTTTATCAATAATTTCATCCGCTTCTGGCCTAGGATATAACCTGATCAAAAGCTCTCTGCCGCCCTCAATATCGCCCTTTGAAATAAGCCAACTTGGGCTTTCCGGAATATAAAATAGAAACACAAAAGCTAGGACTGAGAAAAACGCACTCACACTAAGAGCTATTCTCCAACTTTGCACTTCAAAAAGGCAAAGATTCGTTGCATAGGAAATAAGAATCCCCATTGTAATAGCAACTTGAAAAATTGAAACCATTTTTCCCCGATACTTTGGCAGCGCTATTTCGGCAAGATAAACAGGAACAATCATGGAAGTGATTCCAATACCAATTCCGACAATAAACCTAAAAATTAATAATTCATGAAACTGCTTTGCCATGGTAGAAAAAAGACTTCCAACAAAGAGAAATGCCGCTGCAAAGAAAATCGCTTTTTTTCTTCCATATCTATCTGCAATAGGGCCGCCCCCTACTATCCCTAACATTGCCCCTAAGATCACAAGGCATACCACAAGACTCTTAGTAGCCGGAGTCATGCTGAATTCGCCTGCTAAAAATATCATCACCCCTGATGCTACACTAATCGGATAGCTCAGTAATATACCAAAAACTATTGCTATCCCAAAAACCGAAATTACATCTCTTTTCACTGAAACTTATCCCTTTATGTAAAAACCACAATTAGTCGTGGACTTTTTTGTAAATATCATTATCAAAGAGTGTAGATATAAATGGAAGGAACTATTATGGCATCACCACTGACGAAAATAAACACACTATGGCAAGCGATAGGCGGAGCAATTCTTGCTCCCATACTAGTCATGCTCATTATAATTGATGGGTTTATGTATAGTTACCTAACCACATTCCAAACTTTTTTATTCTTAAATCTAGCTTTTCTTTTCTTTCAGGAATTTGAAGATTATATTCTTAACCCGAATGGATTCAAGGACTTCTTTAATAAATACAGAACCGGCAAAAAAAGAACTCCCAAAACTGATAAGCCCATGTCCGAACAATTAATTCTTACCGTTAACGGTGTAGCATGGGCCTGGGCAATACTTGCAGCAGCTCTTGCAAACACAGCTCCCTGGATTGGAATCAGCTTCCTGATTACCAACAGCATAGTAAACATTTTCTCACACACAGTATTATTTCAGCTGCACCACAAATCGTATAACCCTGGACTTATTACAGCAGTTTTTCTGTTTATTCCTCTTTATACAGCAATCTTGTGGTACTCTATTGCCTTTTCCGTTCTTTCCTCATCTGAATGGGTTATTGCTATTCTAATTGGTATTGGGATGACACTTCTAATGTCTGCAGCGTTGCGGAGACTCAAGAAATAAATGGTTACCCGCGGCATATTAGTCGGTAGTGACGCAAATAGTGAATGGTTGCTACCTATTTGGTGGCGCTGCTATTCCCTTCATTTCAGATATCCTGTTGCATTTGTTGACTTTGGACTCACAGAAGCTGGAAAACAGTTCTGCAGAGAGCATGGCGAACTCATTCCTATTGAAGTCGATATGAGCCTAGGAATAAATCGAACAGATCCTGCGAATATCATTATTGCTAATGTTCCAGATTTCAAATTTAAAGCATATCGAACTGCATGGTTTAAAAAGCCTTTTGCCTGTTTTCTATCCCCATTTGATGAAACAATTTGGTTAGATATTGACTGCCTTATTTTAAAAGACCTTTCCCCACTATTTGAACTGCTAACGCCTGATACCGATATAGCTCTCGTTAGAGAAATTGACTTTATAGAAAAAATGGTAAAAGATGCAAAAATTTTAGACGATGACGAACCTCTTTATAATTCCGGAGTTATCATTTTTTCAAAAAAATCAAGAGCTATTCAAAACTGGATTAGAATACTTTACGAAGGAAACTATATATTTCCAGGAGACCAAGACGCCCTTTCTAAGGCAATTTCGATAAATAAAACCCGAGTTTCCGAAGCTCCCAAGAAATATAATTGGCCGTGGTGTTTTGCTCAAAATAAAGATGCCCATATTCTTCATTTTCTTGGGCCTGAAGGAAAAGATTTTTTAAAATCCAATATTTTTATCTAATAGTCAGCATGTGAGAAAATCTCTATTATTAGTTATGGACTTTATTTTGAATATCATTAAAAAAGTGTATAGACTTATATGAAGAAACTGATAATTTTTTATAAAAACCAAATATTTTAAGGAGGAGTTATGAGTAGTTCAACTTGTGATATGTTTATAGCGCTACGTCCGGAGATACAAGCTGCTATGCCCGAAGAAAGTAAGCGAGAGATATTCATAAATGGAAGCCAAGGCCCAGCAATTAAAGTTACATTGGATAGAGAAGCTACCGTTGCAAAAACAATGCAGGTAATTGGCGAAAGGCTTGGAATTGATCCAGATACTCTAAATTTAGTCATAGTAACGACTGCAGGACTTAAAAAATGTGGCACACAAAATTATGAACATGGGATCGAGAAGATTCCTAGCGAACTCTTTGAAAGTGTTAATATTAAAGGTCTTGTGCCAAAAAAATTATCTAAATAATTTCTGCTGGTTCTAAATGCGGGTATAGAAAAAGTCTGACGGTTTTCCATTTTCATAGGGTAGATAGGCATGGAAAATTCTTGGATCATCGTCTAGGACCAGCGGAATAAAATACTTATCCCCTTCCCACATGGGTAAGGTATGAATTTCTTCTTTTTTTATCCATTCGAGATCGCCTTCATGATTTGATAGATGCGGAACACCTGAAAACTTTGTGATAAGAAAGACAAATCCAAGCCAGTGCTCACCATTTGGTCCAAATCCAGGCCAGTTAACAGTTCCTCGAAGTTTAATTTCAAGACACTCTATTCCTGCTTCTTCATGAATTTCTCTTTTCATCCCCGCAAGAACGTCTTCATGCGTTTCCATTTTGCCACCAAGGCCATTATATTTACCTAACTGGTGATCGGTCTTGCGTTTATTGCGATGAACTAAAAGCACTTTCTCCCGATCAGGAGAAAGTATAAATCCAAGATTTCCTATTATTGGCTGATACATAGTAATTTAGGTTTCTTTTTAACTTGACCTGCTAGCACTCTACCAATCAAATCATAACCTATAGCGTCTGTAATTTCAACTTCATAAAACTCACCAAAATTTGAAACTTTTCGCCAGTCATTAATGATTATTCGGCCATCAATTTCAGGGCACTGTCCTGAAAATCTACCCACTAACAGATCTTTACTTTCAGGATGATATCCATCAATAAGCACTGTAAGGCGCTTGCCAATATATTTTTCAGAATCAAGACTTTCGCTTTGAGCTTTTACAAGGCGATCAAAACGATCTTGCTTAACTTCTTCTGTAACATGGCCATCAAGCTTATCAGAGTAGGATTCTTTTTCTCTTGAATACTTAAATATTCCGACGTTATCAAGCTTATAGCTTTTTACAAAATCGATGAGCTCTTCAAACTCTTCCTCTGTTTCTCCGGGAAATCCTACCATAAGTGAAGTTCGAATTACAATCTCTGGAATCTCTTTTCTAAGGTGCGTTAAAATCGATTCAATTTGCGCTCTATCTGTTTTTCGGTGCATTCTTTTTAAAATGCGGTCATTTATATGTTGCAGGGGCATATCCAAATATCTGCATATCTGAGGATTTTCTTTAATAATCTTGATAACACCTTCGGTAATTTCATCCGGATAAAGGTACAAGAGCCTAATCCAATGGTTACCCTTTACCTTGACCATCTCCTTTAATAAAGCTTCTAAACCATCTGACTCGCCGCGATCTTTTCCAAAATCACCCAAATCTTGCGCAATCAATATAATTTCTTTACATCCGTCGTTTACAAGTAACAAAAATTCCTTCATAACCTGTGAAATGGACTTACTAACAAGCTTTCCTTTTATAAGAGGAATGATACAAAAGGCGCACCGTTTTTTACAGCCTTCTGCAATCTTTAGGTAAGCATAGTGCTTAGGTGTTGAAAGAGTTCTTGGAACCTCACCTTGTTGCAAATAACTTTTTGCATCGCTTAAATACTCTCCAGGCTCTTCACTCATTACAGCTTCCAAGACCTTTTCCATGTCGCCAGATCCTAAAAAATAATGAATTTCAGGAAATTTCTCCTTCAAAGAATCTTTACTACCTTTAACCATGCAGCCAGCAACAATTATTTTAGCGCTCTTCTTTTTTTCTTGAATTAAGGTTTCAATTGTCTTAAACCCCTCTTCACGGGCAGACTCAAGAAATCCGCATGTATTTACAACTAGATAATCTGCATCTGCTGTATTCTCACATGCGCAAAAACCAGCTCGCAGTAAAATCCCAATCATTACTTCTGTATCAACAAGATTTCTCGCGCATCCGAGTGATGTAAAATGTACCTTATTCAATCTATCCTCAATTTTAGAATAGCCATTATAACCCCTCCTCTTATATCATTCAAGCATGTTCATATTAAAATATCTCTTACGCAAGCTAGCCATCTCATTTGCAACACTTTTTTTTGTCATAACATTGACATTTATATTGATGAAGACAATTCCGGGTGATCCATTCATTCAGGAGCAGGCAATTCCCGAAGAGATCATGAAAAGTTT
>CAZKFL010000002.1:86709-107848 GCA_964552055.1 uncultured bacterium
CTATGGACTAGACCAACCAATTTACATTCAATATATTAAATACATTAAAGGAATTTTTACTTGGAATCTTGGTCCCTCATTCAAATATGAAGGTCGCACCATAAATGACATTATCAGAGATGGCTTTCCTATATCATTTTCTTTAGGTCTATTTGCCTTGTCTCTTGCTCTAATATGGGGCATTTTTTGGGGATCTCTCGCAGCAATATATAAGGGTAAATGGCAGGACAGATTTGCAACCATTATGGCCGTATTAGGAATGTCTGTCCCAAGCTTCATTATGGCTACTTTTCTACAATATTTATTTGGAATAAAATTAGGTATACTCCCTATAGCAAGATGGGGAACCCTTTCTCATATGATTTTACCAGCTATTGCAATCGCCTCATTTCCAAGTGCATTTATTGCAAGGCTCACAAAAGCAAGCATGACAGAAGTTTTAGATAAAGAATACATTACCACAGCAAAATCAAAAGGTCTTTCTACTTTTGAGATTTGGAAAAATCATGTCTTTAAAAATAGCTTATTACCTGTTGTCTCCTATTTAGGTTCATTAACAGCAAATATTTTAACAGGCAGCTTTGTAGTTGAAAAGATTTTTGGAATTCCCGGACTTGGTTCCTGGTTTGTTAACAGTATTACGAATCGAGATTATACAATAATTTTAGGACTCACTATTTTTTATAGTTCAATACTAATGCTTACCATTTTTTTATCAGATTTACTGTTTTATATTTTAGACCCTCGAATTAAAAATAATTTATGGAAACGCGATGCTATTATTCGATGAATTAAAAAAAAACAAACCCACAATGTGCGGTCTTTTTTTATTAAGTCTGCTGATTATTTTTGCCTTTATTGGCCCTTCATTTAGCACTCACACCTACTATGAAACAAATCTTGCTCACAAGAATATGCCCCCATCTCTCACCAATCTTTTTGGTACAGATGAACTAGGAAGGAGTATTTTTGTTCGAATTTGGTGGGGCGCTCGAATCTCTCTTTTTATCGGCATTTCAGCAGCTATTATTGATATGATTGTGGGAGTATTTTATGGGGGAATCGCAGCTCTTTTGGGTGGAAAAACAGAAGAAATAATGATGCGCTTTTCCGACATGCTTCATTCTCTACCGCATCTTTTAATCGTAATTCTACTTACTGTAATTATGAACCAAGGCATATCTACTATCATTATCGCTATGACGCTTACCGGGTGGATTAATATGGCAAGAATCGTAAGAGCGCAAATGCTATCCCTTAAAGAACTCGATTTTATAACAGCCGCAAGGTCGATTGGATCAAGCAGAACCAGGATACTGATACGACATTTAATCCCTAACTCTTTTGGCGCTATCATCACAACTATGACTCTTACAGTTCCTCAAGCAATTTTTACGGAAGCGTTTTTAAGCTTTCTCGGACTTGGTGTACAGGCACCTATTGCAAGCTGGGGAACGATGGCAAGCGATGGTTTATCAGCTCTTTCCTTCTATCCATGGAGACTGTTTTTTCCAGCTGCATTTATTAGCGTAACTATGCTAGCCTTTAATCTACTTGGAGATGGCCTTCGAGATGCATTTGATCCCAAACAAAGAAACAAGCAATGACACTTTTCGTTAAAGATTTATCCTTATATATTGATAACGAGAATATACTTAAGGACATCACTTTCTCATTAGGGGAGGGTGAATGCTTAGCAATTATTGGCCAGTCAGGATCGGGAAAAAGCACACTTGGTAAAGCGCTTGCTCGTCTTAACCCTGAAAATGCGACACTTCAAGGAGAAATCCTCTATAATGGACGCAATATCCTAACACTAAATAAGAAAGAACTGGAAAATCATCGTGGAAAAGAAGTGGCAATTATTTTTCAAGACTCTCTCACATCCCTAAATCCTACAATGAGAGTTGGCAACCAAGTAATCGAAAGCTTTCTAAAGCATAATTCCCTAATGACAAAACAAACCGCCCACCAAAAAGCTCTTCAACTCTTCAATTGGGTCGGCATAGCAAACCCTGAAGAAAAATTTAACTGCTATCCCCATGAGTTTTCTGGCGGGATGCGACAACGAGTTGGGATTGCAATTGCTCTTGCATGCGCACCAAAAATTTTAATAGCCGACGAACCGACAAGCGCTCTAGATGCAACAATTGGAATCCAAATTATAGATCTTTTGAAAAAAATCCAAAAAGAACTTGGAATGAGCATCCTTTTCATTACGCACGATTTAAATATTATTACAGGCTTTGCTACCCGTATCCTTAACATGCAAAACGGATCTCTTTCTGAAAACATTCCAAAAGAAAGGGAATTTCTTTCTAAAGAAAAAACTATTTCCTGCACGCCACTTATAAAAGTATCAAGCCTTACCCATTACTATAACAAAACCCCAATCCTTCAAGATGTCTCTTTTGAAATTGATGAAGGAGAAACCTTTGGGATAGTCGGAGAAAGTGGATCCGGAAAAACAACACTTGCGCTGCTTCTTATGAACCTTCAAAAACCAACTGCCGGAAAAATCACTTATAAGGAAAGACCCTATACAAATAAATCTCCTAAAGAAATACAAATGATCTTTCAAGACCCATATAGCTCCCTCGATCCACATATGCTAGTTAAAGACATTTTAAAAGAACCTCTAATCATCTACAAGATAGGGACAAGAGAGTCACAAAAAAAAAGAGTCCTTGAACTTATCGAACTCGTTGGCCTTGATCAAAGTTTTTTAAACAGATACCCTCATGAGCTCAGCGGCGGACAAAGACAGCGTGTAGGCATTGCAAGAGCACTTGCACCAAACCCAAAATTTTTGATCTGTGACGAACCGACTAGCGCACTTGACTTAAGGGCTACCGATCAAATTATAGATCTGCTAAAAAATCTCCAAAAAAAACTCCACCTCACCTACCTCTTCATCTCTCATGATCTCCGCCTAATCAGACATCTCACAGACAGGGTAGCAGTTATGCAAAACGGCCGAATCCTTGAACTTGAACAAACAGAAACCCTCTATAGTAATCCTCAACATGATTACACCAAAAAACTTCTCTCCACTCTTACAATTTAGGGAGTTGAAAAACGACTTCTTCTTTGATAAAGATGACTTCTTCGGTTGAAGTTACGCCGAGATCATAAAGGCGCTGGATGCAGTTTTGGACGACTTCTTCAGGGGTTGATGCTCCGGCTGTTAGACCTACGGTTTGAATGCCTTGTAACCAAGATTTTTGAATTTCATCTGCGGAGTTAACAAGATAAGCTGGTAAATTTCTTTTTTCTGCAAGCTCGCGTAGTCTATTTGAATTAGAACTTGCTGGGTCACCAATCACTAAGACTACATCTGCTTCTGAGGTGATTTCTTTTAAGGCCAACTGCCTATTGGTTGTTGCGTAACAGATAGATGATGTTGGCAGAGTCTCTATTTTAGGATATTTAAGCAGCAAGGCTTCCGTAATTTCTTTGACATCGTCTAGGCTAAGTGTTGTCTGTGTTAAATAAAAAAGTTTATGATCTAAAGAAAATGGCAGTTTTTTGACATCTTCAACATTTTCAACAATTGTTGTCTGAGCAGGCGCTTCACCATAAGTCCCAACCACTTCAACATGATTCTTATGACCAATTAAAATAATTTGATACCCTTTTTCTGAAAATCGCTTAGCTGCTGAATGGACCCTTGTGACAAGCCCGCAGGTTGCATCAATTTCAATAAGATTGCGTCTTTTTGCATGAGCCCGAACTTCTGGTGAAACGCCATGAGCCGAGTAGATCACCCGCGCACCTATCGGAACATCATCTAAATTCTCAATAAAAATGGCCCCAAGATCTTCAAGCCGTTTTACAACATGACGATTATGTACAATATGGTGCTTTACCCAAATCGGCTTACCATAAAGCGTTATCGCCTTTTCGACAGTCTCTATTGCCCGGTCTACCCCAGCACAAAATCCTCTTGGCTTTGCAATTAATAATTTCATGCCAAATTTATAACAGAAAAAGCATTATTATAAAATAACAAGAAAACCTAAATTTTTTTATACAATTAGGCTCAGCCTTTTAGCGGGCGTCGGCACAGCAGCGGAAACCATAGGTGCGGTTTAGTGCGCCTGGGTTGTTGCGATGCCGGTGGGAGCAACGAAGATCGTCTTTAAGGCTCTTCCAGCAGCCGCCACGAAGAACGCGGTAAACACCTTGCTGAGGACCTTTTGGATTAAAAGGCTCTTGTAGCGCAATTTCGTAGTAGTTGTATCCATACCAATCTTCGCACCATTCGTAGACATTTCCTGCCATATCAAAAAGACCGTTAGCGTTAGCCGGATAGCTCATAACAGGTGTAGTGTCAGAGCTAAAAAAATTGGCCTGTGAACGTTCAATTTCTACGCCGTAAGGATAAAGATTATCCTCAAATCCTCCGGAGGCAGCGATCTCCCATTCTGCTTCAGTGGGAAGCCTTTTGCCAACCCAATGAGCGTAAGCCCTAGCGCCATACCAACTGACACCAACAACAGGATGCTTTGCATACCCTGACTCGATAGTTATTCTTCCCCCAGATCTTTTTATGCGAGACTCTTTAAGAAGAATCATATCTTGATTGTTACTATCTTTCTCACAACCCATTACATCTAGAAATCTCACAAACTGTTCATTACTTACCGGGTGAATGTCAATTGCAAAACTTGCAAGCTCAATTTTATGACGCGGCTTTTCATCTCTTGCTCCTGCATTATCGCCATGGAAGTACTCTCCGCCCTCAATAACGATCATCTCTGTCAGCATCGGCTCTTGATCCGTAATTTCTTTTTCTTTGGGCTTGTATTGAGTTACCGTAAGCTTTGTCTCAAAAATAGCGCCCGGATCTTCTTCATACTCGAATTTTTTTAAAACAGAAGGTTGAATGACTGGCTTAAGTGAGGGTTCTGGGCTTGCAGAAACTGCATAGCTAGGCTCATAAATCCTTTCATGGACAGGCTGAGAGACCGTTTCACTTACAGGCTTATTAACTCTATCATTCGAAGGCGCATAAACCTTTTCATTAATAGGATCTACTTCCCTTACTGGAGAAACTCTTTTTAAGTTTCGTTCAATTTCACCAAGTTCTTTAGGAAGAATTTTTTCCATAAGATCAACCAAGTTTTCTGGCCGATCGGCTGGATTTTGTTTCAATGTCGCCTTAATTAATAGATCCCAATCTGATTGGAAATCAGAAAATTGCGCAGAAGGCATCACAAAAAAACCTTCCGGCATGTACCCCATTAAAAGAAAATAAGCTAAAAGACCAAACGAATATACATCGGATTTAGGTCCATATAATGCTTCATTGCCCCCAAGTTTTTGCTCTGGCGCTAAAAATGCGTAACTTTGAAGAAATGATCTTTGCAATTTTGTTAAAATCTTTAGATCACCTCGTTTTTCCGTATAAGGGGTGTCACTTTCTAAACCTGTAATTGTCTGATCAACACTTAACGCTTTAGCAATTACTTGGTACATTTTGGTAAGTATCATCCCCTGGCCAAGAATTGTATTCAAGGACATGTCACTTAAATAGAGATGAGGTATTCCATCTTCTATTTTGCCAACCAATATATTACTCAGTTTTAAAGAGCCGTGGGAAAGACCTTGTTTATGAATAGCATCAAGACCGTAAGCAACTTGTTTTAGAATAGACACAATTTCTTTTTCTGAAAGCCTACCTTTGAGTGAGCCTAAATATTGGGATAGATTTAACCCTTCACCAAAATTATCTGAAATATAATCCGTTACAAGAAAATATGTATCACCATCTTTAGAGACTGTGTGAGTTTTAACAAGGTTGATATGTTCTAATAAAGCAATTTTTCCAATTTCTTTTTCAAAAGAAGAGATAAACAAAGGATCGTTTGCCAATTCTTTTGGAAGCATTTTGAGGGCGAAACGTTTTTTTAAAAACTTATGCTCTCCCAGATATAGAGCCCCCAAAGGACCTTCACCTATCACTTTTAGTATGCGAAAATCACCGACTGAATCAAGCATCCCCATGCCTCCTCTTCAAGCTAAAAGACCTAATTTTTTTGCAAGCCACCACGCAAGAAAGAGAGTAACTGCAATTCCACCTGCCCATAATAAATTTGGAACCCACTTGATTCCGTGAGACGAATTTCCTCGCATTTCAAGCGTGCCAATTCCATAGGCAAAATCATGCTTTTCTCTTTGTAATTTAAACACCTCAGGAAAATCTCTTGTCATTTTTTCCATATCAAGCCCAATCATTGCAGCGTACTGTCTCATAAAACCATATAAGTAAACTGGTGAATGAAATTTCTCAACAGCCCCTTCTTCAATTGCAGTTAAATAGTTCATACGAATGGAAGTAAAACTTTCGACTTCCCTAAGAGAGATTTTCTTTTCCTCTCTTCGAACTCGAAATATTTCACCAACTTTTTTCGCATCAGTAATCATAAATTACACCTCACTCTTTTCAACTCTATATCAAATAGACAATATCTGCAATCTTTGCTATAATCTTCAAGTATGAATGACTCATTTGTAGCTGAGATCGACCTTGCATTAACTGATCAAATAAAAGAGCACCTTCTTTCTCAAGGCTTTGTTTTTACTGTTCCGCCGTATTCTATTTTTGCAGCAAAGAAAGAAGGCATTTCCCTTACTCTCTATCAATCAGGAAAAATAGTTGTCCAAGGAAAGGATAAGGATTCTCTCATCAAATTCTATCTCGAACCTGAAATTCTCAAGTCTTTTGATTATTCCTATCCATCAGCATCTTTTGACAAAACCCCCCGAATTGGTATTGACGAAGCGGGAAAGGGCGATTTTTTTGGCCCTCTTTGTATAGCTGGCGTTTATGCAACAGGTGATGATATTGACTATCTTATAAAAAATGGGGTCAAAGACTCTAAAAAACTAGGCGATCCCCTAATAAGAAAAATAGCCAAAGTGATCAAATCAAGGTGCTCATACGAATGCATTATTCTTTTTCCGGAAAAATACAATGAGCTCTACAGCAAATTTAAAAATCTTAACACGCTTCTTGCCTGGGGACATGCAACAGCAATTGAAGCGCTCCATAAGAAAACTGGATGCAACAAAGCAAATATTGATCAATTTGCAGGCAAACATGTAGTAGAAAATGCCCTTGCTCGAAAGAAGCTTGAAATGAATTTAACGCAAAGCCATAAGGGTGAATCAGATCCAGTTATTGCTGCCGCATCCATCTTAGCTAGAGATGCTTTTGTAACGGGCATTGAAAAACTTTCAGAAGATTATGGAATGATTTTGCCAAAAGGGGCAAGTAAAGAGGTCATTGCTGCCGGAAGAAAGTTTCTATCTACTTTTGGTAGAGAAAAACTTCCCTTCGTTGCAAAGACCCACTTTAAAACAGCGTCTGATTTACTGATCTAACTGAAATGACTCTATAAAATACTGACAATGATCTTCTGAATAATTCACTACTTCACACTCCATTGCCAAAAGATATAACGTGTTATTTGCCTGTACAGCCCGACCTTTAAAATAGATCTGATCTGACTGAATGAAAAAATCCATCCCAGGAAAACCACCTACCTCCACTAAATCAGCAAAAAGAAGCTTATTACTAGCATTTTGCGCAAGAAGCGTACTTAAAAAATGTTCTAAATTTTTCGATGCATTCTCGCCACTCACTTCTCCTGGATATTCAGCAATCAACATCATAAACACAGCTTTTCTTTCATAGTCAGATACATATACATGATACTGAAGCTCTTTTTCATCATTCTTCATTGGAATTTTTTGCTTAATATACTCTGGCGCCTTTGGAAAGTTTGCGCTGCACTTACCTTCTTTCGAAGAAGCCTTCTTCCAATCCTTAAACTTCGCATCATCAGCCTGCTTCACTCCCAAAAATGAGAAATGATCAGAAAGCTTTGCGCTCATCGGCTGCGCCACAAGCATGAGCCCCAAAAAGGCCGCAATCACCCCTCTCGACAACTTAATATACTGACTCATCTCCCCTTTCCCTTTGAACTACACCGACTTGCAGCTTAATTCATTTAATTTTCAATTAATTAACTAATATTTATCATTTATTCTTACACTTAAAAATAGATATACGCAGTTAATTTTACAAGTCATAATTAACTTTTAAAACGCGTGCTTTACTTAGCCGCAAGAAAATTTTCATTAAACACCTAGAAACAAACTACTTGCAATGTTATTAAAACAGCCTTAGATCTTATTGATTAATATATTTTTATCTAGTAACCTTCCCTTTTGTTGAATCAGAGGTCCATAATGAAATCTATTCTTGTTTTACTGATGTTGTTAACCGTACCAGAACTTGGTATAGCTCACCCAAAATTTTCTGAAAAAGCAATCATTTGTGGTACTTGTAAAAATGTTGAAAAACCACTTCCTGCAGTTATTCAATCAATTGAAAAAATCGGGGTGCTCTTTTCAGACTACAAAGTATTTATATATGAAAACAACTCTACTGACAACACGGTAAGTATTCTCAATAAATGGGCTGAGCGCAACTCTAACGTTGACATAACATCGGAAAGTTTTTCAAAAGAAGAGCTTTACTCATTGGCGATCTCTCATACTTTTGAAAACGTACCTTTTCGAACTGAAATCATCGCTTACGGGCGTAATATAGTTATGAAAAAGGCTCTAGAATCACATTTGGATGACTATACATATGTATTCATGCTTGATATGGACTTTGCTAATGGGTACAGCATTAAAGGTATTTGCGATTCATTAACACAAATGATTGAATGGGATGCAATTTTCGCTAATGGCATTGACCGCCAGGGGAAATATTATGATCAGTACGCATTAAGAGATGGTGTCATGCCTTTGGGACCCGAACTTTTAGGTAATGAATGGTGGTCATCATTAGCAACACATTCTTTAAATTTAAATAAAAAAAATCAGTTGAAGGCTGTTTATTCCGCTTTTGGAGGGCTTGGCATCTACAAAAGAAACTCTATCAAAGATTGCTATTATTCAGGAACCGTTACTGATGAATTAGAGATATTTGTTAAGAACTTCATCTCAAGCAACACGAATCATTGGCAAGTTTTAAAATACTTAAACGAAGATAAGTCAACTCACTCCCTTATCAGAATTAGCAACAGTGATGATGCAATTAATTGGAGGATAAATTCAGGTGGCTATGACTTCCCTGTTTGCTGCGAACACGTTACTTTTCATGCGATGATGATCAATCGCGGTCATGATAAAATGTTCATAAACCCTAAAATGATAATTCAATATTAATAACCTGAGTTTTGAGTTTTCCGATTAGGGAAATCAGGAATATAGATAGTAAACTCGCTTTTATGAGCGGATTCAACAAGTAGAGATTTCAAAACATTCGAATGATTTAAATCGTCTCTTATCAGAAAAAGAAGAGCAATTTTCTTTTCAGCACAAAGACCACCATACAAAAGACAGAAAACAGCTAACATACTTAAATGAAACAGCCTCACTTAGTCCTCTTCATAAAATCAGGAACTTCAAAATCTGCTAGAGGGCTATAACGCTCTTTATGGCGAATGAGAAAATCGATGTCATTTTGCAATTGCTTATTCACTTTGTTTTCGTTGATCTCATTCATCATGTTATACTTATAATTAATTTGTTTTAAAAATGCGTGTCTTGCACCTGTCATTTCAATCATGGGCAACATGATGGCCATGTCGCCACATACCCAGAAAAATTCGCCATTATGAAGCAAATCATTGATGTCTATTTTTTTCATTAACCATGAATAGTAAGTCTTTAGATGGGAAGGGCATTTAAACTCTCTAAAAGCATTCTGCTTGATAATTTTTTTAGGGATAGCCTCGCACCAGGTGGCACCGCCATTTGGATCTTCTATCAATGTGCCATGAGTGAGCCATACTTCTTTTTTACCGGAATAAGCTGCGTTAACTCGTTTAAGAGCCTCATCATCCGAAAAACTATCATCGCCATCTACAAGTGTTATGATCTCGTGGTCTTCTGTGCTCATTGAGGCTCTGTAGATATTTGTGAGAGGGCCGCCTCTTACGGTATTGCGAACAAGAGTAAAGAAACGAGGCTGCTCGTTTATTTCTTCGGCAAATCGAGCAGTTGTTTCTACGGGAGTTTCTGAAGAAAGTGGGGTAAAGTCAACTAATATGTAGTCAATTTGGTGTTCTACCAAATACTTTTCAATTTGAGGGCTCATGCCATCGCTTGAGCAATCATCGACATAAATTACGCGGAAATTTTCATATTTTTGACTAAAAATCGAATCAAGGTTTGCTTTGTAATATTTCAGGTTATTATACGATGGAACAACTACTACCATAGGTTTTTCTGCAGAAAAAAGAGTGCAGAACGCAAATAGTGTGAAGAAGATTCTCATAAGTTTTTTCCTGTTAATTAAGTGGCTGATAAGGCGGCATATTACGAATTATACGGTCGAGTTCATTTTGCAAGTCTGCGTTTACTTTGTTATCATTGAGATTATTTGCAATATTATAAATGTAATTTACTCGAGAATGAAATACGTGCTTATCAGCTGCCATCTCAATCATCGGATACATGATCGCCATGTCCCATGCCATAGGAAAAAATTCGCCCTGATAAAGCAAATCATTTAGATCAATCTTCTTAAATAGCCATGAGTAAAAAGTTCGCAAATGAGACGGACATCTAAACTCTCTAAATGCGTTTCTCTTAACGATCTCCTCAGGAACTGGGATGCTCCATTTACACTCTCCTGTTGGATGCTCAATTAATTTGCCATGTGTAAGCCAGACTTCTTTTTTTGCGCTATAGGACTCGTTTACTCTTTGCAGCACCTTTTTATCAGAGAGCTTATCATCTCCGTCAACAAGAACGATCACATCCGAATCATCTGTACTCATTATAGCCCGATAAATATTCGCTAGCGCACCAGCACGATTGACATTGTGGATTAGAGTAAAGAAATGTTTCTCATTATTTACTTCGCGTTCAAATTGCTCGGTTACATCAGGAATATCACTGCCAAGGCCTTCTGCAAAATCAATTGATAAAAAATCAACTTCACGTCTTTGAAGATAGTCGTCTACCATTCGACTCATACCATCTGATGATCTATCGTCTATGTAAATTACTCGAAAATTTGTGTATTTTTGACTCAGTATTGAATCAAGGTTTCCTTCACAATATTTTGCATTATTGTAAGATGGTATTATGACTACGATAGACTTTTCAGAAGCCGGCCATGCTGCATACAAAGATATGCAAATCAGAAAAAGCGCAATTACTATAACTTCTAAAATTTTACGTATCATTTCTGAAATTCCTTGTGATCTTTGTCAAGAGCAAGTAGTTTTTTCTTGCAAGGCAAATCCCAGTTTTCCGGGTAACAATAAGAAGGCGATAATATGACTGTTGGAGGATGATCTACGCAATACCGATTCCAATGGCTCTCGTCATGCCATTTTGCTACAATACCAGCAGCAAGATCGTGGTCTATGAATGCTGCATTGGTCTTTGCAATATTTAGCACTTCTTTTGCTGTTCCTCCATAAAATCCACCACAATAGTAGTTCTTTCGAAGTTTCCTTGGGATATACGCTTTTGATCTATGGTCGGTTTCATTATGTGGACCCGGCTTACCAAAAAATCCAGGATGGAGTGTAGCTACTCTCTTTCCTAATATTTCATCTCCGCAGCTACTTACAAAAAGCATATCCGCATCGCATGCAAACAGGTAATCTTGAGTTTCTAACATTTCATGATTTTTAAGATAAACATGATAGCGACACATTGTGTCATAAGGCCAACCAAGTCTTTCCTGGTAGATAGAGATGAGATTATCTCTTGGCCTTATGTAGCCATCCGTAAATACAAAATAAGTTACATCATGGTTTTTGCAAAAATATTTTTCGGCTGAATCAATAAGAGGATCTATAAAAACAGTGTATTTTCCTGTTGCCATTATGATTAGCCCAACTTTTGCTCCGAAAAGTGTAGAAGACAAAATGAGAAAAAAACTTAAGGCAATTTTCAAGAAGAAATGCTCCATAAAAAAATAAATTTTAGATGTACTTATAAATTTATTCAAGACAATTTCACAAAACTAAATGATGCAAGGCTTTCTCAAGCGTCGGGTATTGAAATTCAAAACCACTTTCGAGAAGTTTTTTGGGAAGCACTCGCGCGGAAGTCAAGAGAAGTTCATCAGCCATTTCACCTTTGATCAATCTCAAAACACTTGCGGGGATACTCAGACCTAAAGGCTTTTGCAAGTAAGAGGAGACTTTTTTGCTAAACTCACAATTTTTTAGCGGGTTTGGGGAAGTTACGTTTATGGGGCCGTTTAATTCAGAGTGCAAAATGGCATGATAAATAGCAAGCGAGGCATCATCTATAGCTATCCAGCTCATGTACTGATCACCTGTACCAAGAATACCACCGAAACCTCTTCGAATTAATTTTACAAGCTCAAGAAGAGCTCCTTTCTTTGAACTGAGGACTACACCGAATCTAAGGTGGACTACACGTATTCCATGTACCTTTAAGAAATCTGAAGCGCTCTCCCAAGCCTTACACACTTCACCTAAAAAGGAATGGGGATTCGGCGCTGTTTGCTCATCTAATATATGATTTGCATGATCCCCATAATAGCCAATTGCAGAAGCACACAAAAAAACCTTTGGGGGACTCTGCAAACTTGCTAAAATTTTAGAAAGCTGCCTTGTCGTTTCTGTCCTGCTCTCTAACATTTCCTGTTTATTCTTTCTTGTCCAAGATCCTTGTATACTTTTTCCCCATAAATGAACGGCAGCATCAAAACCTTCTAGCTCACTTCTATTCACTTCTCCTGTCTCAGTATTGAAGAAAATATCACGACCCGACTTAACATCCTCTTCACTGCGAACAAGACTCCAAACTTCATGACCCATTGTCATCAAAAGCTCGGTCAAATTAGATCCAATCAACCCTTTCGTTCCACTCACTAAAATTTTCAAAGGTTTTACAGGATTTTTTAGCATCTCAAGATCCCGAATCATCATCTCGTGTTTATATTCAAAAAATCGCTGAAACCTTTTTTCGTATCTCTTTCTTCTATATGAAGGAAAAACCCAAGGCCAACTGAGTGTGTAGTCAACTCTTTCTAAAAGCTCGTATAAATTTTCGCCAAGCGACTTTATCTCAATTTGAAAATCAAGAGTTTTTACAGTGCCTGCCTCCTCCTTAATGCGAATCAGCTGACCGCCTATAGGATAATGAATACGAAATACTGCCTTAATCTTTCGGAAAAAGGGCCGTTGAAATAAAACATGCACTCTAACTTGACGTCCAGGCAATTCTTCAGTTGAAAGAACAGTTGCTCTCTCCCATGACGGAAGAGATCTAGAAAAGCACGTCCTTTGCAAATGCCAAGAATAGATTGCGTCTTTCTGGCTATTAATGAGCAATCGAACAGCAAACTTATTTATTTTCATGCTGTCCGATTGTAAGCTAAACTTTTAAATTACACAAACTTTATCTGCTGCAGCCGCCGCCCTTTTTGCCGCCATCTTTACACCCACAGCAACATCTTACTAAACAAATGAGTGACAACACCCCGGCTAATCCAATCACAATAAATATGATTCTTGGGGCCATTGGGTGCATAACAAACACTGAACTGATGACATCATAATTAGTAGCTCCCATAATTCCCACTTCTAGAGCCCCAATTACTACTAAAAACTTAACAATGTACTTAAAAATACTCATAACGTCCTCCTGTTATACCTGTAACTTAAAATGCAAAGACCATTATTGACAACAACAAAGAAACCGAATAGACTTTTCCTTATGATAAACGAAGCCGAACTTAAAGCCCTAAAAAGACTATCTAAACTTCAACTTACTGATGATGAAGAAGTTAATTTACTGAAGAATTTGCAGAATATTTTGAGTTCTGTTGCAACTTTAAACGAAGTTGACACATCGAATATAGAGCCATGCTGCCATGTTCTTGAAGGGATGCAAGCCCCTCTTAGAGAAGATATTGCAGAGCGCCTATTCTCAAGAGAGTTGTTTTTAAAGCAAGCACCTGAAAAAATTGCAGGAATGTTGAAAGTCCCACCCGTTATTAAGGAAGAGTAGGTTAAGTGTATAAAAAAAATGCAACTGAATTAAATGCTCTATTTCTCGATAAAAAGGTGTCAGCCGTTGAAATTACGAGCTATTTTTTAAACAGAATTCATGCTTTTGAACCAAAGATTCAATCCCTACTATCTCTTTTAGAGACAAGGGCACTCTCCAAAGCACATGAATTAGATCTGAAACTCCAAAGAAAAGAGCCTATCGGAAAACTTGGAGCCGTTCCCATTATCCTAAAAGACAACATGCATATAAAAGGGGAAAAAACCACTTGCGCTTCAAAGTTTCTGAAAAACTATGAAGCCCCATTTGATGCAACCATTACAACCTTAATTGAGAAAGCAGATGGAATTATCCTTGGCAAATCGAATATGGATGAATTTGCAATGGGCTCTTCCACAGAAAACTCTTCCTACCAAAAAAGTTATAATCCATGGGATTTAGAGTGCACACCAGGTGGTTCATCCGGAGGAAGCGCTGCTGCAGTATCAGCCATGCTTTCCCCTCTTTCACTTGGTTCTGATACAGGCGGATCCATCAGACAGCCAGCTGCCCTATGCAACCTATATGGATTTAAGCCAACTTATGGAAGAGTCTCACGGTTTGGCCTCGTCGCTTTTGGTTCTTCACTTGATCAAATCGGCCCTTTTGCAAGGTCTGTAGAAGACATTGCACTTATGCAAGAAGTAATCGCGCATCATTGCCCACACGATTCAACAAGCATTCCCAATTCAAGCGAAGCGTATCTAAATGAGTTAAAACTTTCTATCCAAGGAAAGACTCTAGGCGTCCCCTATGGTCTTCTCGAAAATATCGATGAGGAGATTAAAAACTCCTTTCTAGATGCTCTAAATGTATACAAATCTCTTGGAGTAAATGTAATAGAGATCAATCTCGATCTTATTAAATACTCAATCCCTGTCTACTACATACTAGCTACTGCAGAAGCATCTACAAACCTTGCGAGATTCGACGGTATTCGCTATGGAGTTAGAGCGCCAAATGCTAAGACATTGGATGAAATTTACGAACTTTCGCGCGGGCTTGGATTTGGACCAGAAGTAAAGCAGCGC
The DNA here is from genome assembly GCA_964552055.1 of uncultured bacterium. GTDB lineage: Bacteria > Chlamydiota > Chlamydiia > Chlamydiales > 2-12-FULL-49-11 > VGMD01. Next base: position 101,871 of record CAZKFL010000002.1, read on the forward strand.
ATCCTTCTTGGAACCTACGTTCTTTCTGCTGGCTATCAAGATGCTTACTATAAAAAGGCTCAAAAAGTTCGTGCGCTCATTATTCAAGATTATAAAAAAGCATTTGAAATGTGTGATATGATTGCGCTTCCCACTACGCCCACAACAGCTTTTAAGTTAGGATCGATTGTAGACCCCGTAAAAATGTATATGCAAGATATTTTCACTATCTCTGCAAACCTTGCAGGAATTCCAGCGTTAAGTCTGCCAATTGCCCCTGCTAAAAATGGAATGCCTATTGGAATGCAACTTCAAGGCCCTATTCTTAAAGATGCAAGAGTTCTAAGATTTGCACACCATTTTGCAAATGCTACAAGCTTCCATAAAAATCTCCCACCCATTTTTGATAAGGAGATCTCATGAGTTATTATGAAGATTGGGAAGCCGTTATTGGGCTTGAAATCCATGCGCAATTAAATAGCAAATCACTCATGTTTGGAGAAGCTCCTAACCAATTTGGCGATGAACCCAACATCAATCTAGACTACCTAAATACTGGACAACCGGGCTCTCTTCCAGTAATTAACCACGAAGCCGTCAAAAAAGCCACAGCATTTGGGTTAGCAGTAGATGCCGAAATTAACTTAGTAAGTCTTTTTGATCGAAAATCATATTTTTATCCCGACTGTCCACTCAACTATCAAATCACTCAGTTTTATAAACCCATCGTAACGGGCGGAGAGATCATTACGGAAGTTGAAGGCAAAACAAAAACATTCCAAATCCACCACGCACACCTTGAAAACGATGCCGGAAAACTGATTCACTTCCCTGAATTTACAGGTGTTGACTTCAATCGTAGTGGGGCTCCTCTTCTTGAAATTGTCTCGGAGCCATGTATGCACTCTGCTAAAGACGCCTCCTCGTATGGCGCCGCAGTCAAAGCAATACTCGAGTATATTGATTCTTCTGAGTGCAATATGCAAGAAGGTCATTTCCGAATGGATGCAAATATATCTGTCAGAAAAAAGGGAGAAACAGGACTTCGCACAAAAACGGAAATCAAAAACATGAACTCCTTTTTCAATATGGAGCTAGCAATTGAATCCGAAATTCACAGACAAATTGAGTTTTATGAAAACAATCCGGGAAGCAAAATCATTAGCGGCACATACCGTTTTGACCTAGAAAAACGAAGAACCATTCTCATGCGTACAAAAGAATCTGCCGATGACTACCGCTACTTCCCCGAACCTGATCTACCGCCACTTGTATTAACTCGAAAATTTATTGATGATATCAAATCAGAACTTCCTGAACTTCCTCGTGCAAGATTCCAAAGATATGTTGAAATTTTAGGACTCAGCCGTTACTCAGCGCAGCTTCTTGTCGATGACAAAACTCTTTGTAATGATTTCGAAGAAGGGCTGAAAATTGCAAAAAACCCTAAATCCTATTGCAACTGGCTAACCGTTGAATTTATTGGACGGATCAAAGAGAGCGGAAAAACACTTCTTCAAATAGGTATCGATACAAAACAGATCGCAGAACTCTCAAACCTCATCGAAGAAGGAACCATCACAGGAAGAATTGCAAAATCTGTTGCAGATGACATGTTAAACTTTCCTGGCAGATCTCCCAAACAAATCGTAGCAGAGAACCCCGACTACCTTCCTATGACAGGATCAACGCTCATTGAGCCAATTGTTGACAAAATCTTAAGCCTCAATCAAGAATCCATCATCGATTATAAAGCGGGTAAAGACAAAGCGCTCCAATACCTCATCGGCCAAGTGATGAAAGAGTGCAAAGGAAAAGCTGACCCAGCAATCACGCGCGATCTCCTCCTCCAAAAAATCAACACCTTGTAAAATTATTCACCACAGAGCTCTCTTGGTAATTTATCTAGTCGGATTCAGGTTTTTTGCGGGATTGCTTCTTGCTGGAGGCTTTTAGTTTTGTCTCTTTGTTTTTCAGCTTGACTGATCTCGGCATACGGGTAGCTTTTCGCTTAGGTTTTTTATAATTGCGTTTTGCAACAGCCTTTCTAAGCTTTAGAAGACACTCTTTTTTATTCAGGTATTGACTCCTCTCTTTTTGAGAAGTAACCACAATGCCTGTTGGTATATGAGTTAGACGAATGGCGCTATTTGTCACATTTATGTGCTGACCTCCACTCCCACTTGCTCTATAGGCGTCAACTCTACATTCTGCAAGCAGTCCTTCATCTGATTCCGGAAGAGTAATCATGTGACATCACCTCTTGGGTGAAATTTATGAAAGGCAGCATTCAAGTGTTTTGTTGAAATGTGGGTATACCGATCTGTTGTTCCGATATTTGAGTGCCCTAAAAGCTCTTGAATAATTCTTAGATCAGCGCCATTTTCTAAAAGATGCGTCGCATATGAGTGCCTTAGTGTATGAGGAGAAACAATTTTTTCAATACCTGCTTTTTCCGCATACTCTCTTACAAGGGCCCAAACAAACTGCCTATTAATTCGTTTTCCTCTTTCTGTGATAAAAAGAGGTGGATCTTCCTTCTCGTTTTCCCTTCGGTCCAATAAATATAGATCTAATACTTCCACTGTTCTTTTTGCAATCGGAAGAGCTCTTTCCTTCCCGCCCTTTCCCTTAACTCTCACAACTGCTTCATCCACGTCAAATAAGTTCAAATTACAAAGCTCTGAAACCCTAATTCCTGTTGCATAGAGAAACTCTATTATAGCTAAATGAAACAGATTATCACATGCGTCTAACATTTGATTTACTTCTTTTTCAGTCAATACAGTTGGTAATACCGTTTTTAATTTAGGACTCTCCCAAAAAAGAAACTGATTGGAGCTAACGTGTCCATTCTTGTGTAAATACCGAAAAAAAAGCTTTAAAGATATCCAAATCCGCGCAATGGAATTTTCATGATAGTCATTTGCATTTAAGGTTTCTAAGAAAGAAAGGAGTCCTTCCTCAGAAATTGGTAGAGAGCATTTAAAAAATAGCCGAATATCAGACTCATACGCTTTTAACGTATTTTGACTAAGCCCCCTTTCAGAGGCTAGGTATATAAGAAAGTTCTCTAGTTTTGAGATCATAATGTGGAAGATTGACATAGCTCTCATTTTCTGTCACCGATTTCTTCCATAAATAGAGCATCCCACCAGTTTGAGCGCCTATCATCATTGATCCGACAGCAACTGCAAGAGTGAGCATAGCTCCTCCACCTGCAAAGACAACGCCAGCCGCAACAGACGCAATCGTCAATGCTAAGTGAATTGCCATAACTCGTCTTTCTTTTAGTGGGATGGGCCCTCTAAATTTCTTGAAGTTTTCAACCATTTTTTTAGTATCTAACGCAGACGTAATCAAAGTTACTGTTAGCATCATTACAACCCCTGCCACAAAAACAGTTCCACCTGAGAATATCGTTGTTAATACAAAGCCTGTAATCGCAATCGCTGTCGCAAAAAGCATCAAATAGTGTTTTCTCTTAACAGCTGCAATGTCTTTTTTTGCTTGCGCTACAACATCACCAGCAGATTTACCCTCTTTAATCATAGTAAGAGATAGAGAATTAGCGCCAAAATTTTTTCTATACTCAGCACCATTTGCTAACCAAGCATGAGCTTCTAAAAAAGTATAACGATCTTCAATCCCTCTCTTATCAAGCATGTTAGAAAAAGAAATCACGGGAAGCAATTCTTTAATAGAGCGCACAAACTGAAACAAATAAAGCGCTCCAAAACCTACAGTTGCAATATTCCCCAGAACAGATGCAGCAACTTTTCCTGTTTTATTAGCGGTCTCAAGGCCAGTCAGAGTGAGTGTCCTTACTCCAGCAATAACCACACCCGTCCCAACTTCAACAGCCGATTTAGCCATATCCATCTTTGCAAATTCCATCCCAGCGACATCATTTACCGTTTTAGCAGTTTCGTAAGCGCTCTTTGCATTTCCATAGCCGAAATAGCCACTAACAACACTACCAACCGAAGTAATACCGAAACCTGCATTGAATTTTCCGCCTGAGTTATCTAGTCCCGTAATAGGAGCCGCAACACGAGCAAGAAAAGAAATTGTAGAAGGACCATTACCAAAAAGATCAATAGGCTTTGAGCACTGAGCTCCACTGCTCATTTTACCCATAACTCCAGCTCGAGGAGAAGGGAGAGTTCTTTCAAATCTCACTCCTGACACCGGTCCTGATACTGTCCTTTCCATAATAAACCTGCTTTGTTCAGGTATCATTATAACATAATTATAATTATAATGCACAGTTTTGATAAAAATATGATTTTATTGAATGAAATTAAAGAATTTGCTATAATATAGACTAATAACTATCTTTTATTATAGGAGTATTTATGGATTCATCAGGACCATCAGGACCATCAGGACCATCAGGACCACCATATCAGAGCGCAGGAGCACCCGCTGGAGGATATCCAGGAGCACCTGGAGACGGCTGTAGCACTAGCGCAACACATATAGCAGGACCACCAGCCCTAGCAGCAACGCCCAGCAGATTAGAGCACAAAATTGGTCAAGTTACCCTACCTAATGGAAGAAAAATGGACGTTTTTATCCTTCTAAAAGACGATAGTGGCCATGAAATGCCTTTTCCTGCTAATTTTTCACATACAGCCAAAATTATAAAATTATGTCAAAAAATCATAGATGAATTAAAGCCTCCAGAAGATGCAACTGATATCAAACTAGCCGATAGCGGGCTTAAATATGTTGATAGAAGTACAGCTACTCAGACCTTAAACTACAAGCATGGATCAGGGCAAAAGAGAAACCGATATTCAGAATATTGGTGGAATAGAACTATCCACATTCTAAAAACGGGCAGTACTGAAAATTTTGCGCAAGTGAGCGTTTAATAGGTTTGGGAGCTTCCACAAGAGCATGAGCCTCTGACGTTTGGGTTGCTAATTTTAAAGCCAGCCCCATTTAATCCGTCATAAAAGTCAATTTCTGCTCCGAGTAGTCTTGGAACTGCCTCTGTTTCTACGTGGATTTCAACGCCATTAGAGAGAAAGAGAGTCTCTTCAGGGGTGATATCTTCCGCAAAGTCAAGGACGTATTCAAAGCCACTACAGCCTCCTGGCTGATCGCCAAATCGTAAAGCGTACTTAGAGAGCCCTTCTTCTTTGCAAAGCGCTATAAACTTATCTGCAGCTCTTTTTGTAAGACTTATCGTAGTTAGATCAGTCTTCTGCAATAAAATTTCATTTAATATACTTGTAAGAGACTCAATTTCAGCATCTTGCATTCCATGACCTAGCATCCCTGTTTCCAAGGTTTCCCATGTAGCGGCTCCACAACCAACACAGTGAAGTCCGTGATTTGTCATTTCTTGAGCAAGTTTTTGGCTTTTTTCAGGCCATTTGCCCAAAATATCTGCAATTGTCATCTCTTTTGTGATCATATTAAAACTTTACCTTTACCCTACCGTGTTTCTTCATTTTGCATTGGCAAGCCAAACGCTCGCAACCCTCATCACCAAGGAAGTCTTTCTCCTCCTGAGTAAATTCGGTGAGATTTTCCATTCCTTCAACAACCTCAATCACACAAGTCCCACAAAGTCCCTCTTCACAAGCAAACGGAATCCCCGCCTCCTCACAGCACTCTTTGATTGATTCGCCTTCGCAAACCTCAGCTTCTTCATCATCATTAAAAATTATCTTTCCCATAGGGAAGCTATTAAACCCTATTTCCCCTATTTTTGAAAAGAGTAAAAAAAAAATAAAAAAATTTTACTACAGACTCGACTTTAGGTTTTTTATTAACTCTTTTTAGTATAAAAGCTTCTCAAAATTCATCAGCGCAGAGGCTTGAGGCAAGCCCCAAGCGGCAGAGACGCTGAGGTCACGGAGAAATATAAAAAAGTATATTACGCCCCGTTATTTATATGCGTATTATAATTGGATTATTGCAAAAAAAAGCAAATAAGAAAAATTAGCTTTTTCTCAGCGTTCTCTGCGCCTCTGGTGCGCTCT
>CAZKFL010000003.1:0-98405 GCA_964552055.1 uncultured bacterium
GGTGTGTTTTTAGGTTCTGCAGCTTGGTGGTTATTGCTAAGCGAGGGAGTCACTTTATTCCGGAAAAAAGTAAGCGATAATGTGATGCGATGGATCAATCGCATGGCCGGAATAATTATCGGAGTATTTGGCATTGCTGCGCTATATACTACGATATTTTAAAGCATGAGGTTTTTATGGGACAGAAAATGATTGGCATGATAGGTGGTGTAAGTTGGGAATCAACGGCTCTATATTACAAATTGTTGAACCAATCAGTGCGCAAAAAGCTTGGAGGATTGAATTCAGCACGAGTTGTTCTTTATAGTCTTAACTATGAACCGATTGTAGATCTTGAGCGACAAGGAAAATGGAATGAGGTTGGTGATGAATTGGCTCATGCAGCTAAAACTCTTCAAGAGGGTGGCGCTAATTTTATAATTCTTTGTTGTAATACCTTGCATAAGGTGACCCCCACCCTTGAACAGGCTATTACGATACCTTTTCTACATATAGCAGATGCAGCTGGTAATATTTTGAGAAACAAGCAGATACGAAAAGTTGGATTGCTGGGGACCCAATTTACGATGGAGGATGGATTTTATGCCAAGCGCCTTAAGGACAAGTTTGGAATCGAAGTTGCCCTTCCCAGCGGGATAGATCGCAAACATCTTGACTCAATTATTTATGATGAGCTCTGTCAGGGAAAGTTCCTTCCCCAATCAAAAGACAAATTAATTTGGATGATAGAAGACTTGAGCAAAAATGGTGCTGAGGCTATTTTACTCGCTTGCACTGAACTTGGTATGCTCATAGAAGAAAGCAATGTCAGCATCCCTTTGTATGATACAACTCTATTGCACGCTAATGAAGCTATAAGTTGGAGTTTGAAATGAGAGCAATTCTGATCCACGGAAATGGGAATAGCAAGCCAACAGATAATTGGTTGCCTTATCTCAAAATAGAGTTAGAGAAACTAGGAATTCAAGTAGATGCGCCACAATTTCCTGATACAGAGCTTGCCAGAGCCTCTTATTGGCTTCCTTTTCTTGATGGGCTAAAACCTGATGAAAACACAATGATTATAGGGCATTCCTCGGGAGCAATTGTTGCAATGCGCTATGCAGAAACTCATAAAATTTTGGGGTCAGCATTGATAGGGACCTATTGTACCGATCTCGGATATGAAACCGAAAAATTAAGCGGATACTTTGATACTCCCTGGAATTGGGATGCCATCAAGAAAAATCAAAAATGGATCATTCAATTTGCCGGCAGAAACGATCCCTGGATCCCCATCGAAGAAGCCCAGATAGTTCGAGATAATCTTAATACCGACTATTATGAATCTCCCGATCAAGGCCACTTTGGCGGAGATTACTACAAAGAGACCTTTCCTGAACTTTTAGAGGCTATTAAAGCTCGTATTAGAGTATGACCGTCCGGAAGTTTTGGATGATCGAAATCATTTTTTTTCTAATACTTCTCTAAAGGCAAGTGCTATTTCTAAGTCTTGGATGCCTAAACCTGTGAGGTCTGCAACAGTTATTTCAGATTCGCTGATACGTTTTTGCTTATCACTGGCAATGATTTCGCCAATTTCATCAACAATATCTTCGGTGATCATTCCTGCTTTGAGTGCGTGACATGTTTCACCATAATTGAAACATTGTTTGCGGCTATCCACAATAATACGATTCGCTGCTTTTAAAATCGCTGGGTCGAGCTCTTGCTTTCCAGGACGATCAGAACCTACTGCAGTAATATGAGTACCTTTAACAATATCATCTGCAAAAAGAATTGGCTCCGATGAGGGAGTTGTTGTTACAATTAAACGACAATGCTTTGCTACTTCTTTAGCTGATGAGGCAATATGAATATCAAAATGTTTTAAGGTTTCATCTTGCTGATATTTTTCACATTCGCCTTTATTACGAGCCCATACCCAAACTTCTCTGCAAGATGTGATAGAGGATAGAAGTTTTAGTTGAAATCTAGCTTGTTGACCAGCTCCAATTATTCCAATTGCCAGAGGATTTTTTGGGGCCAGATATTTGGCACAAATTGCACCTGCAATTGCTGTCCGCAAATGAGTGAGATATCCGTCATCTAAAAATAACACCTCGGGTTTTCCGGATCTTTGGTTAAACAAAAGTATCATCCCTTGAATGGAAGAAAGTCCTAACTTAGAATTTTCAGGAAAACAAGATGCAATTTTGACCACATAACAGCCTTCTTCAGCCGTAGAAGCACATTTAATATGTAAATCGCCCGGAGGTTGAAAAAATTGCATATGACAGACAGGGGGCATGTTAACTTTTCCTTGTGAAAAAGCTAAAAAGCCTTTTTCAATTCTCTCAATGAGAAATCCAACGTCTTGAACTTCGAGTAGTTGTTCCAAGCGGTAAATTTTCATTTTTTCCTAATTATTTATAAATAAGTATCTTGTCGGAAAATTGACTTTTTGTCAAACTTGGACACTATGTTATATCTGTAAATAATCTTTTTTAACAATCCAAGAGCCTTCCAATTGAACTATTTTGGTGGTATAATCAAGCAAAAGTACTTATTGGGTCAATCAAGGTCTGTTTTGTGAATCAAAAAATGCCTAAAAAAATTGCTGTTATTGGATTGCCAGGAAGTGGCAAGTCAACATTTGCTATGCAGCTCGGAAAGCTACTCGGCATTTCGGTGGAGCATTTGGATAGGTATCAGTTTATCGGTAATAAAAAACGGGATAAGGCCGAATTTTTAGCAATTCAAGATGATATTCTTGCCAGAGAGTTCTGGATTATTGAAGGGTGTTCTTTTTCCACATTAGAGAAGAGATTTGAAAAATCAGACTGCGTGATCTATCTTCGTTTTTCAAAGCTTCTTTGTATATGGAGAATATTGAAAAGGTTATTTAGAACGTGGAAAACACCATGTGATAGCGGATGTTTAAATGGCATTAATTGGACTCTCATACAGTATATTTGGAATTTTGACCTGGAAAAGGGGGAGCGAATACAAGAATTGGCAAAAAAGTATCCTCATGTCGATTTTCGCATTTTTACCAGCTTCACTGATATAAATCTCTATTTAGATGAAATTAAGGGGGAGAAATGACCGCTAAATGGGTAGGTTTTGTTGCTCTTATAACTCTGGGGAATCTTCAGGGATTAGGGCCAATCCGCATTCTTGCCGAGGATGTCCCCACAACAAGAGCTATTAGAGAGCTTTCATCTGCATATCCGTATCCAATACAATTTGATTTAATGCCTTATGACCAAATGGTGCAAAAAGCAAATCTTGATCTTACAACAGGAACCGGAGAATACGACATAATACTGCAATACAACACAGCTTTAGCGAATTACATTGAAAATCATTATGTTGTTTCTCTTCGGGAGTTAAGAAAAAAGTTTCCAGATCGCCTTGTAGATGGAATTTTTCCTTTTGAAAAAGAGCTCTTTCAGGAATGTTGGAAAGAAATTGGTTGGTTTAGTGAGGAGGCATATGTACTCCCTTTTTCAGCAAATACGATGATCCTGGCATACAATAAAGAACTATTTAGCGATGAATCTTACAGGAAGGAGTATAGAGAAAAATATCAAAGGGATCTTGAGCCGCCAGAGACTTGGGAAGAATTTAAGCAAATAGCCGATTTTTTTCATAGACCCGATCAGAAAATTTATGGGACTTGTCTTCAAGGTGCCCCTAATTTTACTTACTATGAATGGGCAAATTTTGCTTATAGCATGGGAAATGGAATCATGCAAAAGACATATGGATGGGAAGGCAATAAAAAAACTCCACTTTTGTTAACTACGCCAGCTACTGTTGAAGCGACTAAGGTCTATTTAGGCCTTAAACAATATGATGCTTCGGATGATTTTTTTAAAACAGATGCAACTACTCAAATTCAGATACTTAAAAATAAAAAAGTAGCATTGGCATTAGTTTGGAGCGATGTGGCTTACGCATTAGCATATGAAAATGGTAATTTGCTCGGAACATATGATTTTTGTCCTATTCCAGGAAAAGTCTCCATGCTCGCAGGGGGAAGTTTTTATATTAATCGACAAGGTAAAAATGTAGAAGCTGCCATTCAGTTTGTTCTAGATCAAATGGATCAAGAAAAGCAAATTGCGCTTATGCAATTGGGACTATGTTCACCCCTACAAAATGTCTATGAACAAGATGAAGTAAAAAATATTCCTTATGCAAATGCATTAAAGACGTCCCTCAATAGAGGAATTTATATGCTTGAAGCAGGTTCTGATAGCCAAGTCATCATAGATATAATGTCCAATACTTTGCAAAAGTTAATGAATACTTCTGCAAATGAAAGAGTTGTAGAAGCATTAGATGCTGCTACAAGAGAAATAGAAGAAAGGCGTGATAAATTTTGATGGAGATAAAAAGATGAAAATTTGGACAGTTGATGCATTTGCTTCGAAGCCCTACTCAGGCAATCCTGCTGCTGTGGCTATTGTAGATGAATTCCCAAGCGATGAAACTTGTAAAGCAATTGCTGCCGAGATGAATCTGTCAGAGACAGCATTTGTTAAGCCGTTAAATAAAAATCATTTTCACATTCGTTGGTTTACACCAAAGGTTGAAGTAAAACTCTGTGGACACGCTACACTTGCATCATCACACATTTTGCATCAAGAAAAACTCATTACAGGTAATGAAATTCTATTCGATTCGTTAAGCGGCCCCTTAAGAGTTATCATTTCACCACCCAATTACACATTGGATTTTCCCCTTCAGAGAACAGGTAGACAAATCGAATCGGCTGCTATTAAAGAGTGCTTTGGAGAGATCGCCTGTGCGGTAGAGGCTTATGATGATATCATTATTGAACTTGCCACCGAGGAAGAGCTAAGAGGCTACATTCCTCAAATTGACAAACTCGAAAAAATAGATTGCCGGGGGATTATAGTAACCACAAAAGGAACAGGAGGATATGATTTTATTTCCAGATTCTTTGCTCCAAAAGTAGGCGTAAACGAAGACCCTGTTACCGGATCAGCCCATTGTAAACTGGCCGATTATTGGCAACACAAGTTAAACAAGAACGATTTTAAAGCTTATCAGGCCTCTTCTCGAGGAGGAGAGCTTCAAATCTCAATTGTTGGAGATCGGGTTCATCTAACCGGGCAGGCTGTTACGATTCTAAAGGGAGAATTTCTTCTAAAATGAGAACCCTCACAAAACAACCTCTTTTTGCGACTGCTTAAGTAGCTTATTTACAATTAGTTGTAATTATTGGCACATCAATCTTTCTTTGTAAATACATACATATTAATAACTTATGTTATTTTACAAAATTTGTTTGCTAGTTTGTTTTTTTTGATATAATAAATGCATAATAAAAATATTATTAACAATAACAAGAGGTTTTTATGACAACATCTATAAGTTCATCAGGTTCCCAGGCAATTGATCGAGATCTTCATAGAAAAATGGAAGAAATGGCAAAAAATAGAAGTCCTGTAAAAGAAGCTGTAATGGTAGGCGTAATGGCTGTTCCTATGATTGCAAATACAGCAATAGCAGTAACTCAAGTTGCAGCATCAACAGTTGTCATGAAAGGGGCTCTTGCAGTTCAGCTATTAGCAGAGCAGCCTCCCCATGTTCTTATTGGTATCGGAGCCTTTGGAACCGCCGCTGTTTCAAGCATGTTTTTTGGCGCAGAACCTTTTACTGCATTTGGTACAGCACTAGCGACTACAGTTGCAACTAAAGTGGGTGAAAAAATTGGTGAGTGGATCGGCGAGCGTCTTTAATTTCATAGAATATTTTTATTTAGCCCTAAAAACAGTGATTTTTAGGGCTTTTATATTTTTGAATGGATTACCGAATCATCAACCAGTTTAATCTCAATACGCTCAATTCCTTTTCCTGATCTAGATCTCTTTAATGCAACAAACCCCACTTCCTTTGTAGATTTGACATGGGTGCCACCACATGGAACTTCGGCAAATCCGTCAATTTTCCAGAAGCGTCTTTGAGTTGCAATGTCAGTGAATCCAGTTTGAATGAGCTTGTCCGCTAAGATAATCTTATTATATTCATTCAGAATAGTTTCAAAAAGTGAAGAAATATGCTCCGGATAGACAAAATCGATTCTAGACTTAGTTTCAGCAATATGTGCGCCCACTTTTTCTAAATGATATTTTTGGGTTACAATTTCAAGAACCAGTTCAGCTGCAAAGTGTAATCTCATTAATCGGTATCTACGAGACCAATCGATTGTCATTGTTATCTCATCACCAACTGAAAGCCCATGCCCATCTGGCAAAGTATAATAAATGAGGTTGCCTTCCATCCGAGAGTTCAGAATGGGCAGCTCGTTAATCCAAGCCTTATCACTCTCTTGCCCACCACAAAAAGAAAAAGCAATTGTCTCTTCAAATAAAAGCTCATTGCCATCTACTTGAGCCACTTTGGTCACTAAAGTATGCTGATAGGGATTATCCCAAAAGACTTTTTGCATATTGATTCTCTTGCATGTAGATTTGATTTGAAAATTTTTCTGAGAGAAGGGGGTTATTTTTAATAAGTTCTGAATCATCACCCCCATAAAAGTAGAGGCATCCGCAATATTTCATATCAAGATATTCACACGTTTGTGAAAACGGATCTTCAAATCCTCGTGGAATGGACTCACCATAAGATGTGATGATATATAGCTCTTTATTTGCGAGCCTACGGCCAATATCTTTTCGTATATCAAGTAAGTCACTCCACCTGTCGATAAAAGTCTTCATGATAGCGCTCATTGAATACCAATACACTGGCGTTGCCAAAATAATTGGGTTATGCCTAACCATTTTCTCAGCTAGTGAAAGGAAATCATCATGTCTATTTTCATAGTTGTAATCATAAGGAGAAATATCTAGCTCACCCAGATCAATGATAGGTGTAGGATGATCTTTAAGCACAGATTTGACGGCTGCTAATGTGTTTCCACACTTGCGTGAACTACCAAAAATGACGATAGGATTGATCTCTTCTTCTCTCTTGGCGATCATGACAATAGTGGTGTCCGTCTCATTAATAGTAGAAAATCCGGCTTTCGCATAAGTTGAAATTGCAATCTTATTCTTCTTATCGGGATCTACAAGACAAGCGTCAAAGAGGGGAAATACGTGATCGGAAAGAAAGACTTTTAGGATTTCGGTTCCAAGCCCTTTTCCAATATAATCTGGGTCACCGATATAAAAATCGATAGCAGCCAAAGATCCCATTTCATCTGACCAAACATCTTTTGGATCGAATCCATCCCTTGGAAAATCAAAGGCATTATACATTTGAATATAGCCTATAGGCCTGTTGTTTAGATGGATAATGAATGCTTCAAGAGATTTTCTTTCTCCTCTAATATAGGGCTCGTATTTTTCTTTGATTAACTCTTTCGTCCAAATGATTTCTTTATCCCAAAAAGGTTTGACATGAGGCATTTCTAGCCATTTTTCTAAAAGGCTAAGGTTGCTATAAGTTAATTTTTTAAAGAAAATCTCATTCATATTTAGAGACATTGTATGAGGATTTCTCAGGAAAATCAAGGCATTCCAACATTGTTGGTATCTACTAATTTCTAGAAAGAAGTAATTTAAACGTCCTGTGGGCCTATACGGGGTATTTTTACTACCGCTAAGGGAGCAGCCTTTACCCTGGAATTTCCGTATAAAGATGGCCTAATTGTAATACATTTAATTCTTTTTATGTTAAGATTTAATGAAATTTAATTATGTTGAGATTGTTGTAAATAAATTATTTAAAATTTATTAACCCCGATCTGAAGGTTTTATTATGGAGATTTGTAAAATGAGTTTTTTAACAAGACCAACTATGACGGAATTAACAGCTGGCGTTTCATGGAATGAATATCAAGGTGGGTCAATGGGACTCAAACCTCAGTGTTCGATGAAGGATCGAATTCGAGAAAATATAGCTGATCATAAATGGGAAATTTTAAGTGGGGTCCTAGTTGCTGGGGTCTCAGTAACTATTATTGCAATTGCGGTTTCAATCATATTTGCACCTGCTTGTCCTCCTTTACTATTCTTTGCAGGTGTGATAGGTATCATTTTTTCTTTTTTTCCCATGATTGCTTCAATTGGTATCGTATTTAAAGAAATTTTTGATATCCCTGATGCCTTGAATATTTCATTTAATTGGAGAGTGGTAGAATTGATTGGTAAGGAGCAAATTAAAAAAGCTTCAATATGTCGAAGAGGGCAAACTCTTCCTATGAATGGTGGATTTGGATTAACAAGAAATTCTTTTGCATTTCAATATACCAATGATTCAAGGATATGGAGCGAGAAATTAATAATACGACAAATACGACCTTGGGAGCTAAAAGTAGAAAGTACACGTTCCAGCTTGAGTGAAATTGCATGTGGAGAAGATCTTGATGAGTTTATGAAGTATGAGGATAGAGCTTGGATGAAGGCTCCTTATACCGATAGTCATGTCGCCGAGGTAGTTGAAAAAGCTCGTGAAAGTTATGACAGGCATGAGGCGCTTAAAAAGCGGATTCAGAAACTATTGAATGGTGAAGAGGTTCCATCTTTAAGAGGAGAGGGAACTATTCGACTTGTTGGAAGTAACTAAACTGTAATTTTATGAGCCCACCAATTTTTGGAAATAGGTGATTAAACCATCAAGTTCCTTATTTGATAGTGGAGTGAAAAATTCGCTATCTGCTTTTTCAACAGCTGGTAGCGCTTGCTTTACGAGATTCTCTCCTTTTTGAGTTAGGGAGACATTTTTTGCACGGCCATCAGATGAGGGAATTCTTTTAATAAGACCCTTTTTTTCAAGGCCTTTGATGATTTGAGAATTGGTATTGGGATCAAGTCCGGCAAGCTTTCCAATTGCTATTTGAGTAACAAGATCACCTTTTCTGGTTAACCATCCAGTAGTTGCAAGGACGACAAATTGAGGGTGAGTTAATCCAAGGGGTTTAAGAATGGATTCAATTAATCTACGCCACGAAGTGCTGATATGCCAGAGCAAAAACCCGGGGCTTTGTTTGGGTGTATCATGAACAGTAAGTTCTTCAATATTCAAAGCGCCCCCATTGCTTGTGCAATCAACTGAAAATCTTGTTCGGAGATTTCAAACGAGCCACGCCGAAATGGAAAGCCCCATTTTTTCTTATCCGGGATAAATGTTAGCTTTTCTAGCAATAGCTCAATAGAGGCCATTTTAGAAGGCACAAATGTTACATCTCTTCTCCAAGGAATAAAATCTGAACTCATAGCAAAAGTATAAGGTTCTCGCGCGCTAATCTTTCCAATAGCAGTAAACGACTTGCAAGAGTCTTTTCCACCGAAGCTAAAAGTAGGAGAATAGTAGATAATCCAATCCCCCTCTTGCATCTGTTTTAAAGTTCCAATCTTACCATGACACACCTGAGCAAATCCTCCTGCCACACCTCTTTGAACGTGCTCATGAGAAGCAACACCTATCCAATATCGAGTCATCAATTTCTCTCAAGTAGTTTATAAATTCTGATTCTATGACCATCCGGATCAAGCACAACAAAGGTGCGTCCAAAATCCATATCAGTCGGCTTCTGTGCAATCGTAACATGCTTTAATCCCCACTCTTCGTACAAAGCATCGACATCCTCAGTGGGAAAGCATATTTCTAATGCACCCGCTGGAGCTTCAAGTCGAGGCTCTGCTGTATACTTAGACCAAAGCCCTAGCATTACGCCATTTTTAAGGGCGAACATAACAAATGTAGGGGATTCTTCTATCGGTTTGATTCCAAAAATCTCTTGATAAAAGAGGCTGCTTTTTTGCGGGTTTGCCACAAATAAGAGGACAAAGCCGAGGCTTGGTGTAAACATAAAATTGCTCCTGATTTGTTAACAGGCTAGATTATACGTATACGTATTAAATTTTGTCGATGAAAAAATGAAAAGCCAAATACACAGAAATCTAATTTAGCTATAATAACTATCCAAGACAGGCTGGGAAAGGAATTAGTATGATAAAAAAAAGATTAGAAGGAAAAGTAGCCCTTATTACTGGAGCTGCACAAGGAATTGGGGAAGAGACAGCAATTGTCCTTGCAAGGGAAGGGGCAATGGTTATTGTTTCGGACATCAATGATGAATTGGGAAAGTCGGTTGCTAGCAAAATTGGTTCAAAAGCTATTTATTTGCATTTGGATGTGAGAAGCGAGAAAGATTGGGCGCATGCGATGGCAGTCATTTTAGAGAAGTTTTCCAAATTGGATATTCTTGTAAATAATGCGGGTGTCACTGGATTTCAAGAGGGATTTGGACCACAAGATCCAGAAAATGCCAGTTTAGAAAGTTGGAGAGAGGTGCACGCTGTTAATTCTGATGGTGTCTTCCTTGGTTGCAAACATGCGATTCAAGTAATGAAAAATAATCCAGGGTCTTCCATCATCAATATCTCTTCAAGATCCGGCTTAGTAGGAATCCCTGGTGCTGCTGCATACGCTTCAAGCAAAGCTGCTATTAGGAACCACACAAAGAGTGTTGCCCTCTATTGCTGTAGTCAGGGTTATAAGATCAGGTGCAATTCGATTCATCCGGCCGCGATTCTCACTCCAATGTGGGAACCAATGCTTGGCAATGGACCTGATCGCGCAGATAGAATGGCTCAAATTGCAAAAGATATCCCCATGCAAACAATGGGTATGCCAGATGATGTGGCAAATGCTGTGCTATTTTTAGCATCTGATGAGTCAAAATACATCACAGGGATTGAGCTAACAATTGATGGCGGCTTACTTGCAGGTGCAGGAGCGCCCCCTGCAAAAGCCGACTAAAGAATGGGGAAATTAATTCTAAATTTTTTATGCTTTTTTGCTACTATATTCTCCGGATATGCTTTGGAGGCCTCTATGTATTTCCCTGAACCCATGTTAAGTAAGAAAGAGGATCTTCCCGATCTGCAAACTTTTTTAGCAAGGGATAGTGAAAGCCTAAGTTACCGAGTTTATTCAAGTTCTTATAAGGATAAAGCAATTATATGTTTGCATGGATCGGGATCGCATGGGGAGTACTTGCATGATTTGGCACAGTATCTATCTAAAGAGGTAGGAGAAGTTGTCGTCCCTAATTTGAGAGGGCACTTTGGTTCAGGGAAAATCGCGGGTGATTGCGCATATATTGGTCAACTTGAAGATGATATAATCGATTTGATACAAGAGCTTCATTTGCAGAGCAAAAAAATCTATTTACTAGGCCATTCGAGTGGTGGAGGGCTTGCTATTCGGCTTGCCGGGAGTCCATACAATAAGTGTATTGCTGGATATATTTTATTTGCCCCAGCTATTCCCACAGCATCTACTATGAAGAAAACAGCGGAGTGGGCCGATGTTTCGACATTAAAGATTATATCGCTTTCAATATTAAATAGTTTTGGAGTTGAAAAGTTCAATCATACCCCGGTTATTTCCTTTCATATGCCAAAAGAATTTCAAAATGGAACGGAAACTTTATCCTATACCTTTAATCTAAACACCTCCTATCATCCAAGAATTCCTTATGATAAAGATATTAAGGCGTTAGGCGATAGATATGTTTGTTTTGTTGGTGAAGAGGATGAATTGATGGTGCCTCTCGAATATAAAAATATTATGGCGGCCCTGAGAGTTGAAATCATTCCAAATGAAAAGCATTTATCGCTCGTTTTAAATCAGTCTGTTATGAAAAAAGTAGCTGAAGCAATTCGTGATATTGATAATGCCTATAAGACAATCGCTATTTACAATTCTGTTTCTCATGATTAAGTAGCCATTGTTTACGTGAAATTCCGCCACCATAACCGCCGATTTCTCCATTTGCTTGGATTACCCTATGGCAGGGGATGATAATTGCAAGCTGATTTGCGCCGTTTGCATTTGCTACGGCCCTTTGACTTGATGGCCTGTTCATGGAAATGGCTATGTCAGAGTATGATCTTGTCTCCCCGGGAGGGATTTTTTGAAGCTCATGCCAAACTTCCTGTTGAAAGGGGGATCCAAGAATATGAAGGGGAGTTTTAAATTCGTTTAGAGTTCCTGCATAGTACTGTGCAAGCTCGACTTCGATAGAATCTATCGGTTTAGTTCGCCCTGGAATAATGGCCGATTTGGTTCTTGATCGCAATCTTTCGATCTCTCTTTCTAGACCTCTTCGATCAACAAATTCTAAAAGATAAAGAAATTCGTCATCAGCGATGGATAGCATGGGTCCAAGTGGTGAATCAAGCCAGGTCGCTTTTAAAATCGTTATATCTTTACCTTTAGAAGGAGGTGCGCCCATAATACGCGAAAAGGCGTCCCTAAAGCCGCTGCCTGATTCATAACCACTTGATAGTTGAGTATCAATCACAGATTCACCTGATCTAATTTGTTTCATTGCAATCCCCATGCGTCTTGATCTGGCATATTCTACAAAGGTCATGCCAAATCGTTTTTTAAATTGTCTGCGTGCAGTAGAAGAGTCTACCGACAATTTACGAAAATCGCCATCTTTCCAACGTTTTTCGGGATTCTCTTCAACTGCATCCACAAGCTTTTTAACAATTTCAGACACTTGATTTGGATTTGAAAGCGGTCTACATCGTTTACAAGGTCTAAATGAGGCCAAAAGAGCATCCTTCGCCGTTTGAAAAAATTCACAATTTTCAAAATTAGGCTTTCTTGCAGGGCAAGTCGGCCTACAAAAGACCCCCGTCGTTATAACACCAACAAAGAAAATCCCTTCATACTCTCCATCTTTATCTAGGAGCGCCTTATAATATTCTTTTTTACATGCATCGTTTATCATGCCCACCAGTATACAACATACGATAAAATCGTGCCGCCGAAATTCAGGCATCGATTTCAAATTAATGAGAATTTATACACTGCAGAAAGCGCGTCTGGTTGCTTCTTCAATATCTTGAATAGTAACTATATAACTCAAGTCTTTGCGCCATCCAGCACTATGGTTACCATCAAGCCAGTTAATTGAGCGTTTGTGATCGCGATAGACGTCCATACAAAGACCATCGGGACCGGCAACTAAACAGTGCCAAGCTCCTCCAGGAATGATAAGCTCGCCTTTTCCACAATAGTTATAATCCCAACTTTTCCCTGCATCTTGAGAGGACCAAACAAAGCATCCACCGGATTTAATCGTAAAAGTTTCATCGATATCATGGTAGTGAGGCTGCACATATTCTCCAGGGCCATAACAAACCATGCGCAAAAAGTCTATAGTGATGTCCCAAAAACCTTCAGCAGATCCACTATCAAGTTTGCGTGTAAGTGGAGCTGTTCCTATATCATATCCGGCGGCTACTAACGCTTTATGTGCCTCTTCCTCGCTAGAAGCAAGAACTGCAAATCCTTCAGGAACTCTTTTGGAAAGTAGACTTAGGGTCAATGAGCGAAGAGCTCCAGAACTTCGAAGCTCAACTGTTACCGGCTCAATTTCTTTAGTTGAAGCATATACTGACAGGCCCTGAAATAATGATGTGATTGCAGACATGATAATGATCCATTGTTTTAAGAAATCGTTAAATTAAGACTGTTTTTTCTTCTTGATCAATGATTTCGGAGTTTGTCTTTACATAATATTTATCCTTAGTTACCCTAACCCTTTTTATTGGGGTAAATTTATGAGATTTCTATTTTATTTGCTTTCTTGCATGTCAATTTCTCTTTTTGCGGATGTAAGCGTTCTTTCTTTAGGTAAATTAGGTAGCGTTCGATATACCAGTGATAATCATCATCTTTTGCAAATTGAGCGCCTATCTCCATCCGATGAAGTAATGTACACACATTCGTATCAGTATGATGGAAGTGGAAAACTGACCTCAGAGAGCCTCATTGGTGATTTGGGAGATGTTTTTTATGATGATGAAATTGTTAGAAGTCCTTTCAGTTTAGAAATTTGTGAGTATGATAAAAATCATAATCTTGTGAGATATACTCTTGATGGTACAGTGCGTGAGTTTTCATATAATGAATTGAACCAAATGATTATTGAAGATTTGGAGATGATGGGTATATTTATGATGAAGAAAATAACCTGATTCAAGTAATCACTCCCGATTATGTAATAGATTATGCTTATGACTCTTATGGCAATAGAGTGTCAAAAACGCTAAATGGTAAGACCGAGTATTATATTTATCAGGGCATCAATGAAATAGCGATTATCGATAGTAATGGAACAGTAGAACAACTTCGCATACCTGGATTATCAACGCATAGCGATATTTTCAGACCTATAGCAATTGAGACAAAAAATAGCATTTACGCTCCCATTCATGACGTGCAAGGTAATATTATTCGATTAATTAATATTGCAACTAAAGAAGTAATCAACCTTGATGGCTTCGATCCTTTTGGCAGAGGCCTCCATAATAATGCGCCCACTGCATGGATTTTCTCAGGAAAGCATTATGATGCCAATGCAAATCTGGTCTACTTTGGAAGCAGATATTATTCTCCTCAACTTAGGCAATGGCTTACACCTGATCCGCAGATGCAAACTTCCAATCCTTATCAATATTGCCTCAATAATCCATTTTCATATGTTGATCCCAATGGTGAATGGGCATTCACCGTACTCACTATTGCATGGGGAGCAGGTGCCACAATTACAGCTCCAATTTGGGCTCCTTATGCAGCTGCTACCGCATTGGGCATGACAGTTGGGTATTATGGCTATAAGGCATATGGAAATTGGAAAGATGATTCCAATAAAGAGCAAGGATATTGGGAAGGGGAAAAGTCTGGCTATAAGATGGATGCTCATAAGGCAAAAGATGGTAAACAAAAAGACGGGATCCCAAAAACTAATACAGCTCAAAATGGTCAATTTAAAGGGGCTGTTAAAGAAATTGAAAAGAAGTTAGGAAAAAAATTAACAGATAGACAAGTAGAAAAACTCCATGATCATGTTACAAAACAAGGATATGGATATCATGACATTGTAGATGAAGGTTATTGGTTATTTAAATGAAAAATGGGAAAAAATTAATAGAAGAACTTTTTCAAGCGGTTATTGGTCAGTGTCCTAGAATCAAACTTGGTTATGGCAGTTTTTTGACTTTAGATTTTGGAAAAGATATTCCAGAAGAGTTAATAACACGTAAAGGAAAGGAAATAATCTATTTAGGGGAATGGCGTTTATGGGTTTATATGTGTGCGTGGAGAATCGATTTATTAAATGAGCCTTTTATTGGAGCTGATGATGATAGAACTATCATTGAAAGTAAATTATCCGATTTAAACGGGAAAAAAATTATTGAATTTTCCGTGTTAAACCCCTCATTTGACGCCCTCTTAAAGTTTGAATCTGGATATGAATTAAAGCTCTTTTCATTTAACGTCACTGAAAATAAGCAATGGATGTTCTACACTCCTGAAGAAAAAGTTTTTGTAGCTGGACCAGGAAGTACTTGGTATTACGAATTGGCAGATAAATAAGCAATTTTACAGTGGGTATGTTTAACATAACACAAGAAAATGGCATCCAAATTGCTTTGAATTTATTTAATCAATTTATAGGCGAGAAAGCTAGGAATGTAAAACTTGGCTATGGAAGTTTTATTACAATGGATTTTGGTAAAGATCTTATACTGAAAGAAAAAGTTAAGGGCAAAGAATCGACATATACTCAGGGCGAGTGGCATCTTTGGATTTATATGGCTGCTTGGAGATTAAATCAAGGAGATGCACCTATTATCGGTGCAGCAGATAACAGAGAAATAATTCAAGAAAGTCTGAATGTTCTGAATGGTAATGCCCTAAAAAAAGTTTCTATTTTAAATGCTTCGTTTGATCTCTTGATGGAATTTCAAAATGATCTAAAGCTTTCGCTATTTTCATTTGGAGTAAAGGAGCATGAACAATGGATGCTTTTTACTCCAGAACGCAAAGTTTTCACAGCTGGACCTGGAGTAGATTGGTCTTATGAAAATGCATCAAAGAAATAAATCGATCTCTTATTCTTCAACCCACTTGATGAAGTTTTTGGCTTGTGAAGTGGTTTTAGGGATGGCTGGATCTTCGGGTGGAGTGGTAAAAAGTTGTTTTACAAGAAGAGAAATGTGATATATTCCTAATGTGGTCGGCGTTGTCGGTTCTTGTATAGCGGGGAGAGACATTGCTTGAAGAATTTTTAATGCCGTTGAAGAGACTCTTTCAGTAAGAGCATAACCGAAAAATCCTAGCCCTACAGCTCTTGCCTTATCCATACTCATTTTGATGTTGGGTTCATCATAGCAACGAACCATTTCAACATCATAACCTTTTAATTTTGTCCGGTGTGCTGTTTTCATGAAATCTAGAAAGGCCTCTTTGGAAGGAAATTGGGATTGCCAATCTTTTGATTCTTCCGATTGAGGTCTATTATATTGATTAAGAAGGTTTTCTGCGATTTCATTTTCGGTTACAAGTTTATCAAAACCAAGCGCCCAGTAAAGACGTTCTCCTGAAGTTGTATTATCAAGATAAAGAGCCCAATAACCATGACCAAATCCTATTGGATGTTTTACACCATACCAAGGGACACCTTGGAAATAAAGCCTTGTTCCTAATGTAATATGGGAAAGATCTGCTAAATGGAAATGTGTGTGTGCTGGAAAAGTAAAAAAATTGAGTAGATTTGGAGTGTGGGAAGTACTTTTTGAAAAATTTAAAGGGATTGATGAATGGGAGAGGAGAGAATTAAATTTTTCTTCTCCAATAAGATCGGCAATAGCTTTGATTGTAATTGCTTTAACTGCACCGCCACAATCTGTTGTAGTAGGTCCTTCTAAAAATGATTTCACGCCTAATATGGGGGTGCACTCTTTTTTTACCCAATATGTGTCATGCTTATCTCTTGTTAAGCATAAAGGTGGTGAAAAATCTTTATAAGTAAGATGGTAAGTTCCTTTTGCAACTTTCATTGCACTACTAAACAGACTCGCATGAACATCTGCATCAATTTTTTTATCCCAAAGAGGAACATCTACTGACTTTTTCGCAGCCGAATAACCGGTATTAACAATGGTCTCAAGAGAAAGCTCTCCCTGAATAGCTGTTGCTAATGCTGAAACTCTTGCCATTGTTGGGCGAATAGATGATGAAATTGACATAAGATGCAAAATTATTCTTTTAAGTACTATAATATAAAGAACTAATGCTTATTGCGCAATCATAAAGTTTTCCAGAAAATAACTTGCAAATCTTGTCAAATTTGATTATAATTTCTACCTAAATAATTTATATTATGCTTGTTAGCGAAATCGTTTAGGTGATTATGTCAAGTCGTTTAGAAACTCTACCTCCCTCGGTTATGGGGGTCATCTTACAGAAATTAAATATGCTTACTGGTCCAGATCAATCTGCCATTCCAGATCTTGCACGTTCAGTGATGAACTTAGCCACTACAAGCAAAACGATGTGCGCGACAATCCATAGTTACGATGTCAGCAGCATGCTTGTCCATTCAGTCGCTGCAAAGTATGGAATGTTAGAGGAGGAAAGTGCCTTTGAGCTGGGTACAAAAGGGGCAAAACGCTTTCTTTGGGAGTATATTCAAAGAAATGAACTTCCGAAACAGTTAGATATCATCCCCGAAATCTATCAGATTTTTGTAACTACATTGCGAGAGTCTTACTGTGGCTCTAGCGAAGATCTGGCAGATTGCCTTTCTGGGAAAAGAGGCCCTCGATATCATCCTGAGGTAGGTTCAACAAAAAACGGGTTTTACATTGCTTTTTATAACGATCAATTGCCCGTCTTTTTAGGAACTCCATTTGGAGCTGTTAACCTCTGTAGCGATCCTTACCACATCCTCATTGGGGCTGAGATAAGAAATATAGCCCCCATTGCTCCTTCGCTCAAAGAACGGTTAGGTTGTGAATTTCAAGAAATCGATACAGAGACATCTGGTGGTGAGTACCCATATCAAATTTATTCTATCAAGCTTGCAAACGGCAAGCCTCTTCCCCTTACAATTCGATATGAAAAGGAATGTTCGGATGAAGACACTCGTGTGGCTATTAAAAGCATGATGGACAGAGCCGCAAGCGGAGAGGATCCAACCAAGATACTTCCCCCTTTACAAAGACCAGTTCGGTTCGACCGAGATATTTCTAAATGGGTTAGAGGAAGACTCAATACTATAAAACTCCTCAGCAAAGATCTCGATAAAGATAAGATGTACTACTTGCCTCTGCTTGATGGTCAACAGTATTTTATTCCAATGCTAAATAAAGTCAGTGAAACAGGGATGACTGTCACCTCTTTTTTTGAGCATGACAACGTCTATAATGACAGCGGTGAACGTCTTTATCAAGGAATTGGGCTTGTTCCCTCCTCTTGCGACTTCGAAGTGCTTCAAGGCGCTCTTGACATCACTTTAAATAAAATACAAAGCAGCTGGAAGAGAGTTAATCCTCAAGAACATCCAGATATTCTCTGCAAAAAAAATGAGCGCTATTATAATCTTTTGATTAAAGAAGATTGGATCAGCGACCACCGTTTAGATTCTTTAGTCAACCATATGCTCGTACTAACTGTAAATAACAAATTTGCAACCTGTTGTGTCGATTACTCTTCACCGACTAGTGGCCCTCCCTATTTATGGATTAAAAAAACTCGATTTCATCGGGTTGTACAAGACCTTAAATTGAAATTGATTGAACCGCTTTTAGTTGACTCTGTCTGATAATGAAAATTATATGGCGACACATACAGAAACAAGACTCATGAACTACTTTGCACAAGCAACGGTATCAGTCAATATACATCTTCAGAACTACGTGAGGTCTAACTTAATAATTAATAGGATATTATGATTCAATCAATTAAAGCTTTTAGCATTTCAATAATGACCGTTTTTCCTAAAATGGTACGCCCATCTGCAATTATAGTGCACGCAGGAGAGCAGGATCGACTACAAACCATATTGAGAAGAGCTATATTGAATAGCAAACCTGAAGTTGCAAAAAATGCGATAGATAGTGGCGCTCCTATTAATCGTCAAGATTTAGGCGATGTTGAGTTTAAAGACTACCATCTTGTAAGGGCTTCTTATTTTGGGGAGACAAAGATAGGGGAGATGCTCATTCGAGCCGGGGCCGAAGTAAATGTCTCATGCGAGCATGGACACACGCCTGCTATGGTAGTTTCTGAAAGAAATAATCCTACTCTATTGCAATCATTGCTCAGAGCTGGAGCCGATGTTAATAGAGTTGATGTGGATGGACTTACAGCCTTAATGGGAGCTGCTAAAAGAGCTGATTTGACAAGCATTAAAATGTTGCTCAGATCGGGAGCTAAACTAGATGCAGTAGATAATGAGGGAAAAAGTGCTCTAATGGCAGTTATCAATTGTTGGAACCGTGCGTTTCGCCCCCCCTCTCCGATGAGTTATAAGCAGTCAGTTAGAAAGTTAATTTCTGCTTCTACTATCAATCTTGCCGATTATAAAGGGACTACCCCTTTAATGCTTGCGGCTTCCAAGGGCCTTCCAGATATTGTTAGCTTATTGCTTGATGCAGGAGCTGATAAATCGATGACAAATCATTTAGGTCAAACGGCGTTTACAGTTGCAAAAGAACAAAAACAGGCAAAAGATGAATTGATTCAAAGACAACGCGAGATTATTGCATTATTGAAAGATATCCCTGTAAAATCAGTTAAATCAGAGCTTTCAAATTCTAGGTCAACTAAAGAACCTAGCAGGCTTTCTACAGCAATCTTTTGGAATGAAATAGAAAAAGTTCGGACCTACATTGAGGCAGGCGATGATCTTCATGAAATAGGGATTATGGGACCGTTACTCACTCAGGCAGCAATAAAAGGCAAAATTGAAATCGTTAAATTACTTTTTGCTGCTGGCGTAGACGTTCATCAGGAATACCGAGGCGAAACAGCAATAGACGCAACTCTATGGTGGATGCAACATAAGCAAGAAGAGGCGGACGAATATACAAAGATCATGGATATTCTTGTTTAATTTCAAAATTGGCATTGAGATAAATGTCACTATCCAATGCTTCAATTACGGTGACTTTTTAAAGGCAAGACCTTATATTGATAAATCGACAAAGGTGAAACCAACAGAAATTGTGACATATTTAGAACTGAGGGTAACATGATTCTATCAGACAAAACAATTAGAGACTACATTGATTCTGGCAAGATAATGATATTTCCTGAATTTAATTTGGCAGATATCCGTCCTGCAGGGATTCGGCTACATTTAGGAAGTGAACTTTTAATTCCCGTCCCGGGACAAACAGTTGACTTGGATGCAGATAAAGATGTTACCTTCAATAGAATCAATATTTTAGAAACCCCGTTTATTCTGAAGCCAAATCAATTTGTATTAGGAAGCACCTTTGAAAAATTCCAGGTCCCAAGAGACATCGTCTGTCATGTGGATGGGCGGAGCACGGTAGCTAGAATTGGATTAGCCATTCATTGCACCTCAGGCATTATTGATGGTAATTTTGAAGAGGCCAGATCAATTGTGTTAGAAATGAAGAATCAAGGCCCATTTGACATAGTTTTAAAGTACAAGACTGCACTAGCCATGTTATCTTTTAGCATTCTTTCGACCGAAATTAGCCAAAAAACGCAAAATCAATACCGGGGACAAGAAGGGGTAGTTGCTCCAAATCTAAAGAACCAAAAAAAGTGAAATTATATGTCAATACCTAAGACAATAAAAGAAGTAGGAATTGCGGTTGATATATAAATACTTATTTTAGACATGCTGTGATGTGTTTGAGTTTTTCTTTCTGTAAAGTACTTGCCTATTATCGACAACTTTTGGGAGATCAAAGTCATCTTTTGGATCGTGAATCATTCCCAGTTTTTCCATCACTCGTCTTGATCGAATATTTTGGATAGATGTGTATGCAACAATTTCAGGTAGCTTTAATGTTTCAAATCCGTATTTAAGAAAAGCTGAAGCGCCTTCGGTTGCATAACCTTTCCCCCAAAAAGGGAAAGCAAATCGCCACCCGATTTCAATAGCAGGGGCGCACGGAAGTGTTGGATCAATATGCACTAATCCAAGAATCCCAATAAAATCAGCTCCTCCTATTTCTGAAACGGTAAAAAAACTAAATCCATAAGACTTATAATGAGTTAAGATGCGATCGTATTCAGCGATTGTCTCTTCATAATTTCTTACAGCCGGAAAGAATTCCATGACTCGTGGATCAGCATTCATTTCTGCAAAAGGTTTTAAATCTCTTTCCTCACAAACTCGAAAAAGCAGTCGTTCTGTTTGAAGCAACCGATTAAAAAAAGGCATAATCTATTCTCGCCAAGGGAGTTTCATCTCTTCACCACTCATAGTCTTGATCTTAGAATCAATGCCCAAAACAAGAATTTGATCTGTTGGTTCATCGCCTATATTGATCAATTGATGGGGTACGTTTGCAGGGCAAATCAATGTGGCAGGCGCCTCGCATTCAATTTTTTCATCACCGACAATAGCTAAGATTTTTCCTTTTAAAACGATGAAGACCTCTTCAGTCTCATGGACATGAAGAGGAGTTTTGGATCCTACTGCAATGCTAGCCCTCCAAACTTCAAACTCCTTGGCTCCCATTGCTTTGGTAGCAAGACCCTTTTGAAAATTGCCGTGCATTGAATATTGTTTGATGGTCTCATGAGAGTGAGCTAAAGACTCTTCCGCAGAAATGGTGCTTAATGCAAATAATGTAAAGAGTATGATGGGTTTTTTCATTTATTTTCCTTTTGATTCGTTATATTTTCGGATCTCTTCAAGATAGATATCACCCGTAAGATCTAGAAGTTTGGGAGATACATGACTCTTTGCTCTTTCACTTGTTTGATATCTCAATTTTGGCTTGGGGTCTTGTATAACACTAAAAAGAAACTTTGCGATCTCTTGCGGAGATTGTGGAAATTCAGATTCTGGAAGAAGCTCAGGATGCGCCATCCGTTCTGTTATATCTGTCCTAATCTCATCAATAAATGATTGATAAGGATTATTCGAAATTTCTCTCTTTCCAATAAATAATGAAAATTGAGTAGCAAGAAGTCCGGGTTCTACAATAGATACAGAAATATTATAGGGCTGAACTTCGATACAAAGTGACTCAGAAACTGATTCTAATGCAACTTTACTAGCGGCATACATACTGCCAAAAGGACATGTACAGAATGCGTTTGTAGAAGTTATGTTGATGATATGTCCTGCTTTTTGATTTCGCATATTAGGAAGGACTGCCTGAATGAATTTAATAGGAGCGAAGAGATTCACATCCACCTGCTCTTGAATTTCTTTGGTTGTAAGCCCTTCAACAGGTCCTATAAGCGCATATCCTGCATTATTGATCAGAATATCAATGCGCCCTTCTTTATCTAGAATAGTTTGAACCGCAGATTGAATAGATGTCTCATCTAACAAATCAACAGAAAGAAAATGAAGATTCTCTTTTACGGGAAGAGAGGCCTTGTAAGAAGGTCTAACTGTGCCATATACTGTGAATCCATTATTTACTAGATGCTCAGCTGTTGCAAGCCCTACACCTCTAGAAGCACCTGTAATAAGAGCGACTCTAGTCTCCTTTGCGCAAGTAGGAAAAATAAATAATGCATTCATCGCTAATAAGATAAAAAATCTATACATAGCATCCTTTTAATTTAATCACTTGTTCATACTATCAAAGCATTCCAATAGTGTCTCTTTAAAATTAAGTTTTTCTTAAATCCTTTTATTTTTTGTAAGTTTTTTTAAAATAAAGATTAAGATCTAATAAATCGTGGTAGCTGGTATAATTATAGGGATTTTGATACTAAAAAATCTGTTTTAAACCCGGCGAGGGTACGGGAAGAACAGATTACGATTAATAGAAGCCTATAAAGGAAAAATTTTATGAAAGCTGTTTCAACCTACTTAGAATCTTTAAGACCAGATGCTAACCGTCTTATGCAGAATATGCAATGGCAAGAAACCGGTAGGGCAATTTGTACTGGATGTAGCATTTCAGATCGTTTTTTTGAAAATTTAGCTACTAGACCTTGGCAAAACTTATCGGGAATTATTACCATTTTAGCGGCAGTTGCAATTATCGCATCGAGCGGGTCATTAATAGGTGGAGCAATTCTTGGGGTTCTTGGATTAGGAATTCTTGCTCATCGGTTACTTACCTTGCCCAACTGTTTGTCTTTTAAAGTTTATATGGATTCTTGGATGGTTAATATTATAGGTAAACAGAATATTCATGATGTACCTATTATCCCTAGAGGCCAACGAGAAATAAATACTCCATTTGCTGTTACTAGCGATATAGTCTACGCAGGATTCGGTAGTCTCTGTTGTGGTTCTGACACAGCAACAGTTCCGGTATATTGGTTTAAATATGAAATCCATCAGGCATCTAGTCCAATAAGTGTGGTTACGGATCTAATATCAGTTGATACGGGCATTGATCCTGAATATCGAAGTAGCAGAGGAGACCGGAGTCAAATTGGGGGATACAATGAACTATCCAGTTTTGGTTGGGGAATTGCCTCTAACCGTCCTGAAAAAATGGCCAAAATTATTGATCGGTTAACTAGACTGCTGAATGGGGAAAAGGTTGGGATTTTAGATGACAAAGGTAATGAACAGCCTGTGTTAGATACTACATATGTTCAATTAGTAAAGACTAATTAAACCAGGAGAATTTTTCTGCAAATACCTACTCATCCCTTACGTAGCGTTCTTAACATGTGTGCTGGAATAAGTTCAACCATGCGAGATGAAGATTTTGCAATAATTGAAACAGCGATAAATACCAATGATCGAAGCCCTGCAATATTAGAAATTACTTCAAGGGCTATCATGTAAAGCATTATCCTTGGAGGACATCGTCGTACAGTTGAGGGAGTTTATGCATTAAACAAACAAGATGCATTGAATGCTCTCACTGATAGGATAAGTCTATCTCCTGCGGGAGAATCTTGCCGATTATTAGGGACTCTATTTATTGAAGCCTTATGTGATGCTAAATTATCAGGCGCAGACTCGGTGACTATTCATTTTCCAGGCGATTTTGATGTTTCTGGAGATCCCCAATTCGAAGCTGATACAGAGAGCTTTCGCGATAATCTTGATGCATAAATTATATCTATATAATTTTCAATAAAAGCAATTGGTTAAATACCTTTTCATACTCCGCGAGCGTCATTGCTTTTTTCTCTTTAAATGATTGCATCACGGGTGCGTCTTGTAATTGAATCTCTCCATCCTTTTCAGTGATCACTTGAAAACGCTCTTTTTCTGCAGGGCCTCGCACAATAAGACTTACCGTGTTGGGCTCTTCGATAATGGAATGATATTGAGAATGATGCAATGTATAGCAGCTTCCTATATTTTCATGCCGAATCATGGCAGGAGTTAGGCAATATTTCATTGTTGTAAGCTGTTCCATTCGATAAATAGTGTGGTGATAGCCTCCGGAAAGGATTCGTGTTGAAAAATTCCAACGATGATTGTGAGCCCTTCCAATATCGATTTGATCTTGAGCGTTAACTTTATTGGGGTGGCCCGAATAAACATGTAGCCGAATCTGCATTTTTTTATCTTCGCTATTCCACAATACCAGCTTATCGACTCCCTCATAATGGACAGAATGAGAAAAGAGTTCCTCATTCTTTGGGATATCTAAGACAAGTTTGCGAAGTTGAGTGAGAGTCTTACGGGATAGCTCTTGAGCTATATTACTAAATTCAAAAAGTTTCATGACCTACCAATCCTATCAATTAAAATTACGGAGGCGATGTTATGTATGATAAGGGAGAGGGCGCTAAGAGGCCATCCCCGATAGATTTTGAAGATCCCATTTCGAGTAAATAAGTGGGATGGAGAAATATTTTGTGCCTGTTTCAGGGTGTTTGCGATATCGAATGGGGCGGATAGCAGGCTTACAATAAAAGCGACTTGGACACCGATTTTGACTAGTTGCGAAAGAGGTAAAGACCCTCCTGATAAAGCAATCGATTGTTCTCTAAGGTATTTTTGAGCTATTAAAAAAGCAGTCCAAGTCACAGAAAGTTTAGACCAATTGGTGCTAAACCCGTCCCATCCATTTTTAAGAGAAAATTTGCTTGTTCCTCTAAAAGCAGAAATAATTTTGGCTCTTTCTAAAGGAGTCCCGATAGCAGCGTCAATTGTAGCGATCGATAAGCCAGTAAGAGCAAGGCCTGGAAGATTTTCTATTTTGTAGCTCTTTAAAAGAGGGGGTATGCCAGTAATCATAGGCCAGCACCAAATTTGTTTTAAGCTGGTTTTTACTAATTGGGGAGCAAGCCCTTTATAAAAAGCTGCTAGTCCTTCTTCACGAAACAATGTTAAAGCTACTTGAATACAATTCGATTCAGGTAGAGCGCATTGCTGACGGATTTTGACCACTTCCATGGGGAAAATGAGTGTGTGTACAGTTATTCCCCTTGCGACTCCCCATAAGCTACTTGATAATAAATCGTTACTCATAAAGCTTTTTCCGGTTTTTTAACTTTGGACATCATGATGATTCCACTACTCGCTAGGCCTAATATCATCCAGTGCCAGGAGGCGCTTGCTACCATTCCTGTTTTTTGAAAAGACCAAAGAGCCAAAGCTGCGGTAGGGCTGCCTATCGCTTGAGAGCCTAATGCATATCCCAGAGAAATAATGGCATAACGAGCATTTGAAGGAACAAGCTGGCTAGCCCAAGCATGAAATGGGGCAAAAAATGCAACACCAATAACAACGAAGGCTGCTCTCACTGCAATAAGCAAAGGAAGGGATGCGCCTTCTAATAACAAAAACAGTGGGATTGCTAATAAAACAACACCCAAAGAAGCAGATAACATCAACTTCTCTCTTGACATTCGGGAGGCCACCCACCCAAAAAATGGTAGGGCACAAAAATCAAAAATGAGCAAATACGTGTTGATTCTCATCACTTCTGCTTTTGTAATTGTTGATATGAGGGGAATAAACCCATTCATTAAAACTAATGCTATAGAATAGCATGCAGAACCAAAACCGGAGCAAATCACAATGAATAGAAGAGCTTTTCTATGCGTCCAAAGAGTGCTCTTTAAATTTGTGAGCGTTTGGGAAAACTTGATCGGTTCTCGAGAAACTGGAGCAGAACGCCTAAATATGCAGCCAAAAAGCGCTGTTGCACAACCACATAAATAAAGCAGTCGCCATCCCGGATCTATAAAATTATACCTAGCAAGGAGGAAAACTCCAAGCGATGCTAAAAGATGGCCGCCAAGAGTAGATGCGTTATAAAAACTACTGAGTAAATCGTGCCGTTTTTCAGGGGAGTTTTCCAAAAGAAAAATCGCCCCTCCCATTGTCTCTCCCGCTGCCAAAAAGTTTTGAAAAACCCTTCCAAAGAAAAAAATCAAAGGAGCTAACATGCCAACTTGAGCGTAAGTAGGGCTCAAAGCAATACAACCCGAAATCAACGACATTCCTGCTAAAGTTAAAAATAGAGCATGTCTTCTTCCATAAACATCTCCAATATAACCAAATACCAAAGATCCAAGAGGACGCGCTAACATTCCTAATGGGATAATCGCATACGTCAAAATCAGCGCAGTAAGCGGGTCTTTGTTCGGAAAAATTAAGGGGGCTAGAAATGGAGATAGGAACCCAAAAAGAGCGGTATCATAATGCTCAAAAAGGTTGCCTAAACATGCATTCCAAAGTTGGAAACGGGATGTAGATGTAGGCATATTTGAATCTCCTTGGTAAAAGATAAAACCACCAAGGGGAAGCAATAAAAAGAAATATGGAAAAAAGACTCTTCTTATACATTCACTCTTCCTACGCCAGCACTACCCGGTTCAGGTGTAAGGGACTCTCTCAGCTAAGATTGCCTATGACAACTTAGCACCCCTGGTGTTTAAAATGAGACAAGTGTATATTTTCATCGATATTTTTAGCAAAGGAGAAATATGGATCAAAAAATCTATAAAGAATGGATTGCAGGAGTCTTTGATAGATCTGCCAATAAATATGGCGAAGGGAGCAATTGTTTTTTTGATTACTTTGCTAAAGAGCTTGTTAAATTTGCAAATTTGCCACGTGGGGCGACTGTTTTAGATATTGCCACAGGTAGGGGGGCAATTCTTAAAGAGATATTGGAAAGCATTGGCACAGAAGGTAAAGTTGTAGGCATTGACATTAGTTCTAATATGATTGCGGAGACTAAGCAGAGGTTTAATTATCCTAATATCGATCTAATCTGCATGGATGCTGAAAATTTGAAGTTTGAAGATGCATCATTCGATTATGTCTTTTGTGGCTTTGCTCTTTTTTTCTTTCCCGATTTGCAAACAGCTTTAAAGGAGATTTTGAGGGTTCTTAAGCCTCGAGGCAAGTTGTTTATTTCTACCTGGGGAGAGGGGGATATCCAAGATCAAGCTTTTGATGATGTGTATAAAAAATTTGAATTAAATGTGAAAACTCTCAAACACGATTTAAGCAATGCTAATGAGATTGAAAAAAATTTAAGGGCAATCGGATTTAAAGAGATAGAAATTGTTCCAAAAGAATTAGACCACATCTATCCAACTTTTGAAGATTGGTTTAATTCTCTATGGGATCATGCTGGCCGTGCTAAACTTGAAAAATGTAGCCCCGAGCAATTAATGGAATTACGTCATGATCTTGAGTCTATATTAAAACCCCATCTAAAACCAGATGGCTTGCATGAGATACTTCGTGCCAATTTTGCCACAGCAACAAAATGAGGCTAAGTAGAATATAATGTTTACAATGACAAATGGTGCTCAAATTTTTTACAAAACCTTTGGTAAAGGAGATCCGATCATTCTGGTTCATGGCGGTCCTGGACTAAGTCATGATTATCTATTACCTTACTTGGCTAAACTTGCAGAGACGAATCTTGTTATCTTTTATGACCAACGTGGCTGCGGCCTATCAATGGATGAAATCAATTCAGATTCCATTCAGATTGAAACATTTGTAGAAGATCTTGAAGCAATAAGAAGTGAGCTTGGACTTAAAAAGATAACTATACTGGGTCATTCATGGGGAGGCTTTTTGGCAATGAAGTATGCTATTGCCTATCCTGAATTCGTTCATAAGTTAATTCTATTAAATTCATTGCCTCCATCATCAGACGAGTTTTCCTTATTCAGGCAAGAATGGGCAAGTCGAATGGAGTCTTATCAGGATGAAATTAAGCAGATTATGGAAACTCCAGAATTTGTCAAAGGAGAAGAATCGACCACTCAAAAATACTATCAAACCATTTTTGGAAGGTATTTCTATGATCCTGAGAAAGTAAAGCTCCTCAATCTAGAGATGAAACCAGATGCTTTTATCAATGGGCAAAAGGTTTATGCAATATTTAGTCAGAATCTACTTTCTAAACCTTTTAATCTTCACGATCAACTTAAGAGACTCGATATCATCACGTTAATAATTCACGGAGATTCAGATCCAGTTCCTCCTTCCACAGCTCAAAAGCTCCATGAAAGCATTCGTGGCTCTAAATACCATTTAATCAAAAATTGTGGTCATTTCCCCTTTGTCGAAACTCCGGATGAGTTATTCTTGCATTTAAATAACTTCCTTAGAAATGATTATGATTAGAAAAAGGGTGTTTTATGATTGAACAAAAGGTTTGTCTTGCGAGTGATAATTGGACTCCGGTGCATCCTTTAGTGATACAGGCTGTAATCGAAGCAAATGTTGGATATGCTCCTTCTTATGGATCTGATCCGTGGACTGAGGAAGCTGGAAAGTTAATTCAGTCAGCTTTTAAATCTAATTGCAAGGTCTTCATGGTTCCAACGGGAACTGGTGCAAATATCATAGGACTTAAACTTAGTTGCCACAGGCACGAATCGGTTATATGTACCGACATTGCACATATTCACTATCAAGAATCTGGTGCTGCTGAATCCATTATTGGTTGCAAACTCCTAACCGTTCCCCATCAAGAGGGAAAAATTACTCCGGATACGATAGTTAAAAAATTAATAAGTGAACGAGCATTTGGTAAGCATTCTACATCTCCTCGTGTTTTGTCGATTACTCAGCCGACTGAGGTAGGGACTGTCTACAGTTTAAAAGAACTTGAGGCTTTGTCTAACTTGTCCAAGAAAGAAAATTTACTTCTCCACATTGATGGAAGTCGCCTTTATAATGCAGCAGTTAGTTTGAATATTTCTTTAAATGAGATGATTCATGCAATCCGTGTAGATATTTTATCGCTTGGAGGCACTAAAAATGGATTAATGGGCGCCGAAGCTCTTCTTATCTTTAATCCTGATCTCTATGAAGGAAGCGATCATTTGCATAAGCAAACCCTTCAACTTTTATCAAAAATGCGCTACCTTTCCGCTCAATACATCCCTCTATTTAAGAATAATTTATGGCATACACTTGCCACAAATGCAAATCAAAGAGCTTTAGAAATTGCGCAGGTAATCAAAAGCATTCCTCAGCTTTCTTTAAGTTATCCAGTTGAGTCAAATCAAATCTTTTTTACCGCTCCCGCTTCTTGGATACCCTTAATTCAAAAAAAACTCTCTTGCTATCTTTGGAACAGCGAAAAAAATGAGGTTCGTTTTATTACTTCATGGAACACTTCTGAACAAGATGTAATTGACGTAAAATTAGCGTTTTCTGAATTGGCGCATAACCTAGTTTAAAGGATCTCTTTATGACAACTCCACTTTACATGCAAGACGCTTACCTTAAAGAAATGGAAGCAACTATTCTTGAAATCACAAAAGAAACTGACAATCGATGGCTAATAGTATTGGATAAAACAATTTTTTATCCAAGAGGCGGTGGACAATCCACGGACCAAGGCTTCCTATTTACTGAAAATTGGAAAGGCAAAGTAAGCCAAGCCTTACAAAAAGAAGATAAAATTGTTCATCAAGTTGAGGGGAGCGAGCCCCCCTCCATTGGTACCATGGTAAAAGGAGTGATTGATTGGGATAGACGTTATCTCCATATGAGACTTCATTCAGCCGGACATGTAGTCGATTTTGCTCTCTATCTTTTAGGTCTTGCTCCCGTCTTACTTCTTCCCCTAAAAGGTGATCACGGAAAAAAACCTGTCATTTGTTATCAAGGAATTGTAGAAAAGGATTTTAGAGAAGATCTAGAGAAAAAAGCTAATGAACTAGTTACTCAAAATCTACCGTTTAAAACACGATTTGTGAGCTATGAAGAACTGGAATGTGAGTCAATTTACCTACAACCCGGATTGCCCAAAAACAAACCTTTAAGGCTTCTTACACTACAAGGAGTGGGTAGCGTAGCAGATGGTGGCACTCAAGTGCATAATACAGTTGAAGTTGGACAAATCACGATTCTACCTTTAGAAAAAAAGGACGGGATGACTTTTGTGCATTATCGAATCGTTTAAATTATCTTGCTCAAAAAAAGCATCTTAGAGTTTTTTTCATAACCAGAGCGCACGAAATCAACTCTGAAGCCGAGTTTTTTGTAGAAGTCTTCCGCTTCCCAATCCATGGTATTGATAGCTATCATTTGACAGCCCGAATCTTTTGCAAATGCTTCTGCTTTTTGCATAAGTTGGGTCCCGAGTCCCTGATGTCTTAAGTTTTTGCTCACCCAGAGTTGGCTGATAAACATCGATTTATAACATATCTCTCCGTGACAACCCGCCAAAATAAGACCTTCAGAATCTTTATGAAAAAATCCAAAAGGTTGAACTTGAAGAGCTATCCCTTTGATCTCTTTTGCATTTTCGGAGATCCCATCTGTAAGCGCTTTCATTTCTTCAAAGGCAGGATTTTTTGTAAATTCTAATTCATACATGTGTTACTCTAGGATGGCTATATCATAAAGGCTAAGTATATGAAAAGGCGTGCATTTTTGCAAAACAAGTTGTGGAGAGATAAGGCGGTCGATTTAATGAAAGAACTCAAATCGATCATTCATTGGCAACGTCTCACTGATATGGAGTACGATTATCAGCTCAGGCAAAAACTCCTTGAGGAATCTAGAGAAGTTTGTGCAGCAACTTCAAAGCAAGAATTGATACAGGAGCTTGCCGATGTTCTAGAAGTCATTGAAGCCATTAGCAATGCAAATGAAATATCCATTGAAGAAGTCCGATCAATTCAATTAAAGAAGAGAGATGAGAAGGGGGGATTTGAAGGGCGCAAATTTGTTACTATAGCCGAGCATCTTGAGGGGAGTTTTGGCGAAAAATACTGTCTTGCCGATCCCGTAAAATACCCTGAAATTACTGAAGCTAATTCTACAGTTTCCACTTAAGGGAGGTTCTGAAAAAATTAGCAGCAACCCTCTATAGTAAATAGTATTCCAAAAGTGAATATATTTGTTAAATGAGCCATGGTGTATTTTCGATACAGAATCAAATCTTGAGTCATTAGAGCTATTTTCTCCTGTTTTGCTGGCACATCCTCTGAACAAGACAAGTTAGTAAAAATTTTCTGAACCACAAGAGATATCATTCTAAGTGTGCAATAAATCGTTACTAAAAATGAGCCTACAGAACCAACAATTGGAAATGCTCCAAATTTAATAGAGCACCAAGGGTCTTTTAAATTAGACATTACAGCCCAATTAGAAAGATCGCAACATTTTCCATTCCCAGTTGTATAGCAAAATCTCCCGTTGCATGCCGTATTTAATGCTGTAGGGGAATCAGGAGCTTCCCATGAAGGCCAATTTTCTGGGCGCTCATCAAACTCCAATTGTTTAGGTGCCCCAATTGGAGCAAGTCCTGGTGATGTCATATATTTAGCCTTCTAAAGAGAATCCAAAAAGTCCCGAAACAACTTCTTTTTGAGTTTTTAAATTTGGAAGGCTTGGCCCTGACTGCATTAAGGCTGTTTCCAAATTTGCTTTACCCGTTATAACTCTAGCAATCATATACAATGCATCCAATACCTCATCGCGTTTGTCTTTGCTCCAATCTTTATCTAAATATGGGTGAGGACAAAATGTTTTCATTACCGGTTTAAAATCTGTTTCCGGATAGACAAATCCACTAACAGCTATAGTAGCTGAATGGATAGTCTTTTTAATTTGTTCAGGAGTCATTGAAGCCATTAATATCGGAATATATGGACTAAGAAAAGACTCGATAATAGATTTTTGTGCTACTGAAATCTCTGTATTGACATGTGGGATGAACTCCAAGCACCTCTCTAATTCTTGAAGGGGATCTTCAAAATAGGAACGTGCATCATCATCTATTACTGATTCTATAAATAGTAAGTCAATCACTGTTCTTCCTTTTTCCCCTGGAAATGTGACGTCTGCAACAAATTGCTTACACCCCAGCCAAGGTCTGGTACTATCTATCGATTCGCCTCTACAAGTTGTTATTCTAGCTCCTAATTCAGATAATGTAGAATCTACAAAAGATTGGACAGAAGATAATTCTGGATCATAAGGCTTTAATACAACACTATTTTCTTCCGTATCATATCTTCCTGTATGAACCATTATGCAACTAAAAAATGCAGAACCAGTTAAATTGAGCATTTGATAACAAGTTGTTAATCCGGACATAAAAATCCTCTGTTTTTATAAAACCAATATTAATTATAACAAAAAACTAATTAAATTACATTTTTATATAATTAAAATTAAAGATTGACACGCATAAATGTAATATTAAAATTTTAAGCACTTATCGCTAAGCCCATGGATTATGGATTGCAATACTCGGAGCAATGGACTCCATTAATTGAACATACTCACTATGTTGAAGAGGTCTTGCAGGGCCAGGACACTCTACAAAAAATGAATATTTTACAGTTGGCCATCTGCCTGAAAAAGATGCTGGAGCTAAAACTTTTAGAGACTTAGTACCATAATTAGTTTCTGGTTGTTCTTCACCTTTAAGAACCATTTTAGGATATAATGTATCCCAATCAGGAGCGGCAGAGTATTCAACATAAAATTTTGATGTATCGACAGGACTTGACATTTTAAACTCCTTTATATGAATCATTTCATTATTAAATCTGTATAATTTTAACATTTTATTGGTTTTTCTAGCCAGAAGCTTCTAAACAACGTTTGCTAGCTGTCTCTTTACAATTTAATCTATTTATTATAAGATATATATATTAAAAATATTTAGGAGTTGTCTATGGATCCATCAATAATTCTTTTTAGAGCACAGTGTCACTATTATGATGATTCTAATGTTTGTCACGAAGCACCCGATGATTTAGACTCCCTCCCTAGAAACTCAAGCGAATATACCCTCACTGATGGACGAATTGTCAGCTTATTCATGGATTTCAATCCTTTTCTTTTAGCCCTATGTAATGAAACCCAATTGGCTTACAGAAACTGCATCCTCTGCGGTGATATCAGGTTTGCAGACCCAGGATGGAATGCTCTTCCTTCTTGCCGCCCAGGCGGAGCAGATCAATCACCTCTTATCTGTAATAAAATGAGTTGTGCCCAAACATGGTTTAGTTATGCTGGTGGCGGATTTCCTCAGTCTGTCAAAAGTCGCTTCTCACGTTCATAACTTTTTAAAGATAGGTTTATGCAGTAAGACTCTGAGCGTTCTATTCAGCAAAGGCAGATTAGCTAAAATAAACTCTTTTCTGTATCCCATCAATGATAACGGTTCCGCCTGAGGGAATGATCATTTGAGGGTCGGTATGACCAAAATTCATGTTAAATATTACGGGGATGCTTACGTTATAATCATTCAGAGCAGTTTTAACTGCGGTCTGTTGATTTTGGATGAAAGCCTCTCTGCCTTCAGGTGGGTTCATTCCAAGAGATTGTGCTTTAGGATAGGCCATTAAAATGGCTTTAAATAATTTCAAATAGCCAAGTTCAGCCAAAGCAGCAAAGAAGCGATAGACGAATCCTGCTGGAGGCATTTCTTCTGAGGTCTCGAGAAAAAGAATGGCGCCATCTAGTTCTTCGTGGGAAGGTAAATGTCGTTTGATAGATAGATGAAAATCAAGCACTTCGAGGCATCCTCCCCATAATATTCCTTTAAGTGTGTCTTCTAAATGATTGTGCCAAATCCATCCTGAGCTTGCATAGAAGGGACGTGCTTTAGATAAATTTTGTTTATCAGCCCAATCTAGATCAACATCGCTCCATTCTTGAGATGGGTGCACTTCACCGATCGATGGATTAAAGAGAGCTCTTTTAATCATATCAACTGTATAGGGATGCATACCTCCGCCCATAGCGAACTGAGTCATGACGGCTCCGCCATAAAATGATGTAATGCCTAAATTCCAAAGAAATAGATGTAGATTGGTGTTATCGCTGTAGCCCATAAATGGTTTTGGATTAGCAACAATGATTTTCTTATCCAAATAGGGGAGAATACGAATTTGGTCGTTTCCTCCAATCGTTGCGATGATCGCTTTAATTGAAGGGTCGGCAAATGCCTTATTAATGTCATCCGCTCTAGCTTTTGGATTCTTTGACAAATGTTCAGGACTCTTCAGTGCTGTAGGGAATTCAACCGGATCAAGCTGAAAGATTTCTCTAATCCGGCTAACTCCTTGTTCATAAACCCACGGAAAAATAGAGGGAATTCCTGCTGATGGAGAAACAATCGCAACTTTATCACCTGGCTGTAAACATTTTAAATGCATAATTCAAAGCCTATTCAAAAATGGTCAACGCAATGTAAACTATACTGAGAGGTAAATATGATTGAAATTAGAAAATATTGTCCGGAAGATGTTCAGGCGCTTGCAAATATTTATTCTCTTATTTAGATCTAATTTTTAAATAGTCTTGCCAATCTTGTTCCCAGGAATCATAAAGTGCTTTCGCTTGTGTAATATGAAAATCAATAGAACCAGGACTCATGTAATCGCGACAATCATCAGGCAAATAATCAATTGCCGGCTTTCGTTTTTGAAATAGTGCTAAAAGAAAATCTCGCTCTCGGTGTATTTGATTTCTTTCTTCCAAGGTCTTTAAAAGGGTCGATTCAAGGGTAGTTATACGACTTTCAAGGGTAGTCGCAGTTCTTGTAAGGACGGATATTTGAGTGTGTAGCCCAATGCTTAAAACGTAAATGCTTTCTTGAAGGGCTTTATTGTGTTTTTGTTCTTCTTCAATGAGTGTACTAACTTTGTCGATCAGTGCGTGCAATTTCGTGGTGGTGTCACCATCTGTGGATGCTCTTGCTCTCACAAAAGGGCTCATTGGTCTTGTTTCTACTTTTGTAGCCATATTTACCTCTTATTTAGGGGAGATGGGACGAAATGATATTTGTGCTTCAAGAAGAGTTACGCGTCTTTCTAGAGAAGAATAGGTCTTTTTGAGGCCCGATAGCTTAGTGGTTAATTCAGCATTTAAAATAGCGATGCGTTCTTGAAGCAATTTAATGTGCTCCTCTTGCACCAATATAAAAATATCAATTTTTTCAATAGTTACCTGAAGGTCATTAGCGAGGTCAAATCCTGCAGATGCTCTCGCTCTGGCAAAAGGGCTCATCGATCTTGTTTCTGGTCTTATAGTCATAAGTATCCTTAGGAAGGGGTACCTGTAGTTCCTTCGTAATGGTGAGCACCAAAATGTGCTGATCTATACGGGTGTGTATGTAAGGACAATCTAACTTCCAATGAACTTAATCGTTCATTTTGGGCTGCGATGATCCTTGCTTGATCATCAATTTTTTTCATGAATTCTGTTGTTAAGGTTCTGTTCTGTCCTTCAAGGGCAGTGACTCTGGCCTCAAGGGTAGTAACAGATCTTCGAACGCCTGAAAGATCGGTTTGTATTCTGGTTTCTAAACCGGTAATTAGTTCTCTAAGTGCATTGTTATGTGCCTGTTCTGTTCGAATTAATTCATCAACTTTAGCAATGGTTGCACGAAGATCTATAGTAACGTCGGCTCCTGCAGATACTCTTGCTCTGGCAAAAGGACTCATAGGTCTTGTTTCTGTTCTTGTAGCCACAATTACCTCTTATATTAGTAGGGTTTCGGAGGAGTTGAATGCCTCCAGTCGCAATGACCTAGCATTATATCATGAGCATGAGCGTTGTATTCATCCCGAAATGCATTAAAGTCGCTTCTAAAACTTGTTAGATTGGCATTTAAACTTGAAATAGCCTGGAGAATAGTCTTATTTTGCTTTTCAATTGCAGTGACACGACCTTCAAGAACAGTTACAGTGCTTCGAACAGCAGAAAGATCGGCTTGTAACCTAGTTTCTAACCCTAAAATTAATTCTCTAAGCTCATTATTATGAGATTGTTCTATTTTAATCAATTCATCCACTTTAGAAATGGTTGCCCGAAGATCCGTAGTAAGGTCAGATCCTGCGGATGCTCTCGCCCTAGCGAAAGGACTCATAGGTCTTGTTTCTATTCTTGTAGCCATAATTAGTTCCTTTAAGCAAAGGATTAAAGCGTATGATCTCAATTAATGCAATGTTTAAAATCAAGATTTTACGTTGAAATAAAATTAAAGAAAGTTTAAAGTATTCGGCTATGGCAACTATCACCTCAATTCTTCCCGTAAGAGTGGTGGAACCGGATGTCCGCTTAGTCGATTTGCGGTATGATCCGGAACTTGCAGACCATTTAGATCAATTTTTAGAGATTGTGGAAGGAGAGCTTACTCCGGAGGCGCTTCAAAATCCTGTTATTGTAAAAATGGCAATTTCTTGTAGAAAAATTGGAGAGATTGCAGCAGAGATTATTCTTAGGCCTGCATCTGGAGAGGATCGTTTAAATGATCTTGCGCTAGCGATTATTGAATTAGATCAAGAACTTGTGAATGAAATTGGGGGAGCTCCATTAAAAGTGGCCGTTCTTTGTAATGGAAAAATGTGGGAAGAATGGATGCTAGAACATTGCAGGCGTCTTTTCGGAGGCTTTAGTCCAATTGATGGAACAGAATTAGGGACGGCTATGCCATTCCCATTTGGAAATAGAATCATTTCTTGGAGAGAAAGGGTGAATATAGCCTCTCGTTTGGCTCCATTAAAAGAAAGAATTACCGTATTAACGCCACCAAAAAGAGTCATTCCATTTGATAAGGATGAAACAGAAGGATGCGATGATGATGAAGCTAGAGCCGGATATGAGGATTTATTTGGTAAAAGTGATTTGAGAAAAGCTGTTATCCGTTTAGGAGAAATGTGTGATCGAAGAAGGATCGAGGCAATGGAAGAAAGACGACTTACGGAAGATCGATTAGCTCTTGAATCTGCAGAGGCGCTTGCTGCTCTTCGAAGAGGCGATGAAGCAGTTAAGAGAAACACCAAAGCTCGAGATGAGACACACCGCCAGGAAGTAGGACTTGTTCAAGCGATGTGGGATGAAGAGCGGGTAGAAAATACAAGATTGCGTGCATGGGGACGAAGTATGCAAGCAGAGATTCAAGGTCTTCGATCTGAAATTTCGGGTCTGAATGCAAAATGTGCCTCGCTAGAAGGTCGTATCTCAAGCTGTGAAGCAAGAGCGAACAGTAGTTCCGGCGGCGGATGCACTATCATGTAAGGAAAATTATGTCAGCTACAACAACAGTAACAATTTCAAGAACATCTGTTTTGCACTTAAGAGGTGCGCCTCCAGAAGCAAAGAAGTTAAATTGGGAAGATGTAAAAAATATTGCAGCCCTTGAAGAAAGAGAAAAAAGACAGATTGAAAGAGCTGAGGCGCAATTTAAAAAAGATCCGATAAAAGGGTATCTTCTTTTGATTTTGATTATGAGAGGCGTACAAGAGCGCATGGGAGGATGTACAACTTCTGAAATATTTTCATGTGAAGATGAAGTCATTTTACTGTTACAGCCCTTGTTGCCACCCGGACAAACGGTAGAGGACAAGATCACCTCTTTGCAAGGAGCTAAAGATCTTTTTAACAGAATCATTACCAGGTTAAATGGAATTGCAAATGCATATGAAGAGATGATTGCAGAGCTTTATCGAGAAGCAGCAGAAGTGGAAACAGAAATTACTGCTACAGTTACGATGAATCGCGCAAGGTTTTTGGCATTGTATCAAGCTCGTGAAAAAAGAATAGAAGTTTTGAATAATAAAAGTGGGAAATTGCGTGCAGAGGTAGGGAGCATGATGGATAAAGCGATGTCAATGTCTGAAGCACTTGACAAAGTACTCGATGAAACTAAAGCAGCAAGGGAAAGGTTTGAAAAAGCAGCAGAAAGAGTATCAGAATTGATGAAGAGGGTTCATGGATAGTCCGAGAAGCATAGGATCTGATGATTATAATGTGATATTTG
Source organism: uncultured bacterium (assembly GCA_964552055.1). Lineage (GTDB taxonomy): Bacteria > Chlamydiota > Chlamydiia > Chlamydiales > 2-12-FULL-49-11 > VGMD01. Next base: position 38,208 of record CAZKFL010000003.1, read on the forward strand.
GATTCATGGATGAAATGGAGGGCGGTGAGAGTCCATCCGACATTGAGGATAGATTTGTTGAACCTGAAATACGTTCGGGAGAAGCTCGTCTCGATGCTCATAGAGAATATTTAACGGGAGTTCTTCAAGAAATCAGCGAAGAGGCAAGACGATTAGGCATTGAAATGCGAGATAGTGCGGCGGCTGTTGATATTGCACATACGGCTCGTTTAACAATTGATGCATTAAAAGAAGAAAGAGAGGATCTTAAGCGGATTCAACGTGGAAATCGTTCCTATTTAGACATGACTAAAGTGGAGGAAGAGGGGGCATCAAAAAGGGAAGCGGAGCTTTTGGAGAAGATAGATCGATTAAAAGCAAAATTGGATCAAAGAACTTCCGATCCAAAATGGTGTAGTGGAGGCCTTAAAGCAATGAGGGCTTGGGGAAAACAGGCAGTTGGTGTAACTCCTGGAAGGTTTGATGATTAAATGACACCTTTGGACCTTTTAAGAGTACAATTAAATGCTGAACTTGCCTCAGTTGGGATGGCATTGGATAGGTATCCCATGGTTGATCCAATGAGCGTTCGAATTGAAAATTGGCATAGGGAGTGTGCGCTTGATTTACGTCGAGATCCGGATCCCGGTAGCTGTGTGGTTCGTCACGCTACTCGATTACGAGAGTGGTTAAAAGATCCGATTAGTAGATCTCCCTTAGAAGAAGAATCTTATCTGGGAAATGATGATCAAGTATATGGAAAACAGGCACTTTTGGTTTATTTAGACCAAATGCCGGAAGAAGTTCAAGGAAGATCGCCAGCAAGACCGGACGAAGATCGTCTCTTTGTCGTATACCCGCATCCGATTGTTAAAGCGACTGTGATTTGGTTAAAGACAAAGACGGCTTTTGAGCCATTGGATGCTATTACGGAGCGTTATACCGAATTGGAAGCTCTTAGAAATCTTCCTCAGATACCTACAGAAACAATGGCCCCTCGATTGGAGCGTGCTAGGCGTATGCAAAGAGAAGCAAGAAGAAGAGCTGCAGTTCCACCGCCACCCCCACCTGAACCAAGAAGACCACCTGCGTTTGAAGGAGTTAGAAGAGAGGCTGATGCCTTTGCAGAAAGATTGAGAAGAGATGCAGAGCGAATGGATGCGGACGATCAGGCAAGAATTCAAGCTCTGATGGAAGAGATGCGAAAGCAGCGTGCAGAGAATCGGGAAGCAGAGGAAGAAAATAGAACCACTGAAGGAGAACTTAAAGAGGCTCAAGCAGAAGTTTCCGCACTCAATGGAAGAGTCTCTTCTTTGAATACAAGTGCCACTAATCTTGAGAAAACATTAGATGCAAAGGAGTCCCGAGATTCTAAGAGTGGCTTGATGCAAGGAGTTGTTATTGCGGCATGTATTGCAATTTCGATCATTGCATCAGGTGGGTCTGCAGCGCCTGCAGGAGCCTCAACTGTCCAGCAAACAACAGTAAAAGCAACAGCGATTAATGGTGGAGCCACTGTAAACGTCATTATTCCTTTGGGATAGGGAGATATATGGAAATTAGACAAGGGAGAAAGTATGGATAGAACATTATGGGCTGAGTCAATCGTGGGACCTGTATGGATCCCGCAATTTGATCCTTATGCTGTTATGAAAGAATCAGTTGAAGAGGCCTATAAGGAGCAATGTACTGAAGAGGCAATGGCTGGATTGAAACCCGTCATTAAAGATGCTCTCTTGCTTGAATTGAATCAAGAAAAAGCAGACATATTAAGGGCAATTGATGACCTGCGAGCAGGAGGCACTCCTTTTGCAAAAATTCAAGAACTTGTTAAAGGATTGATTCTAGGATTTGCAATCATTCAGGCGAAGCAGCTTGCCAATAATGCCGCCATCCTAGAATCAGAAAAATGTATTCTAGCTCAGATGACTTCGTACAAAAAAACAATCGATGCAGCAGGACAAATGAGTTGTAAGGGAGTGCCTGCCTATGTGCCTGATAAATGTAGGTCTTATATGCATATTGATAGATCTCGTATGCGTGTAACAAAAGAACCAAGTACAGAAGAAAGGTATTATCACCCGGTACACTTCTCCGACATTGGGGGGATTTTTAAAGAGGGGGTCTTACCAAGTTATACAGAAAAATCGGGAGCTTTTTTAGGGACAAGACCCATATGGACGTATGACTTCGAAGCGGTTATTATCATAAAACCTGATGCTGTTTGGAATAGCAGAGAAGATTGGGATATTCATTGTAGGATGCAGCCGGCCCCTCGTTGTTACTTTGATGCAAAATAAGTAAATGTAACTGATATTCAAGCAATTGCTGTAAAACAAAAACCGGGAATGAGTACTAGTCAAGCACAAATGCAGGTCAATCAATGGATAGCAGCCAATCCCAAACTTAAAGGGATTAAAATTGAGGTTATTGACTTTGATGAAGAATTAACTAGAGCTGATAAGCGTGCTGAAGTGCATGGCATATCTGTTCCAGCTGACGGCTCAGCAGTTTTAAGAAAATAAAAAAGGGAGAAAATATGTTTTATTGGGACAGATCATTGGTTGCCGAGGGAGTTATAGGCCCTGCCTGGATGCCGCAAACAGATTCTTATGAAGGTTTAAATAAATTAGTTGAAGATGCTTATAATGAACAATGCACGGAAGAAGCGATGACGGGATTGAGACCAGTCATTAAAGATGCTCTATTGCTTGAGTTGAATCAAGAAAAAGCAGACATTTTGAGAGTAATTGGTGATATGCGAAGAGCGGGTCATCCTTTCGCAAAAATTCAAGAATTGGTTAAAGAATTGATTCTGGGATTTGCAGACATTCGTGCAAAGCAGCTTGCTAATAATGCAGAGATTATTAAGTCAGAAAGGTGCATTCAAGCTCAAATGACTGCATGTAAACATACAATTGATGCAGTAGGACAAATGCATTGTAAGCAAGTTCCTACATATGTGCCCGGAAAATGCAGATCTTATATGCGCGTTGAAGCACACGGGATGAGTGTAAGAAAAGAACCAGATCATAGAGAGAGGTATTACCATCCTACACAATTTGCCGAGATTGCCAAGATTTTTGAAAGTGGAACTCTACCTGAGCGTCTAATGGATGATAGAACGTTTTTATCCACAAGACCTGAAGGGCTCTTTGGCGATGCGGCTATCATTGTAAAACCGGATGTTGTTTGGAATGACGGCACAGGTAGAGGAACCACTTGTTGGAGAGAACCGACAGTGCATTGTTGGTTTCATGCTAAAAAAATAGAGGTAGATGATATTTATGCAATTGCAGTCAAGACAACACCTGAAATGCCGCTTGCAAAAGCGCAAGAACAGGTCAATGCATGGATTGCAGCCAATCCTAAACTTGAAGGGATTAGCATTGATGTTATTGATTACGATATGGAGGCAGCTAAGGCAGATAGCAAGTCTTATTGGAGAGGTGTATCTGTTCCGGTTGATGGCTCTGCAGCTTTAAGAAAATAAAAAAAGAGAGAAATGTATGATTGATCCAACAGCAAGGCAGGTGAGTTACCCTTCGGAAGCGATGAATATACCGGTTTCTCATGCGGAAGTATTGAAGATTAAAAATGATGTTGAAAGTGCAGCAGCAGAAATCAGCCGCAATGAGATGACTAAAGAGATGTCTGTGAGTATCAAAAATCAGTATTTTATTGATATACAAGGCTGTAAATCCGAAATTATACAGGCAATTGATGCATGGAAAATGGCAGGACGCAGTTTTGAATTTATTCAAACGAAAGTACAAGAGATGATAGCCGGTTTTTCACAGATTCGAGAGCGCATGCTTTTAAACAGTGCTAAAATCAAAGAATCTGAAAGAGGTGTAAGTGACAAAATGCAAGCTTGCTCCACAAGTTTGCAGCCTTTATCTCAAGCGGCCAGATGCTCAAAACTTGCGGAACAACTTAGGGATTGTCATTTTAAATCTTCCGAAATTAGGTCTATTGTGGATAGATGCAATCAAGCAGAGCAAGATGCGATCGTTCGGAAAAAAGAATTAAAAGAGAGCTCCCGAAAATTTAAAGAAAAAACAAAACCCTATGTTGAGGCTGCCACTCTAATGGGTAGCGGTGCTGCAGGGGCTTATGGTGTTGAAAGGCTGGCTAAAGTAGCAAGCAAATCACCTAAAATTAGCTTAATTTTATTAGGGGTAGGAGTCGGAGCCTATATTGGAGCCGAAATTAGAAGGTGGTTAAATGAAGAAGAGACGGAGCTAGACGAAGAAGCAAAAGTAGAGGGAAAGGAATGAAAAAAAGAGGGAACATATGATAGATCCAACAGCAATGGAATTGAGTCGCGTTTACGAAGTAATGAATACGCCAGTTTCTTACTGGGAAGCTGGAGAGATTAAGGATAGTGTTGAAACCGCGGCAGCAGAAAAAATCACGGATGATATGACAAAAGGGATGCCTAAGATAGTGAGAGATGCTTATCTTATGGAGATCCAAAATCTAAAGTCAGACATTCTTGGGGCAATTACTGAATGGCGAGATGCGGGATGCAGTTTTGGATTTATTCATGAGAAAGTACAAGAGCTGATAGCCGGTTTTTCAGAAATTCGCGAGCGAGCGCTTTTAAATAGCGCTAAAATCAAAGAGTCGGAGCGATGCGTAAGTGACAAAATGAAAGCTTGTTCGAAAAGTTTGCAAACGTTTACCATGGGCTCATGTAGAACCGTTCCCGAATACACGCCAATGTCATGTAGAAAAGTGCTTCACATGTCATCGAAAGGGATGGAAGTACGGGATCGTTGTCCAGTAGAGTCCAAGTATTACCATTCATTTGAAGTGGGCGAGCTTTCAGATTTTCTTGCATGCGGTGAATTTGCAAGAGAGATGAGAGTTTCTAATTTTCCCTTTCTCAGCACATCATCAGTATCGCTTGTTTTAAAAGAGTCCGCCATTTGGAAAAAAGAAACAGATCCTACAGGTACTTGCAACTTCTTGGGATTTTCCAGGTGTGAGCTTAAGCTAAAAAACATCACTATTGCAGATGTAGAAGCGGTTGCAGTAGATGATAGAACCATATTGCCCAAAAGCGTGCACGAAGAGCTAGTCAGACGAGGCATTTCGATCGTTAGTCTACAAAAAGAACGAAAAACTGTTAGAGTAGAGAGCCCTGCTAGAGAAGTATGTGCACCAGCCGTTCCCGGAATTAGAGCCTGGACGGACCGTATTCGCGTGACCGGAGAAGGCGCTGATGGAAGACCTAGATATGAGCCTAAAAAAAATGGATTCTTTTAAGAATTTTGTCACCTGGGATGAAGTATGCAACAGATAATGATTGTAAGAGAATATAGGCCTGAAGATGTTCAAGCGCTTGCAAATATTTACTATAGTACGATTCATCTAATCAATATTCAGCATTACTCACAAGAGCAAGTGGATGTGTGGGCTCCGAAGTCAAGTTTAGAAACGGAAGGATGGGAAAAGAAATTTATAAGAACAAAGCCTTTTGTTGCAGTTGTAAGGGATGAGGTTGTCGGTTTTGCTGAATTTGAACCAAATGGACATATCGATTGCTTTTATGTGCATCACAATTGGATCGGAAAAGGCGTCGGTAAAGCTTTAATGAGATCAATCTTTGAAAGGGCAAGAGAACTTAAAATTGATACACTTTTTTCTGAAGTGAGCATCACTGCGAAGACATTTTTTGAAAGCCAGGGCTTTGTTGTGATAACTGAACAGACTATAGTTAGAAAGGGAATAAAGCTTACAAATTACAAAATGGAACGAAAGATTACTCTTTAGTACCTGAAAAAATGACAAAAATAGGCAGAAAATGCAAATAAAATTTTATAAAAAGAGTTTAGTTACTCATTTCTAGGGGACGAGGCCATAAGTCGGTGAGTCCAAAAATACACATATCAGCGGAAGGTGGCTTTAAGGCCGCCTTACAGTGGCTAGCACAGATAGAAAAACTAGCAGTGGTTCGGATTTAGGGATGAAAAGATGCCCTAATGAAGCTGGAGCTGAAAGTAATCGCAAACCCTAAAGGAACAGCGGTGAATTTGTCACTATTTTGGATAAGCCCGATAGCTCTTCTTTAGAGCAAGAACCAAACGGAACCCTACTTTCTTGATGCTTTAAAACATCTTCAAGAATGGTAGGAAATGAGTAAGAAAGATCAAAATACACACTTCATTTGTATTGTGTGTAACCAAAATGTTTTGCCCCTTCAAAATGGGAGTTATCGTAACCATTGCCCATTTTGTTTGAATTCCCTTCATGTCGATAACAAACCTGGCGATAGAGCAAGCGCTTGTGGAGGAATCATGATTCCCTGGCAAGTTGTTTATAATGGAAGCAAGGGGTGGCAAATCATCCACAAATGCAAGCGATGTGGGCACCAAAAAGCAAATAAAGTAGCTGATGGACCCGTGCAACCAGATAATTGGAATATGATCACAGGCTTGAGCAGACAGATTAAATGTATTTGACAATTAATTGTTTATGAATTTTGTATACTATTTTTTCATAAAAGGTAGTGTTATAGTGATAGGGGTTTTTATATGCTGAGGATCTGTGAGTTCTGATTATCATATCTCTATTCAATATCAAGGAGTTAATCATAGCGTTGATTTGCATGAAACTAAAACGGGTGCAGTCGAGATTGGCGGTCGAAGATATTCTATTGCAAGCGATGATGGAGGCTTATTTCGAGCTTGCTTAATTCGTCTTGGATCACTTCCTGATATAAAGGCAGCTATTGATAATCTGTCACTTATTGGTAGAGTTCAACGAGTTGTATCAGGAGATGAAGCGATCTCAAAGAGGTTGGATTCTCATTGTGAGGCATTTGTTAGGGCTGGATTTACCGGATCTGTATTGGTTGAGAAGGATGGGAAAGTACTTCTGGATAAAGAGTATGGGGTTGCTGCAAGTGAAGGCGAAAGAAAACCTTTTTATATAGCATCATTGAGCAAGCAATTTACGGCCGCTGGAATCATGCAATTGGTTGAAAGAGAAATGATCGAATTGGACAAACCGATTAATATGTATTTGCCACTGGAACTTAGATCGGAAAAGTGGAAAGATGTGACCGTTCATCATCTTTTATCAAATACTTCCGGAATTTACAATTTTACAGATGAACCAGATTACTTTGAGACTTGCGAAGAAAAAAGTCCTGATTCCGTATTAAAGGAGGTGCAAGAAAAAGATTTAAAGTTTGCACCGGGTACAGAGTTTTATTATTCAAATACCAATTTTTGCTTGCTTGCAAAAATGATTGAACATGTAAGTGGCCGCCTATATCACGATTATATAAGGGACGAGATTTTTATACCGGCAGGGATGACATCCTCACGAATACAGCCAGCAGGTGTAAAAACATTTGGTAGCGGGGTAGTAAAAGGTCATCACCTTTCGATTAAAGGTGAACTTGAGGAAGAAGTGTCAAGGGATCTTCACCTTATTTATGGTGCGGGAGGGGTGATTTCAACAGGATCAGATTTAGCGAAATGGAGTCATGTTCTCGATGGAGATACATCTATTTTGAAAAAAACATCTGTAGATCTTATGACCACACCTCATTTGAAAAATGAAGAGGGTAATGGTTATGGGTATGGTTTGAGTGTATATCATGAGAATGGACGCAAATATGTTGGGCATGAAGGAACACTAGAAGGCTTTCGGACGAGTTTTTGCAAGTTTCCAATAGAAACCGCTACGATTGCTGTCCTTGCGAATCATAGAGAATTTCAGAGTAATATGGTTCTTATAGGTCTTGAAGGTATTTTGCTCGATGGAAAAAGTGCTTTTGTTGAGCCTGTAGCATTTACAGGACAAGACTTTTCAGCTTATGAAGGAATATTTACCTCACAAAGATTTCCAGATGCTCCAAAATTTAGATTTTCTATCACACCCTCGGGTATATTGCAGTCAATTCGTCAAGAGGAGGGGAAACCGCCAGAAATTTATCCTGTTTTTCCTCTCTCAAATGGACGAATCTTGATACCAAGCGAGGGAAAAGAATTTGAGGCAAACAAGGATGGAACAATCAGCGTCTATATTTTTGGCCAATCTAAACAAATGGATATTTTACTTCCATAAAAAATGGTAAATAGTATGAGTGGTGATTTTAGATTAAGTGTTAGAGCTGAAGGACATGACTATCAATTTAGTTTAATCGAAACCACTCCTGATGAAGCAGATGTCACTTTGAATGGCGTTAGTTATTCTCTTACCACAAGTTCTGATAATGAGAGAATTAAACGAATAGTATTAGCTCATGTAGGCCTTCCCAAAACAGTGGAAGGATTAGTCAGAAATATCAGACATATTGATGGGATTGAAGAAGTTTCTTTTACTCCGATTGCGAAAACACATGCTGTTGCGGTATCTTCGCTGGCAGCTAAAGAAGCTGCTCCTGTTACTGCTGATCGAATTCAAGCGGCACGCGCATATTTGGACAAATTAAGAAGCAACCCTAGATTTTCAGGGGTTGTTCTAATTGGGGTTGGGGATGATATCGTGGCAGAGGAAGTTTTCCAGTCAGATAGTGTTGCCCAGAAACCGATCACGACTTCTATGCCATGGAATATTCAATCTATGGGTAAAAAATTCACTGAAGTAGCTATTATGCAGCTTGTTGAAGAAGACCTGATCAGTTTAGACACCCATATTCGTGATATTTTAACACTTGAAGATACTCAGTTGACCGATGCAGGGGAGTTTGAGCGCTTGTCTGGAGAAGATGATGGTGCTTGTTTACTCTCCTCTTCAGTGACAATAAGAGATCTATTAACGCATCGAGGAGGATTGGTAGGAGGATTTGAAGCTCCAGCACAATTTATTTCTGAAGAAGTGGGAAAATACCACTACTCCAATCCAGGGTTTGCATTACTTGCTAAGGTTGTGGAAAGAGTGACTCATAAAAGTTTTGGTGATTATGTTAATGAGTATATTTGGAGGCCCTCAGGTATTACAGAATCTGCGAAATTTATTCACGAAGTGCCAAAAGCTAGTGATATTGCCGATCATTTCGTCTCTTCTATGGTCGTAGAAGATATTAGGCCAACAAGTGCCACACCATCTCCTGCACATGGATATGGCTGTTTTTGGATGATGCCAAAGGATATGTGTAAATTTGCATTGGCACTCGCAAACGGTGGGTTGTTTAAGAAACCAGAGACTGAAAAAATCCTTCACACACAAATATATGGTTGGGAACCTTCGTCTGACGAATTCCCTCATTCGGGATATACATTTAATGGAAGAAGTCGTGATGCTTCATCACATTGTAGTATTGTTACCCAAAGAGATTTCCCAGATGCTCCAATTGCGGCTGTGGTTTTTTCAAATTTTACATTGGGAGCAGATGCAGGAGATGATATAATGCAAGCTTTATGTAACTTAAAATCTGTTCAATCTCTTAAAAAACAAGAAGAAGGAATTGCATTTCTACAAAATCTTTTACAACTGCAAACAAGACAAGATAGGAAGGTTCTTCTTCAGGAATTTTTATCTACAAATCCAAATCCGAGTTATTTTTTTGACCTTAGCAGAACCTTGTTTGATAGAGGGCGAAATGACCTAATATCAGAAATAGCGGAAGGTTTGCCAAAAGAACTAAGGGATGATATATATACAGATTTCAGCACTATTCCTGAACTTGTGGAAGTGGCTAAGTTATTTAAGTCTCCCGAAAGAGTAGCTGCTGAAAAAATGGATAGCTTATCCGAGTCAATGGCTAGAGAGGCATTTTTTTCGGGGTCGGTGCTTGTAGAAAAGGATGGTAAGGTGCTTCTTTGTAAAGGGTATGGAATGGCTACGGATTCGGTACCGAATGATTCATCTTCTCGTTTTTATATTGCTTCTACAAGCAAACAATTTACAGCTGCCGCAATTATGAAACTTCAAGAAGCGGGAAAGATAGATCTACATAAATCAATTAATAACTATCTACCACCTGAATATCAATCTGAAAAATGGGAGGATGTTACTGTTCATCATCTTTTATCGAACACGTCAGGATTATATGATTTTCAAGATACAGAAAATTTTGAAGAAAGATCTCGCTCTTTGACAGTGGATCAGATGATAAGAGAAGAAAAGGAGAAAGATTTAGAGTTTACGCCTGGATCTCAATTTGCATATAGAAACGTGGGATATGAAATCCTTGGCAGTATTATTGAGCATGTTAGTGGAATGGCATATAGAGAATATCTATTGGAACATATTCTTATTCCTGCAGGAATGATCTCTTCAGATGTTCAAAGAGATGTCCACGAACTCGATCCTAGCACTTCTATTGGATACAAGTTAGATGATGAAGCAACAACGCTTGTTAAAGTCGTTCCAAAAGAGATTCGGCTTTTTCGTGCTGCTGGAGGTATTATATCAACTGTATCCGATCTAGCGAAATGGAGTCATGTACTCGATGATGGAGGGAGTGTTTTAAAAAAAGAATCGGTTGCCTTAATGACTACTCCAAATATAGATCATTATGGGTATGGGCTTGCTGAGATTGAAATGGGAGGAAAGAGGGTAATTCAGCATAATGGCGGTTTATCTGGCTATGCTTCCACATTTTGCAAGTATCCTGATGACAATCTTTTTATTACAATTTTGTCTAACAATCAATCAGTTGCACTTGATAATCTTGCGGGGCGATTTGTAAATATTCTTTCTAATCCTGATAGTGTATCTGTTGAAGCAGTCCCTGCAGAAGGTATTGATTTATCCAAATTTGTTGGAATTTATAAATGTGAAGCAGAACCATTTCAATATAATTTTTCTCTTTCTTCGACGGGTAGATTGAATGTCGTGGATGTTTCCGGAGAAAGACCCTCTCCCATTTTTCACACATGCCTTTTATCTAATGGACACGTTTTTGTTCCTGAGATAGGACTTGAATTTGAAAAACGGGCCGATAGCAAAATGTATATGTATCATCCTACGCAGAGTGATCCTATTGATGTTTTAAATCCTATAGAAAAATAAAAAATTATTTTATTCTTTCTCCATCTAATATAAAATTGAACTGATTTCTAATGCAGGAGTAAAATATGCCTCTGATTCAGGGCAGCAGCGAAGAAAGCATACATGCGAATATAAAAAAACTGATAGGGGAAGGGTATAAAAGAAAGCAAGCCGTTGCGATTGCTTATAGCATAGCAGAAAAGGCGAAAAGCAATGACGACCAAATTGAGAAAAAGCCACTTCAATACAAAAATCATTACATAAGTTCATCTGAACGAGATCCTCAGCAGTTTCCATATCTATAAGAGGCAATTCCTTTCAAAGATAAAATAAATATGTGTAGTTATTAAGAATATTTTATTAAGATCAATCGGTTTAAAATAATTCCAGCATAGGATCTTATATGACAAATACAAAAATGAAAATGCCAGTTCTAATTGAACCACTAATCAGCACTCTTCATAACATTCAATCCAAAATTGATGATGCTGCCGGTGCTCTGATTGCACTAGAATTACGGCTGCGCATCATAGCGCAACTTGAACCCAAAGTACAAGAGGAACTAAAAAAGAAAACTTCAGATTTTTTCTATGAAGCTAATTTGAGTTATCTTATCACTGCTGTGCTAGAAGTATTTCAAGAAAAACTTGATCCAGCAGAACAAGAGCTAATAAAAAGTTGCAGAATGCCCCGAAATAAGCTGGCTCACGCAAGTTTTGTAGAATTTTTGATTGAATTAAATGGAGAAGCGGAAGGAAGAGTGATTGACCCAAAAACTGGGAAAAAAAACTCGTTAGAAAAACACGATCTTGTAGAGGGAGCAAAATGTATAGAACGGGGCTCTGGATTACCTCAATTTTCTAGCAAAGTTAAAATAACGATACAAATTCTCGAATCAAAAATTATGCGACATCTAGAAACTTAATCTGAGCTACTTACTCCAATCTCTAGGATCAGGGAAAACCTCAGGGACATAGAGGGCAAAGTCTTTAGCTTCTCGGTCACATATGAAGACAGAGGTGACTGCTGAAGTGCTGCCGGTTTCTACCTTGTCGTTTTCAAAGCAGGCGCTGGACCAGGCTTTTTCTATTGCTATTTGTTCCGTTGGAGCTTCAACCTCTACCATAAAATATTGGGTAAAGGAGAGACCGACGCGCCATTTTGGAAACTTTTTAGCCATAGTTTGCCATATCCTTTCTTACGTTACGTCGATATTTCCTTGAGAGATACCTGTGCATGTCCAATCTGTATTTGCTACTGTGCAAAGAAGTTGAATAGCGTCATACTGATTACTTGAGTCTAAGTGACCTCCTGTACCAGTTGTGGTATCTTGATTACCAAAATGAATTGTTTGCCCTGCATTTTGAGCAATTTGCCAACCACCAGATCCATGTCCGATTATCCAAACAAGATCGCCAAAGTCAGACACTGTAGGAAGGGTCGCGGTGACAAGAGCTGTGTTATTTGTAACATATCCCGTGTTGATTGCCATTGTTTGGGTAGTATTTGTTACTTCAAGGAAAGGAATTATAATAGCCGGGGGAGCCCACTTAACACCTTCTGGCAGGGAAGAATCTGTGGTTAGAACTTGATTATCGGGTCCTGCCGGAAGTCGGATGTTATTGGAGGCTGTCCGGACTAGCAAATCTCCTTGGGTGGTAAGGGGAGAAATATTGTCAAATGCAGTAGAGGGGTCGGCAACATCTGAAAGATTGTTCGCTACTTCGAGTAAATCGGCGATTGTTGTTCCTGAATCTTGGATGACCTTTCCTGTATTATCGGCATAGGTTGCAATGTCACCCTGAATAGAAGAATTGGGTCCAATGACATTGCCCGTACTACTGCCTCCAGTCCCAGATTTATCCAGATTGTTCGTAAATGGGTTGTATCCGTAAATACTCATGATTTCCCCTATGAAAAATAAGTCGCGCGGTTAGTCCAGCTATAAATGAAGCCGGCTCCCGCATCAGGTATCTGGACTCGACTAATAAAATTATTGCTGTCATAGCTAAGTTTGCGGATAAACCAAGTCGTATTATTGACATTTTCATTTGGAACTGCAGAAAAACCTACAAAAAGAGGCCTTCCCGCGCTATCATTATCGAGCCTCTGTTCATAGAAATCATTAGTTCCTAAAGTAGAGGCGAGGTTATTGATTTGATCAAAAACATTAATAGGGATGGGCATGAATCACTCCTTTGACCAAAGTCTAAGGCTATTTGATGCTCGTCCAACAAAAAGGAATTTTGTACCAAACTACTAGTCTTCTCGATATTGCGACCTGTAAGTACAGCTATCACTTTTTTGGGTAGTATCTTCCTTCAAGTCTTCTTGATAAGCTGGAGATAGCATAGCAGTACCTTGAATAAACTCAGGTATCGACATCCCTTCGAGTGATTCCTCATGTCTAACATTTGGCATAGCACAGCCTTGTGCAATGGTTACTTTTTTTTAAAATGTGATGTTAGTTTGGTTTAGAGGAGTAATTGAGTTCTTACGGGTCTTAAAAGACCTATACTGTTGCTGTTCTATGAGCTGCCTTATACTCACCAAAACTATTTTGATCATAGGAAGAATTACCCATTCTTGCGGTATAATGAGCTTTGACTTTCGTTTTAATTAAATTCGTGACCGTCTCATTTTGACTCATTGAGTCTAACATGAACCACTGACACCAATGTTCTCCGGACTGATCTACTTTTTTAAAACTAGGGGCAGCAATAAATATACTGCTTCCATCCTTTGTTCTTTGCACTTTATAACGCAAAATGATTTGTCCAAAAAACCTGAGGCTTGCAACGCCAAGATACTTTTCCGCAGGAGTCTCATCGAAAGTTAAGAATTCAACTTGAGTCTCTTCCATATGCTTGATTTCCTATTGTTAATATTTAGTCTCCTTCGGATTTGATTGACCCTCGCATAACAGAAAGCCGGCATCATTACCGAGTAGTATGCGGCATTATTTGCCACCTGAATACGTACCCACAATAAAGACTTTACCCTAATAATACAAAGCTAATTTTCATTTTTCAAAAATTTTATCCATTGGCATTGGAGCATGTTCCTCTATTATTTCCCGAATCAATTGAGATACAGAATAGATCTCTCCTTTTTGACTTGATTTTTCAATAGCAAGACGCTTTAAAAACTTATGGTAATCTTTTTCCACTCTGATACAGACCATTGTTGATTCTTTAAACGACCTTTTTCCTTCTTTCTTTTTATTACCAGGCATCTCTGATAATGGCCTCCGATTGTGGGGGCCTACCCATCTACAATTCTCCTTGCAAAAATTATGATCAAGACTAATAAGCTCAATCCCATCACAATCATCTGGCCTAGGGCCCATGTCTTCAAAAAACTTTATGAAAGAGCTCTTCCATTCGGGGCACATTGTAATGCCGCGACCGCCGTAACTCTTGTAGCTTTTCGCGTTTTTGTTGAAGCAAAGCATCTTGATCCTGATCCAAGTCTTGTGCTCCTTGGATTTTGTCATTTTGTGTGTTGTCATGTGTCTTGGGTTCCTTGAATTCAAAATTTATCTCATCGTCATTTACTGGGAATTCTCTAAGGATCAACCCACGTAAAAACTTTGGAATGGAAATATTTTTCTCATCGGCAAGCTTTTTAATTACGATGAAGTTTTCAAAAGGGATAGAAAATGAAACGATTTGATTCTCATCTCGCTTCCAATGTGTAGGTCCAAATGTCTGAACATGATTATTTGGATTTAACGGATGATTTTTTTTATGCACTACCCCATGGCATGTATTACAGAGCCAATATATTGATAGTGGCCTTCCATAATCAACATGATGTGCCTTAAGTTTACTATGCTCCAATGTGCAAAGGTCACAGCAAGAGGGCTTTTCTATTCTTCCCTCTTTTAAAGCTTTCGCGACATCTCGCCGTGCAATGGCTTTCCTCTTATATTCTAAACATTCATCATCTTTGACTTTATATTTCCCCGGAAACGTCATAAATTAGCACTTCACCTTTTTGGGTCGTCCTTTTGATCTAGAAACAGGCTTTACTTGCCCACCAGTAATAAAATAAATTTTTTGAGCCGTTTCTTCAGCGATTGTTTCATTCTTTTTTGCCTTCCAAATTACTTGCCGAGTGCATCCTGAAAGCCTAGCCAGTTCATTAGTCTCCATATTGTTTTTTCTTAACCAACGCTCAAGTTCCGTAGATTGTTTCATCTCTCCTTAAACCCCTTTTAAATTTTTTCAGTATATCGCACTGTAAATTGTTTTTGTTAATCTTTTTAGTTTGCTTAAAACCTTGATATGTATAAATTTCTGTCCACAAGTCTCCAAAGGTAAAAAAGGACCCAAATCATGATTAGAAAAAAAATAGATAAATTATTCCTAAAGTCGCTCACTTTAGAGCGCGCTATAAATGAAATTTTTGAATTAACGGAAACATTCAAGTACGACCTAATCAAAGCTAAAAGAGCTAGCGAGAAATCTGGAAAATATACCGTTTCCTGCCTCTTTCGAGTCCGTCAACTCCTCATTGACCTAGAAAAACTAGGATCACAATTTCGCAAATTATCCATTTCGTATGAAAAAGATCTACAAAAGAATAAAAAGGACCCAAATGAATAATTCAGATGAGATCCCTCCAGGATATGCCAGAGTCACAGAAGTCCTTCAAGCGTACACATCCTTTGATGGAATTGATCCTGCTGTTCTTGCAAAAGCAGCAGAGAGAGGGACTCGAGTTCATAAATACTGCGAGCTTTATACACAAAATCTACTCATTGAAAAAATAGATAATGATTGCCTTCCATACGTTCAAAGTTTCATTCAATGGTTTGATAAAATGATTGAAGAGGTCTGGATAAGTGAAATGAGACTTTCTTGCAGTAAGTATCGCATCACAGGCAAACTCGATATGATTGCCACCATTAAAGGAGATAAAACCGAGACCCTAATTGATCTAAAAACTCCGCAGCAAGCAAGCCTTTCATGGCAATTGCAAACCGCCGCGTACCGCTATCTTATGAAGGCAAGCCAAGGTATCGATATTTCAAGGCGCATTTGCCTGATCTTGGACAGAAATGGTACCCTACCAAAAGTCATCGAATATACTAATCACGAAGCAGATGAGCGCTTATTTTTAAATGCTGTTGAGCTCTTCCATTTTTTTAAATAGAAATGCCAAAAAAAGGTTCTCACAAGTCTCCAAAGGTTAATTTTTTTGCTCTAAGAGTGCTTTTCTAGTAGGCAAAATTCATGTGATTACATATCGTGTTGCGTATAACAAATGGTAGAGTCTAAAAAATGGATTTGAGCTACAAAATACAAATAGCCTACGAAGCACAAACAGACCGAATGATTGATGAAATGTACAGCCCCACCTGCATTGAATGCGAAATGTGCCGTGAATACTTTTATTCAAACTGTGCTCTTGGAATAAAATACGACTCAAATCTAGACTTTTGTTCTGACAGGTGTGTTGATCTTTGGGAAGAAACATTTTCACATGACTATGCAGAAGGGGAATTTAACAACCTGGACAACCAGTCATCCATACACCCATCTTTCTGTACACCCAATCATACAATAAACCAAAAGGATTAACATATGTTCGATTTTGAAGAGGCTAATGAGGCGATTAAGAAAAATGAACTCCTGAACATTGAAGCAGGGGGCATGACCATTGAGCAAGCAACTCAATTGCTAGTTAAAAAACTCGATCTTACCCCACTAATTTCTAAAGCATCAAATCATGCGATTGAAAATGAGGAGAGTGCTAGTCAAGCTCTATCCATGAGCCTTCAGGCTAGAAAAATTCGCAAGCAACTCGACGAAACCAGACTCTCTATTATCCGACCTCATCTTGATTTTCAAAAAGCGATAAACAAAATCGTCAAAGAATACGAAGCAAAACTCGAAGAAATCGAAACCAATCTTAAGATGAAATTAGACACCTACCTCCAACAATCTGCCTCAACAAACAATTCTTCCTTCATTGCCCAATCAAAAGAAATGTTCGTTGAAGATGGCAAACTCACAAAAGTAAAAAAGTGGGTCTGGGAATTAGAAAATGAAACCTTAGTTCCTCGAGAATATTTATGTTTAGACACAAAGAAAATTGACGAAGCCATTAAACAAGGAGTTCGCAATATCCCGGGACTTAAAATCTTTGAAAAAGAAGAAATCAGCATGAGAATCAAAAATTAAGGAGACCCCATGAATCAATTAGTTAACCGCAATTCCTTCTCAATACCCATAGGGCAAGAGATGGATCAAATCATTTCAGTCTGCAAAGTTTTAGCCACTTGTCCTTACTATCAGAAACTAGGCTCAGGAGGAGTCCTGGCAATCTACTTAACCGCCAGAGAAATGAATCTCCCTCTAATGATGTGCCTTAATGGAGGCATGTACACATTTTCAGGCCTTGTAAGCCTTTCTGCTCAACTCATGAATATGCTGATTGTGAATGCCGGACACAGAGCAGACGTCCTACAACTCGATGAAAAAATATGCCGAATTAAATTCTGGCGCTCCGACCGCCCAAAAGACAATTGCACCTTTGAATATGAATACACAATTGAAATGGCAGCAAAAGCAGGCTATCTCGGCAAAGACAATTGGAAAAAAGCCCCCAAAGACATGCTTTTTAGCCGCTGCCTTTCAGGTGGGTCACGAAAATTTATGCCAGATGCCATCATGAACGCCTATACCATAGGAGAGCTTGGAGAAGAAGATGGAACGACCCCAACAGCATTACCTGATCTCTCCACTCGTACAATAGAAGCTTACAAAACCCCAGAAGAACCATCAAATGAGATCGAACAAGAAAAAGCGGACAGTTATGAGGACTTTTGCCAAAAACACCTTTGCGAGGACGACAAGGTGGCTTACGTCCGTAAAATCGCTCAAGCTACCAACAAGACAGAAACTCAAATTATCCATTCCGCCATCTCCAATGAATCAGGTTTCATAACGGCTTTTAATAAGTGGAAAAGTGATCAGGTGAATATGGAGAAAAGAAATAAACCCAATTTTGAACCAATTACAAACCAAGCCACGCCATTAGAAAATTTGTCAGCTACTGCATAAACTTTAGATTTATTAAGAGGGAAATACTGAATCATATGTTTTATGTCTGATAATATCTGTTATGTTGAAAACTGCAACTTTTTTAAATGTGCATCTTAAAAAGACGTGTTTATTTGACTTGTATAAAGCGATCTCCGAAAAAGTCATGAGATCATATTAGCAAAAAACAACCCCTTTCTAAACTTGCTTATTTTTCAAAATCGATGGTACTCCCTATTTTTTCAATTTTCCACATTCAAAATACATGTGATTTATGTAAAAACAAGTAAGCAATAACAGCACAAAATGTCATATCAAAAAACCTACGAACTTCATATTAGGGGACAAATAGTATAATACACCATACCCTGATATAACCAGCTGTCCATACATATGGATTTATGGTTGTATGGATGACTGGATGTATGTTTTTACAGACTCCCCTCTTTACGACTGTCCAATTTTCCATACTCCCAATCAACCAGCTTGCCATTCAACTGGCTTAATGGATGACCAACCTGTTTTTTAAATTCGGTGAATGAAAGGGGTCGATTTTGTTTACAATTGTTTACAGCGCAATTTAATTACAACCTCCCTAATCCTGGTATTCGCTTGACAACCTGGATAACCAATTACTATATCTTCTTTAGAGGACGTTATGCACATCAACTGCTCCAGAGGAGCCTACACATATTCCATTGATTTAGAAGAATCTACTTCTGGTGATTTGGCTATTGGAGGAAAAAGATTTAATCTAAGTGTTTCCGGAACTGATCCTGAGTTAGATAATTTGCAACCACTAATCCGAGCTGCTTTTGAAAGCTCAACTGGCCAATTAAGTGACCTAACAGCTAAAACCATAAGCGTAGGTTTTGATGTAAAGGGTGCAAGGGAAAGATATCCTGGCACTGGGGTAGAACTGATTTCTAGGATTGAAGAAACAGTCCATAGAACTATTGATACCATGGATTATGATGGTCTCAAACCCTATTTAAAATTACTTGATGAGCTTGATGCTGGAAAAGATCTTTCCGAAGCTTCTCTCTCATTAGAAAAAGATGAAAGAGGGACCATATGTACTGGAGTGACCTTAGCTATATTAAAAAATTTGTACCGTGAACATGAAATTACAGGTATGGTTGCAGGAGGAGAAGATCTCGGTCATGCTGCTGCAATAATCGAATGCCAAGATGGTTATGTTCTAATTGATAACCGCTCGATTAAAGATAACCGGCTCTTTTTTGCCCCTTTTAACACGACGATTGAATACAGCTTTATAGACATAGCTAATGATCCTCCTACTGTTACATTTAAATTAACTGCTGGCCCACCAGGCTCTCCCACACCATTAACTCAAACATATGGAACTGAACCTCACATATTTTTAACTGACCTACCGAATATTGGTGATTTAATTTCAAAAGCCTATATCCAACATACCATTACCTCATATATTCCCATCGTCGTCTACCGAGAAGATGGGAGAGCCTTAAAAGATATCAAAGTCTCCCCAAGCAGAAATACCGTCACCTTAAAAGATCACATCACAGGTATTAAAAAAGAATTCACATTTAAGCAGATTATGGATGGCGAATTGTCCATAGATGAACTAAAAGCATTTATGGGAAAAAGGGTCTTCCACTCAAAAAGGCGAACAGTTTATGAAGAAATTATTCGAGTTGTTAGTCAAATCGAAAGAATCCGATCACTTTTTTCCGAAAAGTAAATTTTACCGTGAAATTTTTTATTACTTAGAATCTAAATACACAGATCGCTCTCCAGCTCGTATTCTCCATGATGATCCCGACATCCCAAATTCCAAGTCTGCAACATGATTTTTTGTTGCAACTTTTAGCATCTTATCTTTTAGTGCATTGTTTAATTTGAGAATTAATGGACCGCTAAATTCTTCCTTACTCAATATAGAATCATCCACAGAAATGACAAGCGCCATATGTAACCCAGCAGAAATTGGATTGTCTCCCTCATAAATATTTTTACGATCATCAAAAAGTAGTTCTGCAATAATAAAAGAAGTACCAGTTGGGCTTGTAGTCAAAACAACTTGAGATATTTTGAATTTCCATTCTGGTTTAATAATCGCGCTATATCTATTTACAACATTTTCAATAGTAGGAGGTGCGTCGCATTGATCAAAAAGATCACGGCACACCTGTTTCAATGTTTCAGAACTACAAAAGCCTCTTGGTTGCGTATAAAGTAAAGTGGCATGCAGTTCTTCACCAATTCCAGGCCTACTTTTTTCCTCATAGTGTGTTATCAGTACTCTGTTATTTTCATTCTTAAGCAGAATTTTTGCATTAGAGAAACAGTCATCCCTCTTAACTTCAAAGGTGTTTTTTAAAATATTTCGAGTAAGTGTATTGACTTCTTTAATCCCAAGATAATCAAATCCACTTTCTTCTTCGAAATGAATTTTACCGCCGATTTTCCATGCAGAATCATCCATATTCTTCACTTGACTGGTTTCATTTTTCAAAGAATCCATTGCAATTACTACGCTGGAGATACTCATTAGCAAACCCAGAGTTAAAATTAAAATTGATTTTTTCACTAATTTTCCATTTTTAAATATGCATATGCTTAATTTACAATATTATAAGTGAAATTTGGGTAATACACAACATACTTAATCTGTAGTGACTCAGAAGGGTCGATTTTGTTTACAGCTGTTTACAAAGTCTTCAATTTAAGGATGAGGAAGCAAATTGATCGCAATAAAAATAACGTTAAGCCCCTGGATATGTTAGCTAAAACTAAATTATGTATTTGTTTATAAATAAGTTGTGTTTTTCCAATCTAAAAATAAAGTGATTGAGAAGGGTCGAAAAAAGTGAATCACTATGGTCGTTCTTGTTTACAAAGCAAAATAATCCCCAGCAAAAGGAGTGAAGAAGAGAGGTCGATTTTGTTTACACTTGTTTACAAATCGAATCTTTGTGACTTGAGTATGGCTCAAAAACTCTTCTATTAAAAAACCGATTGTACTTTTGTGTAGTGAAGAATGGGGGTCGAATTTGTTTACATCTGTTTACAAAGAGAGAATTTTTCATTAGACAAGGTATTTTGCTCTCGAAGTGAAACGAGAGAGAGCATTGTGTTTACTGCGAAAGCTGTAAACAGATTTATATTCTTATTGAATATAATTAGACTTGTTTACTTAAGCGTAAATATTAGTGGTTTAACGACTTGCAAAAGCACCGGTGATTGAGGGGGGTCGGTATGGTGACTGAGAGGGGTCGGTATAGTGATTCACGAGGGTCGATCCTGTTGATAATGGTGAGTGAGAAAGGTCGATTTTGTTTACATCTGTTTACAAAAAATAGCCTTGATATAGAAGAGTTTTTAAATCTAATAGCTAGAATGTCAATAAAATAGCTAAATTTGCTACGAGCGAATGAAACAGGTCGGTTTTGTTTACAAGAATTTGGCAGCAAAAGTTTTTATCTTGTCAGATACTTCTTTGGTGATCTGCCTTTTTTCATTTAAGAGATAGCTTACCATTTGACCTGTAATACCGAGATGGTTGCCAAGTTGTCGTACATTCATTTGAGATTTTTTATAAATTTCTCTAAATTCATCAATGTTGACAATCTTGTCTTCTTTTTTCTCGAGAGCGGGAATTTCTTTATTTGCTTGGATGAGTTTTATTTCTTGTCCGAACCATTCGGGTGGCGTTAGGGTAAAAGAGCAACTAAAGGGATTTTCACATTCGGAAGGAAGTCCTTTTTCTCCGGTATGGGCCCATGCTCCTAAGTAACCGTGTTCTTTCATGTAATTGAGTTCTGACTCTAGTGACCTTAAATCTCTTAATTTGTATTTACTTTCTGATCCTAGATGACACCAATCCATTAGGTTTGTGACGGAGATTTTTTGTTGTGGGCTCATTCTCCAAAAGATTGCGAGCAGTGGGGTCAAATAGATTGTTAGTGGGTGTTCTCTGTGGTTTTCTTGCGCAATTTTTTTAAGCAGTTTTGTATATTTAGCGGATTGACCATCTTTTGGGTCGAATGCATTTTTATACCAAAAATCGGTGGCGCGAAGTTTGATTTTTTCATCAATGATGACTTTATCAAATATTTCTTGTTGGAAGCCATCTATGCTAAATAAACGCTCTCCTCGAAGCACTTCGCTTTTTCCATCTTTTTTTCGGGCTGTGATAAAAAGGCTTTGGAAGATTCTAATAACTTCGCTTGCTGTCTTTTTTAGCTCATGATCATAGGAACCGTTGGCTTTCTTTTTGTGGCCAAGTCTGGCTAAATGATCGTTAACGCTCCAAATGAAATGTCCTTTTCTGAAGTTTTCTTCCATGCCAATCAATAATCCTAAGAGATGTCTTAGGCCTTCAGCTCCAAATGTACGCTTGATATAGAGGGCTAGGCTAACTTCTCTAAAATGAATATCGGATTTAAAAAGTGAGATATCAATTTGAGCGGAGGCCTCTACCTTTGGGTTGTCGCTGATAATGGCGATATGCTTAGAATGGACTTCTTCTTTACCGCTTTCATAGGAAGTTGTTTTTTCTACTTTTATGATAGAGGAGAAGAATTCTTCTGCCTCTTTATGTTCTTTTTCGGTCCATTCTGAATGAGGTTTTGTTAACAATCGTCTTGGGATCATGTCCGGTTTTCCTGCAAACATGGCAAGCAACGTAAACATCAAGGGATGGGAAGGTAGAGCAAATGTCTCTTTATTTGAGGATTGTTCCACGATTTTTTCAATGGCCTCTTCAATGAGGGAACGTTGAGCCGTAGGACCCATTTCGCTGAGTATATTTTTTAAAGAGTTGAGCTGGTTCGGAGAAAAATCTTGAATGGAAGATGTGGTCGATTCCCATTCTTTACTTTCAGAGCGAGGTACTTCGCCAAGAGAGACTCCAAGTTGTTGGAGATCGTCAACAGTATTGATATTGATAGTTTTTCCTGTTCTGTTATCTACAACATGGAGCTTTTTATTGACTACAGAGAGTTTATAATCAGGTTCATTGTCGATTTCAGGAACAATTACTGCTTTTTCTTCTTTTGTTTTTACCATTGCGATCAGCTCTTTTCTTTTAGTGTGGATAAGGGTCTATCAAATACTAGAGAGATGGTTTGATTAGATGGACCGTTGCGATTTTTAAGAACAACTAAGTCAAGATCAACCATGCGATTCATAGAAGAATCACCTTTGGCATCGGCTGATTCTTTTGCACCATTCCAAATACCTAAGACAAGTTTTGCATCATTTTCTATGTCGCCCGCTTCGCGTAAGTTATCAAGTCTTAATACTTCTGATTTTGTGGAACCTCTTCCGAGCTGAGCTCCTAAAATAATAGGGACAGAGTTGAATTTTGCTGTTTCAAGGATGCTTTCAGAGATTTTTTGAAGCTCGAGTTGTCTAGTGGAAGATTTTCCTCGAAATTTTATTTTTTGGATGTAATCAATAAAGATGGCGCCCATTTTCCCCCGTTCTTTGAGGCTTGCGATTTCTTTTCCCAAGTCATCTACAAAAAATGGATGATCGCAAACAACTAGTCGATGAGATTCTGTCCAGGATTGAAGTGTAATGATAGCCTCGTTAATTTTAGGAAGTTTGTTGATGCCCCCTCTGAGATATCCCTCTAAATTTGAGAGATTGTTGGCTTCATTAATGCATTCGCCACTAAGGATGTTCAAAATTTTTAAAAGGATCTGATTTTTTGGCTCTTCATAGGAGAAAAAATAGAATTCGCGATCAGGATATAATTTGACCATGTTTACAAAGAAATTCAATAATGTAGTCGTCTTTCCATGCGAAGGCCTTCCTGCAATGATTGTGATGGCTTCTTGAGGGATTTGAATGGTCTTATCAATTGACTTGTATCCGGTTTTTAGCCCTTCTTGAATATTTGATAAATCTGCTTTTAGATTATTTACTGTATATGGCTTCACTTGGAAAGATTTAGGTTTGTCTTCATTTTTTAATTTTGAAAGGAGTTGACTCGCTTTAGTAAGGTCTCCTTCAGAAATGAGTTTTTGAGTTTCTTCTAAAGATTGTTTGTATTTTTCGGCATCGTCTTGAATTTTTTGTTCTTTTAGTGCTTTTGCAAGAATGTCATCGCTTTCGTTGGGAGCCAAGTTAAAAATGTCTTCTATCTCTTTTTTAAAAATACTTTTTCGGAATGCATCATCAATTTGAGCATATGCTTTAGAAGCCCCGCCAAGGGCTGAAAATCGACCGATATCGGTTGCCAGGTCATATTTATAGGAAAAATAAGATGGAAGCCACCTAACGCGCGCCTTAGCCTTTTCTTCAACAATCCTTTTAAAAGCTTCAGGACCGTTTGCTTTTACGTATTCATCAGGATCCTTGAATGGAGCTAGTAGATGTGGAGGAAGGATAAATGTTTCAATTCCATTTTTTTCTAAAAGTTCTGAGGCTTTTTTTGCCTTTTCAATAGATCCTATTTCGCCTTTGCTATCCTTACTGTCGTTGTCAAAAACAATAATTACTCGCTCAATTTCATAAATTTTTAAACTTTCAATATGTTTTGCAGATAATTCTCCTTGTCCAGTGGCTGCGATATTTTTTATTCCTAAACATGGAAGATAGGCAGCGTCGGGAAGGCCTTCTACTAAGATGAGTTGTTTTTGTTTTCGGCATTGGTAAATATTGAAAGGATCGTCTTTTTTAAGACCGGCAGTATAACTCCACCGATGAAGTTTTCCTTCATTATCAGAGATCCCTTCCTTAATTGTAGCTCTTTTGGCAAATCCAAGAATTTTACCAAATCTATCTCTGTATGGAAGAGCTGCTCTAAATTGATCTCCACCGTTTCCATTGAGCTTGATCGAAGTTGCTTCATGCTCCCTTTCCTTGGGAAGCTTGGATTTTAAATGTTCTCTTATTTTAGTGTCTTCTGGCCAATAAATCCATTCGGTAGTCTGAAGTTTGATAGGATCATATCCTCTGACTTCAGTTAAATAGTCGAGCGCTTCTTTTCCTTCTGAAGTGAATAAGAGCTCCTTTCCATATTGAAAGATCATCTCATAGAGATAGGAAGTTGGATAGGACGATTTTTCAGGGAGTGAAAAATTACCTTTTTGCAGCTCTTCGATTAGATCGGTACGGAATGTTTCAGCGAGATATTTACAGGCCTCTACAAAATTAAGACCTTTTTCTCTTTGGATAAGCTCAATGATATCAAATGATTCATTGCAGCTAAAGCAATGTAAATGACCCCAACCCGGGCCTAACTTGCAACATTGTGAGCTTTTTGAATCGTGACCTGCAATGCAGTTGCCTACTAAATAGCCTCCAACTGATTTAAATCCTAGTTTATGCCGGAGATCAAGATGGTCGATAACCTCTTCTACTCGTATGGAGGCTTTGAGCTTTTCTTTAGCCAAATTACCGATCATGTCAAATCCCCTTCGAGTACATTTTAGATTTTTCAGTTATTTTCTTGTTCTTCCATGCTGATGAGTAGTTGGATTGCTTCACAAATCATTTCTGATTTTTCTGTAGCTCTTCCTTGTAATATTCGGTTTGCATAGAGATCATTAAATGCCTTATGAATGTCTTCTCTTAAGTTAAAGGTCATTTTACAAGTGGGAACTCGTTGATTTTTTGATTGCTTGCTCAGGATAATTGGTTGTCTGGCTGGGTGGGGTTCCGGCCTAACATCCGTCTGGGTGGGTGGAAATGTGGGTTGTTGGAAAGTTTGCGTAATGGGTGGCTGGACTTCTGGCTGACTGGTCACCCGGTTGATAGGATTTACGGGTTGTTGGTTGTCCAGTCGGTTGGTTTGTTGGATTTCTGTATTACCATCTTTCTGGTTGTCTGGTTTACCAACCGTTTGATCATCAAACATTTCTCCTAAACCCATCTTACGTTTTTCATTCATTTGGAGTTGTTTTTTAGATTTTTCTTTGAGTTCATTAATTCCTGACATTAGATAGTCTCCCCATAACTTCATTAACTAAATTTCCATATGCTTCCGCTCCAGAGCATTTTGGATCATGGTCAAATACTGATTTACTAGATTCCTGAGCTTCACTGAGCTTTATATTCTCGGGAATTTTGGTTTCAAATACCTTATCGCCAAATAGATCGTTGACGGCATCTAATACGCGCTTTGCTAGATTGCTTCGTGTTTTAAAAAACGTAAAGAGAACACCCATAATTTGAGCATGATGATCTACTAGGCTGCCAGCCTTTTCATTTGTACAATTGATAGATTCTAAAAATGACTGAATACCTGCAAGGCTAAAGTAATCAAGTTGAACAGGTAAAATAATATGTTCTGCTGTTAAAAATGCATTTGCTAAGAGCGTGTTGAAAGTGGGAGATGTATCGATAATAATATAGTCGTATTCTGCATATTTTAGTTTTTTTCTTAAGACAAATTCCTTTGCTGTAGTTTGCGCGAGTTTATATTCTGCTGCTGATAGCGAGTTGTCAGAAGGGATTACATGTAGATTAGGAATATATGATTGTTGGACTACATCTTTAACGGTACAATTGTCTTGGCAGAGAAGCTCTGCAATTGTTTGGCGATTTTCTGTCTTGATTCCAAGACCTAGGCTTGAATGGCCTTGCGGATCCAAATCAACAAGGAGGACTCTGTTACCTGCTTTAGCAAGCCCTGCGCTTAAGTTGATTGAGGTAGTTGATTTTCCAACCCCGCCCTTTTGATTTGAAATAGCAATTTTGTGCATGAGTTGAGTCCTTGCATTCTATGAGTCTTATCTATTACTCCAACTTTAAGATACCTCAACTTTTAAGTAAACAGTGAAATGATGATTTACTGGAATCCATGATATTGATAAAATGATGAAAATTTATGATAACTCGATATAACAAGGTCAATAATGGAAAAAAAATCTGATGAAACTGTTCCAGAAAAATCAAAGAGAGCTCGTATTACATTAGAGTGTTCATCGGAGATCAGAAAGTTGATACGAATCAAAGCTGCGCAAGAAGATAAGAGTATGAATGATTTCATTCTATCAATTGTGTTGGAGAAAATGCAAAAAGACAAAGAAGTTTTCGTTTCTACAAAAGGATAAAGACCTCAGAGTATTATGGATAATTTCGTCACTTTATATCAACAACTCCTTGGTCTTCAAAAAGCTACTTTTTCACGGATTGATCATGACGATGCAATGGTTGCTATCGTTTATAAGATCACCCAATCCGATGGTGAGCAGTTCATTTTAAAAATATGCACTCGCGGCAATGACTATTTACGCGAGGTATATTTTTTGAACCATTTTGCTGGCGAATTACCAGTGCCGCGTATTATACAGCTTGTGGAGCCTCAAAAGGGTGTTGACGGTGCCATTTTAATGGAGTGTCTGCCAGGAGCGCTTCTTAAAATAGCAGACTTTACTGATGCCCTAGCTTATGAAATGGGTTCTCTGCTTGCGCGAATTCACCTCAACCGTGTGCCAGAAGGCTATGGCGATCTTATACAACCCAATGATTTAAGGCCAGATCCCCGTATTCATTTTAGTTTGAAGTTTGAGGAAGGGCTTGCAGAATGCAGCAATCACCTTCCACTGGCATTGCTTGAACAATCCATTCGCTATTATGGTGAGCATGTCAATCTCTTGGATTCTGTTGACGGACCTTGCTTGATCCACCGCGATTTTCGAGCTGGGAATGTGATGGTTTATAATGGCAAAATTCAAGGGATTATTGATTGGTCTTCAGGACGCTCAAGCTTTGCGGAAGATGATTTTTGTCCTATGGAACATGGAGAGTGGCCAAACCACCCTGCTAGAAAAAAATCCTTTTTAGAAGGTTATGGAAGCATTCGCCCTATCCCTGATTACAATGCAATCATGCCGTTCTTACGCTTAAATAGAGCGATTGCTACAATCGGCTTTACCGTCAAGCGTGGAACTTGGGAAAGCAGTAACTCTCGTGTATATCAGTTTAATCGTCGGTTTCTTGAAACGTTTTTTCAAAATCGATTATAAGAATTCTAAATTCAGCTGGATGCCCAGTCATCCATTTTGTAAGAGGGGAAACAAACCAACCGGCCGGCCACCCAACTGGGTATCCAGAAATCCGGTTGGGTGGAAATCCATATAACCAACTCTCTTATTATGAAGGAGTTTTTAAATTTCGTAATATGTTATATAAGCCCATTGAGTTGCTGTAGCTGCGTCTGTATTAATCACTATGGAATCACCTGCATTCATAGAGATGGGATTCGATACGTTAGCATTGGCATTGTTTGCGACTGCTGTATTTTGCAAATATTGATTGCCAGTCCCAGGGGATTCACCATTTGGAACGTGATAGATGTTGATGTTTCTGCTTGCGCCCGAAATATTTTTATAGAGACCACCAGAGGCGTTTACGTACACTCCGCCACTGCTATCGATAGCGATTGCTGTGCTTCCTGAATCCACAGTCAAAAGTGTATTATTTCCAGCAGATAAGCTCAGTAATCGAGCTGTGTAAAGAGGGGTTGAAATGTCCATTTCCATGACTCTTACCCAAAGATTTCCACCCGGGTTAGAGTTCACAATAACGGAAAAGCTTTCTCCTGCATTTATCACTTGTCCAATAAAAAGACGAGCCGCAGTTCCTAGAAGTGTATTCAAGGGAGTAAGAGGATAATAGGTACCACTCACTTTTATATTGAGACTTCCCGTCATACCTGGAGAAGCTCCGGCGCCATATATCCATGTAAGAAAGGCTTTTTTTCCAGAGGGACACGTATAGATATCGACCGTTCCAGAAGTGCTACCGGAAAAGCCATTGACAAACTTAGCTCCTCTAATCAAGGGGCCATAACCACTGATAAAACCTACACCGTTAATTACATTGTTACCCATTTTATAGCTCCATTACATTGACCCATGCGGTCTGAGTTGCACTGGCTACGTTTGTATTGCACACTATGGAATCTCCTGCATTAAGCATCACTCCACCTCCAAGTCTAGAGGAAACGGCTGCATTATTTACCGTTTCAGTTGCCAGCTGATTTGTTGATCCAGGAGATCCACCATTAGGAACCGCATACCAAACAATATTTGCGCTGCTTCCTGAATTGTTGAAATAGAAGACCTTTTTTAATGTAAAATTTACTGTTATCCAGGGGTCCAATAGAATAGCATTGTACCCAGTGGGACATGTGTAAATGGTATTATTTCCATTTGACATACTCACAACCTTGCTGCTCTTGATTGGGGCTGTGTTATCGAATTCAACGATGTTTGCCCATAGATTCATACCAGCTTGTGTGGTGTTAACCCCTATTCTTTCTCCGGCTTCTAGAATTATCGATACGGAAGTCGGGGCGTTTAGGTTCATTAGCTGACCCTGTGAAAGAGTGGCGACGTTTCCAGTTCCTCCTATGCGATAATAGGTGCCACTTACATAAAGAACAGGGTATATCGTGGTTGTTGTTCCAGCGTTATTATAACCTGTGATGTAGGTCACGCAAGCTCTTTTTCCTGTAGGACAAGTGTACATGTCTACGTTTCCAGATCCTGCATTTGAAA
This sequence comes from uncultured bacterium, assembly GCA_964552055.1. Lineage (GTDB taxonomy): Bacteria > Chlamydiota > Chlamydiia > Chlamydiales > 2-12-FULL-49-11 > VGMD01. The sequence continues at coordinate 67,699 of CAZKFL010000003.1, forward strand.
CAAAGGCAGCAGGGAATTTTACCGCTGGTAAGTAGACTCCTTGCGGATGATAAATTAAATTATTGATAATGTTATTATTAGGCATTTAAAGCTCCATCATGTTTACCCACGCCCATTGCGTAGCGGTTGATGCGTCTGTATTTATAACAAGAGTGTCTCCTGCATTCATACAATTGCTTGCAAATTGATTTCCTAAAAACGCTCCATTGGCAACAGCTTGAGTGGTTGTAGGCAAAAGCATGTTGCTTGCGCCAGGAGAACCTCCGTTTGGAACGTGATAAAGAGAGATGCTTCGGCTTCCGCCGCTGTTGTTCCAATAATTGGTTGCCATTGCAAGTGAAGATTGTGTTGCGATTGGGCTGAGATTGCTAAACATGAAAATAGCAGATTTATCTGCGGGGCAGGTATAGAGAATGTTATTTCCGCTCGATAATGAAAGAAGCTTAGAGGTCATGTATGGAATATCTGAATCATATTCCATGATCGAAATCCAAACATTGATCGAGGAGGTCGATTGATTTGTCGAAATGCTCTCCCCAGCTTCCAAAATGATGAGATTGACAATCCCGCCTGCAGCAACGCCAATAGAAGAAGCAGTTTGTGTGGAATTGAGATTGTAGTAATTTCCGCTCGATTTAAGCATAGGAGTTATGCTCGCAGACCCAGACGGAGAGCAATAATTGATCTGCATGACCGCAGCTCTTTTTCCTGCTGGACATGTGTACCAATCTACGGTTCCGCTAGCTGCGGGATTTCCTTGGATAGGTACAAAAGCAAGCCCAGATAGCTTGTTTGTATATCCAGCGCACATTGCATATCTATTTATAAAATCTTGTACAGGCATATTAAACCACCGTTAAGTTACCGATTCCGGAACGGACAAGCCAATCTGTGTCCGCTGTAATACAAAGCAACCGTACTGCGTCGTATCTTAGAGATGAAGAAAGACTACCTCCAGTTCCCGTTGTTGAGTCGACGCCTTCCATATGGATGACTTGACCCGAGTTTTGTGCAATTGTCCAACCGCCTATTCCTTTTCCAGCTACTTCAATCATATCTCCAACTATAGAACTTGAGGGAAGAGTAATAGTCACTACGCTTGTATTGTTCGTGATATAGCCGTTATTGACAGCAGCAGCCTGAGAGGTCCCCGTTACTTCACTCCATGTAATTCCTCCGCCACCACCGCCGGCTGCAGCCCATTTGACTCCGGATGGTTGTGTGGAGTCAGCAGTTAAAACAAATGTGTCTGTTCCGACAGGTAATGGTGTGAAAGTTCCAGAGCCTGTTCCAATGAGAATAACACCTTGCGCTGTGTAATCTGCAAAACCGATCAGGGTATCTGTTGATCTGTTGGGAAATGTATAAATACCTGAGCCAGAAAATTGATTGGTGAGGGTATAATCCCCATTTCCATTATAGGTAACGGTTCTTTTAGTACTACCGCCACCAATACTAAATCCAAGCGTTAAGTTGGAAATGTCTAAGTTAACTGATGAATTGTGTGCCATAATTTTAATCCAATAAATATCCGTAAATGAATGAAATACCAGCAGCTTGCAATGAGACAACTTTTGATGAGGTCCCAGCTACCTGAATTGTAAAGTAGGCTGTATCGTTTGCATTCATTCGGGCAAATATGTTTGATGCAATTTGCAATGTTTGTGATGCGGAGGAGGGGATATTAGCCCCCATTTCCACAAGCCGATATTCTCTAGATGAAGTCACGCACTTCAGGCAATAGACACTCATATTTGGGATAAGACCTTGTGTATTGATAGAAGCCCCCAAAATATAATTTCCTAATACTGGGGCTGTAAAAATTCCTGTAAGAGGATCATAATTTGAGTTTTGATCTATGATAACATTATCACAAGGGATCTGAAAAACAGTTCCATCGCCGGTAACATTTTCCAAATCTGCGTTTAACTGAGCAAAAAACGTACACTGTAATGGATGTGTAACTTGATTATCCTTAACGATAACCGGAGTATTTATAGAGTTATGTTGAACCATGTTACAATATCTATTACAGTGAGGTTAATCTTGATTTTTAAACGACGTCTAAACTTCCAACTGAGTTAATTACTCTCCATGTAGTATTGGCTACTACGCAAAGGCATTCTAAGCCATCGCCAGGATCGGATGAGGCTAAGCTTCCACTGACGCCTACAGTTGTAACTGTGTTTCCAAATTTGACGGATTGCAACGCGTTCTGAGCTAATAGCCAACCACCTGCTCCATTTCCACAGATTTTGAAGACCGTTCCTTGAGCAGCTGTAGTTGGGAGGGTTAATGTGACTAAAGCAGCGTTGTCAGCGATATAGCCGGTATTGACCGCAATTGTTTGGGAAGTTCCTGTGACATCTACCCATGAGCTGATGCCGCCACCACCTGCAGCTGCCCATTTTATCCCTGAAGTTTGAGTAGAGTCTGCGGTTAAAACAAAAGTGTCTGTTCCAACAGTTAATGGGCTAAAAGTGCCTACTGCTGTACCAATTAAGATTACCCCTTTTGCGGTATAGTCTGCAAAGCCGATTAGAGTATCAGCTGCTCTATTGGGGAGTGTAAAAACACCAGCACCAGCAAATTGATTGGTGAGGGTATAATCTCCATTTCCGTTATAAGTAACGGTTCTTTTGGTGGTACCACCACCAATACTAAATCCAACCGCTTGGTTAGTAATATCTAGGTTGACTGACGAATTGTGCGCCATATTTTTGCCTCTTACTTTGTTGTTAAACGATGTTTATGCCTTCCAAGGCATTGGGTTTTCGTTGGGAAATTTGGGTAAGAGGGACACAATTTAAATTGAGTTTATTTCGAAGGCCCATGACGGAGAGCTTTCCTTTTTGGTTTTTTAGGAACTTGTTCAAGAATGTATTCTTTGCTTTGTTGAAGTAATTGACTTAGGAGGATTTCAAGAGATTGAAGACGATTTCTCATTTGTTCAATGGATTGCTGCAATGCAAACATACGGTTTACCTCAATTTGTTGTTGAATCAACATTCTTTTAGGAGCGCAGTCGGTGATAATTTTTGGCTGTCCGGTTCCTCCTTCTTGCCACCATGATTCCATGTAATTTGGGCACTCCTTTTCTGATGTGCATAGTTTGCTCTTAACGAAGGGGCAGTTTTCTTTGCATGACGTACAATCCATTGAGTTCTCCTTTAGTTAGTTTTTAGGGTTGTTTTTGACATAAAATTCCTGTTGCGGCTAAAGGCCTCCAAGCGGACCCATGATTGTGGGCTTGGCTTCCACCTACGCTGGAGGTCGTCGCAAAGTTGGTTCCGCTTTGATTGGTGCTTCCCACTTTTTGAGGCGCAAGATTTCCCTTTTGATCCGATTTGTAGAGAGTGATTTGGTGAGTATGGGCTGGGATTTGATCGGTCGTAAGAGTGTGATCCGCTGTCTGCCACGTTCCTTGAGGTAGAGCTCCCCCAACGGTATAGGTAGATCCACCTTTGACTCCAAGTAGGCAATCTCCAATAGGCATTGTCACCCATCCACTAGGAGCTACATCTTGATAAAACCAAAGTTGAGTACCTGCGACAAAGCTAACCTGGTCAAACCGAATTTGATAATTCGTTGAACCTCTTCCTATTACGAGCAAGTCGTTATTTATGGCTGTGCTTGGAAGGGGATCGAATAGAGAAATGTCAAAATTTCTTATTTGGGCAATCGTTGCTTTTTTGTCTGTAAATCCTTGGTGGACAATTGTAAGATCGTTTGCTGGATCGATTACGTCTACAGGATCAAGATCGCTTATTAATACAGGTGTGCTCATAGTTTGTTTCTCCTTAAGACGGAATAATTTTTGATTGTCCCCAAGCAATGATGGTTGTTGGATCAGTAGCCCCTGTAATGGGGACAGAAGTTCCGGAAATCACGCCGATCGCTAAGGTTGCACTCGCTATTGTTGTTAAAGTCACTGTTCCTCCAATATTTGCTCCAATAGCATAGAGATAGCTTGCAGGGCTTGCTGTATCAACGGCAAATAAGATGCAAAGAGAGCTGGAGATCGGAAAGATATTGGTTCCCGATCCATCTGTGACGATTGCTTGCTCTTCTTGTTGGTTAAGCCAATTTAGCCATCTCCAGGTATAACGGGCTAACCAGTTGAACCAATTGCGGGGTGGATATTCAAGTCTAGACCATCCCTCCAGTTTTTTTTCAGGAGGGGGTTCGAGAACATTATTTTGACCTGATATTGGATCTACAACATCATTTTCGGCCCATTCAGGAAGGATTGTTGGTTTTGTTATCATTCTAATCTCCTTATGGTGATGGTGGTGCTGAGCCGTTAAACATGATTACTTCTGCTATTTGCCCGGCTCCAGTCGTATCAATGTCGGGCGTTCCGTATTCTGCAAAGCAGCCTCCAAATGTTGGATTACTAACATTTCCAGCGTTGACGGCTAAAAGATTGGTCACTTCTACTTGCAGATTTCTGAGGTCAAATGGGTTGGATTCAAATGGTGAAACATTAAGCAGTTCGATGATTGGATCTCCACTGAATACAAAAGGGAGGGAAACTCCATAAGTTGCTGTAATAGTGGTGTATTGAACGGCTGCCGGACTTACTGATTGAAGAGCCGAAACCAGGGTTTCTGGAGGAACGGAGAAAGTGGTGCCATCTGTATCCATTTGGAAGGCGGCTGGATAATATTCGTGGTATCGGATTTTTGTCGCTTTAGTCAAAAATTGGAGAACAGCGATTACTTCTTCAGGAGTGCCATTCGATTTGTTGATGAAAATTTGAAATTTCAACTTCTCCTTATAATCATCATCAGACTCATCGGGCAGGCGGCTTAGCCCTAAAATTTGTCCAAGACCATCGAGTTGAACGCCAACAGATGTATCAATTGCCCGATTAAATTTTAGCGTTTGATTGACATCATCTATCTCTTGAAACTGAGTGACAAAAGCCTGGATTAATTTCTGGAATCGGTTATAGTCTCCACCTAATAAGCTTTGTTGAAATTGACTAGCTAGAAGGACGATCGCTCTTTGAACATGGTTAGAAATCAATGTCATACAGTCACCGTGATGCGCGATGGATCAAATATCGCAATTTCATTTTCTTGGATGGGGATGTCAGAGGTGTCATAAAGAGGGCTGTCGCCTGGGCCATTCGTTGCGGCGATTTGCATAGCTCCGCTTGCAATTCCAGGGATGGTGAATATTTGGGCAAGAACGCGCTGTAAAAGAACATCGACGCCAATCCCAAGATCATTACCGTAAGTATTGAGAGCTTCTGCTACTAAGTCTTGCCCATTCGGAGGGAAGGTCTCTTCGGAATAGAGAGTCAATGTAACTGTAATCCAAATGTAAATCGGAGTAGGTCTGCTGAAATTGATAACTTGCTGCTCGCCTTGTGAGTCGGTGACGGTAAAGGACGTATTGCCGAATGTTTCGATCCCAGCCGGTTTTGTAAGCCAGATTTTAGTTGCAACGTCAGCATCAGAACCTCCTTCCACGACTGCTTCGAAACTTTTTGCGAGGCGACCACCTTTAAATACAGCTTGTGCTTGACTTGCACCGCCTGTAACTGCAAATGTTGTAATAGAGACTTCAACAGCTTCGTTCATGGATACTGTGATTGTCAGATTTGCCGTTCCGCCTACAATAGCAGAAGCAATTTGAGGTTGATTAGATAAGACGATTGCTATTGCATTCATCGTATCTAGATGTGAAGTTGCAAATGTGATAATCGGAAGAGTTTGAATTGTGTTAAAAACAATTGTGATTGTATTTCCAGTGACTAAATCTTGATTCAAAACGATATTAATTGGTTCTTGAGTCATTGTCCTATTTTCAAAAATAAAAGCAGAGGTAACTCCTAGAACTTGTTGGAGAAGCCTTGCTCTAATGGACTCTACGGTTCCTGCTCCTAAAAGACGGATAGAGTTATTTCTTCTGATTCTAAGTTCTGCATCTGTTTCAATTAGACGGCCAGTCACCCCAGCCTTTGGGTTATTGATTGAATTCCAACCAGAAATAGGGGTGAGGATTTCGACCAATGTATTGATAGGAGCGGCAATGGGGGCAAAGTCTTGTGATAGAAAAGTAATGGGGGAAGATTGAGAGGAGATACTTAAATTCGTTCCAACGCTGATGGAAAAAGGCACATCGGGGTCATTAGCTATAATGGATAGACTTCCTATTAGGTCTGTTGCTAATATGGAGGAAATTGTCGTATTGATAATACTTGTTAAATTTTGAGAAATTGCATTGACTGTGGGTGCATCAAAAGTTACAGCATAGGTTGGTTGTGATGCACCACCGGTTATAACAATCGAATTAATGACAATATTTTGTCCGAGCACAGGGATGATACTGATAATATTAGGGTTTGTCGGTGTAGCAGATAGGACATTAGGATTAGATGCGATTGCCATGGCTAGATCAGTAAGTGTTTGATTATTATCTGTATCAAATGGAACAGCTGCTAATGTAGTGCCATTAAGAGTTGCTATAATCGAATTCCCTGTGACAAAACTCCCTGTAAAAGTGATGATCGGAAGCGAATAGGTGAGAGCCTGATTATTAATGATGGTAGTGTAAGATTGTGGTGCTGATGATCCAACCTGAATGGTTACGGATGCTGCATTGGATTTTGTGATAAAGCTATCAGATTGGCAGAAAAAAACTGCGCCGGTATCAGTAATTCTAGCTAAAGATCCTTGATTGATGAGAGTTCCTTCTAGTCCCGCGCAGACAGCAGTAACATTTGTTTGTTGAGCCGCAAGTCTTGTAATGGCATTTAATTGGACAACATTATCTAAGCTAATCCCTTCAGCAGAATTAGGGTATTGGCTAAAATAGACGTCTTGCATATTTTCCCAGATATCAGCCTGAACTTTTGAGATTACGCCGATCAATTGGCCAAAGATAGATTGGGGATCAAGATTGATTTCGCCAAAAGCAGCTATTAAAAGATTTTGATTTTCTGCCTGGATATCAGGAAGTCGTTTGATTTTAAATCCTTGTGGAGTTAGCCCGAATGGAGATGTCATGCTACAAGCTCCTCTGTTAGAGTGATTTCACCTTGCGTAGTGATAACAGAAAAGGTGATGGAATATATGCGACGCCTTGCATCAAAATTGCTTGTGAAACTGAGGATTTGATTTACACCATACGTATCAAGAATTTCTTCTTTAAGAACGCTTTCAATGAGGATTTGATTGGGAGCTTTGATAAAGAAATCATCGAAATAGGGAATGCCGGCAGTAATATCTAGAAACCATTCTCCTAGGATAAAGCGAAGCCTGATCATCAAATTTTGAGCGATTTGATCACGACCTTCTACTAGGTGAAGGTCAAAATTTTCTAAGAGCAAATCGCCGGTTGCCGTATCCAACGCAATATCTTTCATAGAGCCTCGTTAACTGATAAATGGTTATAAGAGGGTGTTTGAGTTAATTGAGGCTAGGGAATGGATCCCTTGATAGAGTCTAGAGCTAATTTTAGAGTTGCGTACGTGGGTCCTACACCTTGGAAAATTGGCCCTCCTGGAGCTGTTGTCACAGAAGTCAGCAAAATTCCAAGTATACTACTAACGATATCAAGCACTTCTACTGAAGCATTTCCTATCGCTACTTGTGAAGCCGTTTGAATTTGAATATTCCCACTAGCTTTAATTCTTATACTAGAGTTTTTGTAAGTTAAAAGCACGTCTTCATTGTTTTCAGACAAAGATTTTTCTGAAAATGGCATTAAACCCATGATTGCAACGGCATCTGAAAGATCAAATTTTCTGGGATCATTTGGAGCGACTATACCTCCAACTGACTTCCAAAGATCGGTGCTCCTTTCAATAAATAGAAGCAAACAGGTGTCACCTGGTAAAACAGGGAAAGTTAAACTAGCTCCGCCCGCTTTTGGAAAAATTACAGGGACATTATTTAGAACCGGCATTTCTTGAGTGGACCCGTCCAAATAACTCTTCTTTAAACAGGGTTGTATTGAAGCATTTTGAGTTGAGTAGTCATATGACACTATTTGGCCAGGAAGCGCCGTATGGACGTCGTATAATTGAAATTGGATAGCTTGTCTTATTGCATCGGTCATTGTAGTCATATTAAAATAATCTCTATGGTTGAACGCCAGTTTGGACCAAAAGTATCTCCCTCATGTTTGATGGAGAAAACTGAGTAAGGACCATTGAGCCCAATTCTTTGGGATTTTACTTTGATTAAATCTCCAGGGAGAATGTCGGGGCGTAATGTTGTGGTAACGATATAGCCTGTTTTAGGTCCGTCTAAATATAAGCAGGCTCTTTTATCTGTAAATCTTTGAGGGATACCGATCATTCCTGTATCGGCATTGATTTCTACAGCCGGTTTAGAAGTTGTGCCAAATTGAGGGATAATTTGAAGCTTTCCATTTTGGACGCTCCATTTTAATCCAAGCCTTGATACCGTTTTATCGATCGCATTTTTTCCCATTCCGATAAATTCAAATCCCTGTTCATAAACAATATTATCTGTGGGAGAAAACTCAGAAATAGTCAGTCCCATTTGCTCGGCGATTGTCTTTACAACCTGCCGCACAGAGACTTTTTCTTTGAAGCTAACGGATATATTTTTTTGATTTAGAACTCGTTCTCCATCGCCGCAGTCTAAAGTAGTGATGATTTCAGGTTGTTCATAGGCGTGACTGACCTGAGTAGTATTCCCAATGAAAAGCAATTGCTCTCCGGCATCTTGGCTGTATCCGGCTGATACAATGACTTGGTCTCCATAATCTTTAATTCTATTTCGATTTTCTTGGCTTAAGTTCCATATTTTTACTGAGGCCGTATTGGCTGACCATGCTAAGTTCTTCTGCATTGAGAAAGACATCCGCAGATTCGTAAGTTTTATGCTGCCGATATATCCATTGAAAGTAGAATTTCTTAGATCAATTTTAACGCTTGCAATTCGCTTGAATTTAGTCATTTAAATAAACTCTCCTAAGGAGTAGTAAATGAGTTCCGTCACTTCTCCCATGTCATAACGTTGAATTTTACCTTGGCCTCCGATGATATTTTCACAAACAATATCTCCACTTGGCTTATTGTTAACTACGTACTGAGCTGTTAAATCGTAATTGGCAACTACTTTAATCCCGAGAATGAGAGGAACTAAATCACGTGTTAAAATATCCATTACCCAGTACTCATTCATTGCATTCCAGCTAAAAGAGAGGATAAAAGTTTGACTATCCAGTTCAATCTGTTCTTGCCATTGAGAGGGTTCTTTAAATGGAATAATTTGCATTATGAGGCTCCCAGAATTTGACTTTTAACAGAGAGGACAGCAGGTAAAATATTGTCTGGAATGGGAGTTAATGATTGAACGCCTATATTAATTCCGCTGGAAGATTGGTCTTTTAAGCTATCGGGAGGATCATTTTGAATGATAGGATAGTTAGCATTGGAAGCCACAGTGTCCCTCGGTATTTTAGTTTGAATCCCTCCAAAAATATTTCCTTGATCAAGCAGTAACCTAACAGAAGTGTCGAAAACAATTCTTTGAAGTTCAATGTTGAATGTGAGGGACTGCCCACTTCTTATATCTCTCGGTACATCCAGGGTTGTGATGGCCATATTTTTATAAACTTTCAATCCGGTGACTACGGTTACCACATCTCTATTTTGATGGAGCTGAATCAGACGATTGAAGGCATCAATAGATCTGTTAAATGGAGCAAAAATGGAAAGTGGAGTGTCAGTAACTAGGCCTACAAGGACTATGATGTCGGGTTCATTGATAATATGATCTGAAATGATGGTTCCATCTTCCACAGGGTAATTTGTTATTCGGGATGCAAAACGGTGCTCCTCGCGGATGGTTACATCTAAATCGATCGATCCGATTTTAGGACTTGGATATTTTTTCCCAAAGAGAAGAGATAAGACCATCATTCCACCTGTGGGTTGTTGTTATAGATTTCTCGTACTTGATCGATTAGGGCGCTTTTAATTGCTTCATCAACTGTTTCACGTAGGACAACTTGCTGCTGTTCAGTTGTTCCTGATGGAACTTGCATCTCTATCTTTGTATCGATATTAAAGTTCTGTTCTGTGACGGCAGGAGCATTTTTGACTGCCTGATTCTCCATGATTCGGTTGATTTTCTGAGTAGATTCAAATTCAAGGTCAGGGATTTCTGAGAAATCGGATAGGATCTCGCGATTAATCCCTTGGCCTATTAGATTGAAAGCTCCTTTAATCCCTCGAACTACATAACCAACGCCCTTCATGGTAACTTCAAGAACTTTTACTCCAGCTGTAATTGTCGGTAAGATGTCTTCGATAAAGGCTATCTTGAAAGATTCAAAAGTGTTCCAAAAAGTTCGGATCGATTTATTAACGTCTTCAAAAGCAGGGAGGGAATTTTCGAGAGATTTGGCATAATCTGTATATTTGCTACTCAAAACATCGAGATTCTCTCCGGCTTCTATTGCAAATTTGATGAATTTTTGAGCATCTTCCTCTCCAAAGAAGAATTTTGCTATGGAGAATTTTTCAGTTTCTGTGCGCGCTTCATTGATTCTCTTAAGAATGTCGATAAAAAGATCGCGGGCGTTCTTGACTTCTCCGGTGAAATTATCACGGAATTCAATCCCTGTAAAATAGGCAATGTTTGCCAAATCTCCCATGCCGTACTTGGCATCACGGAGCATCTTATTTAAGCTTTTTAGAGCTGATTCAAAGTTGTTTGGATCAATTCTAAAATCTTCAGCAGTTCTCCTCAATTTCAGAAATTCTTGAAAGGAGATGCCTATGTTTCTTGCTAAGTCATTTGCATCGAGAGTAGCATCGGAAATGTCTTTGAAAAAATCTAAGGTCTTGGAAACAAAGGTAGCAGCAGCTGTTGCAGCAATCGCAAATTTAGTTTTAAAGCCGATAATAGTGCGGTTGAAATCTTCAACCCCTTTCTTATCAACTACAAATCCAAGAACGGTTGTTAGTTCTCTAACTACAGTCATTTTGCCCCTTTCTTTTTAGATTCTTCCAATAGATCAAGCCTCATATCGAGTAGAGCATTAGCTCTTATTAGATCATCTAAACTCCAAGCACGTTCGATCTCCTCTAAAGAAGCAATCCCTTCTAATATTATGCGCCAGAAAAGAAACTCGCTCTTTATGTCCGGATGGAGGTTTTTCTCGTATCTGGCTGACGATTCTGCGACATTGGAGTTGCCGCTTCGAATAGGCGTCCAATACCGCTCTCCCCAAAAAAAGAACCAAAATTGCAATCGATAACAAACCATAAGACTTGCATAAGAGTTGCCAGATCGCCGGCAAATTCTACATCGATGACAGAATCTGTAAGTTCCATCCCATCCTTTCTAACTCCTTGGCATAGTTCAATCACTAGGCTTTCAAAAGTTTTGTCATCAAGCTGCGCCATTAATGACTCTACTGCACTTATCGCTTCTGCTTTTGAAAAGGGAAGGCCAGTTATGCTTTCATTTCCTGCTCCAGGGAGAAATAGATGGGCAAGAGCTGGACCGAATAGGCGCAATAATTTAGCTTTTAGACGGAGAGCTCTTCTAGCTGGAAGCTGAGTAACAGAATAGACAGCTCCATGAATTTGTTTTTCTTTTGTTTGAATCATACATTTACTCCATTGCTTCCTACAAAGACATCAAGATCAACGAGATCAAGTACCCATTCGCGATTTGCTAGGTCTTTCCCAAATTCAGAGGAGGGGTATTTTTTAACCCATCCCGTTGCACTAAAATAGATAGAGGTTCCGCTTAAATCTTTGACTAAGATTGGGATAACACCAGCATTTGTGAGTTCATCAATGTTAGCAAAGCCAGAGAGTACATCATTGCTCGGACTTGACTGTTTGAGAGTGAGTGTCATATTTCCAGAGCGATTGTTGCTCTTAATTCGCGTGCTTGTTCCGTCTGCTCCGGTGACCTTTGTCCATTGATCATCATCTCTATCGACAGTAAGGAATGTACCGTCAGAAAAACCGCTCATAGGAACTCCGCCTACTGTAATGATGACTTGTTTTGGGTCGTAAGTTCTTACTGTCATAAAATTATCTCCTCTTTTTTAAGCGCTTACGGTTCCAGTAATATTAATGGCGTGTATGGCTCCTGATAATGTTGCCTGGAATTTGACATTCCTTAAAATTCTCTGAGCTTTGTCATTTGGTGGGACGTTTGCTGCTAATGGAACTGTTACAGTTGGAGCGGGATCATTTGCAATAAAGTTATTATTGATTCCAAGTTGAAGAGCTCTCCTCACTTCTGCTTCAATTGCTGTGATTCCAGCATCAGTATAGGGAACTTTATTACTATTGACCAATACAGAATAGACAAATTCTTGAATTCTGGAAGTTAACCAATCTACACCACGAACGATATCAATGAATTCTCCTTGGGCAACTGTGCCTTCTCTTGTGATTCCTACGCCTCCAATGAATTCGTAAGTGTTGGCTTCTTTATTTCTGGCATTTTGCGATTGCGTAGTTGTGAGATTGGAGTAAGAGATGGAACTCAGTTGTTTAAATTTCCAAGTTTCAGACCCTGGATCAAGGGGAAGGACTCCACCGAACCAGGCACATTCAGGAAAGTCGGTTTCAGCATCTTGATGATAGAGAACAAATGTGCGCACATATCCAGATTGATTACATTTAGCTGCAATGGAAGAAAGATCGATACCAGCGGCTACATTGATAATATTGGGATCATCTGAGGCTGTTCCAAAGAGTTTAATTTGACTCTCTGCCCACCCTGCCGCTGAAAAAACTGTTGCTAGAGTTCTGTCTGTGAGAGCAAATGCGTACCAAGTGTCATCAACTAATTGTACTGCATTTAAGTCATTTACAACGGTGTCAGAAGGGGTTAATGGACTAATAATCAGGCCAAACTGCTTACTTAGAATACCGTCTGATACGCCTAAAACAAAGCCTGTTCCAGGAACGTTTGCTGTAACTTCAAAACTTCCATTTAGATTGTCTGAAGCACTTACTGGAACAGATGTTTGAGAAGAAATAATTGCAACAAGAGCTGCCACAATATCTTCATTGGTCTGAACATCAGTTAAGGTGGTATATGTGAAGTCGATTCCATTGATAGTCACGGTATAGTCTGTGTTGGGTTCTACTTGAGTAACTGTAATGCGGGCAGCATCTGGGTTTACAATGCTTGAATTTACATTTAATGTGTAAGGAGTTCCTGGAATGGCAGCCGTTAAGCCGAAAGTTCCATTTAAATTATCAGTTGCTGTGACTCCAAGTGTTGCTGCATTAATAGCAGCTACTAACGAGTTAGCAATTGTTTCAGGGGAAACCGGTTGAGTTGGTGTTGTGGTGGTAGCTGTTGGTTGACTAGCGCCTCCAGTGACAATAAAAGAATTAATAATTGCTGAAACATTTGATTTTCCGAACACATTGATTATCAGATTTGAACCAGTGATACTTACGGAATCAACGGCAGCATTTGCCTCTAAAGCTGTTGCAATATCGTTCATTGTAGTGATTTGATCAGTATCAAAAGGAATAGAAGTTAATGAAGTGCCGTTTAAAGTGATTGCAATAGAGTTGCCTGTAACAAAATTTCCGCTTAAGGTGACTATTGAGTTTTGAGCAGTAGGTGCAGAAGGTACTGTAATGTCTGTTGAGTTGATGGTAGTTGTATAGTTGAAGGGAGACATAGCAGTCTCCACAGAAATTGTAGCGCTATCGACGGTTCTGCGACCAATTGCTATTTGTTCAGGGCTTAATGTTTGGCTAAAAGATTCTTGTGCAGCAATGTATTCTAAGTCTGTTGGGAAAAAGTCATTGGCTACGCCCTGAATGTTGCTGTAGAATCTAATGCGATCATTAAATCGTTTATGAGTACCCAAAATCATGAGGAGTCCAAAACCAGCTTCTGAGACAGCTTGAGTATCACGGGTAATCTGTACATTTACGATGTCGCTTAATGGCATGGTTCCTCCTAAGGTATTGTATTTGTGTGATCATAGACCACTGTTCCGCTAGCATCTTGATAAATTTCTTCTACTTCAAGGGTCTCGATCAGACCTAAATTATCTGGATAGTCTTGTCCTATTCTAAAGAGAACATCCATGGCAGCCCTTTTTTCAAATCGGGAATCCAAAAGTTCTGTCGTGTCATTAATGCCAAAGTGATTTACAAATACGATTCCATTGGCCCTCAGTGTATCTAGAACGGTCTGCATTTGCAGGCTACTTCTTAAGTTTTCAAGACGGGTTACACAGTCGCCGCCATAGGTTTGAATTTGGAGAGTGAATTCTCGATCTCCTACCATGTTGACTAATCCATTGATATCGGCTTCAGGGGTATAGTCTTCGCCTATTTGATTCAAAGAGCTAAGTAATAAAGTCACATATGGCTGAGTTGGCCTTGGCGCATTTTCATTTAAGAAGATAACAGAGCACCCGGGGGAGTTAGCTAAGGCCCAATTGTAGAGATTTGTCTTAACTGTCTCAAAATTAATCGTCATTCTTTTTTTCTCCATATAGGACAAGAACAGAGTGAAGTTGATATCCCTCCATTTCCATATTCAGCGCGTAAAATGTGTCGTATTTGATGTCGAAGAGACGCCATCCGTTATCTTTGAGGTCCTTTAAAAACTCGTTCAATCTGAATCCGAGTACTAAATAATCTGTTTCTGAGATGACTTTAGCTTTCATTATTGTCCCTCTAGTCGCAAGACTATGTATTTATAGTGGTTTACAATTCCCATTACCTGGGTGTTTTGCCATGGAAAGACTTGAACTGCTTCAAAAGTCTTGCCGAAAAAAAGGATCAGGTCAGGATTTAAAGCTGTAATTGTATTGATTAAGGTTGATGTAAATAGTTTGTAGCCCTCTGAGTCTCTTCTTGCTTCTGGCAGTTCTTGCATCTCTTCACCTTTCATAGGTTGGATGCTGGATGTTATTTGAGTGTCTGTATAAGCGCCGTCACTCCAACGTCCATTCGTATAACCACCAGTTTGAAAGCGGCGAAGTGTTATTGGAGAGCGGAAGATTTCAAAAGGTGAGGTCATTTTATAACCACCTTATATCGGACTGACTGCACCATTTGCCCAAAATCGATTAATGGTTTTGAACTCTTTTTAATAGAAATAGTTCTTGGAGAGTTGGGAGGAGAGATAATAGCGCGGATCTTTTGTACGATTAATTTGGTCGTCAATTGCCCTATCAATCCAAGTGACGTTTCTGTTGTTCTTTTCCCGGCTATAATTTTATTGTATTCTCCTTGAATTGCTCTATTGATCAATGTCTTATTTTCATCAAAGCTAGTAGACATAAATGGTCTAGCAGGAATGATTTTTGTTCCGAATTCATTTTCTGCTGCTATTTGAGGGATTGAAAGACCCGCTGTTTGTTTCCGCTTACCTTTTACTTGAGTCGTAGTGACGGTTCCTTCTTGAAATCCAACTTTCACATGGGAGCCATTTAGCAAAGCAATTTGCTTTTGGATCTCTGCAAAACCTAAATCCTTATCTTTCACAACAGCACGCATTGATCACCGCAAAGTTTGGGGGTAAATTTGTTACAGTTGAGCCGATGACTGTTCGCTTGATTAAATCCTTGTACAATCTTCCGTATTGAGTAGCGTCTAAAATAGAGGAATCGGGTCCGATAGCTAGTCCAATGGAAAGCTCTCCTTCGCTAAGATTAGTAGCGATGCCAGTTTGAGGGTTTGTTTGTAATTGAAGCCAATGAGCCAAAAGATAAACGTAGGCCAGGATACCACAGCATGATAAGACTTGTTCATTGACTTGGCATCTCAATAAACCGATCATGGTATTGTAGTTAGCTAAAATCATTGGATCTGTAGTAAGAAACTGAGGTGCAATAACAAACAATGTATTAATTATCGTTTGACTTGGTATTGGATCCGAAATGCTCATTCTCTTCTTCCTCTGCTTGATGGGAAATTTTATGAAGTTGTTTTTTAGCTGCGTCTATTACTTTGTCCCTATCTTCACTATCGATAATTCGATTTAGATAAGCATGGTCAAAAATTTGTGGGATGAGTTTCATCATTTCTTTAACGGGTTTTTTGCCATCCGCCTCTGTATCCTGAGATTCAGGGAGAATAACAATGAGTCCTTCTTCAATTCTGAATTGAAATAAAGGGTGAAGGAGGAGGGCTTTTAATTCGCCCTCCGGAATTTCATTGATTCCTGGCATCAGACGACTTGTGAAGTTACAATAGTAGACGTTTTTACCGTTGTACTTAACTAGAGCCATTAGATTCCCTCCCCAATAGATAGTGAAAGTGGGTAATATATAATAATCCCTCCATAACGAGACTCGCAATTGATAATGAACTCAAGTCCGCGCTCTTGAGGCGGATATTGAGTAAATGGCATTGGAATCTCCATTGTGAGTTTGTCAGGGTTCTTCTCATAAGCGATCATGATATCAACGCCTGAAGGACCGGCACCTTTCAATTCAGGAACCCAGTCAACAGTTGTGATGAACGGGTTATTCTGAATAAAATATTCTAAGATAGTTGTATCGCTATTAGCAGAACGAGGGGTTGAGGAGATTAAAGTGTATTGATCGATAGGGAGAATCAATGTATTTGGCATTTCAACCCCATTTGTAAGAGCTACAATACCATTTGACAATTGGTTCATATCGCGTAAAATTTGATCGGGAGTTTTGGTTGTCCAAAGAGTAGAACCTCCAGTACCATCTGCGGGAACAGAAGCTGCTGGAATATTTGGGTTATTAGTTAGGCCAAGAATGTTGGCAGTATTATCTCCGAACCAGGCAAGCTTGTTCACCTTTTGGTCATTTGCTCTTCGAGTGGCGTTGGCTTGCCGTTGGGTAAGGCTTCGCCCTACAAACATCGCAGCTCTAATTTCTTGCATCGAATAACCATAGCTTGCTCCAATAGATTTCACTGGCGTGATGAATTCTTTACCGCGAATATCGCAACGAGGGAAGTCATCGGCATAACTCGAAATGATTCGAGCAAGACCAGTTTCTTCAAACGATTGGTAAGTAATTGATTCTGCACCCGGACCTGCCTCAGTACTAACCGGAATTAGTTTAATGGCTTTTAGGGGAGGGAATTCAATATCGTAAGATTTTGATTTTATGTACTCAAGTTCACGAGCAAAGAATGCTGTCTCTGCCGAGTCGAGATTAACGCTAACAATTTTATTCATTTTACTTGTCTCCTTAGTTCGGCAAGTTGATTTCTAACGTTGCAACAGATCCAGCGGCAGCTCCAACTGTGTATCTTGCAGATGGAAGCGCAATGGCCCTTCCCCCATCTGAATCTGCACGGAATCCACCGGGAAGTAGAAGTCCATTAGCGGCAAATCTCCAATAAACTGGGCTGTCGCTTGTTAATGTTTGCTCTGCTGCTACATAGATACGACCTTTAGTGAGAAGAGAGACGCAATCTCCTTGAAAATAAATCGGATTTCCAAATGATCCGAGAGGATTCAATGGGTTCGGTTTATTTTGTGTTCTTGCACCTACTCCATAGAAAGTATCTTGAGTAGTATTTGTAATAGTAGCTGTGGCTTGCGATGCCCCGCTTGTTACTACGAACGAGTTAACGATAGCGACATTACCTTCAGTTGCTTTCACAGTGATGGTATGGTTACTTGGATCGCTTACGACTGCAGAAGCAATCAGAGGTTGAGCCAAGATTTCCGCTGCAATGGCATTCATTGTAGCTGCGCTGGATGTTGCAAATGTGACAGGAGCTAATGCTACTCCATTAATGGTGACATTGATTACGTTTGCTGTAATCAGATCGGCACTTATAACAATGGTTGATAAATTGGACTGTGGTAAGCGGACGATGTAATCTTGGCCGATTACTTTTGCAAGTCCTAGGCCTACATTGATATTCTCATATGCTATAGGAGATAGGACGTTTTTAAAGCCGGAATCGGCTAAAAGACCTACGCTTCCGACATCCATTAAAAAGGGATAACTTAGTTGTGGCATGGTATTTTACCTCCTGGCTTGAAACCATTTTTCATTTTATCGATCATCGATTGGCGAGCCATGGAAGAATCGACAGGTTGTTGATCTAATTTAGTTCTATATTCGACTGGAACTGCAATGACCTGAGATGGAGCAGGAATCATATCTTCGAGAAGAATATCGAATCTTGCTTGAATATAGACTGGTGGTTGCCCATCTAGATTTGCATTTTTTTGACGAGCTTTAATGACTTCCTTTTTGATGTCCAAGTCGGACATGTCATCAATTCTGGTCAAAGTTTTAGAGTCTAGGACACTTTCTGCAATTTTTTGAAGTTTTACCCGGTCTTTAATGAGAGCTCTGATAAATGCTGAATCCATGTTGTTATATTTGTTATTTTCTTGATTTTCTTTCTCTTGTGGCTTCATGGCAACGCGTTCTCCGTTGGGAGCTTTTACAGGCGTTTCATGGGAAGCAAAAGGATTCTCTTTGGACATGTAGCCCACTTCTTTTTCTTCCTCTACTTCTCCCGAGTCTTCCTCTTTTTTGAGATCAACGTCTCCATTTTTTATTGAGTTAAGTTCAGCCGATAGCTTGTCTTTTTCTTCAGCTATCCTGCTGTTTTCTGCTTCTAGATTTGCAACACGGGCAAGTAACTGCTCAACTTGACTAGCTACATTGTCCTCCATTAAAATCTCATCATCGTCAATTTTGACTTTTCTTTTAGCCATAGTGGCCTCCTCTATTAAGATTTCTTCTGCATCGAAACTATCCAATGCTATTCTTGCTTCACTGCCTGCTCTGGCATTATCAACAATGCTTAAGTGGTTGTATTTGATATTGGTCTGACGAAAGTTATAAGGCTGGTCATTATAATTCCCTTCTTCTGGGATAAGATCGACGGTGTAGCCAAGAGAGAGTTCTTTCCGATTTTTTTCGGTAATATCTATGACGCTTGAAAGATCTGTAATCATTAAATTAGAAAGGACGAATTCGCCATCAAGAGTAATTGTTTCCCCAGTATAACCAATGGCAAGACGTTTGGAATTTTCAGCTGAGACAAGCCTTTCTTCTGGATGACCATTTGTTACAGGGATCATTTTCATGCTCTCTAAGCTATCTGTTTTGAAAACTTCATCCGGATGGCGAAGTTCTTTGCGAATGGTTCCATCTGGATTTTTATAGAGGAAAACGCCAGTGCGGGTGACTATAGCATTAGCTTTGATGTATCCTTCATCTGTAATGAAAGCTTCGCCCTTTACTTCCCCTCTATCATAACGAGCAACATCTGTTAATTTCATAGTTTCCACTCAATAGATCAAATTGCTAAAATCACAACTATTTTATTTATAATAAGTTGGCTAACTGGTTGTCTGGATGGCTGGGTAGTTGGATTTAAATATCCAAGAGTCCTTCTAAAACTGGAACGGCAATACATCTGCAATTTATATCAGTTCCCGGATGCCCAGAATCTTTTGGGGGATTATCCCAACGAAACTTCTTGCCATCATGAGCTCTGTGGGTAGGACGAACTCTTTCATCGCCTGCCGTTTGCCAGATATATTCTTCGACACCTAACTCTTGCTGCCTAAGTTTAGTTAGGCTCGCATTCAATTTAGATGTCTGGTCTCGCGCAATTAAACGCGCTCGCCGTCTAGTAATTCCGAATCTTTCTTGGATAGATTGAGTCATTGAGTGAAATCTGCTTCCTTCCTGCAGTCCTCTTTCGATGATCTGTGAGATCTGATCGAGTTCTTGCTTCGGAAGAGAGCGGATTAACTTAGCATTTTGGCTTTCAAATAGTTTTAACTGATCTTGAAGCCAAGGCTGGTCGATAAAAATATCAATTCCAAATACGGAATTATTAATTCTGTCGAACTGCCTTTTATTGTACCTTGCGACTTGCACGCCAATAATCTTTGACTCTGCTATAGTCGTATCAATTTTACCCTTTATAGCGTGTATTACAGAATTTATCAAGTCTTTTAATCGATCAGAAAAATCATCCCCTCTTGAAGCAGAGGTTGGGTATAGCTGTTCTACCTCTGAAATTAGGGATGGGAGCTCTGGGATAATGATTTTTTTTATTAAATTTTTTAGCTCAGTTGTAAGGGAAAAAAGAGCTTTTGTATATTCTCTCTCTTGAGAAGAGGGGTGATGCCATTTAGGAGGCTTTTTTAATTTAATAGGCCTAATTTTTCCGAGGCGACGCCAGTTAATTTTTGTTCGTTGATCAATCGAAACCATTGTTACACCGTTAATCTAGATTTGATACCAGTCGGCATAAAATCAGGTCCAATTCCTGGAGAAGGGGATTCTTGAGCCTCTTTTTCTTTCTCTAATTCAGAGACTTCTTCTGGATCAAATCCTATATTACGATTTTCTAAATCAACCTCTGTATTCATTGACCACCTGTTACCTCCAAAACGAGAGACGGCCACTTCAGCAGGGTCGAGCACTCCTCGGTCAAGATAAATGGCATCTGTTTCTGCAACGATTTTTCGAACAATGGCTTCTTGTTCTTCAGTGTTTTGCCATAAGGGGACAAATTGAATAGACCAATTGTCGGGTTCGACTCCGCCAAAGGGACCATCTTGAGAGAGCATAATATAACGAGTCAGTTTTTCGAGCATCGGCTTGAGCTTAGACTCCTGCTCCTGTTTGACCATATCATAAAAATTTCGAACATCGTTATCACCAGTAGCATTCATTCCTGCTGCACTTCTTCCAAAGAGCAAGGATACGGGAACGCCAGAGACCGCAGATAGAGCCAGCATAAAGCGATCGAGAAGCTCAGGTATGCCAGAGATGTTTGTTGATGCTTTTTCATATTTCTCCTCGGCATCCAATATCATGGTATTGGTGGCACCTTTAGTTAAATTGAGCAGATCAAGCCGTTTCATAACTTGATTGTCTGCACATTGAGAAGCAATCAATTCAGCAAGATTAGGAATTGAAAGAGTATAATTTACAAAGTCTTGCATGATCAGTCCCGCATTTGCAAATGCTGTCGAATAGTTGCGAAGCTCATCATAAATAGACTGAATAAGAGGATCTCCCCACCCATTATTGAAGTTTTGCTGCCTTGGAGGAAGCAACGACCAATCAGCTCTTAAAATACGAGAGTGATGCACATAGAAAAGAGCCCCTGTTCGCGTATCATTGACAGTGTAGACATTTGGGAATCCATAATTCGGACTATTGAGATCTTTCTCGAATGTCCCATCTCGGCTAAAAGATTGGTAGCGATCAAAGACATGTAACCATTTTATATCACGGATATTTTTTTCATCGACCGGCTCTTCAAGTGGCAACCCATCTGCAATCCCCATTACACAAAGCGCACCTCCATACAATCTAGCCCATCGAAGTACCGTAATTAGATTAAAGTTTGCCCTAATTGATTCCATCTTAGCGTTAATTTCTTGATCCGAATCGCCCTCAATTTCCCATCCCTGCCTGACCATTTCAGCCGGAACAATATCCATAATCCTTCGAGTCACACCATCCGATCTATATAATTGATCCAATTCAGCCTGTTCAAAAATTCTCTCCATGCGAAAGTGGGCATTCACATTTTTATCCCTCCCTCGCATCCCCAGTCCCGTTAAAACATTGATCCATCCATCAGACTTGACGGCACCATCATTGTGGTAAGTTCGACTTTGTTCTTCAGCTGACTTTTTATCAAAATTATACGTGCTCATATTCTCCCAATAGTTAGATATTTAGTTCTTTGAGGAATTGAGTGTTAACAGCAAATGGAATGCCGTCTTATGAGTAGATGAGTCTTTGATTGCAGGATTGGATCCTTATCGAAATTACCTTATCACAATGAAATAAAAAAGGATATCCTATGTTTAAATGTAGGCGATTTTGGTGATTCAAATAAATTATTTACAAAATGTAACTTTTTGATAATAAGGTAAATATGTGTTTTTCCATCCGCAAATAGACTTTTCTCTGTTTACGGATGAGTTTTGTTGGTCAAAAATTCATCCCTAAAAAGACATTTTGCTATTTGGGGATGATTTTCGATCTGCGGACCAGGCAAGAAACGAGCAGGAAACCGGTGTTTTTGTGATTTGCTGCTACTTTTTTAATGCATAAAATCGAGCAGCAAATCGACAAATTTTCAATTTGCTGCTTGATTTTTCTTATTCTTCCGAGTATGATCGCCCCATAAAATGTAGGAGATAAAATGAAGCCAGCTCAGTTTATAGGACGAGAAGTTGAATTAACAAGGCTTGGGGGGCTTCTTGATAAAAAAAGTTCGAGCCTTATTGTAGTGAGGGGTAGAAGACGTATTGGAAAAAGTAGACTCCTTGCTGAATTTGGAAAAGAAATGAAAAGTTACTTCTTTTCGGGAAATCCACCGGTTAGTAAGACAACAGCCCAAACACAACGCAATGATTTTGCGCGTCAGCTAGAAAGAGTAGGTATTAGTGGTGTTAATCCAGATGATTGGAGCAATCTCTTTTGGTATCTATCCAAAGAAACTAAAAAAGGGCGGATTCTTATTGTACTTGATGAAATTTCGTGGATGGGAGGAAAAGACCCTCATTTTTTAGGTCACTTAAAAACTGCTTGGGATATGTATTTTAGTAAAAATCCTAATTTAATTATTGCCCTTTGCGGGTCTGTATCTTCATGGATTGAAAAAAACATTCTAAGTAGTACAGGATTTTTAGGAAGAATTACTCTTGATCTAGTGCTTGAAGAGCTTCCATTAGAAGTTTGTAATGCCTTTTGGCATTCAAAAAAGCAACGCATTACTCCATATGAAAAGTTCAAATTACTATCTGTAACAGGGGGTGTTCCATTATATTTGGAGCAAATTAAGCCAAGTCTTCCTGCAGAAAAAAATATTCAAGATCTCTGTTTTACAAAGGGAGGCTTGCTCGTGCGAGAGTTTGATGAAATATTTTCAGATCTCTTTTCTCGTACTAAAGCTAGGCATAAAGAAATTGTCCTTTGTCTTGCAAACGGCTCAAAGGAGCTTAAGCAAATATGTGATGAATTAGGGAAAAGTATGGGGGGAATATTTAGTAAACATTTAGATGAGCTAGTGAAGGCTGGATTTGTAAAAAGAGACTTTACATGGGATTTAAAAAGTGGAAAAGAGGGTAAATTAAGTCGATATCGATTAAGTGATAATTACTTGCGTTTTTATTTGAAATACATAGCTCCAAATCGTTCTAACATTGAAAAAGAAAGTTTTTCCACTTTAATAAGCAAGCTTCCTGGTTGGGAAGGTATTATGGGACTGCAGTTTGAAAATCTTGTTGTTCATAATAGAAAAACTCTTTGGAAAATGTTAGGGATTTCTCCTGATGAAATAGTAATGGAGGGGCCATTTTTTCAAAAGCATACAGCGAAGTTAGCAGGATGTCAGATTGATTATATGATTCAAACTCGCTACTCAAATCTTTATGTATGCGAGATTAAATTTTCCAAGAGCCCAGTTGGTAAAAAAGTTATTGAGGACATGGAACAGAAAAGAGATGTTTTAAAAATCCCTAGAAATTGGTCTTTTAGATCCGTTCTAATTCATGTTAACGGTGTTGAAGAAAGTGTTTTGGATGAGGGATATTTTGATAAAATAATTGATTTTGGTCAGCTTTTAAATTGATAGGTGAGAGTGGGTGGATCCTTGATTTTAGGGGCATCTATGAATATGACCCTGTCCACACCCTATTTTTTTTTATATAAGTTGTTAGGATATTAAATTTACTTTTTTGCTCGCGTTATCTGCTCGTGATGACTTGTCGTACGCGAAAACCATTTCTGATGTAGAATGTCCGGTTACTCGCATGATATCGCTATCTTGAAATCCTTGTTGCTTTAGATATGTCACAGTAGATGCTCGAAGAACATGAGGAGAAACTTTAAATGGAATGTTTGCAGCTCTGCCAGCTTTTGCAAAAGTTATAGCCAGTTGATTGATCATGACAGGTTTTCCGGAGCGAGTAACAAAGACCTGATCTATTCTTTCTCCGATGTATTCTTTAAGTTTTTTCATAATGCTTTCGGGATATGTAATTACAGTCTCTTTTCTCAGTCTTCTCATTTTCGATTGAAGAAAGGTAATTTCGTAGTTGTTCCAATCGATTTGACCGGTTTGTAAAGAGAGCACTTCGTTAACTCTTTTTCCGCCCTGCAAAATCACTTTTCCTATTAGACAATCGCGTGGGTTGATTTTTTCTAATTCTTTGAAAAAGGATATCCATTGTGATTGGCTCATTGCAGGGGTTTTAATTTTCTCGTGTACATTGAAGAAGGTTTTTGCATTGCCTTCTCTGTTCGGGAGAGCTTTTTTTATAATGCCTTGAAGACGACGACTTAAAAATCCGGTGAAAGAAATATAGCAGGCTGCCCTGGCTTGTCTAGTAGTTTCTGCCCAATCTTGAAAGAGCTTGATGCGATCGATGATGCTTTCATGATTGATCAGCGAAAACTGTTGGAGACTGATAAGGGGATCTAGCCACCCGAACTCAATTAGTTTTTTGATTCCAGATTTATAGCTAAGCTGTGTTTTAGGACTTAATGTTGGTAGCCAATAGGATAAAGCATCTTCTACTGTAATTTCATCCAATTTCTTCCAGATAAAATTAGTTTTTAAAGAGGAGGCTTGCTCATAAGTTTCTATATTGGAATGAGGCGGTAGCTCTAAAATTGAGGGCATTAAAGTCATTGCTTTTGTTTTCCTGACATGTCACTTCTTGAATTGGGATTTTTGGGTTCTTTTTGGGTCATTTTTACCTCGACTTGTTTATAAGTGGCTTTATAAACAAGAAAATATAGCTCAATAATTCTTTCGTAGCAACACAAAGTTTTAGTGATTGAGGATCTTTTACGCTTAGTTGCTATATTGCTAAAAATCTATTGACCACTAACAGTCTAATCCTATATACCTTTTTTACTATTACATTATTAAAGAGGTTAAGCAATAATATGGATACAGAAGTCGAAGAGCTAACGCAGCAAGACGTCAAAGAGCAGGTTACAGTTAACCGCCGGACTAAGAAAAAAATCAAAGCTACCATTTATCTCACAGAAGAGGCAGAACAGGCATTTACCGAACTTTACATCCATCGCTTGCGTAAGGATAGAAAGATTGACAGATCGATCATTGCTTGCGATGCAATTCTAGCCTTGTATGAAAAGGAATGCTGCAATCAACTTAAAGAGTTGTAAGAGCTGTTAGATCGTAGGTTGCATCAGTGAGCATCAAGAAAGCTCCGCTTAATGCATCGACTATATCGTCATGGGTTCCTTCAGGGAAATTTTCTACTTCTCTTAAAAAATCTTCGTTCCAGGGAGCTTGCAGGATTTTAATATTTCCAGCTTCTGCTTGGGATGAAACGGGGAGAGCTCTTGTTACTTTATCCTGTGTAGCTTTAAAAGTTTTTACATTGTAGCCTTGAAGGAGTCTTACTAGATACTCTGCCTCACTTACTCCCGCTTGACCCGGATCTTGTTCGATACCGATTCGAGTTGAAACACCATCTTGACTTGCTGTATTTTTAATAGCGCTTTGAACACCTAACGGACTCTGCTGAATCCTTACCATATGGGTGATGTACAAGATGTTGTTTTTGTCTTTTTCAAGGCGAAGACCTACTGTATAATCAGGGTCATTCGTTTCCGTCTTTTTAGTTGCGGCTCGATCCCAGTAGCGAACTGCCTTTAATCCGCCCTTTGGAATAGCCTTAACAACTTCAAAAAAACTTCTCTGAAAGAACATACCTGCTGTTGGTCTGACGTTCCAGTTTCCCATGAGTAGCTGTTCTCGTTCAAATCGAGGTAGTGCTTTAAGATTTGCCAAGTACCCAGGATCCTTATCAAGGAGGATTTTATTGTCATGCACAGTTGATGCTACAAAAGAGACGCTCTTTGGAAGGCAGCTTGGATCTTGGTCTAGTAGCTCTTCACGACTCGATCCCCAAATTGTTTGGTCATTTTGGATACAGAACCATCGAGTTTTGCCGCTGCGAGAGGGGATTGGGTAGCCTGATTTTTCATCAATCCACCAGGCGATAAATTGTCTAACCCAGGAATCTGTGTCTGGATTGGTAGTAGCTCTAATATAGGGTTTTACTCCGCAAGTTGACCTATTTCTTGAAAGCATATAGACAAATTGTTGCCAAGAAAAATGAGTTAATTCATCAAACCCCAAAAGGGGGATTTGTGAACCTTGCCAATCGAACCGTGTCTTATCATGCTCAAGATGAGCAAACTTGACTCTGCCCTTTCCTTGGAAGTCCCATTCAAGAGTGGATTCTTTTGGAGAACCATTGGCATGTGTAAATAGTTCACAACTAGTATCCCATAAGCCGCCTGGATTACGAACTTGCGTGCTATTTCTTCGAAATATGACAGCAGAGAACCCAGGAACATTTCGATGGCGCAGGCATTCCATTAAAAGGGCCCACGTTTTTCCACCTCCGGCAGCACCACCGTAGATGACAATATCTGCAGATGCATTTAAAAATTGGTATTGTGGCCCTTCTTGAGGCATAATTTTAGGCATTGGGATCCTCCACTTTTTTTTCTATACAGTCATCTCTTCCATTATCTGGAATATAAATTTGAACTGGGTCCTCTTCTTTTACGATCGTTTCCGTAACAATTGTTTCTCTCTGACCGAGCCATATTTTACCCAGCCAAATAGCCATGGTTGCATTACGTTCAGCTTGCTGAAATTGATACCGCCTGAGGGAGAGTTTATGCAGCCCATTACACCTTTTTCTTAACTCCGCAAAACCCATACCAAAAGCCTCCCTTAATCTCCGATTTAAGGTATCAACACTTACCCTAAAAGCACCTGCAATTTCTTCAGCCGTTGCTTGTAATTCTGTCCAATAAAGTACCTGATCGAGATTGATATCTTTTTCCGGAATAACCCCTTTCCATTCGGATGGAGGAGCTTTCGGATCGACAGGTGGTTTGATTGTTTTTCTTGGACGGCCGTTTGGTCTTCCGGTAGGCTTCCTAGGCATACTCTTCACCATTCAACTTAATGTCACATATTTCATTTCTTTGTAGCTTGTACTTTCTATAACGATCGACGATCACATCGCAATATTTTGGATCGAGCTCACATCCAAAACATCTACGGTTAAGTTGTTCTGCTGCCATAAGTGTTGTGCCAGATCCAAGGAAGAAGTCAAAGATAAGATCATCTGGTTTCGAGCTGTTATTGATCAGATACCCGATCAGCGGAATAGGTTTCATCGTCGGATGCTCAGCATTTCTTTGAGGTCTATCAAATTTGAGGAGGGTAGTCTGCTTGCGATTGCTATACCACCGATGTTTTTCCCCTTCTTTCCATCCATATAGAATGGGATCGTGATCACTATACTCTTTGCCTCCAAAAAGAACCGGCTCATGTTGCCATTGATAATCTTGCCTGCCAAGAACGAATGAGTTTTTAAGCCAAATCAGACATTGAGCCATCTTCAAGTTTGCCTCACGGAAAAACTTCCGAAATTTTTCCCCTTCAGTATCTGCATGAAAGACATAGATCCCAGAACCCTCCTTCATAAATACGAAGGCATTGATATAGAAGTCTCGCAATAGCGCTTCGAATTCTTCATTTGAGAGGTCATCATTTTTGATGGTTAACTTCTCTTTTGTTCCTCCTTTATAAGCGACGTTATAAGGAGGATCTGTGATGACAAGATCTATTAATTCAGATCCAAGAACCTTCTCGATATCGTTATAAACTGTGGCCGATCCGCAAATTAGCCTATGCCTGCCTAAATCGTAAATATCACCAAGCTTAGTTTTTGGTTCGTCAGGCAACTCTTCTTCATAGCCGTCATCAACTACCTCAATTTTTTCAGGATCTTTTACTTGAAGTTCCTCTTCCGTAAATCCCCAATTAAATAGATCTTTCACTTCCCATTCATTGGCCAAACGTTCCCAATCCCATTCACCCGAATTTTTATTGCTTCGAATAAGATATTCCTCGGCCTCCCTAACTGTAAGCTGTCGATTTGGAACTCTCACTTCAATTTCTTCCATCCCCCTACCAAGAGCCTTCATGGCCTTGATCCTCATATGACCAGCTAAAATCGTATTGTCCAAATTGATAACAATGGTCTCTACATAGTTAAAGCTCTTTAATGACTGCTTTAACTTCTCCATCTGATCTTTTGTGATCTTGCGAGGATTTTTCTCATGTTCCTTAAAGTCTTTGATTTGCCTGATTTCTGTATGCCATACCAGTTCTTCTGCATCTTTTTCAGTCATTTTGGATCCCTCTAATGTTTTTTTGATAAAAAATGTTAGTTAAAATTTAAGAGAGTAAGAAGGGGAATTGAGTAGAAGCCAAATGGCTTAAATTAAGTAATTATCATTCTGTCAGATTTTTCCATTTTCTTGCATCTACATATTGAATATGTAAATAGCAGAAATTAAATGTAATTCACTGAAAATAAATAAGAAATGAATAGGGAAACAGCTGTTTCCCTATTTTAAAAAATGGTTTTTATGTCTGAAAAATGACCGGTTATTGTAAAATACATAGAAACTGGGTATTTTATGAAATTAGTCAATAAAACAAGATATGCTATTTTAGGGGTTCTTCTTGAAGGATCTACTACAGGATATGAAATCAAGTCACTTATGGCTCGATCGACAGTCTATTTCTGGCGAGAATCGGATTCGACGATCTATCCAATGTTAAAAGTTTTGGCACGAGAAGGGAAGGTGCTGTCTGAGATTGTCTATCTAGGGAAAAAAAAGAAAGAGATTTTTTCTATTACAGAAACGGGACGGATGGAATTTAAGGCTTGGTTTGAAAGTCCAACAGGTGATGAAACTCCACGTAATGAGTTTTTACTCAAGCTCTTTTTTGTAACAGATCGAAATGAAATGATCCGGTTGTTTCAGGAAAGATTGGATAAAGTTGAAAAATTATACGAAGAATATAAAAAAATCGAAGAGAGGTTGGAGAATATAGTTGATTCGCCTCGTAAAATAGTTCGTCTCAAAGCATTGAGTTACGGAATAATTCAACTTGAATCAGAAATTAAATGGTTAAAGCATGAGAAATAAAATATTAATTATTGGCGCTGGGCTTGGTGGACTCTCTTTAGCTCAGGGCCTTGTCAAGGCTGGATTTGATGTCACAGTTTTTGAAAGGGATGAGAGTCCTATAAGCAGGATACAAGGATATCGGATTTCAATTCGCTCGCTTGGGATGAATGCATTGACAGAACTGTTGACGCCTGAAAAAATGAGTCATCTGTCCATGGCTAAAGTGGCTGATGTGGGCGACGGATTTACGTGTGCCAATGAAAAAATGGAGCCTTTTTTCAGTATTCCACAAGGTCAAGATGCTGCTGTTCAGTTTCTTCGTTCAGAGCTAAGAAATCTTTTGCAAGAAGGAATCAACATTCAGTGGAACAAGCGTCTTATCATGATCGAAGACAAAGGTGATCACGTGATAGCTCATTTTGAGGATGGATCGTTTGCCACCGGAGATTTGCTTGTTGGATGCGATGGAGGAGGATCAATTGTAAGAGAACTCTTACAAGAGGTATATGGAAACAGCCTTGGATCGGTTCCAAAAGTGATTGACAGCAATCGCGTCATTTTAGGAGGACAGATTGATCGGACGCCAGAATGGGACTTACTTTTTCCACTAAATAAAACAGGATTAGTTCGTTTTATAGGACCTAATTCGCATTCGTTAGGTGTATGTTTTTCAGAGCGAGCAGATAGAAGCCCCACGATTTTTTGGGCGCTTTCAGAAGAGATAGAAGACTTCGATGCTCCAAGGTATCAATTTGATCGATCTCTTATATTGAACCATTGCAAGAAGTTGATGAAAAATGAACCTTGGCATGAAAATTTGAAAAAGCTCATATACGATACTCCGGTGGAAGCGATAATGGCTCCTTGGCTTATACGAACTACCAGGTTCCCTGATTCTCCACTATTCCCCATGGTCCCAACAGGTAGGGTCACTCTACTTGGCGATTCAGCCCATGCCATGCTCCCAGACAAGGGGCTCGGCGGAAATAACGCACTCGAAGATGCCAGATTATTATCATCCCTACTAGCCTCTTCCCCAAACCCGATCAACTGGTCAGAAGTGATAGAAAAATATGAAAGAGAGATGTTTGCCAGAGCAAAAATTGCGGTTCAGGAATCTGAAAATGCAGCTGAGTACTTTCGCAAGCTTCGTTTGCATGAATTAATATAAATATTTTCAGCTGGAAATCATGGTTCTTTCAATGATATGATCTTGTATAAATTGATTGGGGTAGATCTTTTGATTATGGGTTTAAAAAATGGAAATTAGTTTTTTTTTAAAAGGTATTATTCTTGGATTCTCAATTGCTGCTCCCGTAGGTCCGATTGGTATTCTTTGTATTCGAAGGACCTTGCAATTTGGAAGATTTTCTGGACTGTTTTCGGGACTTGGAGCAGCAGCTGCTGATGTAATCTATGCAATCATTGCTGCTTTTGGGCTCACTTACATTTCGAATCTTCTAATAGCGGGACAGTTTTGGTTTCGATTGATTGGTGGCGGGTTTCTTCTTTATCTTGGATGGAAAATCTTTTTCGCAAAGGTGAGTGATAAAACTAAAGCAATCTCCCATACAAATCTTGTAAATGACTTTGTTTCTACTTTCTTCTTAACGATCACTAATCCAATGACCATTCTTTCCTTTTTAGCTGTATTTGCTGGACTTGGACTTTCAAGCATTCAGGGCAGCTATTTAGAAGCTGCTGCATTAGTTATAGGTGTGTTT
>CAZKFL010000004.1:0-28881 GCA_964552055.1 uncultured bacterium
TGTTCATGTGTCACACATGAACACATTACGTCTGACCCCCATTTAATGGCGTTATTGGTGAATCATCTAATCTTTTGTGGGAAGTTCTTTAGGAACTCCGGGTATTAATTTCTTTAAAAGCGGTGAAATTTCATCAAAAAAAGCTTTAAACTCTGGGTTATCTGACTTTCGATAGGAATAAAATAACTCAAGAAGAGTTTTTAAGTTTATCTCATGCTTTAAATATCCTAAGATTGCCTTTGAATAATTTGTAAACTTATGTCCTTCATCTAGAGTAAGGGTATGACCAAAAGCGTAACAAGAAATTTTTGATAAATCCCGTTCTCTGAGGTCTGATCTTAATAGAGTTTCGGCAAAGTGAGAACTTATCGTTTGATTTAACTGAGATAATGAAAAACTAATAAAAATAACATGACGGATCGTAATGGGAGTTGCATTCTTGGAAATAAGGATATTATTTAGGAGCTGAAAGTGGAAGGCTATACTACATTTTATTGTGGTGTTAAATGTGTAATCTATCATTTTTTTGAATAAGTCTGTTTTTTTCGGAGACGTGCTTTCAGCGCTTTTGACGCAAGTAGCAGAAGAAACTGTTCCGCTTGCGCCAGCGCCGCAGCTTACGCTCGGACAAGGTGGGGGGGCCTTTTCAGTAGATTCTTCGGATTTCGGCCAGTCATCTTCTTTAGTTTCTGCGCTTGCAGAAGCAGTACCACCTCCACATGAGGCAACTGCATCATGTCCCTTTGGGGGTTGATCAGCTAGATCATCTCCATCCTTATGTTCGCTGGTGGAGTTATCAGTATTACATTTTATTGTGGTGTTAAATGTGTAATCTATCATTTTTTTGAATAAGTCTGTTTTTTTCGGAGACGTGCTTTCAGCGCTTTTGACGCAAGTAGCAGAAGAAACTGTTCCGCTTGCGCCAGCGCCGCAGCTTACGCTCGGACAAGGTGGGGGGGCCTTTTCAGTAGATTCTTCGGATTTCGGCCAGTCATCTTCTTTAGTTTCTGCGCTTGCAGAAGCAGTACCACCTCCACATGAGGCAACTGCATCATGTCCCTTTGGGGGTTGATCAGCTAGATCATCTCCATCCTTATGTTCGCTGGTGGAGTTATCAGTTATAAAGCTAAATTCTAATCCATGAGAAGTTTTGGTAGAAATAACGCCGTAATGTTTGTCAGGATAGGCACTAATTCGAGCTTTTGGTAATTTTTTTTGAAATCCGTCTTTTAAACTGAGTATAGGTATTGGATGAGTTTTACCTTCATCTATATAGTGAATTTCTCCTGCTTTAGAGCCACAGCATGAATCAAGTACAATTTGTGATTCAGGATGTAAAGCTCTCAGTGAAAATTTTGCAATCTCATAACTCATTAGTCTAGGACTCTCTACTTCCCCAAGCTCAATAGTTCCTCCCGAGCCTATTCCTGACAAAATTATTAGCTTTACTTCGTGATCCTGAAATTCAGTGAGAGCTTTATCAATATCATTATCATCCATAACTTTATAATAAATTCGATAGGATGCGCTTATAATTGTAGAAATCATTTGAGGAAGTCTAGCGTATTCATCACCTTCAGATTGAAAAAAAATTCTTTTAGAAGAAAGAACTACTGCTGTAGAGCAGGGCCCTTCCTTAAAAATACTTGGAAGACAGTCTACGTAATATCTTAAATCAAGAGGTACGATATTGTCAGGGTCCTCCCTAAAATCAGCTGTAGATGCGGTTGCTGCGGTTGCTGCGGTTGTCATAAAAATCTCCTCTAAAAATAAGATTATATTAAATTGATTTCGCATTAATTATAACAAACTGAAAAATTACCGTATAGATATATTGGTTCGTTGATATTAAATTTTAAGAATAAGTAAAAAAAATGTAAAAAAATGGTTCCAACGAACATAATTATATGTAATTATTTAAGATTTGTAATCTATAGGAATTGATCTAATTTAGAGAATTGTGATAGTATCTATTTTCTGTAAAATTACGGAAACTGATTTTGAATTCAAAAGGTCTTTTAGCGAAACTCTATCGAATGTGGGAACCAAGATCTAAACTTGCGGAAGAGTGGTTAGATTATGCCCAAAAATACGAAGAGGTATTAAGAGCAAATAAGCTCGTAAATCCACAAATAGTTGATTCTATTTTGCAAGAAAGATATCGGATTCATACACTCTTTCAAAAACTCCTGCCAGAATTTAAAGACCAAATTTCAATAGTCATAACAAATGACGTATGCGTCGAACACTGTTCCATTTTTGCATGGAACAATCACGTTTATGTAATAGTTTCAGCTGCTCTAATTGGCCAACCTATTGATCATCCAGAGTTAGATGGAATGAAAGCATGGAATTGGTTAGCTCAACATGAGATTTCTCATTTAAAATCTGGGCACTTACCCAGGCTTTTTCATGTACGAAGATTATTCCGACTTTCCATCCTATTTCTCTCTATCACTAATATCCTTTCATGCATATTCCCTTCTAATCAACTAATTGATTCATGTTTAAACCTATCATTTTGGTTATACGGAGCCAGCTCTTGTATTCAGCTGATTGCTAGCTTAAGTTTTGAATATACAGCTGATCTTCAAGCAACTCGCTCTATAAAAGACCCTTTAATTTTAGAAGCTGCTGAAAAAACCATCTCACGAATGGCCTCACAAGCGATAAAAAGATTTCCTCAGCCGATCGGCTGGCTAAATTACATCTATAGTTCCTTATTTATCGATCCCCACCCGCCTATATTGCTACGAAAATGGGTGTTGCGTAAACATGCACAGTTATTAAGAAATAAATTTATTCCGTTATAAAAATGTGAGGCAAAAAGGGGGCAAATGCATGCCGCCTTGACATTAAATTTAGGCTGCGCGGAAATTTTCTATTGTATTGCGCAACTACTATTGCTAGGATTTTGTGCTCTCACATGCTTTCTTAGGCTATCGATTGTTTGCTGTACACTAGCAACGCGTGGTTGAAGAGATTCAAGTGCGTCTCCACCTGCTTACATAAGTTCACTTTGAAGTTTTTGCTTTTTTGCTTCGATTAGAGTATTTGTTACACCTTGTCCGTAAGTGTAGACGGTATAAATCTGTTTAGCTTTCTTTAAGTTACTGTATGAAGCGACCAGCATCAGTCCTCCAACTAAATTTGCTCCAAATACAGAAATTGCAGCAATGGCTGCTCCCAATCCTATAATGCCTAATATAGATAGCACAACAGTAGTAATTTTAAAGCGTCTAATTGACTCAAGATCTCCCTTGATATCAGGGTCTTCATAAATTCGTTGGTGTAAAGCTGCAGGTGTGAGTCTTGTTGCGTCCATAATTATTTACTTTTTGTGAAATACTATAATAAAGTTAATAATATAGTATCATAGAATGGCTTTATTTTTAAACATAATTCATCTATTATTTTGACATCTCGAAATTATATAAAAAATATTTTTAAGTTTTGTTTCGGGGTAATTTTTTGCAATTGCCTTTAACAATTGATAGATTTATTTTGAATAGAAATCAAATTCTTGAGAATGTATAATGGCTCTGAAAAAGCACTATGCGCAAGGTTTTTCTAGGAAGCAATAAGTCTTGAGGTTGATATGTTAAAAAAAAGATTAGAGGGAAAAGTAGCTCTGATTACGGGTGCTGCGCAGGGGATTGGTGAGGAGACTGCGATTGTCCTTGCAAGAGAAGGGGCAATGGTTATTGTTTCGGATATCAACGATGAATTGGGAAAGGGTGTTGCTAGCAAAATTGGTGCTTCTGCTATTTATTTGCATTTGGATGTGAGAAGTGAAAAGGATTGGGCTCATGCGATGGCGGTTATTTTAGAGAAGTTTTTCAAATTGGATATTCTTGTAAATAATGCAGGCGTTACTGGATTTCAAGAGGGATTTGGACCGCAAGACCCTGAAAATGCAAGTTTAGAAAGCTGGAGGGAAGTGCATGCGGTTAATTCAGATGGTGTTTTTCTTGGTTGTAAATATGCGCTTCAAACAATGAAAAACAATCCAGGATCTTCCATCATCAATATCTCTTCAAGATCGGGATTAGTCGGGATTCCAGGTGCTGCCGCGTACGCTTCAAGTAAAGCTGCTATTAGAAACCATACAAAGAGTGTTGCACTCTATTGCTGTAGCCAAGGCTATAATATCAGGTGCAATTCAATTCATCCGGCTGCAATTCTCACTCCGATGTGGGAGCCGATGCTGGGAAATGGACCTGACCGCAAAGATAGAATGGCTCAGATTACAAAGGATATCCCGATGCAAAAAATGGGTATGCCTGATGACGTCGCAAACGCGGTGCTATTTTTAGCATCGGATGAGTCAAAATACCTCATAGGAATTGAGCTAACAATTGACGGTGGATTACTTGCCGGTGCAGGCGCACCTCCTGCAAAAGCTGAATAGTAATTAGGAGGGCTTTACCTTTTTAGTTGAACGGGCTCGTTTGATAGCCGGAGTTTGTTTTTTCTTGGCTAGGTTTTTTTTTCCTTGTGGTGCAGGAGCTCCACGAAGAAGACCTTGCACACTTAAATCTTCATCAATAGCGGGCCAGTGAATTCCGTAACCACCTCCGCAAATTTCAAAATTAGACCTTTCTTTGAAAGAGGCTTTTAGAAGTTTGGGATACCAGGTAAGAGGTGCCGAAATTGTGCGACCATCCATGAGATTGATCACTAAAGAGTCTCGAGTAAAATAGACAGCTTCAATGCGCTCGTCTGTTTTAAGAACTGAAGTATGCATGCCATTTATCCAAAAATTGTTTTTGATGAGTAACAACTAGTTTGTGTAAATCATTTATTTCTTTTTTGCTAAAACCTATATTACTTGCTAAGTTAATTTTTTCTAACCAAAATTTTGCTGTTGCTTTACCTTTATCTACATGTATATGAGGGGGCTCATTTGGTTCATGACTATAAAAATAAAAGCGATAAGAACCAATATTTAATACAGTTGGCATGAATGTTACTACTGCAGTTATTCTCTTCATACTAGGGCAATTAGAAAGAAATGTCAAAGAATAATTTTTATTTCTGGTTAGTTATTTGTAACTCATGATTAAGAAGCCACTTTTTACGTAAAACTCCGCCGCCATAACCGCCGATCTCTCCATTCGCTTGAATCACTCTGTGACAAGGGATAACAATTGCGAGCTGATTTGCGCCATTAGCATTTGCGACTGCTCTTTGGCTTGAGGGCCTATTCATGGCAATTGCTATATCCGAGTAGGATCTTGTTTCTCCTGGCGAGATTTTTTGAAGCTCGTGCCAAACTTCTTGTTGGAATGGGGATCCAAGGAGATGGAGGGGAGTTTTAAATTCATTCAAGGTTCCTGCATAGTAGCGCGCAAGCTCGGCTTCGATAGAATCAATTATTTTCGTTCGCCCGGGAATAATGGCCGATTTGGTTTTTAATCGTAATCTTTCAATCTCTTTTTCAAGGCCTCTGCGATCAACAAACTCTAAAAGATACAGGGCCTTATCATCAGCTATAGCTAGCATGGGGCCAAGAGGAGAATCAAGCCAGGTTGCTTTTAACATATTTATATCTTTGCCTTTGGAAGGTGGTGCCCCCATAATGCGAGAAAAAGCATCTCGAAAGCCACTTCCCGACTCATAACCACTTGCTAACTGAGTATCAATCACTGATTCACCTGATCTAATTTGTTTCATTGCAATTCCCATCCGTCTTGATCTGGCGTACTCCACAAAAGTCATGCCAAACCGTTTTTTAAATTGTCTGCGTGCAGTAGAAGAGTCTACTGATAATTTGCGAAAATCACCATCTTTCCAACGCTTTTCCGGATTTTCTTCTATTGCATCCACAAGTTTTTTAACGATATCAGAAACTTGATTAGGATTGGACATCGGTCTACATCGCTTACAGGGTCTAAATGAAGCTAGTAGTGCTTCCTTTGCTGTTTTGAAGAACTCACAATTTTCAAAATTTGGCTTCCTTGCAGGACAAGTCGGCCTACAAAAGACTCCCGTCGTTATCACCCCAACAAAGAAAACGCCTTCATACTCTCCATTTTTCTCTAGAAGAGCCTCATAATATTGTATTTTAGATGCATCATTTACCATACCCACTAGTATAGAGCATGTCGATAATATCACGCCGCCGAAATTCAGGCATCGATTTGAATCACCCCTCCATCAATGGAGGATTGATTCAATAAATGCTTCTACTTGACATTGGCTGCACGCATGGAGAAAATCTGTTCATTTATCTGTTAGTAATCAAATATTTAAAAGGCTCTAAGAAGCGCTTGATACGATTTTTGAAATAACAGCATATGTCTTGTTGTAGTGATGGTTTCTTTATTCTTGCTTAATATTATTTTTGTGGATGATAATATTTTATAATTTTCAGGGGGTAGTTGATTAGAATGCAAGGAGTCGGATTTGCGGGAGCAGGATGTGCGGTGGCAAAAGCATCTCTTCCAGTAGTGGATGAGTTACAGAAGGGTCGAGGTCATTTAGAGGGGATTGAGACGAGGCAAGTTAGATTATTAGAGCATATGCTTGCATCCGGGCTTTTTAATGATGAGGAGCTAGAAGTGATGCGCGCGGTTTTTTTAAAACTCGATAGGGATAGAGCTCTTGCAACAGGCGATATTATTGTAGGGGCGGTGATGCCAGCTTTGGTCCGGTGCGGGATGTTCATCAATTGTGATTTGTTTGGATGGAAGAAGGAACTTATGGCGATGTTGCAAGAGAGCTTACCTGAAGGAGCTGTTGCTGAAGATGTTATTCATCGAATGATACAAGAGAAAAGGAGAGAGCGTATTCTGCTAGCTCAAGTTGCTAGTGTACGCGACACATTTAGGATGAGCGCTGCTCGCCTTTTAGACAATGCTCATCTATTAAATGATAGTTTGAAAGATAGTCATTTGGATTTATTGACAAAGGCGGCTGAAATTCGAAAAAAATGCTTAGCAACTCTTGCTAAAATTCGTGATGATGTAACGATGCTTTCAGATGATCAGCTAGAGTTAATCTTTGGTTTAAAGCGTGTTGTGGAATTAGATAAAACAGATCCCAAACACTTGGAAGATGAGCATGGGGAGTTAGCGGAGTTGAGAGGACGTGCGTGAGGGATCTCTACTCAGAAGCTGTCCTAAAACCTAAAATTTAAAAAAATAGTACAATTTTTGTCGCGCAGCTGCCATCAATTAAGAATGTACAGCGAAGCATGTTTCTGATCAGGAAGTGAACGTTTGCGTGACCGATTGCGTTTGAGATTTTTAATCAAAAAATGTTGAATTTATGTAACAAAACCGATTTATTATTTGAACCCACTAAAAAACGAAATGTTGCAATTTGTATAAAAAACCAAGCTATTTCATTCAATAAAATTCGAAAGTCGCAAACGCAATCGGTCACGCAAACGTTCACTTCTACTAAGGGAACATGCTTCGCTGTGATTCCTAATTGGTGGCTGCTGTGCGCCAAAATTTATTTTTTGGTTATTACAATGGGTTTTAGGACAGCTTCTCAGAAGATTTGCTGGAAAATAGCTTTTTTAATACGACTTCTGCGGGCTCTGCTTCCCAGCCCATTTCAGGTATTGACTCATTGTAACAAGCAAAGTGAGTTCGCACGCTGTCTGCATCCCAGTTGCTTTGGGGATTAATTTTTTCTTTTTCGATAGCTTCTACAATTGAACAAATCTGAAAACTATTAAGGCCACTTACGCTTCTGCCATCCTTTAAAACTAGTGTTGCGCTATGTTGGCAGGGGAATGATTTCATACAGATTCTATCAACACAAATGCTTTCCACATCACTCACTGAAATAGAGGAAATTTCCTTATAGAGCAAAAGCAACTCACACGGATGTGTTGCTATTAATTTACAGAATAGGATGTTAAAAAAAATTGCTTTCAAAAGTAGTTTTTTCTTTGTCATAAAGCTTCAGTTCAATTAGATGCTACAGAGGGCGAGTTCGGTAACTTCTGCAAGTTCTTGAATGGTCGCTATATATCTTAAATCTTTTTGCCATTCAGTGCTACGGCGATCATCAAGCCAATTAATGGAGCGTTTGTGGTCATTAAAGACATCCATACAAAGTCCTTCAGGGCCAGCAACTAAACAGTGCCAAGCTCCACCTCGAATGATGACGACTTCTTTTTCATAGTAGTTATAAATCCAGCTTTTCCCGCCATCTTGTGATATCCAAATAGAGCACCCTCCAGATTTAATAGTAAAGGCTTCATCGATATCATGGTAATGGGGCTGCACGTATTCTCCAGGTCCATAATAAGCCACCCGCAGAGAGTCTATAGTGGTGTCCCAAAATCCTTCAGCAGATTCTCTATCAAATTTACGTAAAAGTGGAGCAATTTCTACGTGATATCCCGATTCTACTAAAGCTTTGTGAGCTGCTTCTTCATTTGTAGCAGCAGCAGCAAATCTCTCGGGAGCTCTTTTTGAATGTAGGCATATCTTAAATGTTTGAAGAGATTCAGAGCTTTGAAGTTCAACTGTTACGGGCGTAATTTTTTCAGCTAAAAAATATAATGAAAAGCCATCAAATAGTGGTGTAATCGCAGACATGATAAAGATTCCTTATTTTAAGATTTCGCTAACTTTAAGATATCTTTATATTTTTTACAACAATATTAAAGGGGGATTGAGAGGTCGTTTTTCTTAATGAGGTCGGGGTAGCGGATACGGGAGTGGAAGCTTGCCTTGATGATCTCGACAAACTTTGTTTTGATTAGAGAGAGTTCTTGAAAAGTAAGGGGACATTCATCAAATTGGTTGTCGGAGATTTTGTCGTTTGCGATGCGTTCCACCATCAGTCTAATCGTTTCTTCTGAGTTGTCGCTAAGTGATCTTGATGCGGCTTCTAGGGAGTCTGCAAGCATAATGATAGCGGCTTCCTTGCTTTGTGGTTTGGGTCCTGGGTAGCGAAAGGCGTTTTCATCGATATCTGCTGTATTTCCACCCATTTCAGCTACTTGTTTGGCGTAGAAGAACTTGATAAGGGTTGTTCCATGATGCTCAAGGATGATATCAATAAAGGACTTTGGCAATTTATTTTGGTAAGCAAGTGTCACGCCGTCTTGTACGTGCGCTTTAATAATATAGGCTGATTCGATGGGGGTTAAAAGTTTGTGAATATCAAATTGGTTGCCGCCCATAATCATTTGGTTTTCTGTGTAGTAGTGTGGGGTATTGAGTTTTCCAATATCATGATAGAGAGTTGTTACTCTACAAAATAGGCCGTTCGCTCCAATGGAATTTGCAACGTGCTCAGCTAAAAAACCAAGGGCAAGGCTATGTTGGTAAGTTCCTGGCGCTTCAATGCTTAGTCTTTTTAATAATACGTTTGTTGGATCCATGAACTCCATTAGAGTCATGTCGGTCATTATGTTGAAAAATGATTCGAATATAGGGGTTAGACCTATGAGTAAGAGCGCTATGAGAAAGAAATTACCGGCAGTTGTTGCAAAGTCGATGAGTATGGCCTGACTAAAAATTGTTTTATGAAACATGTTAAATGCTAGAATTAAAAATGCGGACGCTAGCCACATTTTTCCGCACACAATAAAGACTTCTTTCCGTTTTTTTAGATGTGTTGAAGCAAGCGCGCCAATTGTACCAGTGAGAAGATTAATCAGGAGAAAAGAGGAGTGGTCCACGGCTAGCGTAATTCCCATGACAACGCTTAAGTAGGCTGTAGTAAAAAGGGCTAGTTCTTCATTAATTAAGAGGGACAATAAAATAGACACAAGAGGCACAATAATTGGGTATCTAACGTATTCAATCCATTGAGTACTTGCGTTTAGTAAAACCCATTCGCCACTTTTTCCAACTATAAGGCCAAATATAATGATAGAAATACAAATGCCAAGTTCGCGAACGGACGCAAATAAGGTTTTATGGCGACATTTTAAATAAACTGCAGCGATAATTGTAATGATTACTGAAAAAATGAGTGATCCTAAAATTGTTTGGACAGTCCATAGATTTCTAGATCTGCTGATTTCAGCCTTCATTGCTTTTAGCATGGCAATGTGCTTGGGAGTGATTTTCTCACCCTGATCTAGAATTCGAGAGCCTGCTTTCACGGGAGTGTATCTTTGAGGGATTGTTTCTTCTATCATTTCTTTGAAGTTTTTCTGAGAATCAATGTCACTTGCAAGAGTCCATTTCATTTTTTGAAAAAAATCTAAGATAAAAGTAAGGGAGGCTGCGGAAACCTCTGGATATTCAGATTCTACTAGTTCGTTTATTTTTCCCCAGAAATTTAAAGGGAGTTCGGTTCCGGGATTTGGAGAAAGATAAAAATTCTCACCTTGAATATTTAACTCTTTTTGCTTTTTTAATGTTCTTGCATCTGTGATTCTAGCGTCCATTAAGACATTAGTGATCCCATCGAGAGCTTTGTACATTTCATTAAAAGTTGAATTAGACTCTTTTCGCCAATAGGGGTGTTCAAGAAGCTCATCTTCCATTTTATGATGGGCTTCCCTAATTTCGGCTTCAGGAATGCGATAGATTTTCCCCACATCCCGTATAGCTTCTTGTCTAAGGATTAAGGTGGCATCTGGATCAGGAAATTCAAAATCGACCTGAGCAACCACGTAACTTGGTGCTTTTGAGCCTATCTCTAACATTTCTACTAAAACTTCTCTAAAATGGAGAAAGGAGGCAAGTGCTATGACAAAAATAAATCCAAGAGTGATTCGAACGCCGAATTTACTGCTTGCGGAGAGCTCTTTTAGTATTTTTGTGAATTTTCTCGACATTCTTTCTTGATACCAGGTTGCTATTTATAGTAGAATACCCATTTATGGAATACAAGGCAATTGCAAGGAAATTTAGGCCGAATACATTCTCAGCAGTTACGGGGCAGGAAGCTATTGTCACAACGCTTAGGAATGCGGTCTTACAGAAAAAGGCTTCGCACGCCTATTTATTTACCGGAATTCGAGGGACTGGAAAAACTTCACTTGCTCGAATATTTGCGAAAGCTCTTAATTGTGAGAATCTTACAAGTGATGGCGAGCCGTGTAATGCATGCCCTTCATGCATCGAAATTATGGAGGGTAAGTCTCTTGATTTTATTGAAATAGACGGAGCTTCCAATCGAGGTATTGATGATATCCGGAATTTAAATGAAACTCTTGGATATCGTGCAATCAAAGGTCGTTATAAAATTTATTTGATTGACGAAGTTCATATGCTTACAAAAGAGGCTTTTAATGCTCTCCTCAAAACGTTAGAGGAACCGCCCATCAATGTTAAATTCTTTTTTGCAACAACAGAGCCTAATAAAGTTTTGCCTACAATTGTTTCTCGTTGCCAAAGATTTGATTTAACTCGAATTTCCAATCATCAAATTATTAAAAAATTGCGGTCAATTGCCCTTGAGTTAGCAGTAACTATTGAAGATGATGCTCTAGCAACAATTGCAAGACTTTCAGAAGGATCGCTTCGAGACGCCGAATCTCTTTTTGATCAGATCATTTGTATGGGAGTTTTTCCGATAACTGCTACGCAAATTTTAGAAACACTTGGATTTGTGGCCAGGTCTGAATTTTTCCTACTCGATGAAGCTTTTAAAGATGAAGATCTAACTTTTGCATTCACGTTTGCAGGAAAACTTTTTTCATCTGGAAAAGATATTACCTATTTTTTAGAAAACTTGATGGAGCATTATCGCAATATCATGCTCATTCAGTTAAAACATCTTAGAATCGAGGATGCTTTTTTAACAGAAGATGAGAGAGCTGGTTATGCTGAGGCGGTCAAGATTTATGGAAAATCACATCTCATTCATATCCTTGATTATCTTTCAGATCTAATACACCAATCAACAAGACCTACTTATAAGAGAATCCATCTTGAGATGATTCTTGTACACATTATAGAGACAAGAAAAAGGGTGTCTCTCGAGGGACTGATTCAAAGATTAACAGAGGTGGAGGGCAAAACTTTAGTGCCACCAGTAAAACCTCTTATAGTAATGGAAACGCCGATTGCAACGCCTATTGAAACACCCCTTGAAAAACCTGCTGAAAAAGTTTTTGAAAAGCCTGTGGAAGCAATTATTGAGAAGAGAAGCGGCCCTTCAGTTAGAAATGATACCGTCCTTAGATTTGCTCAAGTAGAGCTCGGTGGGACACTTAAGAAAAATTAAGAATTATTAATAAAAATTAGGAGCTAATATGGGTAGTGGATTTTCAAAGATGAAGAAGCAAAGAAGAGGTCTTGAAGAGCAATTTGCTAAAATGCAAGAAGAGATGCAGCAAGCTGAGTATAAGGGTCTTGCTGGAAATGGTCTTGTTGAAATTGTCCTAAACGGTGAAAAAAGCATTAAGTCACTCAAGATCAAACCAGAGTGTGTTGACCCATCTGATGTGGAAGGGCTACAAGATTTAATTATGGCAGCCTTTCAAGATGCTGAAAAGCAAATTGAAGAGAAATCACCGATGAATGGCATGAACCTTTTCTAAAAAAGAAAGATTCACCGCAGAGACGCCGAGAACACTGAGATCGCAGAGTACAAGGAGATAAAGAAAGTTTTTTTTCGTATTCTCT
This sequence comes from uncultured bacterium, assembly GCA_964552055.1. Classification (GTDB taxonomy): domain Bacteria; phylum Chlamydiota; class Chlamydiia; order Chlamydiales; family 2-12-FULL-49-11; genus VGMD01. The sequence continues at coordinate 12,558 of CAZKFL010000004.1, forward strand.
CTCTGTGGTCTCTGTGCACTCTGCGTCTCTGCGGTGAATCTTTTTTTGCTCTAAGAACCCGGAAAGAGTTCGGATTTTATTTGCTTGAGCTTTGTTTGGATCTCAGTGTCTAGTGTGGCTATGCCAGCTTCTATTGTTGGAAATGTGGAGCTTTTTCTAAAAATGTGGCCGTAGATTTTGAGTTTCGGTTCTGTGCCAGAGGGGCGCAAGAGGTATTTGCTGCCATCTTGGAGGGTAAAGGCGAGAACGTCTGATTTGGGAAGATCCAGCGGGAGTGTTTTTCCGGAGATAAGGTCTGTTTTTCGAGACGTCAGGTAGTCCTCAATTAAGATAACGGGTAAACCAGTTAAAGTTTTAGGTGGAGATTTACGAAGAGCGTCTTGAGCTTTTATTAGGATTTCAAGGCCATTAGGTGAGGAAAGAGTTATTTGGCCCTCGCGGTAGATGCCAAATTCTTTGTAAATTGCAAATAGCGCGTCAATCAAAGTTTTGCCTGACTCTTTCTGCTGGAGAGCAATTTCAGCTGTAAGGCAGGCTGCTATAGTTGCATCTTTATCGCGAGAGTGTGTACCATAAAGATATCCTAGCGATTCTTCCATTCCGAATAAAAATTGATATTTTTCATCTTCTTCCCAATCATGAATTTTTTCACCAATGTATTTAAAGCCTGTGAGCACTTCAAAGCAGGTGCCTCCAGCTTTTTCAGTGATTGCTTTAATGAGGGGTGTTGATACAATTGTGGTGACTGTTGCAAAGTTATCTTCAGGTTTTAGATGAGTAATCAGATAGTGAAGCATAATAGCGCCGAGCTCGTTTCCAGTAAGTCTTTTAGGCTCATTATTATAAACAATTGATGCGGAGAGTCTGTCTGAGTCTGGGTCTGATACAAGTAAGATGTCAGCAGCTTTTTCTTTTAGATCTCTCATTCCAAGTGATAGAGCTGCATCCATTTCAGGATTTGGATAAGGTGTGGTGGGGAATCTTCCATCGGGATTTTTTTGCTCTTCTACTAAGGAAAGGTTAGTAAACCCATACATTTCAAGGGCTTTCGGGATCATTGTAATCCCTGCGCCATTAAGGGGAGAGTAAACTATTGATAAGTTGCTTCCTTTTGAGGAGTCTAACTTACTATTAACTCGCAATTTAAGAATTGCTTTTAGATAAGCTTCTTCTGATTTAGTATCAATTGTCTTTATTAATGGAGAGTCAAGCATTGTTGTTTGGATAAGGCCTGCTTTTCTAATCTCCTTAATGATTTCATCATCATGTGGATAAACGATTTGAGCGCCGTCTTCCCAGTACACTTTATAGCCGTTATATTGTTTTGGATTATGTGAAGCAGTTATATTGACTCCAGCAATACATCCATAATATCGAATAGCAAATGAACAAAACGGAGTTGGTCTAAGATCTGCTGTTATATGAGCAATTATGCCATTGCCGGCAAACACTTTAGCAGTCTCTTCAGCGAATAATCTTGAGTTGATCCTAGAGTCGTGGCATACAACCACGCCACCTGCCCACTCCTTTTCCGGAAATGTTTTAATGTAGTTTGCAAGTCCTTGAGTAACAACTTGAATAGTTTCAATATTCATTTGACCAGGAAGCGGGCCCATGACTTCGCGAAGACCTGCGGTACCAAATTTTATCGTGCTTCTATCCATATTATTGAAGATAGCTAGTTTTAGGATTCTTGCCAATCGGCAATCTCTTTTGGAGAAAGTAGGGGAGCGTCCTTATGATTAATTCCTTCACATGTAAGGCCGGCCTCTTCCCAAGCTTCTTTTGAGGAGATATTGTCTTTCCAAAAAGGGAATTGTCTGCATTGCTTCGGTCTTGACGCATAGACTGAGCACCTGTTTTCCTTTAAGAATATGCAGTCGTAATTGGGCTTTTCGATAAGGCTGTATCTTCCATAAACTAAGCGAGTATATTTATCTAAGAAGTCTTTACGAGATAACTTTAAATCGGTTGTGAATTTTTCAATATCAACTTCTGTTAACCAGACATAGCCAGGTTCCTTACTGCAACATCCGCCACAACCTGTGCATTTGAATGCAAGACCCTTCTCATACCAGAGTGGTAATTGTTTCTCTGACATCAGTTTTTCTCCAGTCGCCGTGAATGTGTTGATATTGGTTTATTTCGCATTTTTTATCTGTGTATTCTAGAAGATTCAAAGAGCTCGCTTTTTTTAAAGAAATGGAGCCGCTATCAGCTACAGTAATATTTCCTATTTGCTCAATTCGGTGAACATGTCTGTGGCCATGGAGATAAATGCGAATACGCTTGTCATCTGATAAAATTTTTGTGAGGTGAGAGCCCCGTTCTAAGTGCGCTTTTGGAAACTTAAATCTTTCAAAAGGGTAGTGGCAAACAACGGTAATTTCCGCACTTTCTGGGATTGCCTTGAGAATGTCTATAAGAGATTTTTCAACAGCTTTTGAAAAGACGCCTGTAGACTTATGAAGGGCTGTAGGGAAACTGCAATCGATAAGAAGAACCCACCAAGGATCTGTAAGTTTATAAGCTGCTACATGATCATCAATTAAGTTGTGTGAGGTATCACCGGTAAATGAGACAAGATTTTTTAGGTGCGAGAAAAATAACTGATTCTTATGCGCGTTTTTTGTGTAGGCATCATGATTTCCAGGCAAAGTAAATATAGTAAAACCTAAGTTTTTCGCTTTTTTTACATAGTCTTGCATCATTTTAAATTCTTGTAAGGAAGAAGATGAGGTAAAGTCCCCACTAATAATTAGTTTTGTAACACCCTCTTTTTTTAAAAAATCAAGTACTTGGTAAGCTAAATTTTGATCTAAGGAGTTAGTCCTTGTAAAAAAGGCATTAAAATTAGCAAGAAATCTTTTACCAAAAAATTGTAAGAGACTCTTATTGAAGTGAAAAAAATGAATATCAGAGATGTGAGCAATTTTTAAGGTCATTGCGCATAATAGTACCTTTTACTGAGTTTTTAAGCAGCTTTTTTATACTCATTCCTGCTTTGTTTGAGCATTTTTCTTGCGATGTTTCTGCTTTTTTCGATGTCTGAAGACCTAAAGTTTGCCCTGATCTTGTTTGGGTTTTTTTGATGGATCTCGTAAGGATTTGTATGCTTAGCATGTTCCAAATTTTTTATATACGACTTAAGTGCGATTCTACATCTATCTACATTTGTAGGTGTTAGGGATGATTTGATGACAGTAGTACTTTTTGATGGTGTTAATTGAATTTGGCAAGCTGCTCGTATCGCTTTATGAGCTAAATGTTTTCTATGATGTGGTGAGTTTTTCATAAAATCTCCCTCTATTAGTTTCTATCTGTATATAACAATACTTACCTAGACTTACAAATCAATAATTATTTATATTGTTCTAATAATAAGATGGTTGTAGAATGGAGTGATGTTTGTGCTAGCTATATGTATATTTACCTTTAATTTCTTTTTTTCAGAGGACGAGCAATTTGTGAACAACAAAAGTGGATTTGTCCTTGTGGAGCAAAAGGAAGGAAAAGTGCTTTTTCATGACCCTATCCTTGAAGCAGAGATGCTTGAGATAGGGGTAGTAATTCCACCTTCTGCGCAGGAAAGGTATAATAATAAAGAGAGGATAAAATTTGGTGAAGAAGGTTTTTTTGAAGCCTTCAAAGAATTTTATTCAGTTTATATCTACGATCCAGATGATTATACGTGGCATGACTAGTAAAATAATTATTACTTTACTATCTCTTAGTCATGGTTACTACTATTATCAATTATTGTACAAATGATTACAGGTTTCTAAATGCTTGTATTTCTGAGGTTAGTAAATTCTCTCAAGAGGTAGTAGTCCCTGTTTGCGATCACTTTTTTGATGGAACCCCTGAAAATCAATTGTTATTGGAGCATTCCTATGCAGCCCACCCTGATGTAAAATTTATTGAATTTGCATTAGAAAATGAAGGGTATGGAATCTATTCTTCTCTCAATAATTGTGATCCCGACTGGATTCACTATTTACATAGTACGGCAAGATACGTTGGTTATCAATTTCTGCATCCGGAAACTAAGTATGTTTTATTTCTTGATGTTGACGAGATCATAGATGGCGATAAGATGAAAGCATGGTTACAGAATTATAATTACCAAGAGTATAACGCTGTACGTTTTACAAGTTATTTTTATTTTAGAGAGGCAAGATTTCGAGCAACAAAGATTATGAGAAACGCTCTTTTGGTAAAGCGAGCAAATTTTGATTCGCAACTGATTCTGGATATCAATGAGAGAAAAGGGACGTTTGATGCGATCATCGGTCCTAAATTGGAAGATGTCAGAGGGTTAGATGGAACGCCATTAGTGCACCATTACAGCTGGGTTAAAACAACTGATGAAATGCATAAAAAAGTCCAATCGTGGGGACATCACAAAGATTGCGACTGGGTTACTCTCATTCAAAATGAACTTAAGGCCCCTTTCAACTTAAAAGACCAGTTTTGGGGGTTTGATTACTCTGAAGTTCAGCCATTTACAGATCCTCTACAAGTAAAAATCCCTGACACGCACCCTGAAAATTGTAATTTTCATACCAATCTTATAAAGATAAATCGGAAATCACTAATTCAGAAAATGATTCTAACGTCTCTTTAGCGGACGGTTTCATAGCCATCAGGGACGCCGGATTTAGATAATACAACTTGCCAAAGTTCGATAGATCTTGCGCGAAAGCAGCCTGCGCAACTCAAAAGGTAGTATTTCCACATGCGATAAAAGGTAGGTGAGTAGGAACTCTTGATTTTTGGCCAATTGGTGTTGAAATTTGTGTACCACGCCATAAGTGTTTTGTCATAGTCGGGACCAAAATTGTGCCAGTCTTCCATGATGAAAAGACCTTCGATTGAGTTTCCAATTTGTGCAATTGAGGGTAAGTGCCCTCCTGGAAAAATGTATTTACTGATCCAAGGGTCGCCCACCGAGTTCGTAGTATTGCTACCGATTGTATGGAGCATCAGCATACCATCTCTATTCAAGCAATTGTGGCAAATCTCCATAAATGTGCGATAGTTTTTTGGGCCAACATGTTCAAACATTCCGATCTCTACGACTCTATCGAATTTTTCTTTTACATCGCGATAGTCTTGCACGCGCACTTCCACATCAAGTCCTGCGCAAGTTTTTTTTGCATGCATTGCTTGATTTTTAGATAGTGTGATGGCAATTACTTTCGCGCCATAATTTTGAGCGATATATTTTGAAAAACCACCCCAACCACACCCGATATCGAGTACGGTCATTCCGGGTTTGATTCCTAGTTTTCTTGCAATGAGGTCAAATTTTGCGATTTGCGACTCTTCTAACGTGCTTGCATGTTTCCAGTAACCGCAGCTATAAGTCATTGTTGAATCAAGCATGTGGCGGTAGAGTTTATTGCCAAGTTGATAGTGCTGATTGATCACATCCATGCTGCCGGATCTATTTTGTCTATTAAATAGCTTAGCTTTTAAACACGCCCAATAAAATGCAAACGTAGGTTTAAATTGTGATTCAATATCGCTTGAAACAAGGTGATAGACTGTTTGATCAATGGCCTCACTATCCCACCACCCTTCCATATACGATTCTCCAAATCCAAGTGATTGGTCTTGAAGAACGCGCTTATAAAAATTGCTGTTATGAACCTGTATATCCCAAGCTTTATTGCCGTTAATTTGAATGCCGGCAATTCCGGCCATTTGCGTCACGTATTTTTCAGCATCATCAGAATAAAGGGAGCAAAAAAATGAACACGTTAAAATTAACTTCCACATAGCTTGCGTAGTAATTAATTTTGTGAAAAAAATCAATAATTAAATTGCTTTTCTAAGTTCAGAAATCAAAGTAGAGATATCTCGCGTTAATCTAAGAAAGGCTTCATGTTCACTTACTTCCACTGGAATAGAATTGCTGAGCGCGGTAAGTCTCTCTATAATAGTTGGGGGTTCTTTAGAGACGCGCAAACCTTTGATTGCAAGGAATCTCATACGAAGATCCTCGTAAAGTGTCGTTTCGCCTAAATGGACGGGTACGGGTCTTTCAGGAGACCGTTCCATCTTTTGGATATACTTATTTCGGGGTGGTGTAATTCTACCTGTTGAAATAGCCATAATGGGGTAAAGGTTAGCCGATTATCTACTTTAAAGCAAGCTTTTTAAAACCTGAAACCACTTTAGAGACTAAAACAAATTTTTCAAGAAATATTTGAGGGATCCACCTGGGAAATGTAATAAATGAGCTTCGTAACCAGCCCGGTTTTAATAAACTGGTGGTTTTCTTATTTCCTGAGACAACAAGTGTTGGTATATGTAGGTTTGAGGCAAGATGGCAAAGATCTGATTCTGGTCCGATAAAAAAGCCTGATTCATAAATAATACTTGCTCCCAGAGAAATATTTTCTTCCTTTAGAATAATTGGATCAAATCCAGATTTTCGTACCTCTTCGGCAATTTTTTCGTATTTTTTGGGGATATGTGCTGAAGGAAGAATGGCAACTCTTTTTTTATATCGCCTGTGCAAAAGATGAGAGGGAGCTGCTAATCCATTGTTTTTTGAATGATCTTTTGCTTGTAGAAGGGAGGATATCGCAAGGGCAATGTTATCGACCATGGGAATTTGCTTATTAAAAACCCTGTCACAGGCTCTTAGCGGTGGGTGTGTATATTTTGAGTAAATCGGATAGAATATAGAAAGTAGCGGTTTGGAACTTCCTGATAAAATTTTAATCACTTCTTTTGTATACGCAGAGCCATTGTATTGAACTATGACAAGATCATACTTGGCAAATTCACTCATTATTGATGAAGGCTCTATGTGCAGGGAAAATTTGTGATCTGGAAACCAGTCTGAGAGTTCATGAAGCTTGTCGTGGTAGGTAACAACATGTGCACCTTCCCTTGTAAGTCTATGGGTTGCAACCATCATCATTAGACCGTCACTAATTGCTTCTGAACAGATAACAGCTACTTGATTAATTTGCATCATACCAGAGTATGATACATCTTCATGGAATTATTCTGAAGAAAGAAGGAGAACGTACTCGCCTTTGATGGTCATGTTTTTTAATTTCTCATAAAGATCCTTGGCTTTTCCTTGAAAAAGAGTCTCGTGAATTTTTGTGAGCTCTTTAGCTATGGATACATTCATTGTTTCAGGGAGTTTTTGAAGTGTTTTTAAAAGCCGGTGAGGCGTTTCAAAATAGATCGATGTTCCTGAAAATGTGGAGGCTTTCTCAATTGCTTTTAGAATTTCTCCATTTTTTTTGGGAAAAAACCCTAAGAACTGAAAGGAGGTTGTGGGCATACCACTTAAAGCAAGTGCCGTAACAATTGCGGATGCTCCTGGAATGCAAGTTACTCCAAGCCCTTCTTTTTGACATCTTGCAATCAACATCGAGCCAGGATCAGATAGGGTCGGCATGCCGGCATCTGAAACAAGTCCAACTTTTTTGCCATTTCGGAGGTGCTCTAAGATCATTTCCTCTTTTTGCTTTTCATTGAAGCCATGAAAACTAAACATTTTTGTATGAATATCGTAATGAGATAGTAGTTTTTTTGTTCTTCTAGTATCTTCACATAAGATATAATCAACAATTTTTAACGTAGATAGGGCTCTAAGCGTGATGTCTTCCAGATTGCCAATGGGCGTTGCAATGATATATAACATGGGACCTGATTTGGGTAAGATAAGGTGGCACCCGGATTTGAACCGGGGATGGAAGCTTTGCAGGCTTCTGCCTTACCACTTGGCTATGCCACCAGAAAATAAGTATTATTACCCATTTCAACCAAAAGCGTCAATAGACTTCTTTCGAAATTCCATTCACTTATTAAAATTGCGTTTTTTTGAAATTTTGGGCCTTCTCTGTCTCGCTTATACTTCTTCCTGTATATACTCGTCCCAATTCAAAGTCCCGCTTTTTCCTTGTATAATCCTTTTATTTAGATTTCACTCTATCGGGCCTGTCTTCAGACAGGGCCCTCATTCGCGATCGGCTTTGCCTAATCAAATTAAAATGATTCTTCTTCGAAAAATCTGGTACTTTGAAATGTCACGAGTATATCCTCGCCATAGAAAACCCAAAATTTCTAAAAAATCGCTAATTTTTCTAACTAAAGCGAATATCGAAGGAAGTCTAATATGAAGTTTTTTCCATTAATTTTATTATTTCTTTTAGTTTACCTCTTTACCTATTTTTTTGGCTTTGAGTATCTAAAATGGGAGTCTATTCAAAAGTTTCAAGAATTGATTCAACTCTCTCTAGGTAAGGCAATAATTGTTTTTATTTCTATATATATAGTCTATGCAATTGCTTCTATTCCAGGACTTTTGTTTCTTGATGTAGTGGCTGGAATTATTTTTGGACAATATCTTGGGTTTTTACTTGCATGGCTTTCTGCAGTAACTGGCGCAACAATTGTTTTTCTTACAGCCAGGTACGCATTTACTTCCCATACAGATAATCGATTTTCCAGATTTCTCATAAAAATCCAAGACGGTTTGAATAAACATAAGGCAAATTACCTTCTTTTTATTCGTCTTTTTCCATGTATGCCATTTGGATTAGTAAATATCACTCTTGGTGCATTGAGAATTAATTTGTTAACATTTCTTTGGACTACGCTTGTTGGGATTTTTCCGGTCTCATTTTTATATACACATGCGGGAAGAGGAATATCCCATATTATCAATCAAAATAGTCAGATCTCGCTAACAAATTTAATGAATAGAAATGTGATTATTTCGCTTGTGGGTTTAAGTGTTTTATCTTTGCTGCCCATACTAGTTAGGAAAGCAATATCAAAAATTGAAATTAACAAGGGGCTGAGATATAGTAACACCATGTATTCACTAAGAAAAATTGCTGATTGGTTAGGTATTAAGTGCGAAAGGCATTTGCCGATTTCGTCGTTTGCTATTGATAGCAGAGAAGTTGAGAGGGGAGGCCTTTTTTTCGCACTTAAAGGTGAAAAGGTTGATGGACACGATTATCTTAGCGAAATTGCAAGAAAGGGTGCATTTGCAGCAGTTGTCGATAAGGATTATAAAGGTGAACATTTTGGGCTTTTTCTTTTCTTTGTAGAGGATGTAGTTGTAGCTCTTCAAGATATCGCAAGAAAGGCTTTGCTTGAAAGAAAGACAAAAATTATCGGAATAACAGGATCGATAGGAAAGACAACGACAAAAGAGTTTCTCTATGAAATTTTAAAGGGAAAATTTCGTGTTCAAAAGACATTTGGAAATAGAAATTCACAAAGAACTCTTCCTCTTGCGATTCTGAATGCAAAAGGGGATGAAGAGTTTCTGATTTTAGAGATGAGCATGACGGAGAAAGGTCATATACAAAATCTTGTTAAAATGGCGCCTCCCACAATAGTAGTATTGACCCCAATTGTCGCTTGTCACGCAAAGTATTTTCAGAACTTGGATGAAATTGCAGAAGCAAAAATGGAAATTTTTACAAACACTGCTGAATTTGCAGTGATTCACGAAAAATCGGCTAAATATGCAGCTGTTGTAGAGGGTTGTTTGTGTGATCATGTGATTTATCCAAAAGATCTTCCTTTTGTTTCGCCTTTTCCGGAATCTCACATGACTGAAAATGTTTCTGCAGCAATAGAGGTTGGAAAGTATCTGGGAATGCAAGTCGAAGAAATGGCAATTGCTGCTAAAAGATTAAAACCGTACGAGCACCGATTTGAACGGAAATTCATGAGAGGAATTACCTTTATTGATGATTCCTATAATGCAAATGCAACATCGATGATTGCAGCTTTGCAAAATCTTCCGAAGCCAATAGAGGGGAAGAAAACAATAGCTGTGCTCGGATCAATGATGGATCTTGGTAAATACAGTTTTGTTTCTCATACTGAAGTAGCAAAGGAAGCCTTGAATCATGTAGATATTCTCTATTGTATTGGTGAAGAGTCAATGCCGATGGTAGATGTGTTTAAAAAGAAGGAAAGAAGTGTCCAATTTTTTACCTGTTATGAGGAGTTAAAGATAGCGCTTCATCAAATAGCTGATGAGGGCGATGTTGTATTAATAAAAGGTTCGAATTTTCATAAACTTTGGAAGGTACTCACTTGATCTTATTTATTTTGCATTGGCTCTCAGGAATTGGCTTTAAAGTTCCTTCCCTTTTTTTTTACGCATCGACAAGGATGATCTTTGCAACTATTTTTGGACTCGGACTAACAGTCTCTTTAGGAAAAATCTTTATTCGAAAGTTATGCGAACTGAAAGTTGGACATAGTATTAGGGTAGGAGACGTCGCAGTTTTAGCAAGTCAGTATCAAAAAAGTACCACAGTACCTTCAATGGGCGGACTTCTTTTTATCACAACCGTATTACTATCTGGCCTATTATGGATGGACTTTTCGTCTGCATTTACAGTGATACTTTTTTTAGCAATGATCTGGATGGGCGCAATTGGCTTTTTAGATGATTTCGCTAAAATGAAGAAAGGGAAATCATTTGGCATATCGGGACGAAGTAAGTTTTTGTTGCAGCTCCTATTCTCCTTACTACTAAGCATTTACATGCTATCCCCAATGGTGACTGATAAAGTCTTAGGAATTGTGCCACCCACTGCAAAAGAGAGAGTAGAAAGTGGAGAAATAAAAAAGCTAACAACTAAAGAGTACGCATCCCATTACTACATCCCCTTTTATAAAAAGCCCATTGTAGTTTCCGGAATCGGCATCGTATTTGCAGTTCTACTCACCTTATTTGTTATCACGGGATCGACAAATGCCGTAAACCTCACTGATGGTTTAGATGGACTTGCTGCAGGACTTGCTCTTTTTGTTGCTCTCGTTCTTGCAATTGTAGCATTTCTTTCCAACAATATTGAAATTTCCAGTTACCTCAATATCCTCTATATCGAGGGCAGCGGTGAAATCGCCATCTTCCTCTGCTCCCTCATGGGCGCACTCCTAGGCTTTCTCTGGTTCAATGGCTACCCCGCTGAACTCTTTATGGGCGATACTGGCTCACTTTCACTCGGCGCAATCCTCGGCGTAACAGCAGTCCTCCTCCGCAGAGAATTTCTCTTTGCCCTAATCGGCGGCGTCTTCGTCCTCGAAACCCTCTCCGTCATCCTCCAAGTCCTAAGCTTTAGATTTCGAGGCAAACGCATTTTTCTCTGCGCCCCCATCCACCACCACTTCCAGATGAAAGGATGGCATGAAATGAAAGTCGTCATTCGCTTCTGGATGATCGGCCTCCTCCTAGCCCTGATTGGTCTTGTCTCACTTAAGGTGCAATAACATCTTCATTCTTCTATTTTTAGTTGGTCTCAACATGTGTTATTCAAGTAGTAAAGATCCATTATATGCTCTTTCAACAGGAAATCAAGATCAAGAGCGCTTAACAATTTTAAATGAGCTCTATAATGAGTCCTCCTTGCAATTACTTAACCTCGATCCAGGTATGCGAATTCTGACTATTGGTTGTGGAATAGGGCTTCTTGAATTGGAAATAGCCCATAAAATAACATCTAAAGGTTTTGTTATAGCTACGGATATTAGCTTTGAGCAATTGCTTATAGCGGAGGAAAACAAAAAAAATGCAGGTCTTCGACAACTTCAATTTATTCAAATGGAGGCGTTAGATATTGAAAAAATTCCAGGGCAATTCGATCGAATACATTGTCGTTTAGTATTAACCCACTTTCCATTAGAAAAAGCACTTCAAGTGATTGATCTTCTTTACAATAAAATTGCTCCAGGTGGATTTTTGTTAGTAGAAGAAATTGCAACTCTTGATTCTCTTTATTGCGAACCTGTTCATGTAGGTTATGAAAAATGGAAAATTGAAGTTCAAAAGCAATTTATTTTGCAACATTCTGACTCATCTCCCGGAAAAAAAATTTTTCAATACCTACAAGATAGGGGACACACATTATCATATTCATCTTATCAACCCATTTTATCTACTTTGCGTGAAAAAAGCCTCCTTTCTTTAGGGGTACATTCAATAAGTAAAAAATGTTTAGACGAGCAGCTTACCACTCCTGAAGCAACTGAGGAAATGCTCTCCCTTCTCTATCAACTCGAGCAGGACTCCAATTTCTTTCCTCGATATAGTGAACTGAGTCAGATTAAGATAGAAAAGCATTAAAAATGTACCCAAAACAAAAAAACCTTTTAGGAAAGGATTGACTACGATAAATTAAATGGGTAGGTGTAGTTCACACCTATTGAAACTGAGTCTATAAAGCGCGGGAAGAAGCAAGAAGTGGAAAGTCAGATATTTAAGAAAGAGATTTGGACCCAGTCCGATTTCAAGCATAAAAACTTTGCGCATGTGATATTTGAGCAGTGCGATTTTACTAAAAGTGATTTCACAAACGCAAGGTTCGTGGATTGTAAATTTTTCGGCTGTAATTTAAGTTTAGTTAAATTAGATGGGAGCAGATTTCAAGGAGCCGAATTTAATAATTGTAAATTCCTTGGAACGGATTTCACTAAATGGGATAAAATGTTTCTGTCAGTAAAATTTGATAAGTGTTTAATTGATACGTCTAATTTTTCTGATCTTGATCTAAAAAACACCATTTTCCATGAGTGCATGATTCGCGAAGTCTATTTTACCAACACGAATTTAACGGGTGCAAATTTCTCTGGTTCCGATCTAAAGGGCACTCTTTTTCATAACTCAAATTTAAATAAAGCGAATTTTCAGGGAGCGATCAACTATTCTATTAACCCATTGACAAATAAGCTTGCAAAAGCAAAATTCTCCCAACCAGAGGTAATGTCCTTATTAGTTCATCTAGACATCATTATCGAATAATTTTAAAACATGAAGACTATAACCATCAAATATCAGGCGGTGCAATAAAAGTTAGGCTATAAAATTAAACAATTAAAAATTCACTATTTTTAAATCACGCGCAGCATATTCTCGTTCCAATTCAAAGTTCCGCTTTTTTTTTTGCACAATCTTTTTATTTAGATTTCGCTCAATCGGGCCTGTCTTCAAACAGGACCCTCATTCGCGATCTGCTATGCCTAATCAAACTAAAATGATTCTTCTTAGAAAAATCTGGTGCTTTGAAATGTCACGAGTATATATAATTTTTAAGTTAAAATCGGTTACGGTTACGGTTACGCAGGCGGTTACGGTTACGGCTCTCAAGACCGCATTCTACGATGCGGGAATCCAAAAGGACGGCTGCTCTTGCGCCGGGCTACCAAACACGATTATTATTTGATTAACTGCGTGAAACAGCAGCCATTCCCGTAACCGCCTGCGTAACCGTAACCGATTTTAATCTTAAAAGATCTTAAACAGAACCTTGTGCCTAACTTTTATTGTACCATCAAATATCATGATTATCTATGGATGAAAGAATCTGCGCTTCGACTAGAAGTTCATGCAGACGGATAGCTTGTTTTGAAATATCTCCCAATTCAGGTTTAAAATAGATGAGTTTTATATTTCTAGCGTTGCATAGCTTTTGAACGGAATGTTCAATGGCGTCTTTAGTTTGTTGATAGGACTCTAAAAATCCGGGGGTTTTATCCCACTCTCTGTTGCGAGTAGCAAGCAATTGAAGCCATAATTCATAGGAAATATCAAATAAAACGATGCAATCAGGATCGGGCAAATGCTTGATGTCAAGTTGGCAAATTTGATAAAAGCTAGGGTAGTAGGGATCTTCTTTAGGAAATAACCATTCCATTCCGATTTCATCTAGTTCATAACCAATAATTTTTATGAAATAGGAATCAAGAAAAACGGTTTGTTTTTGCTTCTTTAAGTTTTGAGCCTCAAATTGTAGGGGAAGCCAAAGCTCGCGAAAGCCCATCCACATGGTGAAATCACCAAAGCTTTCTCTCTCTTTGATTACATCAGGCCATTCAGACTCTTCAGGCTCGATGAGACATTTATAAGGATAAAGAAGAGCTAGCTCTTTTGCAGTTGTTGTTTTTCCAGATCCCGATAGGCCTGCAAATGCTACGATTACCCCTTGATTTCCAGAAAATAGGAGTTGTGATGCAAAGAGTAAAAAACATCTGCTGCAATTTACAAGTAGCTTTTTAAGGAGAATCATTTTCATATTGAGTTTACAATATATTAATATTTCTTTACTCTTTTTGCAAATAAATGATTGAACTTTTGTTAAATTCTTATCAACTTTAATTACATTAGGAGATGTTATGGCAATTGTTAGTGGTGGTGTAACTGCATCGAGTGGTAAACAGGTTTATTGGATCGAACCTTTAGTGAATATCGTAACTGGAGAGCGCGCTCTTGAAAGGGAAGAGTTTGCTGAAGATATAGTCATATTATGTAGACACCGAATCAACAAAGATATGTTCCCAAGTGATGAGGTAAAAGACGCTGCTCTTTTAGAATTGTACGAGGTTTATGCAGCGCTTAAAGATGAAAGAGAATTGAGTGTGCGAGTTGCATTGTTAGCTACAGATTATATGAAGGCTCTAGCTGATTGTTCTGCATGTACATTAAATGCTGAACAAAGAACGTATGTTACTACGACTTCAATACCGAGAGATTTAGATGCAGGTGTAGCCGGATCATCAAAATTATTGGAAAATGAAACGTTTAGGACTTGGGTTACAAATTATCGATTTGCATGCACAACTCCTGAAATGGTAGTTCCGCAGATGGATTTATTTTCTGGGATGTCCGATGAAATAAAACTTCCGCTAATAGAAAGGATAAAAGCTACTACTATGAAGTGGTACGTCCAGTATCAATCAAAAGAAGTTACAAAAGCTGATGCTGAAGTGCTTTTACATAAAATAAAGAGTTTCGTTGAAAATAAACCTGTGGAAGGCGAGCCCCTTGCAAATCCTATAATGGAAGAAGCTTTCCAAAGTTATCTAGAGATTGGCAAAGATTTTCCTCTTGATAAAGTTGATGCATATTGGATTGTAAGGATTAATAATTTGCAGATTTGTGTGAATAATTTAGCTTAGATCAAAAATGGATTGATAATTTGAAAATGATTTCTTCATAGATCAATCTTCCAAGTTCCGGCGTCTGGCACCGGAACTTGGAAGATTAACTCAATTATATAAATTTTAAAGGATTGGCTCCGCTAGACTAAATCCATTCGGGGTTTGTTACGGTTTTTTCCGAAGCAGTAGTTCCCGTATTAATAACTTCTTTAGGCTCGAAAAGTAAAATATGAGCTTCTTCATTTGCATAGGGCAAGTGTTCTACGCCTTTCGGAATAATTGCAAATTCACCCTCTTTCAATTGAATTTCTCCATCTCTCAGCTTGATATTTAATTGCCCTTTTATAACAAGAAAAAACTCATCTTCATTTTCGTGCGAATGCCAGACAAATTCGCCTTTAGCTTTAAATATTTTTACATAAGAGTTATTGAGCTCCCCCAGAATTTTTGGAGTCCAATAAGCATTAAATAATTGAAATTTATCCTTTAGATTGACTTTGCTCATTTTTTTCTCCTATTTCTGCCGAGTATCTCATACCATAGAATTTCTCTGCTATAGAGGCATGAATTTTCATTGATAGAAATTAATTTAAATAAATAGTTATTGACCCTCACGCATACGTTATTGTGTATATTTACGGCATCTTTTAAAATCATGGTGATTTAAGAGATGAGGATCAATGGGATATACAGTAAAAAAGCTTAGTATGCTTTCAGGTGTGTCGATTCGAACCCTTCATTTTTATGAGGAGGTGGGGATTTTAAAACCTGCCTATTATGGAGAAAATGGGTATCGGTACTATGAGGAGAAAGAGCTTTTGCTTTTGCAACAAATTCTTTTTTATAAAGAACTTGGATTTACTATTAAGCAAATTCAAGTAGTACTAGGAAAAAGCGATTTCGATCAGCTACAAGCTTTAAGGTCACATAAAGTGGCTCTTAGTAAGGAGCATGAGCGCCGGGGAATACTGTTGCAAACCATTGATAATACCATTAAACACTTACAAGGAATCTATAAAATGAAAGAAGACGAAATGTATTATGGCTTTATCTCCAAAGAGCAACAGGCCGAATATATGAATTATTTAAAAAATAAAATTGGTGATGACCATCCTTTTTTTGAAGAATCTGAAAGAAAGATTCAAGCAATGGGTAAAGCCGGCTTAGAGAGAACTCAAAAAGAGGGGGATGTTATCTTTAGAGAGCTTGCAAACTTGAAAGAAAAGGGCGTCTCATCTGATTCTAAAGAAGTCCAAGTAATTGTGTTAAAACTTTATAACTGGGTTAAACATTTTTGGACCCCGGATAAAGAATCGTTTCGAGGACTCGGTAATGGTTATACCGATCTAGCTTGGAAACCTTTCTTTGAAAAATTTGAATT
>CAZKFL010000004.1:28891-91219 GCA_964552055.1 uncultured bacterium
GGGAATTTAGCTTCTTTCTTGTACTTTTTGCAAGAAAAACACCCTAAATCGTTCAAAAAAATAGAAATGACTGTCCGTTCTGTCGCGCCTTTCTTTGAAAAATTTGATCCCCATCATCCAAAACTTGCAAAGTTTCTAGCTGATGGAATGAAGATTTTCGCAGAGAAAAATCTTAAATAATTTTTATGTTGGGTCAGAGTGAAAACATTTTGGCCCTATTTGCTGTTATGCTGCTCAATGTCGGATAAAATGAGTTATTACAAAGTTTTGCAGTTTATGTGTCTCTTGTAAATCTCCTGTATAGGGAATATCGGGGTGGTAAGGAACGTTGTGTCCACGAGGTCGATTTCTATACACTTTGATGGGGTAGCCTAAAAATCCTTTGTTGCTAGGAAGAGCGACTCGTCTTAATTCCATATATACGCTATCTGCATTTGTCGTTTCGCCTAAAAAGCTTATATTTGCATTCAATGCTTTAAGAGAGTCAATGAAGTCTAGACAGGCGCTTCCACACTTTCTGTCGATGATTACAATTAAGGGGCCATTAAATAATTTTGGAGCGCTTGAAGCGCTTTGTGGGGGTGGGGAGCCTGTATCGCTGTAAAAACTTTCTCCCTTTGAATAGGCTGTAAGCATTCCCTCATAAGTAATTTCCATTTGTTTAATCATAGGATGCGTCTCACCAAATTCACCTTTCAATTGCTCAACAAGACCTTTTGCATGCTCTATATTTTCAGGGCTTGCTCGCCACTCCGTATAGACAGCTTGATTTGCTTTAAATAACGCCTCATTAACGTGCTCTACACCAAAAAGCGACTTTAAAAGCTCATCGCCCCATGTAGAGTCGCCACCACCATTTCCTCGTATGTCGATTACAACCTTTTGGCTCCTAAGAGATGGTAAGGCCGTTATCAACTCATTAAGCTTGGCAATCTCTTCTTGCTTGGGTTCAAATGTGTGTAAATGGATCCAAGCGGTCCCATTTATTAATTTCTCAATACCAAATCGTGGCATGATTCGCACTGTTGCGGGCGAATTTTGATTCGTTGATTTATAAAAAACACCGAGGTGGGAGTCATGAAAACTTTCACCAAATTCTTCAATAATTTTAGCTTTTTCTTCATCGGTTCCAGCATTAGAAAGCTTTTCCAGTGCGCTCGCAAAATTTTTTTCCAATTGCTGGGAAAAATCAGGGTCCAATTGATTATGCATGCCTGGATGGTTCTCTATGAGTGTCTTTCGAACAAATAGGAGATCTTTAGTAAATGACTCTTCACGATTTATAATAATAAAATTTTTACTAATACTATTCGAAGGTTTCTGAAAAGTACGCACTTCTTCATATAGGGCAGGTTGGTAATTATCTATCATATAAAATATTTTACTATGTATTGAAACTATAATTATTTTAACACATAATTACATTTTAAACTAGTCCGCTGACAGATATTTTGGCTCTTTCTATCTGCGCCTGGCCAAGAGAGATGTTCTGACAGTCGCTGCAGGCGGCGGGTCATCCTTTCGTTTATGAGGATATTATAGGCGGGACTTTGGTTTTGGTTGTAGTGTCGGATGAGCATGTACACCGTAAGCTTCGGGAGTCTCATGTAGCTGTCCTTCCGCATTAATGCCTGTTTTAATAATAAATGGGGAGGTTATTGCGGCTGTAAAGGTTTTGTATGATTCAACATATATGCGTTTTCCTGTGACTGGGCAGCTGCTATCATTGGGATCGTTATAGTAGATATTTTCGCAATCGCCTAGTTTTTCGGCTCCGATTAGTATGATCACATGTCTTTCGTTATATTCATCGCATTTGGACCATTCAGGAAAATAGTAAATTGCCCGTGCAGCAATTTTGCGAGTAGAGCAACTTGCACTTGATGAGTAGGATGAGATTCCTAAATTGCCAGCTACGGCCATAGGTCCATAATTTTTTAAAATTTGAATAAGGTTCTTAATTGGTTGATCAGGAGTCCATTTTGATGGTTGTAATTGGTATTTCATCATCATTGTATGGATCACAAAATTCTGAAGAAGGAATCTTTTAACTTTTAGGGGTAGGTCATCCCAAAGTTTTAGCTCAAATTTTATCAGCATTGTTTGTGTCATTTGAGAAAGGCTATTCCAATCTTTAGCACGACCGCTTGCGCTAATAAACATATCAATCGGATTAATACCAAATGCAGTTAAGAGGGCTCTATCACAATGGCTTATATCAGCTAAAAACTCATCTGGAATCTTGTTAGAATAGGGATGACGTACAGCGCAAGCGGTTACTTGTTTACGCCATAAAGAAATTGCTTTTTCAATGGTTCTAGATTCGCTATCAGAAGCGCCATGAAAAGGGCCAATACGTACTCTTAATGGCAAAAAACCATAATAGGAACATGTAGGACCTTTTTGTCTGGATTGAGTGACACGAAAACGGTCGTCCTCTACCCCATATCCTTTAAAAGATTCTCGTCGGTCAGGTTTGCCCGGCGGTAATTCCCACAAGATTGCATCGGATGTATTGGTAAGCCTTTCGATGATTGCTACCTTTTAAGTAAATTAAAGTTACGTAAGATAGTATTATATTGTGTTTTTTATAAAACGCAAACGGTAAATAAGATATGGGATTTATTTGAAATAATTAAGAATTTCTCTATCTATTCTCCACTAGGAAGAGATTAGCATTTTTCCAAATCCTTGCGGATTTTTTGGTTTTTGAGAGATTTATAATTTATGCTAGTCTATTAATTAATGACCGCGATGCTTTTCTTTCTTTTTGTCTTGCTTCAAGGCGAATTGCTCGTCTTTACGAGCTTGTTTTTCATCGCTGCTAACACTTTTGCGTTCTTTCTTTTTTTTCTCAATCTCTTCTCTCATATAGTCTTGCGCAAAGGTCGAAGGCTGTGCTGTTTCCCTCATCTTTTCCATTTCTCGGCGAACCTCTCTTTGTACTCTTTTTCGATTCATGCGTTGAATTTGAATAGTGATTTCTTTAGTCTCTCCAAATTTTAATTCATGCCAATGGTTAAGAATAAACTCATGAACTTCCGGATCTGCAGGTTCCCCACCAAAAATATGCCTTGCAACAGCATAACCTTCCTTATCTGTTCTCTCAAAAATTCCGATCCAAAATCGCCTTTCAAAAAAAATTGTTGCCTTGACTGTGACCATATAACCTTAAAACATTAACGAGAAAACCATGACCGTCTGGCTAAGAGAGGCGTTCTGACAGTCGCTGTAGGCGGCGGGTCATCCTTCCGTTTATACTGCATGTAATGCGTATATATTGGGAGCATTCTTTGATTAACCACAACTGTTAAAGCTTCATCTCTAGGATAATAGGTGCCTGATAGATTATGTATTTCAGAAATCTTTGCTTTATCAAGCTTTTCTGAAAACTCTAGATATATTTCACTTACCTTAGATTCCAATGCAGTATCTTGGAGCAAATTAGTCAAAAGAAACTTGATGCTTATGTCCCAAGGAAATTGTAGAGAACGTCCAATAGAAATTTCAGGAGGTTTATAAAGGCGACCTTCTAACGTTACCGCCCCAACTGGATCAAATGACATAGACATACCTTAGACTATACAAAATAGACCTAAAAAGAGCAAGATTCATTCCTTCATTCCTTAAGTAAAATAAAATCTAAGAGTTGCGCTCAATATGTATGGTAATTATTTGAGAAAAAAAATAGTGCGTAAAGTCAATTGAACTGCTATTATTACAGTCGATAATATTATTAACTTTAATAGACAATAAAATTGAAGGGATATTTATGACTTCACTACCATCTCCAATAGAGCACCTACCTAATCTTCTTAGAAATTCGATTTTTGGATTTTTACCCCCAGAAGATATTGTTCGAAGTAGGCGCGTTTGTAAAAAATTCGAAGCGACATCACTTGATCTTCGAGTATGGAGTGTCAAGGGTTTCAGTGCAGTGCCCAAAATTCGTGTTATAGATTCAAGTGCATGGCTCCCTTTTGGATTTGAAATAGAAGATACCTCTCCTCTGGATTGCGCTAGCTTATTTAGTATGGCTCGTTCTTGGGCTTTAGTAAAGGATGTTGGATTTACAGTAATGAAAATTCCAAAAGGTCTTACCATAAATTTCTTAAAAGAGGCCCTAGGTCCGGATAGCTTTACTGACCCGAGAGTTGTGGCAGTTCTTGAGACGGAAGCAGTTTCAGAAACTTATCAAATGGTTATTACAAATGCGAACCTTATAAATAGCACGCGCAAAACAATGAAGGATCTTCGAACCGCAGTTAACGCAAGAGGGAGCGAAATACCTAGTGCTATCGAGCTGCTGTCATTGATGCTTTTGACAAAAAGTGTGTTTGGAAAACATCCATATTCTCGAGATGATTATCCAAAATATTCTTGTGAACATTACACACGGTGCCGGGACGCTGTACCTTGGGAAGGTTATTCAATCTATCTTTCTGGTTATAGTTCAATAACAGGGACTCTTGCTGAGCGTATTAGAGACTGCGAAGGATATACCATTGGAATTGGCGCTGTGCGCCGTCTTTAATACGATCGTTCTCAGTAGGTAGATAAGAGAGTATTCATTATAAGCCCTGCGGCGTTTTTAGTAAATTCTTGACTAACTAGTCTTCTAAAAGATAAAATTTAATCTATTTAATTTTTTGAGAACATATGTTTGATCTAGAAAATAAAAAATCAGATGTTGATGGAAAGGATCACGATTTTCTTCCTAATAAAGAATATGTTACTTTGGTTGCTGATCTTAAAAAGAGGGTTCAAGAATCTCAGGTAAAAGCATTTGTGTCTGTCAATAAGGAGCTTATTAAGCTTTATTGGGAAATTGGTAAAGCCATTATTGAAAAGCAAAAAGAGTCTAGTTGGGGCTCTAAATTTGTAGATAGACTTGCTAAAGATTTAAGATCGATGTTTCCTGAAATGCAAGGGTTTTCTCTAAGAAATGTACGGTATATGGTTAAGTTTGCGAGAGAATATCCAGAATTTTCAATTGTGCAGCAGGTTGCTGCACAATTGCCATGGGGACATAACATGCTTATCTTAGATAAATTGGGCGAGATTGAGGCGCGAGTTTGGTATGGTGAAAAAACATTAGAAAATGGATGGAGTCGTAGTGTGCTTTCCCATTGGATTGATAGTAATTTATACGAGCGGCAAGGGAAAGGGATTTCAAATTTTAAAGATACTCTTATTGCGCCTCAATCTGATTTGGCTAGGGAGATGCTAAAGGATCCATTTTGCTTTGATTTTGTTGCTCTCAGGAAGGACTTTGATGAAAGGGAGTTGGAAAATGGGCTTCTAGATCATATTCAGAAATTTTTATTGGAACTAGGTGCAGGATTTGCCTTTGTTGGCAGGCAGGTTCATCTTGAAATTGGCGGGCAAGATTTTTATGTGGATTTGCTTTTTTATCATTTGAAGCTGAGGTGTTATATTGTAATAGAGTTGAAAGCGACAGAATTTAACCCAGAGTATTCAGGTAAGGTAAACTTCTATCTAACGGCTGTGGACAAATTACTTAAGGCGCCAGATGATAAGCCAACAATTGGGATGATTTTATGTAAGACAAAAAATAAAATTGTTGCGGAATATGCTCTTCAAGATATTCGAAAACCGATCGGCATTTCTGAATATGAAACAAAAATCATAGAGTCGCTTCCAGATAACTTAAAAAGTTCGTTACCAACTATTGAAGAAATTGAAGAGGAACTCTGCCAGAGATTATGAAAAAAGCATTGGTAATTGGTTTGGGAGTGAGTGGCAGAGCTGTAGTGCAATACTTGTTGCAGCAAGGCTATGAAGTGGTGGCTGTTGATAGGGCTGTGGCTGTGGATTTTACTTTGTGTCCTGTGTTTTTAGATGATCACGAATTTGCGGTTTTTGATTTCGATATTGTGGTGGTGTCTCCGGGAATACCGCTTACTCATAGATTGTATCAGAAGGCGATTGATTTAGGTGTTGAGGTGATTGGTGAGGCGGAGCTTGCGTTTAGGGAGCTGAAGAATCGGGCAATTGGGGTGACGGGATCGAATGGAAAAAGTACGACGGTTATGGCGATTACTCATGTGTTAAATGAGAGTGGGAGGAGGGCGAGAGCTCTTGGAAATATTGGGGTGCCGTTAATTTCTGTGGTGGGTGATTTGGAGGAGGATGAAATTGTTGTTGCGGAACTGAGCTCTTTTCAGCTTGAGACTTGCAGGGCGAAGGTATTTGATGTGGCGATGATTTTGAATATAACGCCGAATCATTTGGATCGGCATGGGAGTATGGAGAATTACATTCTTGCAAAGAGGAGGATTTTTGATTGTGTTAAGAAGGGTGGTGTTTATGCGGAAGATCTCGAAGGTGGTGATTATGTATGGTTTGCGGTGAACTATTTTGGTGTGACTAGGGAAGAATATCTCAATGCGATGAAGAGTTTTAAGAGGCTTGCGCATAGGATGGAATTTGTAGGAGAGATTCGGGGAGTGAAGTGCTATAACGATAGTAAGGCAACAACGATGGACGCTGTTGCATATGGTGTCAAGGCGATTGGGAAGGATATTATTTTGATTGCAGGCGGCCGGCATAAGGGGGGAAGTTTTTCAATTTGGAATGAGTGTTTTCCGGGAATAGTGAAGGCGATTTTTTTGATGGGAGAGGCCAGGCATTTGATTGCAAGTGAACTTCGAATGGATATTCCGATTGAGCTTGTCGAAACTTTAGAGGAGGCAATTGAAAAAGGGTTGCAAGTAGCAAGGTTTGGTGATAATCTGGTTTTATCCCCTGGATGTAGTAGTTATGACATGTTTCGTAACTTTGAAGAGCGTGGGGAGGCGTATAAAAAAGGGTTAGAAGGTGAATCGAAGAGATACGATCCTAATTTCAGTTCTAGTTAATATGGCGCTTTTGATAGCGTTATTTGTCTTTGCAATTAAGCCAGCAACACCGATTGAGATTGCCAAGGTGAGTTTACAGGGAGAGAAGAAAACTCTAAAAAATAGTCCTCCTGAAGAAAAAGTTTCCCTTGATCAAGTTGATAATCTTTTAAGTAAATTTGTTGCTCAAGAGGTTAAAGCAGAGGTTGAACAAATTGTTGCCGAGATTATTGAAAAACCGGTTCCTATAATAGATTCAAGTCGTAAGGAAATTATTGTTAAACAAGGTGATAGCCTAGACAAGATTGCAAAAACTCACCATACAACTGTTTCTGAAATTATGAAAATTAATCGGTTGCTTGATAGCAGGCTAAATATTGGTCAAATTTTATATGTACCGATTGTTTCAGAATTTACGAGTGAATCTAAACCTTTACCACCAAGCATCCCAAGCGCAAGCAATAAAGCTGAAGCCAAATATTATATTGTCAAACATGGCGATAATCCGTGGACAATTGCGATTAAAAACGGAATAAAAGTCGAAGAACTTCTTAAGTTAAACAATCTTGATGAAAGTAAAGCTAAGAAGCTCAAACCCGGCGATAAGCTTCGGATATACTGAGAGTGATTCAAAAATGAGGATGCCGGCAATGAAAAAACCAATTTTTGAAACACGATCAGTATATACTCATGACAGTTTAAAGACCCAGATTTTTCGCAGCAGAATCGTTTTAGTTCAATTAGGCGAAGCCGTCCGCTGAAGAGGGCTCTGTTTAAAATCAGGCTTGATGAAGCGGAATTGAAATAAAAAGATTCCGCAATGAAAAAGAGGGTGTTTCAACTGGAATGAGTATATAATGAAGTATAGATTCGGACTCTTTGTAACTATAGTCACAATTTTTTTGTTAGGTGTGATTATGGTGTTTAATACAACATCTGCCGAAGTTATTGATAGAGGTTCCGAACTCCAATCGTATCTTTCGATGGGGAAACAAATTGCATTTTCTTTATTTGGGGTATTTGTCGGATATCTCATTTATCTATTTGGCTATGAAAAACTGATTGATAATGGATATCTTCTATTAGGATTGTCTTTTGTCTTATTAGGTCTTGTATTTGTTCCTAAGATCGGAATGCACATTAATGGCGCATATCGCTGGATTAATGTTTTTGGAATATCCTTACAGCCATCTGAATTTGTGAAGATAGTCCTTCCTATATTTTATTTAAAGCTTTTAAGAACTTCAGGAGAAGTGCTTACATTTAGGAAATTTTTCTTTTGGCAGTTCATTTTATTAGCTCCTATCCTTTTGATTATGATTGAACCAGATAACGGAACAGCTGCGATATTGCTTGCAACTCTAGTGATATTATACTTTGTAACAGAAATTCGGTGGATGTACTGGGTATTACCAATTATTGTTGTTGCTCTTCTTGGCGTAACGCTTGGTCTTAGTATGAAGCATGTAAGAGATCGAATTCATATCTATCTACATCCGGAAGCCGATCTTTTAGGTAAAGGGCATCAACCCTACCAGGCAAAAATTGCAGCGGGATCGGGTGGATTAGTCGGAAAGGGACTCGGAGAGAGTTTGCAAAAATATAACTACCTTCCGGAGGCTAGAAGTGATTATATAGCAGCGATCTATGCAGAGGAGTTTGGCTTTATAGGTGTCTTCTCACTGATCATTTTATATATGGTAATTTCCGTATTCGGATTTAGCATAGCAGTTACAGCGAAAACTCAAGAAGGGTATTATCTTGCAACAGTGTTTACATTTATGGTCTCCCTGCAAGCCTTTTTAAATTTAGGTGTTGTCTCGGGACTTTTGCCAAGCAAAGGGACCAACCTACCCTTTTTTAGCCAAGGCGGATCATCGCTACTTGCTAATATTTTTATGATTGCCATTATTATGAGTGTTCAGCCAAAGGAGATCCAATGCGAAAAAAGATTGTCATAGCTGTTGGTGGGACAGGCGGTCATGTGCTTCCTGCGCAAAAAATTGGGGCGAAGTTTAAGGAAGAGTACGATGTAATTTACATGGGTGTAGGTCTTTCTAAGAATGCATTTTTCAAAAGGGAAGAGAATTGCTTTCATGATATTGACGGTGCCGGCCTTGGAAAGGGAATAATTCACTGTGCAATAAAGAACTTAAAGGGGCTTAGAAAAGCAAAGCAAATCCTAAGGCAGCTTCGTCCGGAATATGTAATTGGATTTGGTAGCTTTCATAGTTTTCCTGCTTTAGCAGCGGCTGCCTATTTGGGTATTCCTTATGACCTATATGAGTTTAATGTAGTGCCGGGTAAAGTAAATCGCCTTTTTTCTAGAGGCGCAAGAAATGTCTTTATCCATTTTGAGCCAAGACACAAAAAGCTTCATGGCAAACTTACCTATATTGACTATGCATTTGAAGAAGTAACAAAAGTTTCAAAAGAAGAGGCACTTGCCCACTTTGGTCTCGATTCTACTAAAAAAACCCTTCTCGCATTCGGTGGATCTCAAGGAGCTCTTGCAATTAATCAATTGATTCAAGAAGCGGCCCCCTATTTAAAAGATCAGTTCCAGCTGCTCCATTTTCCTGGAAAAGAGATGGGTCTCCAGGGGATTTACAATGCTATGGAGATGAAGGCTCATGTAGAGCCATTTTGTAATAGAATGGATCTTGCTTGGATAGCTGCCGATTTAGCCATCTGCAGAGCAGGAGCTGGCGCTCTCCGCGAACTTCTCATCTATGAAACACCAGCGCTTTTGATTCCCTATCCAGAGGCAAAAGATGATCATCAAACTATTAACGCTAAGTATATTGAGGAAATTGGCGCAGGTAGCTGTCTTCATCAGAGTAGCTTAAGCACCCATCTATTTGTGAATCAGGTGTTTGAATCTATTGAGAAGTCACACATCATGAGAGAATCCATTCTTTCTCATAAAAAGCTAAGTTCGGCTTTTGAAAATTCAAAGTGAAATAGCTTGTTAAGCTATCGCGTTCATTTGTTTTAGTGATCATAATTCATTAATCAACATATATTTATGCGATTTAAATAAACCTTTATAATAATGACTTGTTTTAGTAGTTGTTTAAGAAAAGGGAGATTTAAATGAGCGTTGATCCATTAATTCAGTTACTAACTAGTTGGGGGGGTATACCACTTTTTGGTGAGGGCTCAGTTTATATTGAACAAGATGGAGGCCAAAGAGAATTGGTAACTAGAGTAGCGCTTGATTCTATTGCAGGAGGTGATGAAACTACATTAAGAGCCCGGCTTGATTCAATAAGATATACTCCTGATCTCGTGTGTATTGCATATGATTTCGAACACCTTTTGAATTGCGTTCATGGAAAAAGTATAGCTGATATTAAAAATGAATTGGGACTTACAGAATGGGATGGAGGACCAGGAACGGGTGAGGCAGTAGAGAGAATTCTCAAGTGCTATTTCAATCCTCAAGAATCTTTGAATTTAACAGGACTTGAGTTAACCTCACTTCCTAGTGGTATAGGAAATTTACATATTTCGAGTATTTGGGTTCCTGATGAAAGGATTGACGAAGCATCAATTTTGATGCCAAATTTAGAATATGTGAATAACGTGGCAACTCCTTTAGGATTAGCTATAGAGGAAGACAGGCATCAGGAGATGGAAGCAAGAGCGGCTGCTCTTCAAGCTTCAAGCTTTGCTGATAATGAGGTGAATGTTAGTGAAGGGGGGATGCCTCAAGTTTCCGGCTTGTCAGACAGTCAATGGGATGCCGTTATGTCTAATTTTCCTTCGCTGCCTACTAGTCATGCAGCGCCGGTAGCGGTAAGATTGCCAGTAGGACCCGTACGGTTTCAGATTAGTAAAGGTCAATGTGAAGTAGAACCGCTTTGGTCCGATATTTTAATGAATCAAGTGCGCGAAAAATATCAAGGGGAAGATTTTAGCTTGGTTGTAGATGGGTATAAAATGTGGGGTGATGAGACTACTTCTACGATTACAATAAAACTACTGGATGGAGAGCTTTTATTAAAATTTACCTTTGATCCAAGTACTGGGCTCCTTTCAACCGTTGTGGATCAAAATGGAACGAATTTGGAATTAAGTAAACTAAAAAGTTTGGATAGTTTTTGGGGTAAGGTTTTAAATACCTTTGCGGAGAGTGTGTTAGAATCTGAGGGTATTAAGGTTAATGGCTCTACTATTAAGGTTCATCCTGAAGCAATTAAGAAATTTCCAGCCACCGTATTAGAAAAATTAACTGCTTCCGTAACAAATATGCGCTATTTAGAAGATGATTTTAGAGTAAACTCAGCAATTGATGTAGGAGGGGTTTCAAGACAATTTGTCAGCGACCTTACAAAGGCTCTTTTTGTGAAAATAGGGATCAGCGAACCCTTAATTAGATTAACTACAGCACAAATGCTCGCTTTTGCTGAATCAGAGCCTGGAATGTACCAAAAATTTGGTAAACTCCTCTCATTTGTTTTAACATGCGAATACCCACTCATCACCGGAGTATACCTTAATCCAAAATTTTACCCTCTTTTGAAAAGCGCGCAAGGAGGATTATCTACAAATCAACTAGCTGTTCGAATCATAAAAGAGACGCTCGATCCAAGTGAGATGGTTCTCAAGGCCCTTCATTGGTATGAAAATCCAACAGCTACGACTAAATCTGATGCTCTTAATTGTTTACGTGATAGCTTTGGTTCCGAATTACCAGATGATGCCGCTGATATTGATATTCGCAAAGAAATTGAAAGCGACCTTTTAGAGCCTGGAATTAATGAGGCTAAAGCTATTTTAAAGGTTTTAGCGGGGATGACTCCATCTGCAAAGGCTAAACTTGCCGGAATTCCTGATGCTATGCTTTCAGAAACAATTCAAGGGGTTTCCATAACAGCTGAGAGGGTTAAAGCTGCAATAAAAATGGAAGGTGCCTTATCATTTCCAGCTTTAGAAAAACGGACCTGGATATTCGAGAGAATTGATGAAAATGCAGATAACCAAGAATGGCTTTCCAACTTTGTAAATTTCATTACAGGACAGCCTTTTTTACCTGCCGATTCGTCTAGTACGAAATCCATTAAATTAAAATTTCTAGATGTGCCTAATTTTAATGCCCACACGTGCTTCAGCATGCTTGATGTGCCTATATACGTCGAAAGTAAAGCTGCCTTCCTTGCAAACTTGGATGTCTGTGTCAATGACTCAAAACACTTTACAACCAGTTAGTTGTGTAAAATAAGTAGAGGTTCGTGCAGGAAGTTCTCTTCATCATAAAGGACAGAGCATCTATCTCTTTGTTAATAAAAGAATTTAATTATGCAAAATAGTCATATGCCAAATGGTTTTAAAGACAGCTTTGATGCTTTTATCACATTTGCAAAAGATAAGGAAAAGGTAACTTTACTTTCTCTTGAGAATGACACGGTTATTGTAAAAACTAAATCGATATGGGATAAAATTTGGGGTGCAATTTTGCGTTTTTTTGGGAAAGAGGCACTAGATAGGAGGAGTCTCCCCAAAGTAGTAGCTCACCTAGAAAAGCTGCTCACCGAACATGTTTTGACTAACCTTAGTACTCAGTATAAAAATGTTATCATCCATGCAACTTATGATATATTCCCTTGCCGACATATTACTGATTTTGGTGGAGAGATTAAAGAATATCGTGATGCAATAATCAGAATTCGAAAGCAAATATAACCTCCTAAAAACGAAATAGGTGATGACTGGTCATCAGATGATGAAGTAGACGTAGTGGAGTGATGGTGAATTAGCTTGCGCTAAACCGATTTTTTGGCTTTAATTCTTGCAACAGGAGCTAAGAATGAAGGTGCATTTTATCGGAATTGGGGGCGTTGGCATGAGCGCGCTTGCTCGGATTATGAGAGCAAAAGGGCATGAGGTAACAGGTAGTGACGCAAAGGAAGGTCCGGTAACCAATGACTTAAAGAAACTCGGCATTGGGATATGTATTGGTCATAGAAGGGAGAATATTCATGAGGATCAGGTTGTTGTTTATAGTACGGCCATTAAAAAAGATAATCCGGAATGGATAGCTGCTCAAAATAATCAGTGTATGCATAGGTCGGAGCTTTTAGAGCAAATTTTAAGTGAAAAGGAGGCTCTCCTTGTTGTGGGCGCGCATGGTAAGACAACAACATCATCATTACTGAGTTATGTTTTTGAGGTTGCGGGTGGGGATCCTTCTTTTGTGATTGGGGGATTTTCACCATCACTTGGCGGGGTTAATGGGAAGTTTGGAAAGGGTCCATTTTTTATTGCTGAGGGGGATGAAAGTGACGGCTCTTTTTTGCGTGCAGACCCAATTGGCGCAATCATTACAAATGTGGACTTTGATCATTTGTATTATTGGGGAAGTGAAGAGGCTCTCCTTTCTGCCTATCAGCAATTTATTAAAGGGGTAAAACGGAGGGATCTTCTATTTTATCTTTTTGAGGATAGGCATATGTCTAAATGGAATATGGATGGGATTTCTTTTGGTTTGAATGCAGGAGCTGATCTTAGGGCTTCAAATATTTGCTATGTTAATGGAAAACAGCATTTTACAGCTCATTTTCAAGGCAGGGTCTTTGAAGATATTGAGATTAGTTTGCTTGGGGTGCATAATGTGCTCAATTCGCTTGCCTGTTTTGGGCTTGCCTTTCTACTGGGCATTTCGGAAGTAGATATCAGAAAAGCGTTTTCAACGTTTAAAGGCGTAAAGCGAAGATTAGAGTGGAAAGGGAGATTTAATGGGGCTGATCTTTATGACGATTACGCGCATCATCCGGAAGAGATTAAGGCTACACTTGCGGCCTTAGCTGAGGGTTTTCAGGGAAAAAGAAAGGTAGCAATTTTCCAGCCGCACCGTTTTACTCGGCTAAGAGATTTGATGTCTGAATTTTCGCATAAAGACGTGTGGGAGAATTGTGATGAGCTGATTGTTACCGATATCTATTCAGCTGGAGAGACCCCAATTCCAGGAATTACCATCAACGCTTTTTTAGAAAAGCTTTCTAAAAAGGCAACGTATGTTCCAAGAGATTTGATCGGAGAGTTTTTATTTGATCAAGACTTACAAAATAGCGTTGTGATTACATTAGGAGCTGGTGACATTACAAATTTAGCGGATGAAATCACGCTGATGTCCGCACTCTCTTCCGAGCGCCCCTAGAATCACCAGCAGCTGCTTCTGGAGGTCTTTCTAAAATTTTTTTGACGATGTGTAGTAGCTTGTATCGGTCTAGTTCAAAAAGCATACTGGTATTTCCATCCAGTAGTTTGTCGTACTCTTCTGTTAATTTTGCATTGTATTTTTCAACCACTTGAGTTTTTAGTGAAATTCCCTTTAAGTCATCAAGCTTATTTAAGAAATCTAATGCCTCTTTGGAACTATTTGTTTTAAGTGAAAATAGTCTTCTTAAGAAGCTGTATGTTTCCGAATCGATTTTTTCAAATTCCCCTTTAGCAAGAGCTTTGCTAAGTGTTGCTATTTTTAGAGCTCTACTATCCATTGGAGTATATTGGTCCTCACTACCTTCGAGTGCTGCTCGAGTTTCATTTTCAATTGTGCCATATTGTTTAGGGAAATAGATTTGTAGCATTTCATTCCAGGCCCAAATTTTGCAATATTCAAGGTGAGATTGATCTTCATTTTCAAATAGCGCTTGAATCTCATCTTTTGCTTTTGCTAGGTCTTCTTCTTTTACATGAGTTATATGTCCATAGGAATCGTGAGTAATTTGAAAAGGTAGATTGAGATCTAAGGAGAGTTTTGCAGTGTAGTAATAGAAAATATCGCGCTCAAAAGTTTCTGTTGCAATATCTCTGTCTCTTAGCGCATGAATTTTGTTTTGGGCATAGTGACGTATCAGAGAGAATTTTGAAATTACATCAAGAAATGCTTTATTGCTTATCGGATCTAACGGGTTGATTTTTAGAGTAATTTCTTCAATATTTAAGAGCATCAGGGAAAGAGAGAGCGCGTCTATACATACATCTCCCGTGTCTCTTAAAATCTCTAAGAATTTTTCTCGAAATAGAGCATTTTCTCCCGCTAATGAAAAATATTTCGGAATTAATTTTGAGAGCTCTTCTTTTTGTGCGGGGGGGTATTTTCCAGATCTTTCCATAAGATTTGCCCCCCATAATGTTAGATCATTCAAATCTTCTATAGAAAGAATTGTTGTGAAAGCAAGGGCCTTTATCGGATCATACGGGGAACCATCAAAATATCTGAAAAATCCCTTGTAGAGATCTTCCCTTTGCATGAGAAAAGTTATCCAATCGGGTTGAAATACATTGTACATTTCTCTAAGCTGAATATTACCGGATAAAATAACTGATGTTAGCGCCGGAAGTGCAGTTGATAAATGAATAAGCTCGATTGGCAGAGCCTCTAAATGACAATTGGCGAGTGAGATACATTGAAGTTTTTTAACGCAGCTTAAATCTATATTAGATAGATTTGTTTTAGATGCAATAAGATGTTCTAAGTGTGTTTGTTGTGACAAATCTATTGCATCAATTGGATTCTTGGAGATATCGAGTTTCTTTAGTTCCTTTCGCTGAAATACCGGAAGATGAAAAACATTAGGTAGGTTTGAAATTCCAAGGTCCGAAAGATTTAATAATGAAGCGCCTCTCATTGGAGATCCTATAAAATCTAGAATGCGTTCTTTGGCAATGATTCGTCCAGGTTCCTCGGGTGCATCTTCTATCCAAGATTTAAGCGCTTCTTTAATCGATATATATTGACCAAGAAGTAAAGACATAGATTCATATGTAGATGTTATCCTTTCTGTTTCTAAAATAACTTCCTCTTCTAACAATGTAGCCCTTATTTTTAAGAGATCGCTGGGAATTGCGCACAGTTCATCCTCTGAGGGAAGGTCAATTTCTACTATTTTTAGGACTTCTCTATGTAATTCAATTGCTTCTATTAATGATTCACGTTCTTTAAGGTAGGAAAGCCATAATGAACTGCCTAATGGGTTTGTAGAAGCTGTTCTAAGATGCTTAGGAATTTCAAATCGTCTTTCTAGATCGTGATTTTCGAATAGATTGAAGAACTTTAAACGTTGAAAATTTGATAGTTTAAGGGGAAGTATGCTTTGAAATGATGCTATTTTAGTCATACTTAAATTTACTTTTTTCAATTGAGTACAGTTTCGTAAATCTAATTTTTTTAGAGGAACATTTTTTATGAATAATTTCTTTAGTTTTTGAGCATTAAATAGATCAATTTCTTTTAATCCGACATCAAGAATGATTAGTTGTATAAGCTGTTCATTTGCATTTAACTGAAGTTTTTTAAGGTTTAAGTTTTCTAATTTTAATTCTTTAAGGAATTTGCATTTCTCAATGTATAAAGATTCCAGCTCTTCACATTCTCCACAGGTAATTACTTCTATTAAATTAATTAAGGGAAAAGTTATTGTTTTTAATTTTAGATTGCATTCAGTATGTAAGATAGTCAGTTTAGAGCACGGTGTTAGGTCGAGATGTGTAATGTGTGTGTTGTCTACGCATAGGAATTGTAGATTTTGAAAGTGTACTAAATTGATTTCTTCTACTTCTAAAGGTAAGTATAGTTCTCTTAGATCAACTAGAGTCCTTAAATCATAGTCACAATTAATGCTAGTTTGGTCTAACTTTAAGGTAGTAAGTTTGGTAGCGGTACTAAAATCGATATGCGCAATTGTTGAACCATTAAGGTCTAGAATTTCTAAGTCGGGAAATAGGCTGAGATCAAGTTCACCAATCTGACAATTGCCTAATCTAAGTGTTTTAAGTTTTGGGAATTTACTAAAATCAATAGAATCTGCATGAATATCTTCATGATAAAAGTGCTCTAATTTATTAAATAGAGGGGAGTCAAAAATGCTTGGTAATTCGCAACTTTCGCAGGCTGAAAAATTTAGCGTGGTTGATAAGGGATTTGATAGAAATTCTTCAACTCTATCTTTTACCCCAATTCTCAATAAGTAATTCGAAGAAGGGTTAGAATCATCTGCTTGATTTGCCCAAAAAGTTAACGTTTTCGAAATTGTGAGATATTCTTGGTGCTCACTTATTATCACTTCTAATAGCGAAATCTCTTCATCCACACTATTGTCAGCGCTTATGATGTAAGTGTTAATTTTTTCAAATGTAGTTTTATCAAATGTTTTGATCTGATTAAAACAAGATAAAGCTGCAGTTTTATCACCGTTTTCCAAAAATGCAAGAGCATGAGTAAGGTAATCCTTAGTTGATTTAGATAACAGCTTTCTTAATGCTACTGCATTTATTGAAACGCAATTCGGACCACCCACCTCATCACTTACTAGTGACCTTTGAAATATAGACTGCCCAAGCTTAATTCGATCAGGACATTCAAATTTTCCTGCAAATTTCCATACATATTTGAATAGTTTGCTTGCAACTCGCCCAGTTAGTTCAGCTTCTGTTTCTAAAGGTATTAGATCACTGCTTTCTAAATAAGAAGCTGCAATGGTGAAATTTAATTTTATAGTCTGCATATTATTTGGCTACTTGTAGCTCGAAAATAGGTTCTATCTAGTTGTATAGCTACTCCCGCCGCTCATGTTTCCTTTAAGAGTTTCTAAAAATACAGTTCGCTGTGTTTCAGGGCCGCACATCTCTATTGGAAATTCGCTTACCGGTATGTCTAATTGTCTAAAGCAAGTATGTGCATTAAACGTAAGCTCCGTTCCATTTGAAAAAAACAAGATCCTAGAACCTTGCATTAGCGTGGTTTGGCCAGTTATGTAAACTAGAAAGCGCTCTAGAAAAGCAGGATTATCTGCGTTTTCCCTGAGCAATTCAGCAATCCAGTCGATTCTTAGATTATAGGGAGCGCCACCTTCTCTGCGTGTGAAGGACGCAATGATATCATGAGCAGTAGCTGGCCTTCCTTGAATTCTTGCCATTGTTACATCCGGCGTGACAGCGCGAATACTCAATTGGAATGCAGGTGGACAACTGCTATAAACAGCTTTTACAGCGAGTACATATTCCTGAGAAGAAGATAAAACATCTTCTTCAATCAGCTGCGCTAATTGTGGCCTTGTGATTGTTTCCCAATTTTCAACTCCGTCTGGTAGGTCAGAATACAGCTGGTCTCTTAAAGAGGTGACTGCACCCGTCATTTCTAATTCTTGCCTCTCGTACCAATCAATTACTGTCCTGACTGCAACTTCATTAGCGGTATGACCTGAATTTCTTGCGCGAGTTATCTCTACCTGCAAAATGGTGTCATTAACTCCGAGTGCCGCCAGCCTTAATGCAGCAAAAAAAGGCAACAGTATATATTTTCCGATGACTAACCCACGTGCATCAGAATTTGCTACAACGTATGACATGAGTTGAGCAAAATTTGCGTAAGTAGAATTAGATAATGATCCTTCTTGTAATCTAGGAATCCCGTCTTCTAGAAGCATTTGTGTACGTTTTGCGATAGTGGTTGAAAATAATCCGCGTCCAAGATCACTGAAAAATTGTCTAGATGGACCGCCAGCATCAATTCCAGGCGTCCGATTAAATAAGTCATTAAGGAAAGTAACTCTGGTTGGAATGTTTGCTTGTAAAAGTGGGGTGATTTTAGCGAGCACCATTTCAGGGAAACATTCTATTGCAAGAGGATGAACAGAAATTTCGCTACCTGCTACAGTTATTCCTTTTGTATTTAAAATATGTTCAAAAAATTTCTGTATTTTTTCATTCCAAGGGTTTCTGATATTAAATAAATCGGTTAGAGAAACTGCAATTCCAGTGTCCGTTTCTGCAGAAAGTACTTGTCCAGCAGGACCCATTACAATACTCAGGGATCCCGAGCCGTCTTCATTTGTCACTTTTAATTGGTATCCGCCTGCATAAGGAGCGCAATAAATTTGGGCACCTGCAAACGCTAATCTACGCTCAGCAGAAGAATGTTCTCTTTCGATATATTTAGGCAAAACACGTAGCCATTTATTCGATTCCCTATAAGCTGGGTCTAATTCAGGAGTTGCTACAACTTCGGGTACAACAGGTGCGACAACTGGTGCTACAACAGGTGCGACAACAGGTGCTACAACAGGTGTTACAACAGGTGCTATAACAGGCTCTGCCAATTCTCCCTTAGCTAGTAACCTACTGTAAAAAGTAGTTAGTTTTTTGTTAAATTCATTTGTTGGATCATATATGGTCGTAATTTCTCTCTCTATTTGATTTGCAAAAAATGATGTTATACTTCCTTCTGCATTAAAATTGATTTTGAAGGCTTCTTCTTGTGAAGTGGACGCTGTAAATGTAAGAACTCTAGTGGCTACATTATATAGGATATCATAGCTAGTTCCATTATGATCATTAAGTAAAACGATATCTTGCCCATCCTGAGTATAACTTTTAAGATGTTCCAAAAGATAATTTGCTGTACGCTCAGAAATGCTTGGTAGATGCTCTCTTCTCCCATTTTGTCTGATCTCACCCATAAATCCAGCAAGGCGTTGGCTCCAAATATTTGTTGGGTCGAGTAAGGAGGCTATTCCTTCAGAGCGTTGATTCCCAGCTGCTCCAGTCACGTAAACAATTGATCCGTCAAGGTATGAAAGACTATCAGGGTTAGCAGTGTCTCGGAATGGTACCCTTATATTAATGATATCGATTGCCCCAGGGATAGTAATTGTAATCTGGCCTTCTTGATTTGCCGAACAGGGGAAATAATTGAGTTTGCAAAGTTTGTTATCACAAGATGTGAGTGTAAGAGATAGTTCTTCTCCCAAATGGAACTCTCTTAAATAATTAGCTAGGTCTCTTAATGATTCAGGAACAAATGGAACGCTTCCTCTAACTAAAATGTGTATGCGCCCACCCTCTGTTTCAGTCGAAAAATTGAGAGCACGCCACGCATCTGGCACAATAACTGGACCAGCAAAAGGCATAGTGGCAATCCTTTGCCCCGCCCGAATAAATATGACTTCTTGAGTATGTTCTATAGCCTGATATTGAACTAATGAAGCTCTTACTGATTCAGCAACTTCAAGAACTGTCATATCTCCACGAAAGGTTAATCCGCGAAAATGTCTTCGAGTTCCTTGCGGATATATTATGTTTCTTTCAGCCAACATAGTGTGAACATTATTACCTTGTATGGCTGGTATTTCAATCAGTTCTGGATCTTGATTTATTAGTAGATGGGCGTCATCAATTACGGGTGCTGCAACAGCTCCGACTTCTGCTTCGACTTCTGCTTCGACTTCTGGCCCCCTGATTTGGATGGGTTGATGTAAATGAACACCCCCTTGCCCAAGGACTGGAAGAGGAACTTGTCTATTCGTCCTACCCGTAAGTAAGTTCACATTTTCTATCATCCAATTTAGACCTCTAGAAAGAAGTAGAAATGTTTGGGTTATGATCAGGGTTATTGTGTTGCAAGTTGTTGTAGCTAAGCGATTAATATTTTGATGAAGGGCTAGCCCTATTTGCAATGGTCTGTTAGAAGGAGCAATTAATGACATATTAACCTACTTGATTTGATGTATATAGGTAAAATAATACATGAACCTTACAGTTACTGTAAATAAAGAAATTGCAAAGATAAAATTTTAAATAGCACGGCTTCATTCGTTTTGGAATATATTGTAATATAGGTTATGGTGATTTAGATGGAGATTTTTTCTTTAGAGAGGCGAATTTGAATAGAGTTAAAGTATTATTTTTATTTGTGGGCGCTCTATTTTTATTGACTGCTGGGGGTTTTTCGGGGTTTCGGGTCTATAGGGCATTTGTGGCTGAAAAAATGAGGGACGAAAAGTATGTAATTACTACGCTTATCCAGACGGGGCCCATAAAGGAAGCTTTGCCATCCATTTATTTGGCAGAGCTTTTACAGCTATCGATGGATAAGCCTCAAAATTATTTTGCCTTTGATGAGGATCTTGCTGAGAAAGCTCTTTTAAATTGCCCGGTAATTCAAAAAGCTAAAGTGAAGAAAATCAAGCCTGATAGCGTGCATGTTGACTATGAGGTGTTTGTGCCGATAGCGTTAGTTGGAGATAGCTTAAATCTTGCAATTGACGAACAGGGTGTTATTTTTCCAATAGAGCCATTTTTTTCCCCTAAAAGGCTTCCTGAAATTTATTTTGGATCTTTGGATGTTGATAGAGAGAAGTTTGAGCTCGCACTAGCAATTCTTTCGTTTTTTGATAAGAGAGCTCAGTTTGAGGGAAGTGTAGTAAAAATGATTGATGTATCGAACGCGTTGCAAGAAAGTTTTGGAAAAAGGGAGGTTGTAATTACGCTTGTTGAGAATGATAAGACTTGGTATTTGAGACTTACGCCTCATAAATTCCCCGAGGAATTGAATAATTTTGTAAACTTAAGAACTCTTGCTTTGGCAGGTTCAGGACATAAAAAAGTGGTAGATCTTAGGCTTTCTAAAGCAGCTTATATTGAGGAGATTAGGTATTGAAAAAGATATGTCTTATTTTGTGTACTACGAAGAATATTGAAGAGGCTAGAATCATTGCAAAAGGTCTTTTGGGTGAGGGATTGATTGCATGCGCATCAATTGTTCAGCCTGTTGAATCTTGGTTTGTCTGGAAAGACCAGATTGAGGAAGTTCAAGAAGTGCAGTTATTTATAAAAACTAATGCGGAGAAATATGGCGAGGTGGAGCGCTATATTACAGCAAATCACTCGTATGAGGTTCCTGAAATCATGGCACTTAATGTGGAAAAAGGTTTTCTTCCTTATTTAAACTGGATTCACCAAACAGTAGAAAGTACTTGATAAGAAAAGTAAAACGACAGAGAATTTAGTCTTAAGGGGTGTTCTATGCAGATTATAAAAGATGAGAGTAAGGGTGATGGGATTGTGATTCTCAGATTAGAAGGAAGGTTAGATGCACTTACATCGCCGAATCTTGATAATGAGATCGACAATTTGCTTAATAGTCAAAAGGTTAAAATTGTAATTGATTTTAGCGGAGTTGACTATTTAAGTAGCGCTGGAATGAGAGCGCTTCTTTCAGGAACTAAGAAAGTAGTGAAAAAAGGTGGAAAATTAAGTACGCACTCAATGAACGAAGATTTGATGGAAATTATTAAAATGGCTGGGTTTGGCTCAATAATATCTATTTGTCTGACTGAAGATGAGGCTATTAAGTCTTTAAATCAAAATAGGGCTTAATGACGCCAAATTGTGTATGTCCGACGCCCCTTGAGCAAAAAGAGAAAACGGAATCTGGTTCTAAACGAAAAAAGATTTTAGTTATCGCAGGTCCTACTGCAACTGGTAAAACTGAGCTTTCCATTCGCATTGCAAGTGGTATTGGTGGGGAAATTATTTCGTGTGATTCTATGCAAGTGTATAAGGCTGCTGATATAGGTTCTGCGAAACCATCAAAAGAAGAGCTTAAAGCTGTCCCTCACCACTTAATTGATATTAGGGCAATTTTTGAGCCGTTTAATGTTGCTGATTTTTATGAAGAAGCAACTTCTGCCTTGCAAGACATTGTTTTAAGAAATAAAATTCCAATTACTTGTGGCGGAGCAGGATTTTATATTCATACGTTTTTATATGGGCCGCCTATGGGCCCTCCAGCAGATAAGCAAATAAGAGCTAAATTAGAGGGTGATTTAGAAAAATTTGGTGTCGAAAGACTGTATCAGAAATTATGTGAGCTCGACCCGGATTACGCAAGGTCGATCACTGTTCAAGATAAGCATAAGATTGTTAGAGCTCTAGAAATCATATTGATAACTGGAAAAAGAGTTAGTGAAATTCCAAAACCATCTGAGGAAGATTTGTCACAGGAATACGATTTTCGTTGTTGGTTTATTTATTATCCGAAACCAATTTTGTATCCTAGAATTGAAAAAAGATGCGATGAGATGATTCAAAATGGCCTTATTGAAGAAGTTGTGCGTCTCCGAGAGGGATTAGAAACTAATTCTGCTGCGTCAAATGCAATTGGCTATAGGCAAGCAATTAAGTATTTAGATTCGCCAAAAGAGAAAAAGGATTGGGATTATTTTGTCTCTTCATTCAAACAAGCGAGTCGAAATTACGCGAAAAGGCAATTTACCTGGTTTCGCAGGGAGCCCCTTTTTCGCTGGTTAGATCTTAGCCTTTCTAGTATTGAGAATGCAGCAGAGATTATCATCCGCGACTTCGAACACAATTAGATTGCAGTATTAAGGGGGACCTGGTATTATCTGACGCTCTTATGACGAAAACATTTACTTACGAAGAAAAGATAGAAGAAATTAATCTTTTTCAGACACCTGAAGAGAAAATCACCTCGGCTATTGCTTTTATGAGGGAGGCAATCTCCTGTGAAGGAAAGCCCCGTTTTAGAGATTTTTGGCGAATGAAGAAGAATTGTTTTGATTTTTTATCTCTTGAGACAAATCCGATTAAAAAGACTTTCTTCTGGAAAGAGTATTCAGAGCTTTTAAAAGAGGCTCATAAGCTTCAGGAGATCTTTAAGGAAGAGATTGAGTTTCATGAGGAGCAAATTAAGCTTGCAATTAGTGGATTAGAGTCTGAGGTTCAAAATCCTGAAAAAGCAAGCGCTATTTTGCTATTTGGATTTGAAAGGTTTCCAGAATTAAAGAAAATGGAGCAAAATGCTCGTTTTTTTGAAAGCTTAAAAGAGAAAGTTGTTGCCCTTAGAGAAGATGTTTTGGTTTTAGAAATTCGTGTTCATCAAAAAAATGATCTTCTTATGATTTTAAAGAAAATTGGTGACAAAGTCTTTCCTGAGTATAAAAAAATCGTCCAAGGATTGACGCTTGCATTCGAAGAAGAGGTTGCTCAATTTTTTGAAAAATTATCTACTTCAACCCAAAAAAGTTATCTAAAAAGAGATATTCGTCAGTATCAAGCAATCTTAAAAGAAATTCATATTTCACATGAAGCTTATAGACGCTTTCGTGAGAAATTCAGTGGCGCTTGGAAAAATATAGAAGAGCTTGAAGAAGTGAAGGTCGAGAATAAGCCTCCTCTTGAAGAGAAATCTAAATTTGCAAGAACTCTATCGGATCTCTTAGATGAAAGTGCTATGAGAGCTATTCGGTAATGAATATAGGTATATTCGGAGGAAGTTTTGATCCCGTTCACAATGGTCATATCAATTTAGTAAAAAATTTTATTGAAAATCTCCCTTTAGATAAAGTTTTTGTCATTCCTGCATTTGTTTCCCCTTTTAAAACGCTTACTCCTCCAAAAGTTAGTCCTGAAAATAGAATGGCTTTATTAAATCTTGCTTTTGAAAACGTCGATAAAGTTGAAATAATCAGGGATGAAATCGATAAAAAAGAAGTTTCTTACTCAATTGATACAATTCGTCTGCTAAAAAAAAGATTTCCAGATGATTCGCTCTATTTATTACTTTCAGTTGAAATGAAGCCTTATTTCTCAAGATGGAAAAATTTTGAGGAGATCGAAAAGCTTGTCCAGGTTAAATATGGTGAGGTGTCTATTCCCATAAGCAGTACGATACTTAGGGAGAAATTAAAAAAAAGAGAACTATGTCAGGAGTTCTTTCCTGTAAAAGTTCTAGACTACATAGAGAAACATGGGCTATACTCTCTCTGATATGGAACAAGAAAAAGAAAATATTGTACAAAAAATTTGTCAAGCTATCTATGACAAAAAAGGTTTTAACATCCTGGCGTTGCAGGTGGATGGTATCTCTACTATTACCGATTATCTCATCATTGCGGAAGGAAATGTGGACCGCCATGTTGTGGCAATTGCACAAAGTGTGGTAAAAGAAATTGAAGAAGAACTTGGATTTCGGCCCTATCATATGGAAGGTGTAAACTCAGGAGACTGGGTGTTAATTGATTATGTTAACGTCATCGTTCATATTTTTATGCCAGAATCAAGGGAAAAATTTCGATTAGAAGAGCTTTGGTCTAAGGGTAAACAGGTTGAGTTGAACTTAGCTCTTTCTGTCTAAATATTTTTAGGAGAGAGATGATGAGTAAAAGGCGAATTGTGATCACAGGGATGG
This sequence comes from uncultured bacterium, assembly GCA_964552055.1. Lineage (GTDB taxonomy): Bacteria > Chlamydiota > Chlamydiia > Chlamydiales > 2-12-FULL-49-11 > VGMD01. The sequence continues at coordinate 53,747 of CAZKFL010000004.1, forward strand.
GGGTTGTCTCTTGTTTTGGCACTGATGTAGAGGAATTCTACAAAAAGTTGCTAGAAGGAAAGAGTGCTGTTTCTAGTGTTAACGAATTTGACGCAAGTGCTTTGCCTACAAGGTTTGGTGCCTCGGTAAAAGGTTTTGACAGGGAGCATTTTTTAGATAAGAAAAATGCGCGTAGAGTCGACTCCTGTATGGCTTTTGCTATGGGAGCTGGTAAACTTGCCCTTGGGCATTCAGGTATTGATTTAAACGCTTTAGATAAGTGCAGAGCTGGCGTTATAATTGGATCCGGAATGGGCGGCATGCAAACTTTTATTGATGGTGTTGAAGTAAATCACGAAAAGGGTCCTTCTCGCGTTAGTCCTTTTTTTATCCCGTATGTACTTACCAGTATGCCGGGGGCGTTACTTGCTATCGATATTGGTTTTAAGGGGCCAAACTACTCTGTATCAACTGCATGTGCAACTTCTAATTACAGTATTTATTTGGCTGCAGAGCACATACTAAGAGGTGATGCTGATGTGATGCTAGCAGGGGGCGTGGAAGCTTGTTACAATAAAATGTGTTTTGCGGGCTTCTCTGCATTGAAAGCGCTTTCAAGGAGAAATGAAGATCCTGAAAAAGCTTCTAGACCTTGGGATAAAGATCGAGACGGTTTTGTTATTGGTGAAGGTGCAGGTGTCTTAGTTTTAGAAGAATTGGAGCATGCTCTTGCAAGGGGAGCTACAATTTATGCGGAGTATATGGGCGGATCTGTTACTTGTGACGCGCACCATATGACAGAGCCAACACCTGATGGAACAGATGTTGGAAGATGCATTCGTCTTGCATTAAAAGATTCAGGTTTAGAACCTAAGGATATTGATTATATTAACGCTCATGCGACATCGACTCCTGTGGGAGATCTTTGTGAAGTCAGGGCAATTAAAGACGTTTTTGCTGATTGCTTAGATAAAATCGATGTCAATGCAACAAAATCAATTATTGGACATGCCCTTGGAGCAGCAGGCGCGCTTGAGGCAATTGCGACAGTAATGGCTCTTATAACAGGAGAGCTTCATCCAACAATTAATCTAGACAATCCTGAAGAAGAATTAGAAGGAATCAATGTTGTTACAAAAAGAGAGAAAACAAATCCGAAATGCGCACTTTCTAATTCATTTGGATTTGGTGGACATAATAGTGCAATAATTTTAAAAAAATACGAAAGGGTTTAAGTTGAGAGATTTGCAGGATCATGAAGAAGATGCCTCGTTTGGTATTGTCCCCGTTTATTTTAGCGGTAAAGAGACTTTAGTTTTTATTTTAAGGCATTTAAGTGGTTACTGGGGTTTTCCTAAAGGTCACCCGGAAGCTAATGAGACGGAGTTAGATACTGCAAAGAGAGAGCTTTTTGAAGAAACTCATTTGCAGGTGGATAAGGTTCTTTCTGATAAACTTTTGCAAGAGAAGTATTCGTTTAGAGTTGATGGAAAAACAATTCATAAAACTGTTAGTTATTTTATAGCGTCAGTAACTGCTATGGATACAGTTATTGATACAAAAGAGGCGAGAGAAGGTAAATGGGTTGATATTAATGAGGCTCCCATGCATCTTACTTTCAAAGAAGCACAAAGAATTTGTAGAGAAAGCTGCCAATTTTTAAGAGGAAATGGTTATGAGTAATAAAGTAATTCCAGGTCAGTTAGGAACTAGTTTATTAAAAGAGATTGGATGGGGAGCGCTTGCCAGTTTTCCTTTGGCTCTTGCTGCGCCACTCGCAATTCATCTTCCTTTTTCTCCCATTCCTATTACCATTCAAGTCCAATTAGTCTTTTTTCTATCAGCTCTTTTAGGTTCAAGAAAGGCTGTGTTTATGGTGCTAGCCTTTTTACTTCAGGGTGGAATGGGCTGGCCTGTATTTGCAGGAGGTGCTGCTGGCGTCCTAAATATGATAGGACCAAGAGGGGGTTACCTTCTAGGTTATCTTGTTGCAGCCTATTTTGTTGGCAAACATTATGAAAATGCAAAAAGTAAATCTATCGTGACATTTTTTCTGAGCATGGCAGCTGGAAATCTAATTGTTTATGTGTGCGGATTTTCTTGGCTTGCAGTCTATGTTGGGCTAAAGAAAGCATTCATTTTAGGAATTGCTCCTTTTGCGTTAGCAGATCTTATTAAGCTTTCTTTATTTGCTACATTAAAAACTGCTGTGACCGAGCTTTTCCATTTTGCTAAAAAGCGCGATGCCTGATTTCTATTGCTTGATAGAAAAAATCATTTTTCCAATTTCACGAGTTCTTTCCGTTGCTCCCAGATGATTTTGGTTGTCTGCATCTGCTTTGAAAGAGTATTTTTCATCATACATGGGGGAAATATAATTTGTGATGGATGAATTAAACGGATTTTGGATAGCGCTATATGTTGAATCAAGACTGATTTTCATTTTCTTACCTCTAAATTTTTGTTTATATTATGTAATCTTTAATGGATTTTGTTCTTCCCGTCAACAAGAAATGAATGCTTTGATTTTTTAGAGAAGACAGGATATAATTACTCCTTCATTAGATTTTATTCTAAAGGTCTTGTATGTTAAGAGATGCGACAATAATGGTTCTTAGGGGAATGATAAGATTTCTTTTAAGTTTAAGATATCGGATAAAAATTCGAGGTGCGGATGTATTAAAAAGCCCGCAATTACAAGATAAGGGAATTTTGATTTTACCAAATCATCCGGCGGAAATCGAACCGTTTATGTTAATGGTTTTGCTGGGGAATAAATTTGATTTAAGACCTCTTGTTATTAGTAATTTTTATAATTATCCGTTTGCATCATGGATCATGAAGCTGATTCGAGCAAGGCCTGTTTCTGAATTTGATAAAGCCGTGAGTAGTTATAAATTAAAGGCAGCGGAAAAGCTTTTTCATGATGTTACCAATGACTTAAAAAGCAATAAGGCTGTCCTTCTTTATCCGAGCTCTGCATTAAAGACTTCTGGAGAAGAAAAAATCGGCGGAAGATCTTTGGCACATGCAACGCTTCAGGACGCTCCTGATAGTGAAATTCTTCTTGTCAGAATAACAGGTCTCTGGGGATCAATGTTTTCAAAAGCATACACGGAAGAGACGCCTAATTTTTGGAAAATTATTGGTAAGGGCGCTCTGCTTTTGTTAAAAAATTTGATCTTTTTTGCGCCAAGAAGGGAAGTTATTATTGAATACGCTCTTCCCCCAAAAGATTTTCCTAAGTTTGGTTCTAGAGCCGAATTTAATAAAGCCTTAGAAACATTTTATAATCAGTACCCAACAAAAACTGAGGAGAGACTAGCGAAAGAGCCTTTATCTAAAGTGCCCCTGTATTTTTGGTCGACTAGATTCTATGAGGTGCCTAAAGCTTTGCCAAAACCGAATGTATATCACGAAATTTCAGTTCCTCTGCATATCCGTCAAGATATTATGTATCAACTTTCGGAAATGAGTGAGAAGTCTGTAAAAGAAATTCATGATCATAGTAATCTGATTTATGATTTGGGGCTAGACTCGCTGAATGTTGCCTCATTATATACGTATTTAGATAGTCATTACGAATTAGAAAAAAGTTTGGAGCCAGGTGATCTTATGGTAGTTCAAGACCTTTTTGCGGCAGCTATGCGATTAAAGAAAGGTGGAAAAGATGAGTCGATTAAACTAGATGATTCTTCATGGCCTAAATATGGAAGAAGACCAGATCCTGTACATGCTAAGGGCGAGAGTATTGTAGAAGCTTTTTTCAATAAGGCGGATGAGTTAAAGAGTGCGCCTGCAATTGCAGATGCCGTTTCTGGCGTGATGGATTACCAGACAATGAAAAGAGCAATTGTCATTTTAGCTAAAGAGATTCAAAAGTTAGAAGGCAACTATATTGGTATTATGCTGCCAGCTTCGAATGGTGTTTTTCTAGTTATTTTAGCAACTATGCTTGCTGGCAAAGTTCCTGTGCCTCTCAACTGGACTGTTGGATCATTTTTCTTAAACCATGCAATTGATTTAATGGATATTAAGAATGTTATCACTTCAGAAAAATTCATGAAGAGACTTGATAATGTTGATATTGGAAAGGCATTAGATCTTCTTGTAACACTTGAAGATATACGAAAAGGACTTTCAATTAAAGATAAGCTTAGTGGTGCCTTTCTTGCAAAGCGTAGTGGAAAAACGATATTAAGCAAATTTCCTGGTGGGAAGATTAAAGGGGATGACATTGCAGTGGTTCTCTTTACTAGTGGGACAACTGCTTTGCCAAAAGCAGTTCCGTTAAGTCACAAAAATATTATTATCGATCAGAGAGATACGCTTGAGGCAATAGATCTTCATGAAAGTGATGTAATTATGATGCCTTTGCCGCCATTCCATATTTTTGGTTTAAACATAGGATTTCTTGGATTGCTTTTAGGGCTTCGAACGGTTTATTCTCCTGATCCATTGGATGGTTCTCATATTGCAAAAGAGATTTTGAAATGGAGAGCAAGCGTTGTTATTATGGCGCCTACATTTTTCTCACATCTATTTAGATCAGCTACTTTAAGTCAGTTGAAATCTGTTCGTTTATGTGCGTCTGGAGCTGAAAAGGCACCTCCTACATTGCTTGAATTTGTCCAAAAATTAGGAAGCGTGATGTGGCTTGAAGGTTATGGATTAACAGAGACATCGCCTATGATTTCTGTAAACACGAGCAAGGAAAGACCAAGAGGAGTTGGAAAAATTATTCCTGCTGTTGATCTTGTCATTCGTGATCCAGAGACCGGAGTAAAATTAAATGTTCATCAAATTGGTGAAATTTGCGTTCGTGGAGATACCATATTTAATGGATACTACAAGCAAGATAATTCGGATTATTTTGTGGATATTGAAGGTAAGAGTTACTATAAAACAGGTGATCTAGGCTACTATGATGAGGATAGATACCTTTATCTAGAGGGTCGTCTCAAGCTTACATTTAAAAGAGGTGGCGAGATGATCAATTTAGTGGCAATTGAAAAGGTCTTGTTTGATAAAGCTAAGGAAAAAGGTTGGATCCCGCCTGATACGGGTAGATCTCCATTTGCCTGCGCCCCAAAAGAAGTGACGGGGGCAGCAACAAGAGCTGTTCTATTTAGTGAAATTAACATTGCTTTGGACCAAGTCAATAGCGCTCTTTTAGAAGCAGGTTTTTCGCGCCTTTATAAAATTAATGAAGTGATTCATATAGATGAATTGCCCCTACTAAAGACAGGTAAAGTTTGTTATAGAAAACTGTTTGATAAAATCAAAGAAAATGAAGTGGTAAAAGTCTGATATGCTGAACGTATTTGATACCAAATCTAGAAAAATAGTCGAGTTAACACCTGCTGATGGAAAGACCATTAAAATGTATACATGTGGTCCAACAATTTATAATTTCCCTCATATCGGAAATTTGCGCACCTATGTATTTGAGGACCTCTTAAGACGGACAATCAAGTATTTCGGAATGGGTGTAAAGCAAGTAATGAATCTAACAGACATCGATGATAAGACGATTCGAGGCGCTCTTGCAAAAAAAGTTTCTTTGTTAGAGTTTACAGATGTTTATAAACACGCATTTTTTCAAGATTTAGAGACCTTGCAAATTGAAAAGGCTGAGGTCTATCCGGCAGCAACAGATCATATTAAAGAGATGATCTCCATGATCGAGACCCTTATTGCTAAAGGAATTGCCTATAAAACAGAAGATGGAAATGTTTTTTATCGCATTGCGAAATTCCCCACATACGGCGCACTGTCTCACCTCAATTTGAAAGATTTAAAAGAGGGCGCATCTAAAAGAGTTAGTAATGATGAATATGAAAAGGAAAGTGTCAGTGACTTTGCTTTATGGAAGGCCTACGAAAAAGAAAAAGATGGCGATATTTTTTGGGAATCACCTTTTGGAAAAGGGCGCCCCGGCTGGCACATCGAGTGCTCTGCAATGGCAATTGCCTATCTAGGTGAAACACTTGATCTTCATATGGGCGGCGTTGATAACATGTTTCCGCATCACGAAAACGAAATTGCCCAATCAGAAGGGTGCACAGGAAAAACATTTTCAAGGTTTTGGATGCATTCCGAACACCTTCTTGTCGATGGCAAGAAAATGTCTAAAAGTTTAGGAAATTTTTATACCCTCCGCGATCTTTTAGAGAAGGGATACAAAGGGCGCGAAGTCCGCTACCTTCTCCTATCAACACATTATAGAACGCAACTTAACTTCACCTTTGAAGGCCTTGAGGCTGCTCGTCAAAGCCTCAAACGCATTGATGACTTTGTATTCAGGCTGAAGCATATTCAAACGGAAAGCGATAATTCTATCACAGGATTTATAGAAGACTTCAAGAAACTTTTTAAAGAGAGCTTAGGCGATGATTTAAATATCTCTAATGCTTTAGCCGCCCTCTTTGATTTTATCCGCAAAATGAACACCTACATGGACAGCGAAAGCCTTGGAAAAACAGGCGCCGCCGAAATCCTCGCCCTTTTTACAGAGCTTGATACAATTCTATCCCTATTTAATCAAGATGATGAAAAGCCACCTTCCGAAATAGAGGAAAAAGCAAAACTCCGCCTCAAAGCGCGCCAGGATAAAGACTGGAAGTTAGCAGACGTTTTACGAAAAGAGATCGATGCAGCGGGCTACATTGTGGAAGATTCACCTGCAGGTTACCTCCTAAAAAGAAAATAAATTCACTAAAGAGCATATTTAAAGGAATGTAACTTCATTGTAATCAGATGCTTGAGGTGGTGTTGGGTATGTCAAATTCAGAAGGTCGAGTGATTCAAGTTGTTCCTTATGATCCTAATTGGCCAAAAATGTTCGAGGTTGAGGCAGAGCTTATTCGAGAGCGAATGGGGGAAAACTGCATATCCATTCATCATATAGGTTCTACATCGGTTGCTGATTTACCAGCTAAACCTGTTATTGATATGCTCGTGGTTGTAAAGGATATTCGAAAAGTTGATCAAGCAAATCAGCTCATGGAAGAGATCGGATATGAAGCTAAAGGTGAGAATGGAATGGCCTTTCGAAGGTTTTTTCAAAAGGGGAATCCCGTTCGAACTCACCATATTCATGCCTATGAAGAGGGCGATCCTGAAATAGATCGGTATCTAAAATTTCGCAACTGGCTCCGCATGCATAAAGAGGATGCAGAAAAATATGCATCATTAAAGAAGGAATTAGCGGCAAGATTTCCAAGTGACATTCTTAAGTATGTTTCCGGTAAAAGCGCCTTTGTAGAAGGTATTGATGAAAAGGACGGTTTTGATGGCTGGCGTATTGTCCAAGCGCTTACAGAGCAAGAGTTTGCTGCAGTACGATCTCTTTCGGGTAATCAAATGCCCCTCATAGGAATAAACCACATTCATTTTGTTTTTTACAAAGTAGCCAAAATTATTGGCTATGCGCATCTGAAGCTCTGCGAAAATCACGAGGCAGTTATAGAAATGCTTAAAATTGATCATCGCTACTTTAGCCAAGCGATTGAAAGTCAATTTTATAAACAGTGTGAGCGCTGGCTAACTCATCAAGGTTATACAAACAAGACCAGGGAATAATGACTATTGCAGATTTTTCTACCATGACAATGGGATTTCATCGATTTGTTTGTAACTCTACTTAGGGAAAAGGACTATATGATTTAAAAGAATCAAAAAAGTAGAAGATCTAGAGCTTTAGGTTTTTTTTATCATCTTCTTTTTATTCTATGAGCGAACAGGATCCTAATATCGCTGCCCCTTTTTTTTATATCATTTATCTTAATGATGGGTTTTTCGCTCATCCAGTATGAGCTCTTCTATGACGCAAGCTCATTTCTAAAGATCCAGGACGAAATCTTTTACGAACCTTTATGATAACTCTTTTCTTATATAGTTCAATTGTATAAGATTGTTTTTCTTATAAATTTTAAGTAAGGGAAAAAAATGTCGACAATCTCAACGGTATCGATTGGAATTGAGTTTAAAGGAAGTTCTGAATGGTCGAAACGCGCAACCATTACGGCTATTAATCTTCGCGGTCTTGGTAGTAATATTTCCGCAGTATCTGCTCCCAGTGTGGAGTGCGTATTAAAAGAGGGTCCTTTACGCTGGGTTATTCCAGTTAAAGTTGTGCATCAGGCTCCTTTTCAAACAGAAAGGCGTCTTGATAAACTTAGTTTGAGTCCGGAAGATGCAAGAAAAATACAACTTACCGCTAGAATTTTTAAGGAAGACTTAGTTGGAGGCCGTCTTAGAATGTATAGACAGTCTGACATTCCTATTGAAATTGCTGAGCGTTCAGGACTTGAAGCGGGAGAAAGTTATCTTATCCGAATACAAAATATTGGCGATCGTTGTTTAAAGGCATCATTTGTTAAGTTGTGAGAGGAAATGGCTGAAGAGATTGCTTCAAGTGGAGTATCATCTTGGACAGGTGGTGGGGAGGGACGAGCTCTAGAGATGTCTCCCTTAGATTTTGAAAAAGTAAACGTTTTAATGAAGAAATATAAAACGCCCCAGATAGCCTCAGCGATAAGAGAGTATTGTGGCGTCTTAGTAACACATCCTTGGCTATGCGCATCTTAAGCTCTGCGAGAATCATGAGGCAGTTATAGAAATGCTTAAAATTGATCAACGCTACTTTAGCCAAGCAATTGAAAGTCAATTTTATAAACAGTGTGAGCGCTGGCTAACTCATCAAGGTTATACAAACAAGACCAGGGAATAATGACTATTGCAGATTTTTCTACCATGAGAACGCCGGGAGATTAAAAAACCCAGCCATACTTTAGGGTGGGTAGCCAGAAAAATACAGGGTCTGATTCGCAACTAAAGAAAAGATCTTGTCCTTGATAGCCGAGTGCTAATGGGAATGCAATGGATGAACGGCCATCATTGTCTCCATAAATATGGCCAGCTCCTATACCAAATGTTATATTCCATCCACCATAATTGGGGTTATTTGCTTGTTTGGGCCATGGAAATACGATCCCTGAAATAGTAATTTTTTCTACGCCTGCCATGCCCATCATTGAGGAAGCATTTGCGTCTAATTGAAGGCCTAAATATTTTCTTTGCATGCGTGCCGAGCAACCAACGCCAGGCATAACAAGTGTTAGTTGTAAGTAGGGAATAACTGTAAATTTCATTTCGGAGGATTTTTCTTTTAGGAGAGAGATGTTCTCACTTAATAGATTTGTGCTTCCTAGCAAAGAAACAATAAGTATGGCTAAAACGATTTTCATGGGGGTATTTCTAGATTCCTATTTAAAATTAATGGTAAGATTTTTGGCGGTGCAATAAAAGTTAGGCTATATACTGCTCGTGTTTCAAAAATTGGTTTTTTCTTCGATATATATTCCCATCTTTAAATTTGGCTCGTGTCCCACTAAAAAGTGTTCACAGAACACTTTTTTTAACGCGGGCCCCTTCTAGTGCAAATAGCACTTTGCCTGAGACACCAGCTTCGCTTAATTCAAATCTGGGGATTTCAGACCCCAAAAATTCCCAATTTTTGAATCGCTCTCAGTATAGAATTAAACAATCAATAATGCCCTATTTTTGAATCACGCGCTGCATATATAATTTTTAAGAGAAAACCGGTTACGGTTACGCATGCGGATACGGTTACGACTCTCGAGACCGCATTCTACGATGCGGGAATCCAAAAGGACGGCTGCTCTCGCGCCGGCACCCAAACACGATTATTATTTGATCAACTGCGTGAAACAGCAGCCATTCCCGTAACCGCCTGCGTAACCGTAACCGGATTTAATTTTTAAATGTCTTAAACAGAAGCTTGTAGCCTAATTTTTATTGCACCGCCAGATTTTTTATGTAATTAGGGTATGTCTAATATTGGATGCTAGCAATTGTTCCTGAGATGGTCATGGTCGAAAGGAGAGCAATTGCGGGTTCATTCGTGTATAAATAGATCGCTATCCCGCCTAGGCAACCGGCAGCAATGGCTGCTTTGCTGCCGCCGAGAGCGTGTGTGGCTACCAAGCTTCCTGCAAATGCAGCTCCTGCGCCAATAAGACCGCCAAAAATTATGCCGTCATACATGTCATTATATACATTTCTTCCAACAGCTACTCCTGCAAGCGTTCCAAAAGCCACAAGCGATTGTGCTCCAATTGCTCCAAGAGCGTGTGCAGAGGCGTTTAGAAATGGATTCCGATGCGAAATGGGGTCAATTTGATTTAAGTCTGAATAGATAGTTGTGGAGCTTCGTAAAAGAGAAGATGCTTGAGCATCAATCTCCCTTACCTCAATTATATCTTCATTTTTAACATCACCAAATAGAGAAACAAAACCTAGTCCGAAAAATGCTAGTAATGGAAAAATTTTCATACGTACCTCGTTTTAAGCAAGTAATGATAGCAAGACTCTGAATATAGAGCAAGTGGTAACGCGCTTAGCTTTCTCAGTATCGCTTTTAACTACCTGGCTTTTATAAGCTTAATTTAGTAGGTGAAGCCGAGGCCCATTCTGCTAGCGTTAAGAGCTAAGCTTTTTACTTTGCTGCTATAAGAGTGATTCTTGTACGTTCCAGAGTGCTGGTAGGAGAAGGTTGGCAGAGAAATGTTAGCTCCGATGTCTATGAAGCCATATTTAAATTTGAGTCCTGCTCTTCCTGATAATAGCCCGTAGAAATTATTTTTCAATTTGCCGACTGTAGCTAGCGAATAGCTAACTCCTGTTCCTCCAAGAAGATAAAATTGCACATACTTTGTGTTAGTTGAAATACCTTTAGAAATAATCAGGTTATTTAAGTAAATACTTCCGATTGTCTCTTCTTCATATACACCAGTAATATAATTTTGTACGTACTGAAATACTCTTTCCCTGTCTTGCACAACTTCAAAGTCATAAAAGGAGTTCTTGGAGAGAATCCGATAGGAAACACCGATCCCTGGATAATAGTTAGGGATTCCAATCATGAAACGAGGTATGAACACAAGGAGTTGGTTTTGGGTAGGCTCTATAGTAAGAGGAGAAAGTTCATTTAGAGGGAGATGCTTTTCTAGAATTTCGGTGTGGAGATTTGAGGGAGATGCAGCCTCATTTATGTTAACGGTCTCAAGATTTTCTGCGTTAATTGAATTGCTAAAAAGTAGAAGAGTGAGAAAAAAGTAAGCGCGCATACGGGGAACCTTTGGAAAATTTTGCGCTTATTATGCTTTGTTAGAAGGGTTTTTGTCAAATGAATATATACTGATCGTGTTTCAAAACTTGGTTTTTCCTTCGTTATAAATGCCCATATTTAAATTTACTTCGTGTCCCACTAAAAAGTGGCCATAGGACACTTTTTTTAACGCGGGCCCCTTCTAGTGTAAATAGCACTTAGCCTGAGGTAGCGGCTTCGCCTAATTCAAATCTGGGTATTTCAAACCCCGAAAATTCCCAATTTTTGAACCCCTCTCAGTATAACCGTCGCATATAGCGACAAATTAACTTCGGCCTGCTGCTCCGGCACCTGGTATCAAAGCTTCTGCAGATGCTGATTCTGAGGTGATGGTTGTTAATAGGTGCAGTTTTTCATATAGCCTACATTCTAGAAACATATTCCAAGCTGATTTTAATAATTGGGCTTTCTTTTTTGCACTTGGAGCTTTAGGATCAAAAGGAGAATGTATCTCTAAATAACTGTCCTTCCAAGCTGTTAATAGGTCGTCGTTAATGACTGATCGTGAGGCTGAGCTGACTTTCTCTTTAAGGTGTATTAAGAAATGGGCGGCACTAAAATAATTTGAAGAAGTTTCATCTCGTAATCCAGTAATAGCTAAAATACTCTTTTCATAGCGAAGGGCATTACAAATCTGAGAAAACGAGATAACGCCACCTTCTAATAAGATAAATTTGTCTGTTATAGCATCAGAAGTTGGAATATCATCACCAAATTCAGTTTTTTTCCCAAAGGGTGCAAAAACACTAATGTAGCAAAGTAGTTGTGGATAGGCGCTAGGGCGCCTACTTATAATTCCTAGGCTTTGATCAACGATATTTCCAATTGCTTGGTTGAGTAAACCTTCCTCTCTTAGCACTGTAGTGACTAAACCGTTTGTGTCGCGGAGGTCTCTGCTTGCTGTGTAGCCATAAAGAACCAAAGTACCAGTGCGAAATGCTGTTTCCAAATGCCTTATAGCTATAGTGCACCCATCTTTGCTAAAGGATTGGGAGTCGCCAACTATTTGAGTGATTTTTCTTGAAGGATCAAGTCTCATTTCTGAGAGGAGCGTCATTTTAAGAGTTGACAATGCGCTAAAGCATTCTTCTTGCGTACGCACAGAGATTCCAAAATGGTGTGACCCTTCTATCTCGATATGGTGTACTAGCGTAGTCACTGATGTGGGTAAGGAATCTTTTCCTTGAAACATTAACTGTGCACGACTTAATGAATCTCCAACTGTAATACTACACATATAGGGCCTATTGAGAAATTAATGTATGTTTCGACTTTATTGTATCTTTAAATTTTTATTCGAGCAACTGTTAAAATTCTGATTATAAGTATTTTTGGCAAGAGCCGATCCTTCGGGAATAGTATGCGGAAGTTATGTCCGAATCATTTAGGCGTTCTGCCCTTCTCAAGACTTTCTGCGTTAATTGAATTGCTAAAAAATAGAAGAGTGAGAAGAAAATAAGCGCGCATACGGGGAACCTTTGGAAAATTTTGTACTTATTATGCTTTGTTAGAAGGGTTTTTGTAAATTGCGGCTTATGGTGTGAATCCAGCTTGCAAATATCTAGTAAAATTTACTTTGAAGTTAGCCCTATTTGAAAAAATTTTGATGAAGGAACGATCACTGTCTTGAGGATCATTTCGAATTTCTAGTCTGCGATTACCGTTTTCCTCTATGCATGCTGCAAATTTATATCTAAAGTCAGGAAGGAGTACCCCAGGATATTGAAACGCGTTCATCCAAAAAATAATTGCGGCATCTAGCGCGGTTGGAGGCTGATAGGTAATTTTTGTTCTTCTGTTTGAACGCAAAATGTACTCAGAGATGTGTGTTCCTTTAACCCATTTGCTAGGACATTTTTGCATAAGTACAAAATGAGATGGGGGAGCCTTCCTTTCAAAGAAGTGGTCAAAGGAGCGAAAGTCTTCTGGCTTCCTGATATCATATGTTGTGCTATTATGTTTTTTGGGGGCATTCACGATTTCAATCCATCTATTTAGGCTAAGTGGCAGTCCATCAATATGGCTTGGAATCAGCATTAATAGGTGGGTGTCTCTAGTTTTCTTGCCTTCTTGAAATGGGCAATTAGAATTTAGAAGTTTAAGTATAGGCCTTTTTAAGAGATAGGGCTCTTCTCCGATATCACCCACATGCTTAGTCCACTCTTTTTTTCCAAATACGTAGGGAGGGAGGGGGAGCGCTTGCCAGAGAGATTCGGTGCTGCTTAAGCTTCGGAATTTTTTGCTAACAGCTTCGCATCTGCCAAGATCCTTAACATCTAAAAAACCCAAAACGTGTAAATTGAGATCATGATTACGTAAAAGGAGTTCATCAGAGTCTCTTGCAGTTACGCTCTTCATGGGGATTGCGAACTTGATACTTTGGTGATCTTTTCTAAATAAATTTCTTACTTGTTTGAAAAATAGGCCTAAAGCAAGAGTGCAAATAACTGCTAAAACGCCTAAAAGATCTCGTCTGTATCTTTCGCTGAGCGAATATTTTCTTTTCTGTTTTGAGATCACTTCATAGACCAAACCGGAATAGCTTTCAGATACGGATTTCCCCTTTTCATTACAACGTAATCCAACGCATTTTGCTTCGGGGCAATCCTGCCACTCAGGATAGATCTTTGGCAGTTCGTATCTGCTCTCAATAATTTGAAAATTTGACATGGGTCACTCCATTGACGCGGTTATAGATTTTTTTGTGAGTGGCCCTTCAAATTCCATCTCATCTGCAGAGTGGAAGGACGCGCCAGCTATGCAAAGCTCTGGCACTTTGGATAGTTCAATAGGTGATACGATTTCTCCCGTCTTTAACATAGAGCTTGGATAGTATACTGTATGACTCAATAATTTTCCGCTTGGGTCATATTGGTTATTAGTAAGTTCATCATAGGGAGCCTCAAATAAAGCAGATTCTCCGGGTTGTATTTCTCCTATTGGCTTATCACCCCTGGAGGTTATTTTCATCTGCATATCTGTTGTATTTGAGATCCTAAATGTGCCTGTGTAACTATTTATTCTGATAAAACTTGTGATAGTTATAAAGCTTTGAAGGGCCAATAAAGTAAATAGAGCTTGTTCATGACCTTCAAATCTTCTGTCGCTGTACCAAAGGAAAAAAGACATCGTAATCGTGTTTACAAAACTCGCAATACCGAGCAGGGCATTAGAGCCTGTATGAAGCCCGAAAGTCATTAGTGCGCTCACAATGACACTCGAGATATGCCCTAAAAATTTTGGCAGCGTTATAGCTTCTTGGCTTGATTTTAGTAAATCAACTATTTGAAAGCCCTGAAATACCATATCAGTTAAGAGTGCAGGAATCAGCATTTGATAGGATGCAAGCGAAATTGCTGAAATAGAAAGGATGATGCTGGCTATTTTTAAGCATTTGAGAGCGACGCCGAGCTTATTGTCGGTTTTATAGCCGCATATGAGAACATCACCTGCTAAAATTAATGAGCATCCCCTTGAGGCAAGCGACGACCCGAATCTTATATAGGGAATAGAGGAAAGGAGTGATGTTACAGTAATTGCAATCATACAATTTGTTTGAAAATCTTCATTTCGAATCCTTTCAAAATTCTGTGGAAATCCGGTAGCTACCTGTGCACCTTGCATATACACCTTATAATTAAAATTTTAACTAATCGGTATTTTTATTATAACTCAAGCTAATCAGTATTTAATTATGAGTAATTATATCACATAGATGATTAAATTAATTGAGTTTTTTTATACTGTGGGTGCGGTTCAAAAAAAATCTAGCAAGGATGGAAGGATAGAATGATAAAAAAAACTAAAAAATGTTTAAAAAGGGATTGGCTTAACGTGAAGTTGTGTTGTAGGAATAAACTATTTGGATGCCCCAGTCTTTTATCCTTCCGTCATTCTATCCTTGCTAAATTCTCTTTTTTTTTACATAACTTCGTACCACAATAGGACTGAATCTCTCTTGTTATAAATAATGTAATTTAGGGGTGATATAAATTCTTGTTTGATGTAGAATCAAAGCTTATGACTGAACCAGAATATTTCTCTTTTGAAGAGTATCAAAATCGATTAGCCAAGTTAGGTGAGATTAAAGCATTAGGTGTTGATCCCTATCCGCATGTTTTTATGCCGACGCACGAAGTTGAAGCAGTTCTATCACTTTACAAAGATCAAGAGATTGGAAATTTTGAAGAGGCAGAGGCGAAGCAAACAGATTTTGTTACTTTAGGTGGCAGAATTGTTTTGCATAGGTCGATGGGAAAAAATATTTTTGCTCAGATTCAGGAAGGGACAGCTCGTATCCAGGTTTTGTTTAATCGTGACCATACACTTGTTCAAGGTCTTGAAGACGGGAAAGAGGTTACAGCGCATAAGTTTTTAGAAAAAAAATTGGATCTTGGTGATATTATCGGTGTTGAGGGTCACGTTTTTAGGACGCATAAAGGTGAGTTGACTGTTTATGCAACAGTTGTGACGCTACTTTGCAAATCATTACTGTCTCTACCCGACAAGCACAGCGGATTTAAAGATAAAGAAGCTAGATATAGAAAGAGATGGGTGGATCTTATATCTCATCCCGAAGTGATGGAGACGTTTCGTTTACGAAGCAAGATCCTTTCAAATATTCGTGCCTATTTTGCTAAATCAGATTTCATGGAAGTCGAAACTCCCATTTTAGAAAGAGTTTATGGTGGCGCGCAAGCAGAGCCTTTTACCACCCATCTAAATGCTCTTCATATGAATATGTATCTAAGGATTGCTCTTGAGATTTCTTTGAAGAAACTCATTGTTGGTGGTTTTTCTAGAGTGTTTGAGATTGGTAAGGTTTTTAGAAATGAAGGGATGGATGCGACTCACAATCCCGAATTTACATCGATTGAATGTTACGCTACATACTGGGATTATCATGATGTAATGCGATTCACAGAAGGCCTTTACGAGTTTCTCGCAAAAGAAATACTCGGCACAACAAAAATTGGTTTTAGAAGAGACAAAAGAGGGAATGAGCACGAAATTGATGTTGCTACTCCTTGGATCCGAATTTCCATGATCGATAGTATCAAGCAGTACGGTAATATTGACGTGGATAACCTGTCTGATGAGGAAATAAAAGAGATTCTTCTAAAAACTGAAAGCTTTGATCCAAAAGAAGTTCATAAGATGCCTCGTGGCATTATGATCGCAAAACTTTTTGAAGAATTTGTTGAGCACCACCTCATTCAACCCCACTTTATCATAGACCACCCGATTGAAACAACGCCCCTTTGCAAACTGCATCGCGACCCGGAACTTGCTAAAAAAGGAATTGTCGAGCGTTTTGAAGGTTTTGTCCTTGGGACAGAGATTTGTAATGCTTACACAGAACTCAACGATCCCGTTCTTCAGAGAAAACTCCTCGAAGCCCAAGACCGTCTGCTTCAAGCAGGCGACGCAGAAGCTAACCCAATCGATGAAGAATTCATCGAAGCCATCTGTCAAGGGATGCCCCCTTGTGGTGGACTGGGAATCGGCATAGATCGCCTGATCATGCTCTTTTCCGGTGAAAGCTCTATCCGTGACGTCATCTACTTCCCCCTCATGCGCCCCGCCGCAATGGCTGCTGAAGTCGTAAGTCAGTAATAACTAAAGCTTTACTATATAGTAAATAGAAATATTTCTATCACCCCTCGTTTGTAAATTTTTAGAGCTTGCGGATAAAACTCTCTGCTTGCTATTGTTATTACAAATTAACTCATTAAGGTTAAATAGAATGACATCTCTTGCGCTAAGTTCCCCTGGGTTATCTTTGGATACCTCACGATTTGCTAGGTTTCTTAGGACTTCTTCCGGTCCTTCGCGCCATATAGGAAGTTTTTTAGATGTAAGAGATGTAGCCTCATTACAGAGTTCTGGAAAGGAATGGAAGGTACTTGTGTTACCCGTATGGGATAGGGCGCATTTAAGTCATATATTTCATTATAGAACAGGCCATATTGCGAAGATGTTCAGATTTCTCCACATAGAGGGAGCAAGTACGATAAATTTAAAAATAATTGGACCAGCTGAATGGATCAGATGCTTTGATTTAGAAGCGTTAGATCTAAATTTAGAAGCTTCACCAATTTTGGATAAAAGAAGGCTAATTGAAAAAGTATCTCATTTAGCTTCCTCAACAAAAGTTGAAGATGAGAGAGGTTTTACTGCTCTATTAATCCCTAACAGACTAACTTTAAGTAAATTAGCTATTATTGCGGCGCCATTAATTATCGATATAGATGAAAAAATAAAATCAGAAATTGAAGGGCGCACTGTTACGGAAAGTCATTGGGTTCTCCTATCAAATTCAATTCTTGAAGGTAGTCGATGGAACGATGTTAAAGGTCAAAAAGAGTTAGTCGCATCAAAGGGAGCCAAAGTTCCTTCTATTTTATCAATTGCAACACTTATCATTATGAGCAGTAAATTATTTACAAATGATCTTCCCTTTTCACCTAGGCCAAGAAAAGACGGCGTTATGGAAAATACATTTACCAGAAGTTTTGAAATGATTTTTCCCTACTCTGTTAGTGCGCGTAGATATAACGGGTATGATCCTCGCCCTGAGGGTGCTTTGCCTTATACTCGTCCAATAACAGTTGGCGCTACTCGCTTAGAAGCATTACAAATCATGCCTAATCGAATTTTAAAAGATGAGATTCACTCACTAGAAGCTGGGCCTATTGTTTCTTATACCTTTCGTAGTAATGAGATCGGTGTTGGAGCTTGCTGGGAAGTCTAATCTTTAATTAAGACTACCGTTCCAATCTCATCTTCATCTTTTTATAGTTCTTTAATTTTGATCTGAATATAAGTATATAAATCAATCTCTCTTTAGTTATTCATGCATTTTAAATAAATGCTTTTAAATAAGTAATAATTATGTACTGTCAATACGTATGGCAGACCCGATAATCCCTAGAATACCTCCTCCAGAGGTTCAGATTGATTTTAGTGTAGAGCGAGAGGATGCTTCATCAGCTGATGAAAGTTTAGCTCTTGCGGCTGCTGGGATCGTAAGTCATTTATCATCAGACGAAACCTTAGCTCATCGGTCAATAACGAAACTAAGGGAGATCGATCTTAACGCACTCCCTCCTCCATTAGGTCGTGGATTTGGGTATAAGACGTCTAATTTGATAAACTTATCAGAAATTGCTAAAGAGAATGGCTGTGAAGTTCCTGCATTTATTCCCTTGAGTCATACGGAATGTCTTGAGCATATTCGAAAAACCTATCCCACAATATATGAAGACTATAGCGAATTTCTATCATTATTAGGGAATCCGCCGATCCTATCAGAGAGTTGTAAGGCTATTCTCTATAAAATAAGAGAGGGTATTTTTCATGCTTTTAATAATGAGGGAAATCTTTTTAAGCTAGAAAAATGTAAATTAGAAACTCTTCATTCAGAATATATTGCTATTAGAAGTACAGGCAAAGAAGATTCAACTACAAATTCCAATGCAGGGGGGAATTTTAGTAATCCTTTTGTTAGAAAAGATGAGAGAAGTATTTCGAGAAATATAGGAGAGGTAATTGCTTCCTATTTTAGCGAACGCTCTATATCTCAAAGGATTGCATCGAAGGATGCTTCGCTTATAGAGGACCGTGAACCTTTTATGCCAGTGCTGATACAAACTGCAGTCTATGAACCAATTGAAGGAGATACACCTCCTGAGTTACAGCCTAGGTCTGCAGTTCTATTTGTAGGAAAGGCTATGTCTGAACTGTCTATGGGACTTGGTCATAATAAGGGTGTCGTTGAGGCCTCTATAGCAGCTGATGCGATTATCATGCCAAGGTTTGGCAGAATTTCTTACAGTGTTGAAGTTAAAAAAAGTCGATTTAGAGCAATTGTTGATAAAGATGGTAGTATAGCTTGTGTTGAAGTCCCTTGTGATAAAAAGACTGCTGAAGCGCCTGCTTTATCAGATGGTATGCTTAGCCGATTACGGGGCATTGCAAATGCCATTTTCGATTATTATCAAATGGAAATGGATGTTGAACTTACAATTATTGGTGATGTGATCTACTTATTACAGGCAAGACCACTAATTACACCAAAATCTG
Organism: uncultured bacterium; assembly: GCA_964552055.1. Classification (GTDB taxonomy): domain Bacteria; phylum Chlamydiota; class Chlamydiia; order Chlamydiales; family 2-12-FULL-49-11; genus VGMD01. Next base: position 73,005 of record CAZKFL010000004.1, read on the forward strand.
ATCCCTCTTATTTAGAGTTAAATGATGATGTTATTGTTGGATCAGCATTAACTGTAGGAGGTTCCTCTGTTCAAGAGATATCATCAAAAGAAAATATTATTATATGTAATACGATTAATGAAGCTTATAGGGAGTATAAGAAAAGAGATGCTGAGGGGCAGAGTGAGTTAGTTAAAGGTATTATAATTAGACGAGGAGCGCCAAGAACTTCTCATTATGCTGTATTTTTTCGTGGAAGAGGTCTTCCAATCATTATTGCTAATCAGAAAATTGAATTTGGATATCCCTATTTTATTGATCCGCAACAGGGGGTAATTGCGCAGGATGGCAGAAAAAAAGAGGGGTATATTTGTTACCCTATCCCATTGAAATATTCCATGCAGACAAATGAGGTGATTAAAGCAAGTGCAGTCCAAGCTGTTAAAATATGTAAAGATGCTCCTAAAAAATCTTCCATTTTAAGTGTTCAAGATATTAGAGATCGACTGAATCTCATTAAATTTGGATCTCTAGAAGATGCAAATCGTGCATCATTTGATCTTATTCATTTTGTTTATTCCTTAAGTAAAAAAAGAGGGATCACACCTTTTAGTCGAACAGAGCTTGTAATGATTTTAGGGAATCTTATGTATATTGCAACTGATGACAGAATAGAACCGTTATACAAAGCAAGACTTATCGAAGCTTGTTTTTTTCAAACAGGAGAGGGGATTGTAGGTGGGTTTTCAGTTATAAGATCGCTTGGAGCTATTCGAGATCAAACTCTAGGTGCTTTGGGATTGGGATTTGATCCCAGCAAAGAGAAAGAGGCTCATTTAGAAGATATTTTATTTGTAAAAGTGGGAAGACAATTTTTACAAGAAGATCTTCAAATTCAATGGGCTTCTATGCTTGATGCCTTAATAGAAGTTCCTTTTGAAGAGAAAGAAAAGGTGAAAGATTTATTATTGCAAATTGATGCGATCAACGGCTTAACCGAATTTGTTAACGTAGTGCTTGTAAGGATCTTAAATGATAGCGGTAGCATTTCTGAAGTTGTTGCTAAACTAGTTACTTTAAAAAAGGATATGTTGCCTGTTTTAAATAAAGTTCGTGAAATTCAACAGTTTGTTGGAGAAATAAGAGGGAGTTTACAGGCATGGTCAACAAGTGAACATATCCGAAAAAGATTGCCATGGCTTCAACAAAGACTTTTAGATTTGGATTTAACTTTGGAAGAGGGATGTGTATATTCGATGATTCAGTCAGCAAGCCCTGAGGCAAAGCTTATTTATGTTCAGGCAATTAGAGAAGCTGTTGGAGCTTATGATGATTTAATTAAACAATGCACGGGGTCTGAAAATTATTTAAACTATATGGACCAGGCGACAGATTTCTTTGCTCTACTCCACCCCTATAGAAAATTGATGAAGGCACTTTCGGCAACTCCATATGATTCAAGAAGCTATTCATTAATTTTGCCTAGCGGTGAGTTGACAGAAGCAAAAGCAAAGGGCTTAATGGAAATTTCTCCTGGATTTGATGTAGCATTGTTGATTAATCCATGGAACAATACAGATGTTCAACCTGCAGAGACATTTGAAGAAAAATTTACTTTATTTCATCAGACTATGATGGAATCTTTAAGCAAATTAAGTTTGGAATCTGGACTTAGTGATGGGGTTTTGCCAAAACAATTTTTAGAGTTTATGTCAGGAATCAAAAATGGCTACTTTAATAAAAAGCAATTAATTGGGATTCATATTAATGGCTCTTATATAATTGCTGAATATAACATAAAATTATGCTTTCATGGATGTCGTCTTACATTAAATTATGATAGCAAGAAAGAAGTTATGGATATTACTATTTCCATGTATGGTCCAAGAGAAATAAGGGGTAAAATTGAAAGATGGAAATTAATTCATGAAACGTTTGAACCCGTTTTGAAATATTTAGATATCTCTGTAAGAGAATTGAGATACGGGGAACATGGTATTGATATTGCATTTGCAATTCCATTAAATGGGGGTGAGGAAAGGAAGGTTAATGGTCAAAAATTAGTCGGTGAATATTTACGCGCAGGAGGAACGGGTGTATTTTCATTATTAGAATTAATGCCTCCAGAATGTCAAACACTTGAATTAGTGAAAAAGGAAATGGATCGATTTCCGCTTCTTTGTCGATTTGTACGTCCTGATTTATTAACAGATGAAGTGGCTGAAATGATATTGCAACAGGAGTCTGGCTTATCAATATATCTTCCTGTTCAATATCAAACACCTGAGCGAGTCATAATAGCCGTTAAGAGAAATGGCCTTTTCCTGCAGTTTGTGCATCCTTCTTGTAGAACACCTGAAGTAATTGATGCTGCGATAAAGCAAAATCCTAGTGCAGCAAAATTTTTAGTAGAAAATGAGTCCGATTAGAAAGTGCTGGTTGGATCGACGTCTATTAGCAAGTGGATACTTTTAGGTTTTTTTAGTGTGAGTGATCTGAGTATCGGTGTGATCTTTAGTATGTTATTGCCCTTGATGAGGCATTGAAAGCGGTGTTTGTCTTTGATTTTTGCTTTGCCACAGGGAATGATTGTGTGTAGAGTGAAACCTTGTGGAAGCGCTTTTTTAAGGGCTTTATAGAAGTTTTCCGCATAGCTTAGGATGTGCAGAGGGTTGTTTCCGCTGAAGATGATTTTGACCAGTCTGGTGAAGGGGGGATAGTCAAATTCTTTTCGTTCAATAAGTTCTGCTTCTGCAAATGTTTTGTAATCATCACTGGCAGCGAGTTTAATGATGGGGTGGTCGAAGAGGAAGCTTTGGATAACGACCTCACCTGGCATGTGGCCACGGCCTGATCTGCCTGCGACTTGGGTGATGAGGCTAAAGACGTGCTCGTTTGCTCTGAAGTCGGGGATGTGGAGGCCGCTATCGGCACCTAAAACGCCGACGAGGGTGACTGAGGGGAAGTGGAGTCCTTTGGCAATCATTTGGGTGCCGATCAGGATGTCCGCTTTTCCAGTGCGAAATTCTCCAAAGATACGGTCGTGACTTCCTTTATGTTTTGTAGTATCTCTGTCCATTCGGAGAGTACGAATACCTGGAAAGATTGCATGAAGGGAGCGTTCGACTTGCTCGGTGCCTGGTCCTTGGTATTTCATGGTATCAGGTTTATGGCAGCTTGGGCAGATTTCGATGGGTGGTTTAAGGGTGAATCCGCAAATGTGACAGGATAGGATATTGAGTCCTCTATGGAAGGTGAGGCTCATATCACAGTGTTTGCAGGAGATCGCTTTCTGGCATTCCTTACAGATTTGGCAGCTGTAGTAACCGCGCCGATTGAGAAATAGTATGGTTTGGGATCCAGCATCATAATTTTTCTTAATTTTATCAAGCAGAACATCTGATAGAAGGGCTCCGCCTTTTTTTTTGTCCATTTCGTCTCTCATGTTCACTATGTGAACAGTCGGCTTTTCTCCGCTCGGACGGGTATTTAGTTCGTGGAGAATGTATTTTCCATTTTTAGCATTGACATAGGTTTCTAAAGAGGGGGTGGCGCTTCCTAAAATAACTGTTGCATTTGTGAGCTTTCCTCGGACAACAGCAACATCTCTTGCGTGGTAGCAGGGAGAATCTTCGTATTGCTTGTAGGAACTTTCGTGCTCCTCATCCACAATGATCAGTCCAAGATTTGGTAGGGGGCTAAAAACAGCTGATCTAGCTCCAATGACAATTTGAATTTCCCCTTTTCGTAAATGATGCCACGTGTCAAACCGCTCTCCATCGCTTAATCTGTAGTGAATCACTGCAATTTGTCTTTGAAATCGGCTCTTTAGCCTTTCAATTGTTTGTCTTGTGAGAGCAATTTCAGGTACCAAAAGAATAACCTGCTTGCCAAGACTCAGCGTGTGATCAATTGCTTGCATATAGACTTCAGTTTTTCCACTTCCTGTTATCCCGTGTAGAAGGTGGGTTTTAAAAATGTTGCTATCAATACTTTCGCGAATAGAATTCAGCGCTACTGCTTGCTCTTCATTTAAAACTTTTGGTTTAGTGGGGATATATTCCTCGTCATGAAGAGGAGTTCTGTCTACAGTGAGAAGAGCTTTCTCCAAGATTCCCTTTTTGATGAGAGAGTCTATTGGTGATTGTGTGATACCATCTAGTTCGAGTAACTCAGAAAGAAATAATCCTTTTGGATTTCTTAAGATAACATCGAGCACAGCTGCCTGTTTGGGAAACTTAATTCGGATTTGGTCTGTAAATTCAATCAACTTAGGTCCCGAAATTGCCTTTTGAATGACAATTTGCTGCTTTTCACTCATTTCTTTTCGGACAATTGATGGTAGAAGAGTAAGCAAAACTTTGCTCATCGGGGCTGCATAGTATCTGGAAATCCAGTCTGCAAGCTCAAGTAAGTCAGGTGTTAGTAAATTTTGATCATGAAGTATTTCAGAAATTTCCTTCACATTAGTAAATAGAGAGGTAGTCTCAATGGAAATAATTGTTCCCTTGCGCGGTTTTTCCCTCACAGGAACAACTACTCTGTGTCCAGCCTTTGCAGTTTTTTGCAAATGCAGAGGAATTGCGTAATCAAGTGGGCGATCAATTGCCTGATCAAGAACAACTTTTGCAAATAGTGTCATCTTTACAATCATACCATAAAAAATCGTATTTGCACTAATAGATTGAATAAATTAAGATGTCTTAAAGAAACTCTTAAGGAGAAATAAATGTCAGTTGCAGCAACGATCATTGAAGGAATAGTTGAAGTGCCTAAAGGCGCTACAAGCTATTGTGATTTTTTTAAAGGAGACCTTTTTAATAGAGGAAGTCAAGTAGCTACTATTGCATTTGCGGTGGGCGCAATTGCTTATCTTATTTTTGGTTCCATTCAAGCAGATCCTAAAGTATACGGTCTCTGCATTGTTATTGCTCTTATTTCTCTGCAGAATGCTTGGTCTTTGCAAAGAGTGATAGAGCTCGGTGGTTATGAACGGCAAAATGCGAGATTAGAAAGACGTGTAGAAGCCCTCTCAGAAAAAGTTAATGAGTTTGCGATAGAAATTACACGAATGCATGGAGAGGTGACAAGATTTGAAGTTGAAAATGCTAGACTTGAGGAGACAAGAGCCGAATTAGCGGCTGATGTAGGAAGATTTACAACGGAAAACAGCGCGCTTCATCAAACAAGAAATGAATTAACAACTGAAGTGGATCGATTAAAAAGCGTGCAGGTAGCATTGCAAGGTGTTGTTACATCTCTTTCAGGAAGTGCTGATGCAACAGAGCTCTATATAAAAAAAGAGCAAGAGCTTCATGCAAGGCATCAAGAGCTATTAGCACGAGAGGAAGCGCTTCAAAAAGAGGAAGAAGAGTTACTAAAAAGACTTGCAAGAGATGTTGGACGGTTAGAGGATATTGTTAGGTCAAGAAATAATGTTTGTATTGCTCTTATTAGACGAGTCATCCCCTTGCACATAATTGCAAATAATTTAGCTGATAGAATGAGCTTCATTAGAGAAAAAAATCCGGAGCTTGTTGAAGAGGCAAGACTTGCAATTAGGGCTAGGAGACTTTCGTAAAAAAGCGAGTGAGAGTATTCCAGATTTCTTTTTTATAAAGAGGGGAGTTTTGAATTTCGGAAAGAGCATAGAGGGGTAGTTTTTCTACTGATTTAAGAAGTCTTCCGGGATACTCTTTAGTGAGCATATGTAGATTTACAGAATGTTTTAACAAAGTAGAGGGAATGATGATCAGCTTAATCTGGGAATGGGCAAGCAGAGGTTTCCAAAGGTTTTTTTCTTCAAATTCATGGATATTTACTACTGAAGATTTGCCAAAAGAAGTATTAATTGCTTTTGCAAGACTTGTTAAAAACTCTAAATGGTCTTGAATGGAATGATCGAAGAGAACCGGAATTTCTGGTAAATCGGATCTTTTATTGGATGCTAAGCGAATTTGCTTTGCTGCATCATCATTTAGCGGCGTCTCTATCAGCTTCATTTTAGGCGCAATCTTCGCATAAAGAGCGTTCATCTCTTTATCTACCACATGAGCTTCTACCTTAGGTTTTTCAGAAGTAAAAGAGAGCGCTTCAGAAGGCAGAGTTTCTTCCTCTACTATCTCTTCCTTTTTAATATCAGGCACTACTTTTTTAGGGGGAACGGGTATCTGCGGACGGAGAATAACCGTTTCCTTTTTCAGGGCAGGCTTTAGCGGCACAATAGAGTGCAGCATAAGAAAATCTTTCTTGTCGCCAAAGTTTTCTAAGAGGTAAGTTTTCAGATCCTGGATGAGCTCTTGCATATCATCTCATCATACCACAGAAGTTTTAAACTACGCAAGATTCGGATACATTAAAGGTTTTAAGGTAGATTCTTAGAGGGAAAATAATGCTTTTGTGTAACTTATGGGATCGAAAGGAGCGATGTCGTCAATTTGTTCGCCGAAGGTGAGGTATTTGATGGGGATTTTGAGTTCGCGGTAGATGGATAGGGCAATGCCTCCTTTTGAAGAGCTGTCGATCTTGGTGAGGATAAGGCCTGTAAGGGGAGCAAATTTGTGAAAGATGCGGGCTTGTTCGAGGGCTGTTTGGCCAAGGGTAGAGTCAATAATGAGGTAGGTTTCATGGGGGGCGGTTTCGTCAAATTTATGGGCGATTCTTGTCAGTTTTTCGAGCTCGTGCATGAGGTCTGTTTTTGATTCAAGACGGCCTGCAGTATCACAAAGTATGGTTGTATAATCTTTAGCCCTTCCTTTCATAAGGGCATCATAGAGGACTCCGGAGGAATCTGCGCCTGTGTGAGTTTTAACAAGGTCGATGCCTGTTTTTGTGGCCCAAAGATCTAGTTGTTCGATGGCGGCTGCTCTAAAGGTATCTCCTGCAGCGATCAGAACTTTTTCCCCATCCTCTTTATAAAGGTTAGCAAGTTTCGCAAGAGTTGTAGTTTTGCCTGCTCCGTTTACGCCAACAATAAGAATGAGTTTTGAATAACCTATTGGTGGTGAGGAAGTTGATATTTTGCTAGGTTCTTCTAACAGCGCCGCAGAGGTTTTTTGCAGCTCAAGTAGATAGTCCGCAGGTTTTGCTTTGGGATTTTTTTTGTGGAACTTTTGGATGACTTCAATGAATTCGGATACGATTATAGATCCAAGGCCTGCCTCATAAAGCACTTTTTCAAGGTTTTCTAGGGTTTCATCGTCAAGCGGCCTTCTAAAAATAGCTCCAAGCTCGGTTGTAAAGTAGCTGGCTGTTTTGGAGAGTGCTTTCTTAAGTTTATGAAAACCAGTCTTAAAGAGACTAAACATAAATTAGACCTTGAATTTTGCTAAAGTGTAACACATAACAATAATAGAGGGAAATTATGAATATACATGAATATCAAGCAAAGCATATTTTAATGGGGTATCAGATTCCCTGTCAAAGATTTAGGATTGTTTCAAGACCTGAGGATATAGAAGAAGCTATTGACGCTTTGGGCGTTACTGAAGCTGTTATTAAGGTTCAAGTTCATGCTGGCGGTAGGGGCAAGGCAGGTGGTGTTAAAATTGCGAAGTCTCGCCAAGAGATCATTCAAAAGACAAAAGAGCTTTTAGGTATGAAGATTGTGACCAAGCAAACTGGGCCTGAAGGAATTATTTGTCATGAAGTGATGATTTCGGAATTAGCTGATATTGCTAAGGAATATTATGTGGGTCTGCTTGTTGACAGAGCAGAAGCAAAGCCACTGCTTATGGTCTCTCCGGATGGTGGGACTGAAATTGAAGAGATTGCTGAAAAATCGCCTGAAAGGATCTTAAAAGTTCATTTTGAGTTAGATGGTAATATTCATGAACTTAGCTTAGATACTGTCTGCCGCTTTATGGATTGGACAGGTGATTTGAAAGAAGAAGGAAAAATATTTTTAAGAAATCTCTGTAAAGCGTTTGTCGAAAAGGATGGGGACATACTGGAAGTCAACCCATTAATTGAGGACAAAGAGGGGCACTTGTGGGCGTTAGATGCTAAATTTGCAATCGATGATAATGCGTTATTTAGACATCCTGAAATTAAGGCAATGTATGATCCAAGTCAGTCATCTCCTGAAGAAGCGGTTGCTCATGATATGGATTTGGCCTACATAGCGCTTGATGGAAATATTGGGTGTATGGTTAATGGCGCAGGTCTTGCTATGGCTACAATGGACTTGATCAAGTACCATGGTGGAGCGCCTGCAAATTTTTTAGATGTAGGTGGTGGCGCTAATAAGGAAAAAGTATCAAAAAGCTTTGCGTTAATTCTAAGTGACTTAAATGTGAAGGCGATTCTGGTAAATATTTTTGGTGGGATCATGCGCTGCGATGTGATTGCAGAAGGAATTATTGATGCTGCTAAAGAGCTTCATATCAAGGTGCCTTTGATTGTTCGTTTAGAGGGTACGAATGTGGAGAAGGGAAAAGAGCTATTACGAAATTCGGGGCTAAAAATAATAGCCGCTGATGATTTAACCGATGCAGCCAAAAAGGTGGTCGAACATGCCCATTCTAATTGATAAAAATACGAGACTCATTTGTCAGGGAATTACAGGGAGCGCCGGTAGCTTTCATACAGAGCAATGTTATGAGTATGGGACTTTAATAGTTGGTGGGGTGACACCTGGAAAAGGAGGAACTGAAACAGAGATTGGTATTCCGGTATTTAATTCTGTGAAAGATTGTGTCCTTGCTGTAAAGCCTGATGCCACAATGATTTTTGTTCCGCCGAAATTTGCAGCAAATGCCATAATTGAGGCTGAGGAAGCAGGGATCAAGTTAATTATTTGTATCACAGAAGGGATTCCTATTTTTGATATGCTTAAAGTTAAAAAAATTATGAGTAAAAGCAAATCCCGTCTGATAGGGCCTAACTGTCCAGGTATCATTACGCCAGGACAATGCAAGATAGGAATTATGCCAGGCTACATACATCAGCCTGGAAAAGTTGGGATTGTATCAAGATCTGGCACGCTGACTTATGAAGCTGTATGGCAAACCACAAAAAATGGTCTTGGCCAAACTACGTGTGTTGGTATTGGAGGCGATCCAACAAATGGGACCAATTTTATTGATGTTTTGCAAGAATTTGAAAATGATCCTGAGACAAAAGGGATATTAATGATTGGTGAGATTGGTGGATCAGCTGAAGAGGAGGCAGCAGAATGGATAAAATCTCACTCTAGCAAACCTGTTGCAGCCTTTATTGCTGGGCAAACAGCACCATCTGGAAAAAGAATGGGACATGCAGGTGCAATTATTTCTGGTGGAAAAGGGGGCGCAAAGGATAAAATGGATGCTTTACAAAAAGCAGGGGTGAATGTCGCACATTCTCCGGCTGATATGGGAAAAGCAATCTGGGAAGCATTAAAATGAAAAAAATACCTTTAAAAATTTCACCGTTTTTTTTTCTGACAGCAGGTGTAATTGGTTATTTAAATTCTTATTCAATCATTGGAACCGCAGTTTGGATCGGAATTATTTTTGTCTCCGTTCTTTTTCATGAACTTGGTCACGCAGTAGCGTCAAAAGTTTTTGGTCAAAATCCCCGAATTGAACTCATTGCATTCGGTGGTCTAACAATTCCAGAAGGAATTAAATTAAAACCGTGGAAAGAGTTCATCGTGATATTGATGGGCCCACTTTTCGGTTTCTTCCTCTTTGTAGGTGCAAGCATAATGCTTCAGTTTCCTTATGGAACTCCCTTTGTGCGCTCAGTGATTGAGAAATTCCGCTATATCAATTTGTTTTGGACGTTTGTGAATCTATTACCGATCCTTCCTCTTGACGGTGGACAACTAGTTAGAGTTGTTTTAGATTGGATATTTGGACCTAAATCGATAAGATTTGCACTTTATGTATCATTCTTTTTTTCAGCAATTCTTTGTGTTGCCTCCTTTTTAATTGGGCTTTTTTTAATAGGTGCAATCTTTCTTATCTTTGCGGTGCAAAGCATTGAAGGCATCCGCCAGACCCGTACCTAACTTCACATAAAAAAGAATTCACCGCAGAGGCGCCGAGTACACAGAGGTCGCAGAGAGTAAAAAGACAAAAAAATAAGTAAAATTCTTTCTCTTTTTTATTTTGTTCTCTGCGTCTCTGCGGTGAATTCTTTTTTAATTTGTCTTTTAGCTGTCGTTAAATTTTTTTTGTGAGCGAGTTCTCGAGAGGAATTTGCTAAATTGTAAAAAAAAAGTGTGAAGACCCCTTGTCAGTATTGTGTACTTAGCATAAGCTGGTGATTAACTCTTAACCAATACGGAGGTATCTCGTGAATAAAAGTGATCTAATTAATGATGTATCTGAAAAAACAGGCTTTACTAAAGCTGATACATTAAAATTTGTTAATGCTTACATTGAAGCAGTATCAAAGTCTCTCAAAAAAGGAAAAGACGTACAATTAGTAGGTTTTGGTACTTTTAGAGTTGCTAAGAGAAAAGCAAGAACAGGAAGAAATCCACAGACTGGCAAAGTGTTAAAAATACCTGCCAAGAAAGTGCCTGCTTTCCGTCCTGGTAAAGCTTTACGTGAAGCTGTTAATTAATTTTGCATTCACTAAGACGTTTGTCTTTAGGGCCGGTAGTAATGCCGGTCTTTTTTTTATCTGGAACATGTGAAAAAAAAATGAAGTTGTGGTAGGATGAAATCTTACGTGAAAAGGAGATAATTTCTATGAAAAGATTGTTGTTATGTGCACTGCCTATCTTTGGAGCAATGAATTTTGTGGAGGCTGGACTCAAGGATCCAACAGCATGTGAAAGTTGTGGGAAGAGTCTTTCTCAAGCATTTATTAATGTAGCAAAAAAATGTAGACCAGCTGTTGTTCATATTCGAGTAGAGACAGGTGGCGGCCATTTAAATCCATTTGGTGATTCAAGTAATCCATTTGAACAGTTTCAAGATGATTTATTTAATCGATTTTTTGGATTTTCGGGAGGTCCGCAAAGAGGACAACCTCAAAACTCTCAGCAGGTGAGTACTGGCACGGGTTTTATTGTTTCCTCTGATGGTTATATTGTTACGAATTACCATGTGATCAAAGATGGTAGTAAAATTATTGTAGAGAAGTATGATGACATTGAAAAGCAATACGAAGCAGAACTTATTGGTTGCGATCCAAACACAGATTTGGCCGTACTGAAAATTAAAGCGGGTGATGATTTGCCATTTCTTGAATTTGCCGATTCTGATGAACTTGAAGTTGCTCAATGGGTTATGGCTATCGGTCATCCATTTAAACTGCGTGACTCTGTCTCTGCAGGTGTGATTTCTGCAACGCATCGAGGTGATTTGCAAATTTCCCAGTTGGAAGATTTTATACAAACCGACGCAGCTATTAATCCAGGTCATTCTGGTGGTCCTCTTGTCGATTTGAATGGAAGAGTAATTGGTGTTAATACGGCAATTTTATCTAAAACTGGTGGTAATATTGGCGTTGGTTTTGCAGTTCCAAGTAATATAGCAAAGATGGTTTATCTCCAAATTCAAGAAGGAGGATCCGTTGACAGGGCATTTCTTGGTGTTCAGATACAAGATTTGAGTGAAGATCTTTGCACAGGTTTTAGATTAAAAAAGGGGACTACTGGCGCTTTGATTGCTGAAGTTGTTCCCGATTCATCAGCTGCTACTTCGGGTCTTCAGGCAGGAGATGTGGTAGTTGACTTCAATGGAGAAACTATTAAATCTTCAAAACAACTCTACACAACTCTAGCAAAACTACCTGCTGGCGAAAAATGCAATATGACAATTCTTCGTGATGGAAAACAGAAAAAAATACATATCGTTTTGGGATCTAAAGCAAAAGAAGCATCTACTGAAGGTGATATCATTCACAAATTAGGTATTTTTGTAGAACAAATTACTCCTGAAAATGCAGGTAAATTTGGAATAAAAGCTGAAGAAAAAGGAGTTGTTGTTAGCAAGGTTCTTCCTGGAACAATAGCTGCTTTGCTTGGCTGGACTCCTGGTAGTGTGATCATGGTTGTTAATGGGCAAAAAGTTGCATCTGTTACTGACCTTAAAAAATCGCTAGAGAGTGCTAATCCAAAAGAAAGACTTGTGATACTCATGAATTATCATGGAAGAGCAACATTCCACAGCATCCCACACCCCAGCAGCAGTAGTTAAGTAAATTCACCGCAGAGACGCGGAGAACCCCGAGATTGCAGAGAAAGAGAAAATAAGCTTTCTTTTATTCTCTGTGATTTCGCCGTTCTCCGCATCTCTGCGGTGAACTCTTTTTTACTTTAGATTAGAGAGGGGCTTCGACCATGGGCGGTAGTTTTTTTGCTGCAAAGAGAGGGAGCTCTTTATGGATGAGATCGATATTTGCGTAAGTGATTTGTACCGCATCTGTTAGTAATTTAGGGAGCAAGCACTCTTTGACTGCAAGAATAATGTCTTCCGCTGTTGCATTTAAGATTTGATCTCTGAATTTTTGCCTGACTTCTTTTGTAAGTCCTACTTTGTGTTGAAAGTAGGTGATTGAAGCGCGTGAGCCTGGTGGGACTACACCATCAACATCTTGTAGATATCCAAGTTTTGCTTCCAATAAGTCCTCTGAAGTAAATTCACCTGCAGCAATCATTTCAACTGCAGTATTAAATGCTTTATAGGTGGAAGAAATATTTGGGTCTCTGGAACTAAAAAATTGATAGATTCCTGTAAGAATGTTGTATTTAGCGCCACAGTGATACGCTCCACCTTCTTCACGAATTTGGCTATGGAGTCCAAGATTTTCAAAAAGGTAACTTGCAAGTTTCAAGTATGCTGCATATCTAGAAGACATAGTGACTGTTTCAAGAGACATTGCATTGTGTGCAATTGGATAGGCAATTCCTTTTGCAGAATTTATTACTTGCTCTGGTTTGGAAAGTTCTACCCAAGGACAGAATGAGATTGATGCGTCTGAAAATGTTTTCCATCCGTAAAAATCATTTTCACTTAGATTTTTATATGTCTCTGCATCGCAAGAAAGGACAAAGTGGGGGTTGTTTAGATGAAAAAGGGATTTGCTTAGGTGCTCAAATCTCTCAATGATTTCACTAATATTGCTTTCTAAATCAATCATTAGGTTTTCTAGAAATTTATAATAAGGAAGCCCATGCCAAAGATTTGATAGGAAATTCCAAGGAGAAAATCCGGAAGCTGATTCCTTTAGCGCATATTGAATAGAATGACTGTTTAGTTTCTGCTGCAAATAAGTATATGATTGTACAATCAGTTCCTTAATACGTTCGCGGTCTTTTAAATCAGGGCTTATCACAAAGTCTTTTAATAAATGGAAAAGTTCTTTGCTATTTTCTTTTAAGGCTTTTCCTGAAATGGAAAAAGTAGGATAACAAGTTTCGTTGTTGTCTTTTTGCACATTTAAAGAAAGAGATGTCCAGATGCCACCAACTTTTTTATGAATGTGTTTCAAGTTTTCCACATAGGATCGTCCACCTGCACCAAGATCTGTTAAGAGTGATGAGAAAAGGCGTAGATAAAAAAGGTCTTTTTCGGCTACTTGAGGAATATCAAAAACAAGATCAGCATAGATAATTCCATTTGTAAAGCACTCATGATGATAGACGGCAAGTTGATCAAATGTCTCCTTATGAAGAGGAAAGTACGGACTATCTTTTGGGATTTCATTGAGCGATAAAATTGGAAGGCAGGAATCATCTTCTGTTTCGTTTGCCAATTGATAATTCTCAAGTTCTACTGCATCTTGTAAAAGGCAGTTGATTTCTTCCGGTTTTAAGGATTCTTGTTTAGCTTTAATAAAGGTAAGTTCTTCCTCTTGCATAGTCTTAAGCAGAGTTTGGTTTGGGGCAAGAGTCAATCTGTAGTAATGAGGATTATTAATGAGTTGATCCTGAATAAGTTTAGTTAGAAGATCTTTTTCAAAAACGAGAGACTCTAATTTTTCAAATGCAGAATGAACTTTTAATTCTTCGATGAGAGAGCCACCTTGAAGATAGGGGATTACGCTCCTGCCAAATAAATCAAGTCCATAAGGTCCGCTATCACCACTAATTTCGTTGCGAGAAAACTTTAATTGATGAAGGGAAGCTTCAATTAAATCCTTTGGAATTTCTTGAGATGCAATTTCTTTTAGGGATGTAAATAAAAACTCTTCAATCTTATCAGCATTTTCCTTTTCGCAACCTCTTAATATTAGAGCATAAGGGGTGTCTCTAGCTTCAGTATCAATTACAGATCCAGCATCCACGCAAAGACCTGAATTGAGAAGTTTGTGCTTCAAAAGTGATGCATCCGTATCCATTAAAATCGAGTCGAGAAGAGTAAGGGCTAAGAGCTCATCACCATTTTTAACATCAGTTGTAAGCCATGAAAACCCTATAAAAGTTTTTTGTTTTAAATCACTCTCACCAGTTGGATAAAAACTATCTTCTTTTTTAGGCTCTTTAAATCTTGGTTGCTTAACAATAGGAGGAATAGCTTCAAGTTTTTCGGCTTTGCTAAGCACTCGTTTCTCAATGTAATCTAAATGCTCTTCTATGGGGATATTTCCATAAAAATAAAATATGCAACGACTGGGAGCGTAATACTGATGATGAAAATCAATTAAATCTTGATGAGTGAGTTTAGGGATTTCTTTCGGATCCCCCCCTGAATCATGACCATATGGCGTATTCGGACATAGACCACAAGCAAGCTTTCTCCAAAGAACTGAATCGGGATTTGAAAATACCCCCTTCATTTCATTAAAAACAATACCTTGGATCGTAAGTGGAGTTTTGGGATCTTTCGGATCCGTAAATGTAAAGCGATACCCTTCTTGCTCAAAGCTTGTCTTTTTTAAAAGAGGGTGAAATGTAGCGTCTAGATAAACATCTAAAAGATTATAGAAGTCACTTTTGATCTTTGACGCAGCAGGATAAGCGGTCCATAATTTTGCGGTGAGCGCGTTCATGTAGGTATTGCTGCTCCGTCTTAGCATGGAAAAAAACGGATCGTGAATTTGAAATTTTTCTGAACCACAAAGAGTTGTATGTTCTAAGATATGAGCAATGCCTGTGCTGTCGTATGGATATGTCTTAAAGGTTAACGCAAACACATTTTCTTCATCGTCTGCCTTGATATGGACAACTTCAGCGCCGCTCTTTTCGTGAATGATATGAAAAAGTTCTACGCCAATTTCCTTAAGATTATGAAATTCTTTTACATGAAAACCGTTGTAGTGCTGCCCCTTCTTCATTCTAAACCCCAAGCCTAGTTTTATAGCCTTTCCAGTATCAATTATTTTTGACTTTTTTACCAAGTTAAATTCATTGCTTAGAAAACAATGTCTTTGATATTCTTTATAAAAATTTAACAGAGTCTAGGATGTGTCAATGAGTAGTGGATTTCCTGAAATAAAATCATTTACGGTTTCCAACGCTTGTAGACCAGAGGAAAGCTGTGAACATGCAACTTCTTTAACATTAGTAGATGGAAGAGTATTTAAGAAAAGACTTTCAGCGGAGGACATAGATTTACTTATAACCTCACTGCCTAGAGAGCAAGTATTTTTTGCAGGTGGATGGGGAGGAGTCGATGCTCGTCGCCATTTTCATGTTTATGAAGGACGGTCTACATCTAAATTATCTGACCTATTTAAAAAAATTATCAGTGGAGTTAAAGAAGTTTGATTAATTGGGATAAGATTTGGAAAATACATTCCCCCTTTTTTAAAGATGGTTTCGGAGTGATCCCCCTAACAAAAGACCTCTCATTTCGCCTAAAGCCAGGCCCTGGCTTTGGAGATCTTTCTCATCCCACAACAAAACTTATGCTTAATTTTTTAAAACCTCTTGTTAAAGATAAAATCGTCATCGATATTGGCTCCGGCTCCGGAATACTTTCCATTGCAGCAGCCCTTCTTGGGGCTAAAGAAGTTTACGCATTTGAAATTGACGAAGATGCCATCCTTCACTCTCGCGAAAACTTTAAACTGAACAATCTAGACATTCACCTTAACAAAGAGCCTCCAAAAGTCGACCTAGTCCTTATTAACATGATCTCCTCCGAGCAGCGCATAGCCCTTAAGCAATACCCCTTTATTAAAGATCATCCCCACACGCTCCTTGCCTCTGGCCTCCTAAAAGAGGAGAGAGATTCTTACCTGAAAGAAATGCAAGAGTGGCAAGCAATTGGTGAAGCAATCGAAGGCGATTGGCTCTCCATCAATTTCAAAAAGCTCGTAAACTAATAATTTTAATACAGTTAAAGTATCGCATAAAGTACAATATCTATATTAATAAGTGCTTTTTGAGGGTTAAATGATACATTTTCCAGTTGGAATAGCAGAGAGATTTACGGATCATCCGATCGCTCGCCCAATAACTAAAATAGTAAGTTTTACTACCGGCGTAGCTAGAGAAGTGTCCGCATTTATTCGCGAACTTATAAGCACTTTTTTTGACTCAATTGCATGGTCTTTCTATACCGTAACCGGTAAAAAAAAGAGTTTCATTGAAAGGGTAATTGCAAAAGATTTGACATATGTGTGTTTGCCCGAAGCTCTTCAAAGAGACAAGGCAATTATCCTAAAGTTGATTGAAGCCGGCCAAAGTGCTTTTTTAAAGCATGTTGAAAGGCGGTGTTTTGATACGGCTGTGGTAAATGCCGCTATAAGAAAAAAAATTTGTAATTTTTCCTATTTGCCTGCTGATATAAGAGAGCGTAAAATTGATTATGCAATGGAGTGTGCCTCAAGAAATTCTGACTACATTAAATACAGTTTATTAAGGTATGTATCAAAGAGCCATTTATTGGAGTATTTAAAGCAAGATTGGCGCGCAGTAAGTGTGTGTAGTACAGATATTTGGAGCGATGAAATCAAAAAGGCAGTGGTTCATACATTTTTTCGTGAGTTTCGAAAATTTAGAAATCCTCAATTTTCTCATCTTATCAGTTGTATTCCATATAAGCTTAGATGTGATTTTCTATTATATTTTTTTAGAACTCAATGGGAAAAAGTTTTAAATATCCCTGATTTTATATCCTTACTCCCTCAAGCAAAGCTTGCCGAATTTTTTTCTGGGATTGTTAATATATTACACCCTAGAATTATTCTAGAGATACCAAGAGAGTACCAAACAGAAAAGATGTGGATATCGGTCATGGTTCGATCTGCTAATAGCTTACTATATATGAGTCATTGTCCTTATGATTCAGAACAATTTTATGAGGCAGTATTACGAGAAAGGCACTTGTTTTCAAGGGATATGCCTAAGTCGGCTTTCACACAGAATTTGGCAGACCTTGTAGCCTCATTTGGGACTGAGTATGTTCAAGATATTCCGCCGCAATTTATTCATGAAGAAATGGCTAAAAAGGTAATCAATGATCCTAGGTTTCTTAGAGAATTTGCTGGCTGGGATATGGGAGATCGCAGATTTTCTGTGATGGTTAGAGCGCCTTATAAACTTTTCGCAGATCATCATATTTTACCCTTCAAACCTTTGCTTGTACAAAAACTGCCGAATACGGCCCACTCAAGACATGCGCTCTTTATTGCTGATTGGATAAAAGTAGAGCATTTATCCGTTGCAGAAATTCGTGATTTCCTCTCACTATTTAGTGAAGAGGCTGTAGATCTAATAATGAAATTATTGCCTAAGAGAAGGTACATTCAGCATAGATATGTTCATGATCACGATCTTGCTAAGTGTTTAGTGCAAGTAGACGGACTTTTTTTGCGATATTTTCTACATTATCAAAATGATATAGAAGTTCTTCGTCTGGCTGTTCAGAATAATCCAGCTGCCTGGCAATTCTGTTCAGATGAAAAAATGAAATTACAGCACATGATCGTAAAGCTTACTTCCCGTTTAGCCAGAGGTGATTTACCACCTGACAGGCAAAAAAAGACCATCCAGTTACGTAACGTGCTCAAACAAGTCAGTTTGCAGGGCTTTTAATGATGCGGGCTAGCTTTGGGGGCGTCAAATTTGGCGCTGTTTAATGCTACTTTTACTACCTATTTTATATGATTAATAGGATGCCCTTGATATGCACGATAAAAAAGAAAGACCGCAGCGATATTAGGATCCGCTTCGCTCACAGGATAAAAAGGGAATGATAAATTATTAATATCCATCGCCTAACGTAAGCTAATGTATTATAAATAGCTTACGTGAATTGTGAAAATAATTCGCATTAGTTGTTTATTCTTGATATCTTGTGAGCGAAGCGGATCCTAATATCGCTGCCCTTTTTCTTTTTTTTATCACA
>CAZKFL010000005.1:0-69340 GCA_964552055.1 uncultured bacterium
CATGTGTTCATGTGTGACACATGAACACATGACGTCTGACCCCCTAGTATAAAAGTTACAGAATCAAGGGCAATCAGACATTTTTTTTAAAGAGTTGATGAACTTGTACTAGTTTCAGTAAATGCAATCTCTTGAATAATATCTCCTTCTTCAAAACCTTGTTGTGTAGGCGCCTCCTGCTGAGTAACCACTCGCACTCCAAGCCCTGCTTCATGCCTGCATGTGGGCACATAACAACCAGTAGAAGGCCAGCATCCTAAAAGGCCTACACCACTTATAGCGGCAGTTAAACCTAAAAATAGCGGTGATCCATGAAGTAACACTGCACCACAAAATCCAAATCCCCCGGTAGCTGCAAATGATGCGGTAGCCATAAGCATTCCAGATCGCTCTTCCGGATCATTATGAATAAGTGGATCACAGGAAATACTAAGCCCAGATGGCAATGGTAAACTCATACTATTCTCCCTTACTTTTAATATTGAATGGACTAAGAAGCATCTTAACAGAAGCATTCATTTATTATTAAGATATTTCTCAGGATCTCGGTCTTAAGAAAACCCAAACGCTGCAGAGAAGTGAACCTAAAAATGAGCTAAAACCATAGTGCAATTTCAATAAAAGAAATAGAAACAGAACGGAAAGTGCTAACCCGCATTTCTTACAAAAACTAGAAAATTCGGCGCAATCTGTCACCTCATCTTAACCGACTTTCAAGGGGTGTTTGTGAGAAATGCGGGCTATACTGAGAGTGATTCAAAAATTGGGGATTTTCAAGTCAGAAACCTCCAAATTTGAATTAAGCAAAGCTGTTGGCGAGGCCGAGTGCTATTTGCACTAGATAAGGCCGAGCCAAATTTAAAGATGGGGGTTTATGACGCAGAAAAAACCAAATTTTGAAACACGAGCAGTATAAGTGCATATTCCAAATAAATGCGCTAATAAATTGTTAAAAAGAGAAGTTGCACATAATTTAAAATTTACGTATTGAATTAACTAGTAAATTTGCCACCTGCTGCACCTGCCGCACCTGCTGCATCGACACACGCAGCATCTATATTAATCTCTTCACTAACTCCAGTGTCAGGAATAAAAAATTGCATGACTGAAGACTTTCCTGTTCGAGGATTGGATGTTACACAACCAACTGCTGTATGCTTCGACAGCAAAAGCTCTCGCTTATCTTTTGACTGGCCATTCAGTTGCTTCAATGAACCCATTTTTACACACTTCTTTGGACGACTGTTAAGACAAATATGATAAGAAGTATGAGCAAATCTACTACTTCTCAATTCACCTTTAAGTGCAGCAAGAAGGTGACCAGAATTAATAGACAATCCCGATTCCCAACACACTTCTTGATGACTTAGCGTGTCATTATATGTAAAAACATTGAAATCACCTAAAGCAGCAGAAAATTTATCTATACATTGAACAACACGCATTCCATCATGATTAAACTCTACTATTTCAGGATATCTTATCCATGAAATGAAGCTGTCCTTTAGCTTCCTCCCCCAACTATACCAATTTGACGTATATATTAACGTACCATTTGAAGAGATATCAATATCCCCAATTTTAGCTTCGATTTCTGTAGAAAGAAACGTACGTCCCATAACCAAAGCATGTGCTTTTTCAGCAGTAAGTTGAATCGAGTTGTTTCCTCCAGGAGAGTATGTATTATTTTCAGAAAAATTTGAAGCACCGGCACAAACTAAAAGATACCCGCAACATGCTAGCGCAACTGCTTTTAGTCTATATGATGTTTGATCTACATGGACCATAGGATTTCCTCATAATTTGGTTCAGGATAAAAGTCAGGGATACATTGATGTAGCTCAAACTACAACATTAACAATCATTTAATTTTAACTTTTAGTTAGTATTTTAAAGATTATCATCTTAACTTCCTGTCTATTAGAAAGTAAAGGAAATGAGGCTTGATGGGATCGAACCATCGACACCCTCCTTAAAAGGGAGGTGCTCTACCGCTGAGCTAAAACCCCATATCACAAATTTTTCCTGCCAAACATATGGGATGTTTGACGGTCTTGTCTAACGTAGACTTTGACCCCAAGGGGATTCGAACCCCTGTTGCTAGAATGAAAATCTAGTGTCCTAGGCCAGACTAGACGATGGGGCCATACTTAACTAAAAACCCTATCTACGTTATCAAGGCCTGTTATCATATACGAAGTCGTCTTTTTTTTGCAAGCTATACTGTTAGAATTTCTTTTTCTTTTATTGTGTACGTTTCGTCGAGTAGTTTGCAATATTTATCTGTCAGATCTTGTATTTTTTTCTCGAGTCCTTTGACCATGTCTTCAGTAATTGTGCCGGCTTTTTTGCCATCGCGCAGGAGGTCGTTACCTTGTTTGCGGATATCGCGAATGGTGGTTTTGGACTGCTCCATTTTCTGTTTTGCTTGTTTTGCAATGTCTTTGCGGAGCTCTTCATTTAGTGGCGGGACAGGAACTCTGATCATTGCCTTTTCTTGAATAGGGCTCAATTTGAGGTTGGATGTTTGAATTCCTTTTACGATGGAGACGGTTGTGCTAGGGTCGAAGGGGGTGATGATCAGATTGCGATCTTGAATGGTGATTGTACCAAGAGCTTTAATGGGTGTCATTGAGCCGTAAACTTCGACTTTAACATCATCTAACATTTGGGGATTAACACGATTTGTTCTTAATCCTTGATATTCTTTTTTGAGATGCTCTACTGCGAGAGTCATCTTTTTTTCTACTTCTTTTACGATATCGCTCATGCTCTTTTTTTCCTTGATACACCTGCAAAGGTGGTTTTGCTTTTTGAAATCAATGTGCCGCCAACTCTTTCAGTAATTATTTTAAGGATATCCTCTCTTGAAAAAAGATTGCCTACTCGTATTTCAATTTCGTTTTCTCTGCAAAGGGCAACCGCGGCAGCGTCCATTACTTTTAAGTGGAGACCAAGGGCATCTTCATAGGAAAGAGTTTGATATTTTTTGGCATCACTATGTTTTTTTGGATCTTTATCATAGACCCCATCTACTTTTGTCGCCTTAATCACAACTTCTGCGCCGATTTCACTAGCTCTGAGAGCTGCTGCTGTATCTGTTGTGAAATAAGGATTACCAGTTCCGCCCACAAAAATGACTATGACACCTTTCATAAGATACCAGTTTGCTTGTTGCCAATTGTAGGGTTCGATAATTCCATCAAAATTTCTAGAGCTCATTACTCGAACTTTTGCGCCCATGGAATGGAGCACTTGATGTAAAGCAAGGCCGTTAATGCAGGTTGCTAGTATTCCGATATTGTCTGCTGGTGTTCGTTCGAAACCAAATTGTGAAGCCTCAGCGCCACGAAATATATTTCCGCCGCCGATAACAATTCCAATTTCAATGCCTAAATCTTGAATTTCTTTGATGATGTCAGCAATTTCTTGGCAAGCAGGATAATGAATGCCATAACCCTGCTTTCCAACTAACGCTTCGCCCGAGAGCTTGAGTAATATCCGCTTATATGGCTTCAAACTCCTCACTCCAATAGAAACTAATTTCCTACTTGAAAGCGGATAAACTTAACAATAGATAAGTTTTCGCCGCTTTCTTTGCTCTTTTTAGCTACTAAATCCGCAATAGTAATTGCATTATCTTTGATGTATTTTTGATTTAAAAGACATACTTGATCAAAGAAAGATTTTAATTTACCTTGAAGAATCTTCTCAAGTACTTGAGGAGGTCTATCTTTAGGAGCTTGGCTTTCTGCAATTTCAATTTCTTTTGCTTTTAATTCTGCTGGTACTTCATCAGCATTCAAATAATCAGGTGATTCTGCTGCAATGTGCATACCGATATCTCTAGCAAACGCATCTTCTTTTGAAGAACCGTCTAACTCTACTGCCACAAAAATTTTGCCATTCATATGAGAATATATTCCAAGCGATCTATTTGGCACCTTTGCTATGGTTACAATTCTAGATACAACAATGTTTTCGCCAAGAACGGAAATAAGTTCCTTTCTAAGATCATCAACAGTTTTTGAAGGATCTTTTGGCAACGGTGTGAGTAAAAATTCTGCAACTGTTTCTGATTTTGCTTTTGCAAGAAGTTCTACAAGCTGCTGATGCAACTGACGAAATCTTTCATTGTTCACAACAAAATCTGTTTCAGCATTTAATTCAAGAACTGCAAGAGTTTCGGGCGTTTCAAAAAATTCAACGCGACCTTCTTTTGTTTCTCTTGCTTCTTTTTTAACCGCTGAAGCAATACCTGCTTTTCGAAGATCTTCAATCGCCTTCTCAATGTTTCCACCGGCGGCTTCTAATGCAGATTTGCATTTTGCAAGACCTACACCTGTTCTTTCTCTAAGTTGTTTGATCTGATCGGCAGTAATTACGCTCATTCTTTGCCTCCCACTGCAACTTCTTCTTTATCACGTCTTTTGTTATTGTAACGCTTTTTTTCTTCTTTTGGCTTGTCTTCGTCATCCATCATCTCTTCAATACCGCCAACTGCAATTCCAAGCTCTTCTTTTTTCTCAAGAATAGTTTGAGCTAATGCTTGAAGAATGATTTGGTTACTTTTTAAAGCGTCATCATTTCCAGCAATTACGTAGTCAATTAAATCAGGATCACAGTTTGTGTCGACAATTGCCATTACAGGTATGCCTAATTTTTTTGCTTCTAATACAGCAATATGTTCTTTTACAGAATCCACGATAATTAGTAAACCAGGTGGTTTTCTCATTGCGCGAATTCCTGAAAGGTTACGATTCAATTTTTCTTGTTCTTTAGACATCATTGAAAGTTCTTTTTTCGTAATCCCTTCTCTACCAGCAGAAACTTTCTTCTCAATACGCTCAAGCTTTTTAACAGACTGTCTGAGTGTTGTAAGGTTTGTTAACATTCCACCGAGCCATCTTTCGCAAACATAAAACTCACCGCAATCTTCAGCACATTTTTTAATGACAATCTTTGCCTGCTTCTTTGTACCTACAAACAAAATACTTTGATGCTTCTCAATTACTTTTGCAACCACATCACATGCAGCTCTAATTTGATGCATTGTCTTTGATAGGTCTAAAATATGAATGCCACCGCGCTCACCGAAGATATATTTCTTCATTTTTGGGTTCCAACGCTGTGTCTGGTGTCCGAAATGTACCCCAGCTTCCAACAGATCTTTAATCGTGATCTTCAAATCTCTTTGTTTCGTAGTCAAAATATCCTCTCAACATAAATAAAGTTTCTTAAATAGCGCCTGATCAGAATCGAACTGACACTCACAGCTTGGAAGGCTGTTGTTCTACCATTGAACCACAGGCGCGTCCTGGTAGGTATAACATCTTCTCACACTTTGGGTATTTTTGCCAAGTCTCTTATTTACTCTTTTGAAAAATAAAAGAAAGACTCACCGCAGAGTCGCAGAGATCACAGAGGGCGCAGAGGAAAAACAATAGTAAAAAAAATCAATATTGCTCTCAGAGTCTCTGCGGTGAATCTTTCTTTTTGAGTTGTTCCCCTATATAGGGATTTTTTTTATACTGGAAAAATGAAGGATGTCCCTGCCAAAGCGTCTCATGTTCTAAATATAATTTTACTTGCCTTTTTGCTTATTGGAATTCGAGTTTGGTATTTGGGTGTTGTTAAGCATGAAGAACATAAAGAGCTTTCAATGCGACCTCGTCAAAAGGTTGTTATAGATATTCCCAACAGAGGGACGATCAGGGATCGATTTAATATTCCTCTTGCGGTGAATAAAATTCAGTACAATGCATCGGTTATGTTTGATCAAATCCGCAATTTGCCAAGGGTTACATACGAAAAAGATGCTTTTGGGAAGCGAAAAAGAATTTATTACAGAAAAGAATACATATCTAAGTTGTCCGCTTTTCTAGGCGAAAATCTTGGATTAGATCCTGTATACATAGAGGATTTGATCCACAGTAAGGTCTCTTTATTTCCAAATACCCCTTTTGTTTTAAAAGAAAATATTTCAGAGGAAGATTATTATAAGCTTCGAATACGAGAACGTGACTGGCCAGGACTCACCATGCAAATATCTTCGAGAAGGTATTATCCAAAGGGGCCTGTCTCTGCAAATGTTTTAGGATACCTTGGAACAATTAGCGAAAAGGAATTCTTATCGATTCAGGGTGAGTTGCAAACATTAGAGCGCTTTATAAAAGACCGCCAGATGGGCTTGCCTACAATATTGCCAAAAGGTTTTTTAAGCGCAGGAGATGTATCAAAGCGGTATAAAGAATTAAAAGATAAAAGCTACACCCTACAATCTAAGATGGGTAAATCGGGCATTGAGGGTAAATTTGATGACCAGTTAAGGGGCATTTCTGGCAAAAAAAAATATGAAATTGATGTGAAGGGGAACTTATTAAGAGAATTGCCAGAATCTTATACTGCAACACCAGGCAGAAGATTTATTTTAACGATTTCCTCTGAACTTCAAGAGTTTGCTGAGTCTCTTCTCATTGAAAGCGAAATGACTAGGCACGATCGGTTTCAAACAGCTGGAAAGGACCACTCCCTTGCATTTTCGCCTTGGATAAAAGGAGGGGCAATTGTTGCAATGATCCCATCTACAGGTGAAATTGTAGCGCTAGCTTCCTATCCACGATTTGATCCCAATGATTTTGCACTAAAGTCAACTTCATTTAATGCAGCGAAATGGCTTGAACTCCCCTCCTATATTGGTCAAATCTGGGATGGTATCAAACCACTTGAACGAGAATTTGGCGCTGTTTTTAAGCCTGAAAGATTTCGAGAAGTAGCGCCCCTCTCTCTTGGCCTTTATCTAGAGATGATTCTTTCTACAAAATCGGAAGTAAGGCGAGCAATTGAACATATAATGAATTTACAAACAGCAATTTATCTCCAAAATACTGCTGAAACATTATTTAATCTGAGCGGTGAAATTTCTATTCACGCTCTGATTGATACGCTGTTCCCTCCTGAAAAAGGACATAAAACATCTCTTTATCATACCTCAAAAGAAAAGCGAATAGAAATTTTAGAAAAGCTTCAGCAAAAAACAACTCTTCTTGGAGAGTTAACAAAAGAGCTAACAACTTACCTTAGTGGTGTTACAGAAAATGATGATAAAATCCTAGTTCTTGATCTCATTCGATTAATTTGTCCGAGCCACCTATTTGACGATTCTCTTCTAACACAAACAGGGTCAGAATCACTTTTTGCTTATCGTGAATTTAATCAAGCTGTGATGAGCGTACAAAATGAGATTAAAAAAACAGCAAGAGAAGTATTTCATCATCACGATTTTCCCAAATGGCGCAAAGACTACTTTACCGGTTATCTTAAAGAGAAACGCGATGAGGAAAAAGCAAATAAAACCTATCAAAGACCTTATCTTGACTACCTTACTGAAATGGAAGAAGTTCTATTTGAAAGCTTTTTTCAAAAGCACCGTTTCGAATTTTTGGCAGCTTTTCTTTTAGACAATGCACCATTAGACAGTAACGATCCGCGCTTTATCTATTTTGATGCACTCATCAAGAAAGGCTTAGACCACAAAATCACCTCTGCAAACTTACTTAAAAATCACCTCCTTACTTTAGATTCTGAATTTGTCATCCCCTATTTAAGGACGATGCGCTCTTTTAGCGAACTAAATCGACCACTCTTTGGAAGATATTACTTTCCCGCAAAGGCTGGCAAGGAAGCCACTGAAAAGGATTTAGCAAGGCATTTTTACCCAGCATCTGGTTTTGGGTATGCAAAATCTTTTGCTTTTCAAGAGACTTGCCCTCTTGGATCAATTTTTAAGTTAATTACAGGTTATGAAGGTCTTAGACAGCACTATCTCAAAGGTAAAGAAAAACACTCCTTCTCGCTTAACCCACTTACTCTAATTGATCAATCACCAGCCTATACAGAAAAACTCTCTCCATCAACAATTCTTGGGTATACAGCTGCAGGTCTTCCTATTACAAGATCTTACAAAGGGGGAAGAATTCCGCGCGGTCACCTAAATATTGGTAGGATTGATTTAAAGGGGGCGCTTGAAAGGTCCAGTAACATCTATTTCTCACTTTTATCATCAGATGTTATAGAAAATCCATCAGATCTTACCCATACAGCTTCCATGCTAGGATTTGGAGAGAAAACAGGAATTGATCTCCCAGGAGAAGTTAAAGGCTATCTGCCAACTGATATTCAAACAAATCAAACAGCCTTATACGCGTTTTCTATTGGGCAACACTCATTAACCGTAACACCTTTACAGACAGCCGCTTGCATTTCCGCCTTTGCGAATGGAGGCAATCTTTTAAAACCTCAAATTATTAGCACTATTGCCAATTTGGAACCTCAGAAAACCCCAAGTATCATTGAGAGCAAAGAGAACTTTCGTTATAAAGACTACCTCTATAATGTAGGTATCTACTTCCCCCTTTTTACAGAAGCAGAAGAGAGGCCGAGCATCCCCTTTATATGGAGATCCCTTCCAGAAATCAAATCTGAAATCTATCTTCCCTATGAAATTCGAAACTATCTCTTTGAAGGCCTGCATGAAGTTGTTAACGGCGCAAGAGGAACAGCCAGATCGTCAGTCATCAAAACCCTTTCCGAAAATCCCCGCATGAAAAATGACTATGACACCACAAAACCTTACATGGCCGGCAAAACCTCGACAGCCGAAGTAGTCTATAGACCCTACCTAAACAGAGAAGAAGGCCCCATCATCTGCAAACACGTCTGGTTTGGAACAGCCGCCTTCACCTCCACCGAAACCTTCGAAGAAAGCGACCTAGTCGTCATTGTCTGCCTCCGCTTTGCCGACCACGGCAAAGAAGCCGCCCCCCTCGCTGCCAGAGTGATCAAAAAATGGCGCGAAATCAACCCCTAATCTTGCAATCTTGCGGGGTCAGGCACCGATACTTGATTTGCTAATCTTGCAATCTTGCGGGGTCAGGCACCGATATGCAATTTATCGAAGCGAGAAATAACCCGCATTTATCGCAAAGAGAAATTGCAGATCGCGAGTCCGGTAGGATGGGCGGATCAGTGCTCTGCACGGACGCCCGAGCGATATGCAATTTATCGAAGCGAGAAATGCGGGTTAAAAGCGGATGCCGATCTGGGCGCCTGTCCGTTGGTCAAGGTATTGATGGCCAAGGTCGGCGTCATAAGTGACTGTGATGTAGGCGGAGTCTTGTGCAAAGTTGCCGGTGAGGGCGGCGCCTGGTGAGAAGAGGCTGCGGTTTGGGTAGTAACCCTCTGTAAGGAAAGTTTGGGGGAAGTCTACGAATGATGAGGTGAATAGAGTGCCGGTAATTCGGTTTTCGGAGACCCAACTGAGTTTGATATCTGCGATGATACGACTACGATTGGAAATGTTGAAGCATCTTGCAAAGTTGATTCCGAGCTCGTTTCTAAAAATCTGGGGATTTGTTTTATGTACGTCTAGATCATAGACGCCAGCTCCTGTTTCGGTGAAGGGCCTTTCATGTTGGATGATATAGTCCATAGATTCAAAGGGTCTGATCGTAAATCCAAAACAATTAATATTTAGTCCGCCATCTAGGTGAGTTAAGAGTTGGGTTCCGTTATGGTTACTATGTGCGGTTGTATTGACGCCGGTATAAACAATTTTTCTGCTTGCAATGTAATTGTTTGTGGATCCAAGTAACGAAGCATTGATAAAGGTTAGCGTTCCTATTGCTGAGCCATAAACTCCAAGGTACCCACTTGTAACATGTCCGCTACCTTGATCTTTATACCACTTCACATCTGTGTATGTGCCGCCCCCCATAATTCCTATGTAGCCATGTTTTGCAACATTGAAATCTAGACCAATTGAGCCACCACCGCTGCTTGTGTGGTACCCAACTTGTGGATTTGTATCGATAAAATTAGAGGGTTGTCTCAATTTTGAATTAAAACCATCGATCCAAAGGTAAACAGGATTACTATTGATTTTACACCCTTTTACATGGGGACAATGTTTTCTATCTAAAAGATTTTGAAAGCGTAGACTAATTCCGTTTTGCACTCTAACGGCATTATTTTGCTGAATGATTGCAAGCCCTTTTAACTGAGCAGGACAAAGCTCATTTAACGCAACTTTTAATTCGGTTTGTGAAAGATCAAAAAGGTCATCTAACGGTTCTACCCAAGCAGCGATATTTGCATCAGAAATTGAGTCTATTACATAACCAACTTGTCTTGCATTAAACCCTTCGCCAATTTCTACTGCTGACTTAACGGTTAGATACAAATAGAGGATGTCAGATGTATACTGAGTCACTACATCTGTTCGATCAGATGGTGTAATCACATTTGTAAATGTACCTGTCAATCCCCCTGCTGCATTAATCACCTCATAAGCGTGGCTTGGATCATAAGTACCTCTTTGTGGAATTACATTTAATGTGGCGCCCGAATTAATTGTAACAGCGCCAGTTGCAATTATATTATCAGATGTTACTTGTGATAACTCTACATTATAAGTAGATCCTGATAAAGCAGTGTATGAACCAACATGCAATGTTCCAATGCTATTACCTGGCTCTATTATTCCAGAAACAGTGACACTACCTGCAATTGTTCCAACTCCCTTGATCGTAGCGCCGGATGCAACTGTTGTCGCAGAAGAAGAAACACTCCCATTTACAACAAATGTTCCCGCATTTACAGCAGTGGTCCCTGTATAAGCACATGTTCCTGATACTGTAAAAGACCCAGCCCCCAGTTTAATTAAATTTCCGGCAGTTGCGCTCATACCGCCTGAAAAAACTGTCGAATTAGAGTTCCCCAAAGTCAGAGTTCCTGTACCTAAGTTAACTGTTCCTGCACCACTTAAATTTCCAATTGTGTTTGAAAAAGAAGCAAGATTTAAAGTAGCACCTGTTAGAACCGTAACATCAGAAGTTGCAGAAAATGCTTGTGTACTGCCTGCAGCAAGAGTGCCTGCTGCGATTGTTGTTGCCCCTGTATATGTTTTTATACCATTAGTCGTAAATGTTAAAGTACTTGTACCAGTTTTTGTAAATGTTCCAGATCCTGTCATAGTTCCTGATAAAGTTAATACACCACCGAGACTCAAAGAAATTGTTCCAGGGCCTGTAAGAGTAACAGCTCTTCCCGAAGAAAAATTACCTGCAATGTTAGTCAAAGTACCATTATTAAAAATAAGGGATCCTGCTACATTTCCAAGTCCACTGTCCTGATAAATTTGAATGGCTCCACCACTAATTGTGGTATCGCCTGTATAAGTATTGATACCAGAGAGTTCTAACGTTCCTGCTCCAACTTTTTCTAAGCCACCACCTCCAGATATTATCCCGGAAAACGCAGTGCTTGTCCCATTAAATCCAACAGTTAATTTGCCACCACCTAGAGTTACTGAGCTACCACCAGTTCCTATCAAACCACCTATTGTATTTGGAAACCCAGCTAGGTTCAGTGTTCCTGCAGCAAGTGGAAAATAAACTGTAGACATAGAGGCAAATGCACTTATTGCTCCCGCCTGAAGTGTTCCGGCATTAATAGTTGTCAAATCTCCATATAATGCTTGCCCCGTTTCTGCAAGAGTAAATGTACCGGCTCCATTTTTTGTTAGGCCTCCATGAATAGTTGTTATGCCAACTATTGATCCAGAGAACGTACTCGTTGGATTAGCTAAGGTTAAAGTTGCATTACCGAGATAAACGGTGCCAGTTCCAGTTAAATCAAGAATGGTATTCGCATTACTATTTAGACTCAGCGTAGTGCCAGAAGATAAATTCACAAGTGATCCTGCAGAAAATGCAGCAGCAGCTCCGGCCTTAAATGTTCCACCAGTAACAAGAGTATTTCCAGAATAAGTTGACGTTCCACTTAAAGTAAAAACACCAGATCCTGCTTTTGTGATATTCGCAGCTCCTGTCCATGCAGTTGAATTGTAAGTCCCTGCATTATTATCACCGCCAAACGTTAAGGCTGTCGTTGAAACAATCGTTCCCGTTCCATTCAAGTTTGCAATCGTGTTTGGACCCGATGTTAACGTAAGCGTTCCACTGCTCATTTGAACCATTGAGTTAGATGATAAAGTTGTACCGCCCGTTGTCCAATTCCCTGCAATTGTTGTAGTTCCCCCATACGTATTTGCACCACTTGTTGTAAATGTGCCAGCACTAAGAGTGACTCCCCCAGATCCGGAAATCACGCCCGAATAACTCGTTCCTCCAGTTACCATTGTCAATATTCCTGTCGATGCGCCAAGTGTTACATTCGTGGTACCTGTTAAGGAAGCGATATGTGTTGGATAGCCATTTAAGGCTAGTGTACCACCTGATAAGGTGACTGCTGTATAAATTGAGGTAGGCAATGCATCCACTATTCCCATTTGCAAAATGCCGCCACTCACAGTTGTTGTACCCCCATACGAACTGCTACGGGATAATATAAGCGTCCCAGTGGATCCTGTTATAACAAGACTTCCCGTACCGGCAATTGCTCCTGCAAAAGTAGTCGTTGTAGGTGTCGGGACACCTGTATTAATAGTTAAAGTTCCTCCTCCCCCTCCAAAATTGACTGTTGAAGGAGAATTTCCTGCTAAACTTGCAATTGTAGCTGAATTATTGTTTAGTTGAAGAGATGTGTAGCTCTCAAGAAAAAGTGCCGAACTATGTGATAACGCATCAGCTGTGCCAGCAGATAGTACTCCGCTGTTAATAGTAGTCACACCGCTATAGGTATTTTGATTTAAACCAGTAGTATAAAGAGTATAATTTACAGAATTTGCAAATGTAAGACCGCCTGCGCCAGTAATTGCCCCATAAAAATTGCCGGTTGGATTGGCAGTCCCTGGATATCCAATCGTCAACGTAGTATTTATATCATTTAAAGTTAAAGAAGTAGCACCTGCAGTAAGCGTCAAATCTGTTAGATTTGCAATTGTATTAGCACCTGAAATAGTAAGATTGCCTGTATTCCCTACACCTGCAGGAAAAGAAACAGTTGCCGTATTGGGAAGGGTGCCTGCCCCGGCGGAAATGCCTCCCGAGCTATTGATTGTGATTGTTCCTGTATTGGTAATAGTTTGTGATCCGGCAAGTGTGAATGTTCCCGTTCCATTTTTTGTGAGTCCCCACCCGTCAGCATTAGCGGCAAGTATGCCTGAAAAAGTTTGGGAAGCGTTATCTCCCCCAAGTGAAAGGGTGCTGCCTGCTAAATTGACAAATCCAGATCCCGTTAAATTTGCAATCACATTAGAATTTGAATTTCCATTGAGTTGAAGAGCTCCACCTGATGCAACATTAACAAGGGAATTTGCGGAAAACACATTAGATCCACCTGCACTAAGAGTTCCATACACAGTTGTAGTTCCGTAATAAGTAGTGCCTCCAGAAACGCCTGTTAATGTAATTGCGCAAGGGGCACTTATCGTCAAACTTCCGCCTGGTAAGCCGCCGTTATCAGTAATTGGTCCAGCAAAACTTTGAGAAGAGCCAGATCCCAGTCCGGAAAGAGTTAAGGTATTACTATTAGTTAGCGCAACAGAACCCATTAAAGCTGCTGTAGAAGACAAATTTGCAACGGTATTATCAAAGTTATTTAAACTAAGCTCACCGCCCAAAAATGAGTCAGTAAAAGTAATCACTGACTTTGTAGAAAAGGTATTCGCACTACCTCCATACAAAATAGCGCCACCAGTTATTGTTGTTGGTCCTGAATAGCTTGAACTATTTTGCGTGGCATTTTTTAATGTTAAACTGAAACCAGATAGAGCAAGGCCTCCTGTTCCGGTGATGCTTCCTTCATACGTACAGCTAGGACCTACAATACTTAAGTTAACTCCGGATCCGGTTAATCGAACTTCACCACCTAAGCCACTTAACGTATTTACTGTATTGCTGCCCGTGATTTCAAAAATACCATTTGTTACAATCAGATCTATATTAGGCGCGCTTACTGGAAAGACATTTGCTCCCACACTAAATGAAGAAAGAGAATTACTAAAATTAACTGTAAGGCCGCCAGAAGTAATTAAGTTGAAAGTTCCCGAAAAACTTTGATTTGTTAGACCTGTATAAGTAGGCCCTAACTGGAGCGCACTCCCAATCAAAGTGATTGCACCAGACCCTGTTAAGTTTGCAATCTGGTTATTATATGTGACTAGATTTAAAGCTCCCGAAGATAGAGTAAATAATGAATTCGGAGATAACGTGTTAACAGCCCCTGCTACCCAAGCACCCGAATCTTGAATTGTTGTTATACCTGTATAAGTATTTAAACCTGCAGTAAGAAAAGCTAGCTGATTTATAGTAAATGACAAGGTAGCCATTGTTGGAGTAGTTGCGCCATCTATGATTATACCGTTATAAGAACACGATCCCCCGGACGGAGTCATAGTAATACCCCCTCCATTTAGCTTCACTTTACCGGTAGAATCACCACTTATTAAAAAATTAAGCTCTATATTCTTTCCATTTACATCTAAAATGCCGTTTGATGAGATTCCTAATCGGGTATCTCCATTTAAGGCATTGCTACTCCCTATTAAAAGAGTTCCATTACTAAGCCCAATCAATGCAAGCGTACCTAAGTAATTCGAATTATTAAGTTCAAATGTACCAGCTCCGCTTAAAACAAGCGTATTTGTTCCGGGAGTTACGGCGTTCAACACCCCAGCATAACTACTTGTAGTAGAAATAGGCACATTAATTGTCAGATTAGCGCCCAAATTAACAATTGGAGTGGTAGCAGTAGTTGACAAACCTGTAATTGTAGTTGCCCCTGTAATATTCAGAGTACTTGAGCCACTCATGGCAATCGGCGCTGTCGAAGCTGCGCCATTAAAATTAAATGTGCCACTTGGCAGAGTCAGCGGCGACGAGTTTGAAGTCGTAATTGTTCCGACATATGTGCCACCAGTAGTTAGCGTAAGAGCACTAGACAAACTAACTTGAGCGCCAGCAGAACCATTTAATATAGAAATTGAGTTAAGTCCCGTATTGGAAAGAATTCCAGCTGCACCAACGGATACTGTACTGGAATTAGGAAGAGCACCTGCTGCTGCGCTTAGAGTTCCACCCGTAATTGTGATGGTTCCTGGAGCTGTAATGCTCGTACTATTTGATGAGTTACTAAGAGTAAAAGTCCCACCAGTAAGCTTAGTAATACCCCAACCTGAATTCGCAGAAAAGAGACCCGCATAGGAGCCTGAATTTAAAGTAAGCGTGTTACCGGCCAAACTTACAAAGGAGCCCGCATCCCCAGTTAAACTTGCTATAGAGCTATTATTCCCATTTAAAAAAAGAGCACCGCTTGTCATGGCAAAAGCGGAACTACTTGAGAGGCCAGCTGCACTACCTGCGCTGAGAGTTCCTTGAATTGTTGTTGCGCCTGAATAAGAGGAAGTTCCCCCTAATGTGAGTGAATTATTGCTTCCAATTGTAAGGCCACCTGCTCCACTAATATTTCCATTAAATGTCGATGATGCATTGCCATTTATCGTCAGAAGTGTGGTAGTCGCAATTGATCCAGTCCCTGAAAGTGAATTAATTGTATTCGCAGCATTATTTAAAGTTAGAGTTCCAGAACCTAAAGTAAGATTTCCAGCGGAAATAGCCCCCGTAATTGAAATACCCGTTGCCCCAGGCGTAATCGTAATATTGTTTGTCGAAAAAATTAATCCGCAAGATATAGTGGCGCCTCCCGTACCACTGTTACTAATGCTACTTGTAACAGCCAAAGGACTGCCAGAGATTGTATAAGCACCCGTTGAATTAAATGCTAAGGTTGCAATACTCAAACCGGAAATATTCACACTAGGCTGAAAGGTAGGAGCCGCAGATGTAAAATTTGCAATTCCACTGGGAACTGCAGCCCCTGACCAATTTCCTGTCAAATTCCAAGCAGTAGACGTACCACCAACCCAAATGCCATCAGCTGCACAAAGCTGTACTGCAAGAAGACCACAGGCAATTATATATCTGCTAATTTTCAACTATATACCGCTTATTTTAACTACTTTAGCTCTATCATAATGTTATGGGCTGAAACGATAATTTTATATTTATCGGGGAATTTCATTGTGGCAAATGAGCCTACTATACCATCCCCTGCAGATACAATTTCATAAGAAGATCCAGAGGTGAAGGTAGAAGGTGGAGCAATATTAAGCGTAACATTATCCCCAATGATAAATTTTCCGGTTGTAGTAAGCGATTCATTTGATTCAAGATTTACTTCTAAAGTTGAATCAGAGCATTGTGAATAATTCCCCACAATAACCATTTTATCGGGTTTACAAAGCCCAAGATTTTTTACATCTCCAACAATAATGCCATTTCCTTGAAGAGTTGCGCCAGACTGTATTGTTACGCTCGAATTAATCATTCCCGTTAGATTAAAAACACCTTCAGTAATTGTTGTAGGTCCAGAATATGTGCTTAAACGAGAAAGAGTTAATGAGCCCTTTCCATTTTTAACAATTCCACCAGCACCTGAAATAGTACCGTCAATTAGAGAGTCATTATCATCTGAAAGGGTTAGTATTGCCCTCCCAAGCTTTACCTCGCCACCGAGCAGTCCTCCTCCATTTATTGAAGGAATTGTACAATTATTTCCTGCTAAATCTAAAACGGCGCCATCCATATTAGCAATTTGAATGGAAGATGAAGAAGGAAAGGCATTCATAATTCCTGCTCGCAAGGTGCCATTATCAATTTTAATTGGACCTGCAAATGAATTTTTTGGGCCAGATAAAGTTAAAGTTCCGATGCCAACTTTTACAAGGCCGCCCTCACCAAAAATGGAACCATTGTACACTGTATTTGTATCATCACCAACAGTAAGAGTTGCACTACCTAGTAAAATATTGCCACCAAGATTTCCGCCGCCACTTAAACTAGCAATCGTATTATCGTAGTTATTCAAGTCCAAGACAACACCCGATGTATTTAAAATCACAACTCCAGAAACAGGTGAAAATACATTCTTCCCATTGGCTTCTAATATCCCACTTTGAATTGTCGTTAATCCCCTATAACTATTCAAACCCGAAAGAGTTAACTTAGCTTGACCCTGTTTAGTGATTCCACCATTACCCGTAATCTCACCTGTAATCAGGCAATAATCTTTTTCTCTACTGCAATTAGGATTTGTAATATTAGCGCTAATCACAATCGTATTCTCTAACTCGAGTAAAGAGTTAATCTCCGCCTTACCAGTCACCAAAATTGAGTCGTAAACATTTAACTGACCTGAAGATAAGCTATACAAATACTCACTATTTATAACGATAGATTTAACACTTACAGTTCCATCGACAGTAATCTTTGCTGGCCTAGATAAAATAAAAGGGGGAAATGTTGCAACATCATTTCGACCATCTGGATAAAGCGCGTTCAATCCTGAACCTGGCACCCAATCTTTTTCCTCCTTCCACTTTCCGCCCCCATCATTTTTCCACGTAGCAGAACCTGCTAAAAGACCCACCTGCGTAAGACTTAAAATTCCAAAACCCAAAAGGCAAACTGCATTTCTCAAAAAATACCCCCACAAAACAATTAACTGTCCTAAAAGCAAGATACAAAAAAAAACTTAACTGTACACACTTATTTAAATCAGGTCCCCTGAAATCATCTTGCAATCTTGCGGGGTCAGGCACCATAATCTTGCAATCTTGCGGGGTCAGGCACCGGGATTGTTTCGGGAAATTATAAATAAGTGATTAGTTTTGAGGCGGTTAGTGGGGAGGGGGATTTGGCGCCGGCAAGGGCGTGGAGTGTTGCGCCGAGAGTTGCAGCCAGATGAAGGGAAGCGCCTTGGGCGATGAGGGTGGTGATGATGCCGGCAAGGGCGTCGCCCATTCCGGCGGTAGACATGTTGCTTGTTCCGAATGGGATAATGATTTTCGGGTGGTTAGGAGAAATAATTGTTGTCGCAGGACCTTTATATACTATTATAATGTTATGAAGGAGGGAAAATTCTTCAGCTTTTTTTATGAGATCCAGATCGCCTAAACTTTCATCTAATTGCAAAAGTTTTTGCAGTTCACCTTTATGGGGAGTGAGGATTGCATTTTCTACACCACCTTTGAAAAAAAAGAGTGCGTCGCCATCGATAACAATGGGGCATTTTGCTTTACTATATAATAGGTCTAGTAATTTGGGAATATCCCCTGTTCTTCCTAAACCGGGGCCCACAAGGATTGCTTTTGTTCGATGGAGTTCTTCTAGCAATGTTTGTATTTGACTCATTCTTACAACTTCTGGTGGCAAAGCCGCTAATTCGCATTCCATTCCAGGTGAGTGAAATAGACGAATAATTCCAGCGCCCATTTTTTGCGCACCCATTGCAGCAATGATAGCGGCACCTGGCATACCAGGTGATCCCGCAACTAATACAACTTGTCCTACACTATATTTATTTGCAGTTCTTACTCTAATAGGAAGATTTTTTGAAACAATTTCTTGATTAACTATATATCCAAATGGAAGAGCTTTTTCTACATACTGTTTTGAGAGACCAAAATCGACTTTAATCAGATTCCCTACATAGTCAAAACCTTGATTATATAAGTGACCAACTTTCATAAGACCTAAATAAGCAGTAATTTCAGCAATAACCGCAACAGTTTCAACGCGCCCTGTATCCCCTGCTACACCAGAAGGAATATCAATAGAAATAACTGGATTTTGGGCCGCATTCACCTTATCAATGACTTCCTTCATAAGGCCTGTTACTTTTCCATGAAATCCCGTTCCAAGTAACCCATCTAATATAAGAATGTTGGGCGGAATAACAATCTCACCCACTGGATAAATCTCCCCCCCCATTTTAAGAAAACCGTTTGCATGAATCTGGCAGAGCTGACTACAATCACTGATTGGAAACAAGTGGTGCGCCGCTACTTTATAACCAATAGCCAAGAGCTTTTCACCCACAGAAAAGCAATCCCCTCCATTATTACCCTTTCCGCATAGTAGCAAAACAGTACGGGGCAATTTTTTTTCTTCTATATACCGTAATACGATATCTAAAATTCCTAAAGCCGCCTTCTCCATATACTGATCTGCAGTAGCATCACCCTCCAAAATTGCAACAGATTCTATGCGTGCCATTTCAGACGCAGATACAACCTTATCACCTTCAACAGAAACAGGAAAATATTTTTGAGTCATACATTATATATGGGATACTCGTGCAATGTTTTCAATAAATTGTATAAGATTAGAATTATCATTTTTGGATCATGCTGAAAGCAAATGTGTTAGTAAAATTTCAAAATGTTATAACATCTAAATAAAAAAGGGATAACTACAATGACTACTATTATTATTATCAACCAAACAATCAATGATGTACAATTAATTACCCCAAATAAAAATTCAACGCCTAATCTCGGCACCTGGACTGGCACAACAACGACTATCCAGCCAATCCCTACTATATACTATAAAGTCCCCACTAAAACAAAAGCTCAAGGAACATTTACAGGAACTATAATAACTCTTAGGATAGTTGGAGGAACTCTTTATAACATAGATTTTAACATTCCCACTTACACTTCACCAGATAATGTCATGAGCTGTTCCGGAGATACAACTACCTATACATGCACTTTTAGCGATGCTTCATAATCAGCGATTGCCTTTAGCATTTGTGCAAAACCTTCTTTAGGATTTTGGTTCTCATAGAGAATGTGGTACATGGCTGAAATGATGGGGAGATCTAGGGAGTGTTTTTTGGCAATGTTGTAGGCGGAGAGAACTGTATACTCACCTTCTACGACCATGCCGATTTTTTCTTTTGCGTGGGTGGCTGTGCCGCCCTGTCCAAGTAGAGTGCCGAATGTGTAGTTACGGCTGAGGTTGGAGACTCCGGTAACGATCAGGTCACCGATCCCGGCTAGTCCGTAACAGGTTTCTTCTTTTCCACCTTTAATTTTAGCAATTGCGCACATCTCTTTTAGGCCTTGCGTGATGATCAGCGCTTTTGTGTTATAGCCATATGATAGCCCTTCTGCAAGTCCAGATGCGATGGCAATTACGTTTTTGATAGAACCGCCAACTGCTGTTCCGAGAACATCAAAGCTCTCAGCTATATGAAAATTGGGAGACTGAAACACTTCTTTAATAATTTCTATAACCTCTGCACTAAGACT
Source organism: uncultured bacterium (assembly GCA_964552055.1). Lineage (GTDB taxonomy): Bacteria > Chlamydiota > Chlamydiia > Chlamydiales > 2-12-FULL-49-11 > VGMD01. The sequence goes on from CAZKFL010000005.1 coordinate 20,120, forward strand.
TGCACCTACTGCAGCAGACGGCTCTTTAAACATCACTTCTTTTGCTAAGGTAGGTCCGCTCATGCAGCCAATTAATTGTTTATCGCCAAAAATTTCATAGGCAACTTCTACAAGAAGTTTGCCAGTTTCTTGTTCTATCCCTTTAGAAGTGATAATAAATGGGATATTTACAGATTTTAATGCTTCGCATACAGGTCTAAATCCCTTAGCAGTTACGCATTCGACAATGACATCGCACTCTGAAATATCGGCTAAATCTCTTGTATAAGTAATACTCGGAGAAACAAGGAAGTCTTTAAATTTGGGGTGGCGATGAAACTCTTCTAAATGGGCAAGCACATCTTCTTCAATGGACCAGAGAACAACATTATGTCCATTTCTTGCGATTAAATCAGCGAGGGTAATCCCCCATGCGCCGCTTCCTAGAAATCCAACTTTCATCAAATCACCTCACATTTTCAATATAGTATACTACATCTTCTTTTGTTTTTATAGGGGCAAAGACGGTTTTTCTATCTTTCAAAATAATTTTATATGTATTTGCTAGCGAAAATGCATCAAAAATGAACTTTTCAAAATGTTTACCCTCATTTCTGGTGACCTGATGCCAGGGGAGATGGGATTTGGCTGCTTTTTCAAAAAAAGATTTACTACAGGAAAAAATACCGCTATACCCGAGTTTCCAGCGCTCCTTCTGCTCAATCGGGATTTCCATATACTCGGCCACATAGAGTTTTCCCTCTTTATCTATAAGGGCGCCGATGCTTTCCTCTGGAGACTGCTTTTCAATTGCCAAAACAGCAAGCTCTTCCTTTCCAAGTGAGATGGGCTCTGCAAGTGGATTATCAATCGGAAGGACGCAAATTTCATCGATATCACTCCACTTATCCCAAAGGTTTGATCCGTAAAATGCAGAAAAAAGCGCGCCATTACCTTCAGGCGATTCTTCGTAATGATTCGTCAACCTCGGCAAGCACCTTTCTTGAAAAAGGTCAATATGTACATACCCCTTTTTCTCTAAAAAGGCCTTCGTCTCTTTATGAGTAGCAGGTGAGGTCATGATGGCGCATCTGCCACTGATTTTTTCAAGTAAGATTTCGTATAGACTTTTTTCCCCAATGGGAAAGCACCCTTTGGGACCAGAAAAACCAAGTCTTCGGCCCATTCCGGCTGCGAGTATAATTACGCCCATTTTTTTTACACTTTTATGAGTTTCGGTAGAATAGGCAGGCTCTTTTGCATTAATAAAGGAAAAGGGGGCAATTTTTTGATTCAAAGCTTCTGTTAGAAGAGCGCGCTTCATCTCTTTTACCACTTCATCAACTTCTATCTGTTTCATACACCGAAAATCAATGGGGCAAGTTCTTTTATAGCAAGGTGAACAGGAAACTGCCTTATAGATGATTTTTCCTCTTTTGTAGGGACCTGTTGCATAGGGGTTTGTTGAGCCAAAAAGGGCGACAAGAGGAACTTTCATACTTGCGGCAATATGCATAGGACCCGAATCATTGGTAAGAAAAGCATCGACACTTCCAATTTCTTCTACAAGTTCTCGTAGAGTTGTTTTGCCCGCTAAATTTAGGACTCGATCATCAAAATTTTGACAGATAGAATCCACAAGAGGTTTAGTTAATTTATCCCCAAAAACTTTGATCTTGCTATTTGGAATTTCATCTAAAAGTCTTCGAATCACATCAGCAAACCTCTCGGGTGGCCAACACTTTGCAGAGCCGTACGCAGCTCCTGGATTGATACCAAAAATGGTGCGCCCGATTTGTTTCTCTTTGGGAGGAATAAATAACTTTGGCTCAGAAGAAGATGGTGAACCGATTAGCTGCTTGTAAGTAAGGACTAAATGCTGCTTTTCCTTTGATTTTGGAAAGGGGATATTTTCGGTTAGTAAAAACCCCCTTGATTTTTTAGCAAAACCAACTCTTTTTTTTACGCCTGAAAGCCAGAAGTGCCACGCAGATGAAAATGAATTGGTCAGCAAAATCCCGAGATCATACTTTTCTTGTAATAGCTTTGGGAAGAGCCTATTTTTTCGCGAAAAATAAATCACCTCATCTATATAGGGGTTATTTTCTAATATTTCCCCTAAAATACCTGTACATAGAGCTACAATTTTTGCATCTGGATAAAGGGCGCGCAAATCCTCTAAGACAGGCGTTGCCATCACAAAATCACCAATCCAATTGGGCATTCTTACGACAATTTTCATAGCAACTAAAATACAGGAAACTTAAGAATGTTGATATGAAAAAAATACTAGGAATCGATCCCGGCACAAAAATTACTGGCTGGGGAATCATTACCTTTCAAAATAACAGGTATTCATTAATTGACTGCGGCACAATACTGCCGAACCCAAAAGTCCCCCTCGAGCAAAAATACCTTCACATCTATGACGAACTCACCTCGATTATCCAAATTCACACCCCAGATACGCTCTCTATAGAAAGCCAATTCATGGATAAAAACTTCCAAAGCGTAAGCCTTATCGCTATGGCGCGGGCCATAGCCTATCTTGCCGCAGCCAAACAAAACCTTCCCATTTTTGAATACGCCCCTACTAAAGCAAAAAAAGCGGTAACAGGCAAAGGTAATGCTACAAAAGCAGCTGTTGCCCACATGGTTAAAATCCTCCTGAAACTCCCCCCTCATCCCCTTGCTGAAGATACTACTGACGCGCTCGCCCTTGCAATCACCCATGCCCACTTTTCCACAAGGCCAAAAATTTGACGGTAATTTTGAGGGGCTGTATAGTGGCGTCATGTACGATTCGATTAAAGGGCTTATTGCTCATCTCACCCCTGAATATGCAGTCTTGGAAAATAATGGGATCGGCTACAAGGTCTTTATCCCGATCTCTTTATATACAAGTGGGATCGCGTTAGGATCTAATTGCCAGCTATTTACAGAACTTGTAGTGCGCGAAGATGATATGAAGCTTTATGGCTTTATTTCTAGACAGGAAAGAGAGCTTTTTATGTTACTGACTTCGATTTCAGGAATTGGGGCAAGGACCGCGATTTCAATTATTGGACATGTTTCAGTCAATGATCTCCATGATGCTGTTCAGTTAAAAAATACAGCTTTGCTTTGCAAGATTCCAGGGATTGGCAAAAAGAGCGCAGAAAGACTCGTACTTGAATTACGAGATCGAATTAAACCTGACACGAATACAAAGATCAGCAAAAATGAAAATCATGGCCTGATGAGCGATGCAACTTTAGCTTTAATTCGTCTTGGCTATAATCAAAAGGTTGCGGAATCAGCCATCAAAAAGGCCATGGATGGCGTTTCTCAAGAAAACATCGGCCTTCCCAAACTCATTACTTCAGCCCTAAAAAACATCTAACCTGAATCATGTTTATTGACGACTGCTGCGCGCTGAACTAACAAAATACTATTTACTTGATCGACTGCGCGGAGCAGCAGCCTTTCACGTAACCGTAACCGACCCCGTAAGCGTAACCGATTTTCCTTTTTTTAAAGATTTTAACCAGGCTCTTAGACTCTAAGGAAGATGGTATGGGGCTCTCTTATTGAGCGAATCTTATAAATGATATTTTGTAATGTGCTGCTTTGAAGAGAAGTTGATTTATGATGGGGGGAAATAAATGCCTTTAGAGCAGATAAGTCCGCTCTAAGTAGGTAGTCTGTAAGAATTGCTTCTTCCTTGGCGTCATAATATGTATGGCCAAATAGGAATTTAACTTGTAAAAAGATTTGCTCCAATTCAGGGGATTTTAGCAATTCTTTATTTACCCGTATTTTTCCTTCAGCAACTATGAGTTTTGTATTGATATCAACAATTGCTTTTATTTCCGTTGGAAGGTTCATTTCACTTCTTTCTTTTCGCAAAAGTTTGCGCTGCTCTCTAGCTTCCTCCGCAGAAAGAAGGATAAACTGGGTAAAGAGCCCCTCCTCATCAAATACTAATAGTGCTTCTAAAATTGGTATTTGGAACTCATCAAAGGCAATCTTAGGAGTTGGCATTAGGTTATTAGATAGGATGATCCTGCGGTCTATTTCTGCGGCTATTGGCCTTATTTGATGATTTACATGTCCTTTTAAAACATTTGCAAGTGAAAAGATTGTATGAGAAGCGCTTGGCGTAAGTATCTCGGGCCTTTCTGTATAAGTTAATTTCGAAGGCCATTTTTTATGAAGAACAGACTCTCTTTTTTCCCTTTCATGTTTTACATGTTCCTTTACTTCTTGCTTAAGTTCCATTTTTTCTTTTTCCACTTCAAGTTCAGCTGTTGCCTGTGAAACTGTTACTTGCTGCCTAGCGCTACAATCAATTTTTTCTCGTTTTAAGACAGATTGTGGGTAGAAATTATGACCTATTCTCAGAAGACGCTCACTAATTTCCAAAAGCTCTCTATCTCGAAATAATGAGCTTGCTTGCGCCTCTCTATATAGGTGGCGCCTTAGATTTTCAAACACCTCAGCAGGTGTTGCATACACATCAATTCCACCAAAAAAGCGGGTCGGATTACCTGTATTTTCATTTAAGAAAATAGATTTAAATGATCTAATGATTTGTATCATCTTTTTAACATCTTTAGCTTCTATCGCTTTATCAAGAACTGCTCGCTGTATAACATTATGAAGGGCGGCTATATCAGAAGCAAAATTGTCTTCCAAACTTTCTTTTCCTTGATTTAAGAGGCAAAACGAAATGATTTTTTCAATTGTTAACTCGTCATCTCCTGCAATAAGCGCCTTTGTATAACCTGTTGTAATAAATTCAATATCTTGGTCTTTTGTTTTTAATCCACGCATTCTCCATATAGCTTGAAAAAGCTCTTCTGCAAGCGTAGATTCACCCACTGTAACAACTGCTTTGGTCTGAATTCCTTGAACAATGTCTGCCGCGAATGTATGGCTTTGATCAAAGTAGGTAAGCCGATCTTCTGGAGGTATTTTACTCTCTTTAAAAGGCATTGGGGCTCCCCTTCCTTTTTCCCAAATCATCTGCTCTTTTTTTACATTATAAAATACGACTGCTTTAAGATCTGTTTTTTCGATGTGTCTTAAAAGAGTTCTTGCAACAATCTCGTTTGATATCCCATTAAAAACAGCGCCCCTATCAATAATTGCTTTAAAACTAGAGCCTTTAGCAAAGAATCTGACGCAAATTTCATCTAATGCTTTGGAGGGGGCATCATCTAAAAGTGTATGACAAAGAGAATTTCTCTCCACAAGAAGAGAAACCGTCTCCCCTTGTGTTCCAGGATCTTTAAGCACAACTGAACCTTCAGGATAGGTTCCTGCATTATAAGGAGAAGCTGTGTAGCCGCTAAAACTTTTAAACATGGATGCCAAATTGTGGGCATTGTTAGAAATACTGTAATTATAATACCGAATCTGGTCCCGTACATGAATTCTGCAGTAGTCAAGGACAATAAAATCTGATTGATTTAGATTTTCATAAATAGCATCTTTTTCAAGAGGTGAGAATGAAAAAAGGTCATGCCCTTTAGAATGGGTTTTAAAATAATTCCCTGCTTCCGTGTGATTCAGCATATCTAATGTATGGCCTGGAACTCTATCTAGCTCTGCCTTTGCTTTTGCTTTTAGACTATCTATAAATTTATCTAACTGCGTTTTATTCAATCTATCGGAAAGGAAGAGAATAGCTGTCTTTAAAAAGGCTGAAAATTGAATCTTATAGGTGGACTCAACTTCTGGATTTTCGTTACCATCAGATGGTTTTGCAAATTCTTCACTTCCTTCCTTAAGAGTCGCATAATTGACATGGACAATTTCTGAAAGAATACTTGGAAGAAGGGTATTTAGAGCTCCTTTAATAAGATCGATTCGCTCATCACTTTCTTTGTAGAATGCCTCATTCAAAAAATAGCGCTCTATTGCTTCATTACCCCTTGATAAGACTCTTGCAAGAAGAGGCAATATATCCCTTTTATAATCTTCTTCTTTAATTCTTCGCGGAGTTTCTGATCTTAAAGATAAAACGTCAAGAAGAGCTAACATCACCTCTTCAAGAATTTCTGCGTGCTCCTTTGCAAGGGGTTTTGCTATTCCAAGTGGGTAGTTTAGCTCTGTTTTCCGATCAAATTCAATGTGAGCCTCATCAATATTAACGTTTGCATGTTTTCTGAGTTTAAATAAAATCTTTTGGAAAAGCTCTAATCTTTCAAGCCAGCTACTTTTATCTTCTTTTTCAAAACTGCCTAAAACATCTAATCCTTCTTCTAAAAACCGTAGTTGTAATGCCTGAAACTGCTCTTTAGTTCCGTCCCAAATCCCTCTTCTTTCTATCATCTCATCTATATGAAGATTGAGCGCTTCTAATCTTTCTACTGTCCAACCAGATCTTGTGAGCGGAATTACACTTGTTATTTGCTCAAAAAGCTCAAAAGAAACCTCTGCACTTTTTTCCGTTGCACTGAGAGCAATTGCGCTTGGACGAAGATTAATCACAATACTTTCGCAATCAGCATCAATGACATCCTTAATCGGCATAAGTGTTGCAGTCTTGCCAATTCCCATAATCGCTTCACATACTTTTCTAGGATCTGCAGAGTTAAGCAAATTGATCAAAGGCCCATACTGCCTTTGCCAAATAAGGGTCTCGGCCTTTGCTTCAAAAACAAGAAAAACTCGTAAATGTCTTTCTGAGATTTCATTGAATTTATAAGCTCTTTTTACAGATGACCGTTTGAAATAAGCGTTCCACCTTGAACGAGAGACTAGATGGAGGGTGATTTTCTGATCATATTTTGTTTTATGACCCATAACATAATGAATGAGAATTTCTCTAAATGGTAAACCTATTAAGCTTTCTAACTCACTTTCCTCCATTGCAAGACTTTCAAAAATAGTTTTCTTATCACCAACAAATTTATGTGTAACTCCTGAATATTGCGGTAATTCAGTGTATAGAGTAATACTTTCATTGAGTTTTTCAAATTCCCTTGCAATCGCCGCATCACTTGTTAATGGGTATACAAATTGGAAAGGTCTATTAGCAACCCATTCAATTCTTTCTCCTCCTTGCAAGGTTAACTGTTCATCAATTTCTGCCTCCCTCCTAGAAAGCTCTGCAAAAGCCTCTCCACTAATAGCTTCTTTTAAAATGGAAGGTTTTTCTGCGGGTTTAGGAAGATCTGGGAGCGCTACTTTTTGAATCAGCCGAACTGCTTTATAAGTTGTATGTCCCATTTTGATACCGCGAAGTAGGGGGCTTACATAAAAAGGAAGTGCTTTTAAAACAGTTGAGCCGATATATGAAGTGATCTTATTTAAAGCAAAAGATTTGGTAACGCTTTTTAACACACTGAAACCAACTTTTGGCAATATCGAACGAAGAACAGTTTTTGTGGTACAAAGCCGAATTAAGCGCTTTTGTACAGTTTTACAAACTAGCGAACTTGGGTGAGGAAATATAAGCTTTGGATGACTTGATTTTGATAGAGTCTTAAGTATAAAAAAGAGCAGCCCGATTGATTTATCAGAAAATTTCCCATGGAACTGCTGAATCGTTTTAGCTAATTTTTCATGACCCTCTTCTTTGTTATACAAAATGAAGTAATACCTAATAAAACGATTATGAAGAGAGTTTGGAGTAAGTGCGCTCCGATTTAGTGGAACCTTATAAAACATTGCATTAGGGACAAACAAAAGAGCTGTCTTATCACTAAAAAGAGTTGTCTCATCACTAAAAAGAGTTGAGAGATACGGGTGATCCATAGCATCTAAAAGTTTTGGCATATAGGAAGTGGTAGTACTTTGCTCTAAAAAAGGCAAGGATGGCAAGGACTTCAAGAAGGGCAGTGAAGGCACTGTAAAATCACAGCTATCACTATCTGTCAATTTATGAATAAGAGCTCTTTCTGCTTTATAGCGCCAAGAACTATGTTGATCTCCATGTATTCTTCTAAGAAGTTGGTAGCGAAGACTACAGACAGGCAGCATAGCGAGATTTCTTACGCAATGTTTAAATGGGTCAAGCTGCGCTGGAATCTTACAATGAGCAGTTATATACTTTAAAATAAATAGTTCGTCATATTCAGTTAGAAATTTTTTCCCTTCCGTAATATACGAGCTATATACAGATTGAATCATTGCCCAAAGAGCCATTTCAATTTGCAAATTCTCCTCTTTAATAGGCGCTACACTCTGAAGAAGGGTGTTTTTATGTAAAATTGCAACCAATTTGAGAAAAATGGGAGCCCTGCTATTCATCGAAAATTCCAAAAATAAAATACATTTGATATATTCTTGTGTATCTTTACAAAATGGTTTTCTATGAGCAATACGAGCTAACCCGCTAAGGCTGAGTAAAGCATTTTTTTTATCTTTTCTCGTAATATAATGCAGAGTAAGAAAGGCCATTGCTGCGGGCTCTTCAGAAGTAAGCTCTCCCTTTTCATTAAATGAATAACTATAATATTTCGAAGCAAAAAAACTAGCAGTAGCTACTTTTTCAAGGAAAGTAGAAAGAAACGCTTTTTGCTCATGCATAAAGTGTTTTCCAAAAATCACTTTAATATCTGGGACCGGAATACAAATACGCCGCTCTAAAGTTGCCTCTGATTCGAGCACTAAATAATTTACAAAAGCTGAAAGCCTTACATCCTTTTGAACCTTAGATAAAGCGTAAGAACTTAATTGAGGATCCCTTGGATAGGCGCTGTACTTTCCCCCCTCTTCTCTTACATCGAAAATCAACTTCATGGTATTAAATTCGATACTTTTAACAAAATTCCCTTTGCAAATGATTTTTACGTCATCCAAAGATTGGAACCAACTTAAAAGATGCAGATGATGCCCTTCTATAGCTGGATCTAAAACCCATTCATCCAAAACTGTGCTCTGTAAAGCAGATTGGTTTTCCCCATTACTTATAGGAGGAGTGGGGATTCGCGGTTTTTTTCTTCGTTCTAATACATACCCCTTCCAAGAAAAAATAAGTTCTTTTGCCCGAACAAAATCATCTTGAAGTAACTTAGGTACGTTTTCTAAATTATAAATATCAATTATAGAATCTAATATAAGTACTAGATCCTCAATTTCAGCTTTAATGGAATCAGGGGCATTTTCAGGTAAATAGTCTAAATACATTCCCGCAATTACAAATTTCGATAGGTTTGAACTAAAATTCTCTTTTATAATAGCGCTAAAATCCGGTGTATGCTTACGTATTTCAGGATCATGATCTGCAGCAAGCGCTATAAAATCACCTGCCACATGAGCAACAAATAAGGCGATATCCTCGTTTTTTGAAACTTCTTCAAATAACTTTAAAAATGCATAACCAATCTCTCTTAATAAAGAGTTTCGCTCATCAAAAGCAGCTTTTATTAAAGAGGGTCTTAAAACAAACGTCTGAAAATGGAAAGCAACTGCAGGCTTTGTTAAGGATATTGGATTTTGTCGAATTAAGCTAATACCCCTTACAATTTGATCTGATGGAACAAGTTCTGCCATATCAATAAGAAACTGGAGGTCTCTTTCAACTTCATAAATATATTGAGGCATGCTAACAACTAGCTCACTTTGAGTTAGGCCTCTTTTTTGATAACCTCGAGTGAAAAATGGAAATTTTGCAGATCTAAAATTTGGTAGCTGCTCTGAAGTCCAAATTTTATGCTCAGTAAAAAGCCCTCCAGTTGCTCTCCTAAATCTTGCTTGCATCGGAAAATAAACTTCATCTTTCAGCCAAGTAAAACGTGGTAGCCCCACAATATTGTTAGCGCCATCATCTGAAGAATGATAACATAAAAGCGCTCGATATGCAATTACATGTATTTGCCTTAAATAATAATACGGTTTTAATTCGGGGCACTCGCAAAATAGATAAAGAGCCTTCTCTGACTCTAACTTTGAAGGATCTATAATTGATGCAATGTCTGGTAATCTTCCTATCAGGGCAGTTGCAAGCTTAGCCCTAGGAACTCTTAACAAATATTGCTCATCTACTTTAGGAAGATGCGCATGAGATAGCTGCTCAGTGAATTCAAATAAAGCAGGAGGGAACGAATCTTCTATTTTATAAATTTGATCCGGATCTCCCTTGAAATAAGCAGAAATTGCTCTTTGCTTCATTCTTGTTCTTGCTCGTATCGCTCGTACGCCCGAAGAATTTTGCCAAAGTAGGAATGTTCGTCCATTTGCTAAATACGTCTTAGGAATTCTAAAGGTTGTTTTAGGGTGCTTTGCTACCCTATCCATAGCGACATAAATTGTATATAAAGAAATTACCAACTCGATTTTTTCATCAATAGTAAGTCCGGAATCAAAAAACCAACGCAATAAATTGTGCAAACCTTCCAATACTGCATCAGGATTATCTATCTCATCCCAAATCTCCGATTGAGGTTCACCCGGAATGGGCAAATTCCGCAATTGCTGATTGAGAAAGTGGCCCCACTGCCTTGGAGTCTTCAAAGAAAGTATTATAGAGTTCCATTCTTCTAGTATACCCACCAAATTTTCACTAGTAATCGGTGTAATTTCCAAATACCTTACAACTCTATCCTCCTCATCAATTTCCGCAACAGGAATAGGAGGCGTGTTACTAATCACAGGGGAACTGCTACTTTGCTGCGTATTAAGAGGAGCGCTTTTTCTAGTAACTCTAAAATCAAGTTCCCCACCTCTTGTAAATTCACTTTGAAGGGCTAATAATTTCCCTTTGATATCGTCTAAGAACTCCTTACTAAGAATCATACGAGAACCAAATCTAAGAAGCATGACGGTGATATGTCGTTCAATTGCTTTAAGAGTTTCGTGATAAATCGTAAATATTTTGACTACCGGCTCAATCCAATTAGGTGGAAGGTACCTAGCAAGAACCGGAACGCCATACATTAAAAGAAGACTGCATAAATATCGTACTGGCACTGAAAGAACTAAATTCAAACCGGGTAAAGCAAATGTAATGAGGTTTACCAAGCAATCTAAAATTACGGTCCAGGATACCCATTCTGCCATAAACGTAGAAACTCTAGATGCAAGCCGGTAAAGATGAAGAAGAGAAATGCGCATGCCTTTAATTTCAGAAATAAAATTTTTATGAAAATTTTCTGAAATTTTTCTTGATGAGGTTACCTCTGCCTTACTCGGACCTTGTTTAGAAATTCGCTTTGGGATTTCTTCTAAAAGTTCATTTAATGCCTCTGTAGTATCTTTTCCTAAAACGGCACTAAGAACTTCCTTTAAATAGACGATATCTGAAGCATTTGGCCCTAAATCCTCTACAAGCCTCTGAATAAATGGGGGAAGAATTGTCAATTCCTTTTCACTACGAAGGATAGGCAAGGCAGCTATTTCCTCTCTACTTTTTGACTCAAAAAGATCTGCAATTAATGCAGACTCAATTTTCCGTCCAGAAAATGACTCCAGCATTGCAAAAGTTGATTTGCAATTCATTTGCGGCCTAATTGTTTTCCCTTTTATTTGAAGAAGATCATTTAAAGTTAAGACAACATCTTTAACTGTGTACTCTATCGCCTCACCTCGTTCAACGCAGCTAGATAAGTGAAGAAATGCTGCCCAAAACCTAGTCCCAATCATCTTCTTAGGAACGTGTGAGTAGGTTAGCGGAAGTTTTACACCATCTAATCTACCCGCACTATCATCACCATGGATTGTTACAGAATAGTAAGATTCAGACTCACAATTTACCTCAATCCAAAACTCATTATTACTTACGCTTGCAAGACCTGCTGCTTCTAATGGCCCCTGCATAAAGGGAGGCGCAAGATCAGACATCTCTTTAATTAGACCATTTGCAGAACTCTGAAGCCGCTCGTAAATAGCTGAAAATCCAGATTCGAAAGATTTCTTTAAAACCTTTTCTACGCTTTCATCCATTACTTTTTGTAAAACGCTGCCTTTTAAACGCTCACCCAAAACTTCATTATAATCTTTTCTTAAACTTTCAATAACAGCTGGATATAGCTTTTCAGGAAGTACTTTTTGCAGCCCAAGAGATGCTTCCTTCATCCCGGCATAAAGCATTTCTTTATACCCTTCAATACCTTGACTTAACTCTCTAATATCGCTATTTTCAAGAAATTCCTTTTCTATCTCATCAATGAACTTTTTTGGGTCTTGAATTAGGTTCAGTGCCATTTCAGGCACAATACCCTTCCAAAATGGTGGGACTTGCATCGGTTTCCTAATACGCCCAATAAATACAAAGGATCTACCCACACTTTCTTTTTTAGCCTTTATGGAAAGCTCTCTAGCAGTTATAGCAGAAGTTGCTACTCTGTTTTTTAGCTGAAGTGCTGCTCTAAATGTCTCAAAAATTCCATGAGGAAAAGCAGCTCCTCTCTCTAATAAAAATCGAATTAACTCTAAAACAACATCGCTATCAAAACTTCCATCTACAATAGCTCTCCGAACTCTAAAAGTAGCAGGTGCCTTAGATCTATCATAAGAGGCACCAATAATTCCTTGAACAATGCCTACTCTAGCGGGTATTAATGAATCATCGGGTCGAATTCCAATTGTTCCGAATATACCAGGTCTTTTAGATCCATCAACTACCATAATTCAATAATTATAGAACAATAACATAAGGCGAAACAAGAGTTAAAATATAATATAAATAATATAAATTATTTTACTGAATGTTAAGCCTATTATTTATTTTAAATTAAATTGAATGTTTCGCTTCAAAAGCTATTATGATATAATCGCTTTATTATGGAAGCTGATATAAGAAATAGACCTTTTGGAGCGGGTGTAGGGCTTTACCCCCAATTAGAATTTCCTGAAGAACCTTCACCAGAAATCGCCATTCCACAAGCCCCTAAGAAAGAGCATGTTATTAATGAAAAAGCAGTACTTCAAGCGATCTTAAAGGGAAGTGTAGGCACTGCGCTTGTGCCCGATATTTTAACATTTGCGAAATCGCAAGGGTTGGATGTACCGGAAGGAAGTATTGAAGCATTTGAAGCTGCTATCAAAATAAATATTGAAATCAAGCAAAAAGCTGAAGAAGAGCATACTCCTAGCGCTTTTAGTACGCTGCTTGCAGAAGATATTCGAAAGCTTCCAACGGGTAAGCCTTATATTTTTTTAGGGAGTTTAAAAAAAGCTCACTTTATTCCTGAATTTTGGGAAAAAATCATCCCTCCCGAAACATTGAAGTGGCTAAAAAGCTCTGACTCTTTTGTAAAAGAAATAGAAAGAGTATTTCTAGACGCATCAGGCGGAATTCAAGCCATTAAATCTGCTACCAATATGCAGGAAATATTACTAAGTGGAATGCGTGGCGTTCAAGAAAGGATGCACACTCTTCTTTCTGATTCAGTTTATAAGCGACTTACGCATAGCTTAAAGCTCGACTTTGATGAATTAACGTCGGATAAGCTAAAAGGAACTGTTTGGGAAAAAATCGGACAAAGACTTCTTGATGGTGATGATGAGGAAGCTCTTCAAAAAACATTTAGGACTGCTTTTGAAGGGATTCACACGGAGCTAATGGGACAGATTAATAAGCAGGTTCGTAAGTCAGCAAGTTTTATTCCTGCTGGGTTAAAATCTGCTTTTGACTTGTGCGGACTATCGACATTAAGCAATCCTGAATTTTGGATTGAGATTACTAAAAGCGGAAGCGGGCTCTACTGCGTTACACTTCATGCGGATGACCCGCTTGGGACATTACCGGTAAAGTTACCGATTGAATTTAGAGACGTCCCCTTATCTTCTCTTGGAAAGGATTTTTGGAATCCTATCCTGCGATATATTATTTGGCCTGAAAAGGGCTCCCCTTGTGATTTTGTTATTAATGATCTCTATCTAACGCTAAGAGAGCTTATAGGAAAAGAAGGTGTAGCACTTACCCCTGAAATCAATGCCCATACAACTTGGGAAATGGTTTGCTCTTATTTGCGAATTGAAGATACGTTATCTGCTACACTTCCGTCCGGAGATACACAATCACAAATTCCTCTGCAAGAAATTGCTCTGCCAGAAGGGAAAATGGCAATACCGCCGCTACTTTTTCAGCTCTGCAAAGAAATGATGCCTAATCATTCTGAAATTAATACATTAAGAGAAGTTCTTAAAGCAATTCTTGGGGAGGATGCAGGTGACTGTACGGATGAACTCTTAAAAGAGCTTTCATCAGAAATTGGGCAACATCGAAAACTAAAGCCGCCTGTTACATTGCCTAAAACATTTTCTGAAATTTTTGGATGGGACTTACTTTCTGATCTTAAAAAAATGCGCCTATCTGTTCTCCACTCCTTTAAATTATCAGCAAAAATCGCCTCATTTGTCTGGGCGCTGCTTGCATGGTCCGCCTCAATTGAATTTCTTGCATCTTACTTCATGATGGTTTTCCCGGGAGTTAGTCTCGTTTTAAGCGCGCCTATTAAATACGTGTGCGCCCTTGCTCTTATGTATGGCGCGGAAGCTGTCAAACCTTATGTGCCCGCTTATTTAATTGACAAAGTGGTAAAATTCTTTACATTCTACTATAAAATTAAAAATGCTGTTCTCTACCAAATTCAAATCATCTTGCTGCGAGTTGCCGCGCGCTATCTTATGGATCCTCTATATATTAAAGGCCTTCAAGAACAAATTAAAGGGTGGCAAGCAAAAATTACCAGAAGCGGAGAACTCTCTTTTTCTGTTAAATCGAGCGAAAAACCTTTAGAAGTGCTTCCAATCTCTCCTCCGCAAACTCCTTCTAGACCTGCATCGCCCTCAGTTGATTCTTCGTCTATTCTAGGACCAATTGATGAGCTTAATATTGAGCACTATCTTGGCGAATGGATTGTTACCTCGCAGAAAATACCAAATCTTCATGAGCGTCTTTACTACCTAAATAATTGCGTAAGAAAGCTCCCTCTCCCGAATGAAGATGACGGAAGAAGAATATGGAACTCATTAAGAGGAAGAGGTGATATTATATTGAAATTACGACAGCTTTCTCAATGCTTTAGCACAGGAATGCTCTCAACGAGATATCAAAGAGTTGAGTTATCTGTCAGCCTCTACTCTCTCTATTCAATCATGCGTGATATTACAGGATTTAAGAAGAAGAATCGGACAAATACTGCTGCCTTTATTGGTTGGTTAACTCAGCCAGGTGTTAGGGCTTCTAGAAGAGGAACTTTAGATAAAATGGAGCTTTTAAACTCCAATCTTAAGATAAAAGGATCGCCACTTTTTACCTACTCGGAAAAAGATATTCGCAGAGGAAAACTACCTGATCGTGAAGTGGAGTTTTTTCACGATTCTTATGACGAGGTGATTAAATATTTTACAAGGCCTGATTTTGATGGCCCCTATCATAATGTCCGCTCCCTTCACTTCAATGCTTTAAGAGTGCTCTCAGACAGATCTCTTGAAACATCTCCTTTAAGAGGATTTACATTTAAATGGGTAAATAAAAGCGAGCCAGGAAAGATACTCGGTAGATTGCACAGGTTTACAAACAACGCATTTCGCAATATCAAAATCATCCCGAATCAACCTTTGCCTCCAGAAGATGGGGGGGTATCGGATTATGGAAAATTGGAACTTGGCAATCCTCTCGATAATCTTTCTAAACAAACCTATGATCTTCCGTTTCGTAGCGCAAGATCCCAATCCCAAATAGTTTATGGCAACCCTAGGCAAATTAAACACATAAGGCCAGAAGACTGCAATCTTCTAGAAATGCTTGATCAAGATGTAAGTGATCAGCTCGTCCGAGTTATCAGTCTATTTACCACCAAACCGTTTCTTTTAAGCGACAGACGGTGCATGCATATTTTTGAAACTCTTCTTCTTGACGCTATCGCAATTAAAGAGGCTCGAGAGATTCGAGAGGAGCTACTTCCGGAATTAGGAGAGAAGCTCTTTAAGCTTTGCAAAAAACTTCTTCTTGCGGAAGAATTTGAGACAGCACTTTTTGTGGCAAAGGTCAGTAATGAATTTAACATGTTATGTAATCAAGCTCAGCCTGATTTTCGCAAATTAGTCCGTGAGGAATTTCCGAGCACGCCCCTTTCAAAAGTAACGCTTGTTGCTATGTATCTAGAACCTGATTCTTCTTCAGAACAAGAACGGATATACGCAATTGAAGCTTCTTTACTAGATCCCCTCGAAAAACTTGTTCCGGGATTAGAAGATGTCCAAATAAAAGCTAATGAAGTGATTTGGGCACACAAAGAAAAATCTCGTATCTCCTCTTTTGTTACTTCACCTGAAGTGCGGCAACTGGCTCCAAATCCGCATCGAAAAGTTGATCTTTCTACCGATAAACATGGCCTTCACTTGCTTGAATGGTTTCAACCCCTTTCTGCAATGGAAGCGTATGAAAAAGATGGAGTAGTATCTACAATTGTATTTACTCATTTGGAATTAGAATTTGAGATAAAATCAAATGAAAATGGAGCTCAAAAGGCCTTTGGAAAAAAACCTGAACTAACCTCTTATTTTATTGCCCCGGTTCAGAAGGTTGATAAACTTGCTCATCTTGCAAACTATCTATTACTGGAATCTTTTGGGGGAGAAAGAAAGGTTTTATTGCCGACTTATTCATCAACAGTGCTCTTTGGGGAATTTTTGTTAGGGCTTGTAAAAGGAGCGTCTTCTCCTTTCCTTGAGAAACTCCTCTGCAATTTTGAACGATTAACAAAATATTATACATATGAACTAAATGACGATGGGTCTTTAGAAAGCAATGATCCAGAAGCTATTGCTTACCTTGCAACACTATACTTAACTAAAGGTGCACTAGAATCTGCATCTCACCTTTTTTTAAAGTTAAAAAGACTTGGAAATTTAAAAGAATTTTCAAGTGAGACTACAATTTATATAGAAGAAGCTCTTGCATTTTTAGCACTCTCAAAAGATAAAAAATCCAAAATGATTTTGCTTAAGCTCATAGCAATTTTAGAGGAAAACAGAAAAATTCAATCCAGCAAACCTTACTCTCCTGATCCTAAATTTAGAGTAGCTGCATGGGGATTTGCCTTAAAAACCTATCAATCCTACTTAAAAAATAGAGAAGAATATTTAAGTGATATAGAAGAACTTTTTCTTCTAAAGTACATTCATGCAAATTGCCCGATTCCTACCTCTTTAAGCCAATTCACAACCTCACTTCCTCATTATCTTATGCCAAAAATTTGCGCTGAAAGGTATTTATTTCTGCGCAATCAATACGGCAGGGAAGCAAACACCTGGAAAATTTATGCAGAGCAGGCGGTTCTACAGTCACTTTTTGGAGAAAGCATGAAGGTCGATTTCGTTCCAGATTTCCTGAAAGATTCTAGGCCATCACTGAACCTACTTGAAAAAGTTACATCACTTACAGACCACCCTTTAGTACGGGCAAAATCTGCATCTTTGAGTTCTGCTTTTACATATCAATTAGAAGACCCTAGTATGGCAGCTCCGGTTGATCTTTTTTCTCTTACAGGGGAAAACATTGAAAAGTATTTCACATCTTATTACACAATTCTTTATGAGAAGTCCTCTCCCAAATACGAAAAATTCACAAAAAACCTTGCTCTTTTACACGGCAGATTCCGGAATAAAAACACTCAAATGCTTGCCTATATTTTACAAAACATGGCAAAAATGGTTGACCCAAAAACTTATTTGCCATGTATTGAAGAGCTAAATGACTCCGAGGCCTCTAGACAGGGGGTTATCATAACTATGGCTGGTGTTGATGGGATAGACAGGGTTTTAAAAACTATAGCCGCTACTGATTTTCGCACGTTATTAATTCCTATGGCAAAGAAAACAGCAAGATTGGCATTGGCAAGCACAATTCAGCCCCTTGAAAAGGCAGCTTGGGCCGCAAAAAGTGCGAATAACTTTAGAAAATCGCTTCGTAAACTGACAGAATCTACTACTCCTGAAATACATGATACCCGTTTGGATAGGAGGTTAGGCAGAGTTATTTTGGGAGAACTGATTGCAAAAGAGAAGGAAATTGATGCCCTTCTTGGGTTTAATAGGGAAGGTATTATAGAGCCTGAAGCACGTCAGGCGCCATTTGCCTATACATATGATGTGGGAGAGCCAATCGCCTTAAAAATCGCCTATGACAGATTAAATTTAAGTATCATTGAAGAATTTCAAAAAGATCGATTTCCTCCTCTTGTACCTCCGAGAGATCTCGATAGAAAAAGAATAGAAGATAAATTAGAAAAAGAAAGAGAAAAACTTGAAGCTGACATGTGTTTGCCATTCGATGAAATTCAAGCACTTTTTTTAAGAGGTGAAACAGCTGTGTTTGATAAGCAAATCTACCTGTACATCATCGAAAAATCACGAATGAATGCATTTTTTAAAAGAAAGTCGATGAAAAGAGTTTATAACTTTGAGGATCTTACCGAAAAAGAGCTGAGAGTCTTTCTCATTTTTGAACTCAACGCGCAAACATTGATTTGGGAAAAACAGTACGGACCACTCATTCAATTAATTCATCGGGAAAAAAAGCTGCACACCGTATCTGAAATGATCATGGGACTTGGGAAAACAGATACCTTAATGCCTATTGCAAATAAACTAGATGCAGACGGAACAAAACTTGTTATCAACATTCGACCAGCACCAAACGCCAAAACAGCTACTGAGAAAAGCGCTTCTCGCTGTCACATGCTGTTTCAACAATTAACAAGCACAATACCTTTATCAAGAGCTGGCTGGACAGCAGAGCGTTTAGAAGCGCTGTATCTAAAAATGGTCGGAATGAAAATGGGCAGAGAACTTTGGGACGGCACAAAAGAGGAGCTCCAAACTTTAGAACTCCGTTTTGTTGAAGAAGCATTAGATATTACCGGCAAATTTGCTCAGGAAGGGAAAGAGGAGCTCGAAGCAAGACTTTATTACTTTCAGAAAATTCTAAGTATCATTAGAAAGAGCGGAAAAGTCCATATAGACGAAGCGCATGAACAATTTAAAGAAAGCAAAAAACTCCAATTCCCTATAGGAGAAGCACACATTCTTGAAAAAGACCATGCCGAAATCTTAAAAGATGTAGTCCTTGTCTTAAGTGAATTTGTTGATTTAAAAAGTGATGCGCCCATATCAATTAGCAAAGAGAGCTATGAACATGAGATCCATCCCCGTCTTTCTGAAAGATTAGGAAAAGATCCTTTAACAAGATTAGCTCTAGAGACCCTCCTTCCTAGCATATTAAAAGAGATCAAACACACAACATATGCAGCTTCTAAAAAACCTACAGAAGAGTTTGCAAAACCGTCAGACGGAAATGTGAACCCTGAGGAACTTTCCTCTTTTCAAAATCATTTCTCTGCGTTTATCAAAACAGCCCTTCTCTTAATTCATAAAAGACTTGATAAAAGGCAATTAAATGCATTTATTGATCATTTGAAAAAAGAAGCAAGAATTGAGCTCAAAGGAAAACTTAAGTCGCCTGAAAACTTAAATTTAACTCCATCCGCAAAGGATTTTGCAAGATACTGTCCTGGATATAAACTCTTTAGTTTTGAGCCCAAAGATAAAGCGGAAGTTCTTAGACGAATCAATGAAAGTGATAGTGCGGTACTCGATTATGCGATAAAAGTTATAAGAAATCAGATTAAATTTTATCCCAAAAGTCTGCCCTCGAATTCACATAATTTTGCATCCATGTTTGCTGAATTTTCAGGATATACTGCATCCACATACAATGAAGGAACCTATCCAGAAGATACTGTTATTATTAAAGATCCGGGTACGCAAGGTGAAACAGCAAGACTCTTGCATGAAAGAGATCCTGCTTGCCACACGCTTACTGAATCAGCCCCCTTAAAAGCGCTCAGTGAAATCTTAACTACCATGCTTCCCAACCTCCATGCAATTATCGACAGGGGAGCTCTATTTAACGGGTTAAGCAACGAGATCGTTGCAGAAAATATCCTAACTTTCCTTACAGAAAACCCATCAGAGTTTCAAGGTGTTGTATTTTATAACAGCAACAAAGAGCTTGTTATTTGGGAAAGAGGGAGCGACACCTGGATTCCCCTATTAAAGAGTAAAATTCCTCCAGAAAAGAGAATCACCTATTTTGACCAAAGTCACACCTATGCCTCCGATATACCACAAGGCGAAAACGCAAGAGCAATCGTCACAGTCGGAGAGACAATCATTTTAGAAGACCTATTCCAAGCAATTTGGAGAATGCGCGGCCTAAAAACAATGAATCAGACGGTTGAATTTTTAATGACACCAAGAACAAAAGCGTTGATTGCAAAAGAAGGCGATCTAACAACCGAAGCAATTATCCGTTTCGCATTAAAAAATCAGGCACTTCAAACGGAAGAGGCTAATTATTTTTCTGATCTATCCGCCCTTAGAAATGTACTTAGACGAAAGGTTCTCGACAAAGCTTTAGATTCCCCCACTGTACCTGCAATGATTGCGATAATGAAACGGTGTGAAAGCTTTTTTGTATCAGAATATTCAGGAAATCCAAATGATTTTTTTGGAAAAGAAGAGACCTTTATAACCCCCGAAGAAATGTTTCTAAATGTAACGACTAACTTGTTGAAGAGAGTTGAGCATACCGGTATTTTTGATCCTCATGAAGTAGACGCTATTAGAGATAAAATCTCTGAAATTCTTTTTAATAAACCTTACCCAGCTCTTGTTTCCAGCACCCAAATCATGCCAGTTAATGCAACTCAGCAAATAATAGTCGAAAATCAAGCTGAGAGTGAAGGAACTAAAGAATTAGAAGAAGAACTAGAGCTTTCCGAGTCCTTACAGCAGCAGCTGCACCTTACAATCAATGCAAGGATCCCTATTTCGCATAAACCATGGCCACTCGATATTGACCTTATGCATATAAGCACTCCCATCCAATCTAAAGAAGCCACCCCATTTCAAATTTTTTCTATAAGGGATGTTTTACAAACACACAGCCTCGCTGCCGCTAATGAACTGGCCCGTCATATTGATCCTCGAATTGTTGCAACAAATAACCTAATCCTAGATCCTCGTAACGCCTTCGATATTTACCAAATACCCATCCAAGAAGCGCTAATTATTCAGGACCTAACTACTGGCAGAGTCGTCAAATGCATCCTAATCTCCGCAAAAGATCGAGAAAATTGGCTCAAATACCGCAATTTATATCAAAAACCCACAAACAAAGCCCACTTCCTAGTTGACATCAGCACTAAACTCCTTTTAGGTGGAAACGAACATCACACCTTTGATAAAGAAATACTAAAATCCCCCGAAATCAAGCTTCTATTCCTCCAAATTCGATTGCTCCGCGGTGATAGCGACTTTACAGACAAAGAAAAAGCTTACCTTAAACCCTATCTAGCAAGCATCCCCCTAAAAGACCTAAAAGCCTATGCAGAACTTCCTCACAAAGCTCACACCTACTCCGCAAGTACTCTTGAGCACCTCCTTCAAAAGCGTGCCCGAAATCCCTATCCCAAATTTGCCCATACTGGCGCAGGTACAGGAGCGGGTAGTGGCAGAGGAGCAGACTATGACGATGGTTCAGGTCCCGGTGCAGCTACCGGAGTAAGCACAAGCCTAATGCCATACACCCTCTACCGCGCCTAAGAGCCTGGCAATTATTGGGGCTATTGTGCTATGCTAGCAACCATGAATGAAGATACAATTGCAGCTATTGCAACAGCGCCAGGCGAGGGCGCGATCAGCATTATTAGGGTTTCAGGTAAAAATTCTTTTACTATTGTAGGGGAAATATTTTCTGGGGATGTGAAAAGCTATGCTTCGCACTCGGCGCATTTGGGCAGGATTTTGTCTAAGTCAGGACAGATCATTGATGAGGTGTTATTGCTCGTTATGCATGAGGGGCGATCGTATACGGGTGAGGCGTCTTGTGAAATCATGTGTCACGGCGGCTCTTTTATTACGCAAAGAGTTCTTGCAAGGGTTTTGGAAGCGGGCGCTAGAGCTGCAGGGCCTGGGGAATTTAGTTTACGGGCTTTTCAAAATAATCGCATTGATCTTGCTCAAGCAGAAGCCGTGCAGGAATTAATTGCAGCGAAAAATATGCTTGCTCTCCAGGCAGCTTCTGATCAACTACAAGGGCGATTATCAATTCTCATCAAGGATTTGCAACAAAAACTCACTGATATCACTTCTATTATTGAGGCTTGGGTTGACTATCCTGAAGAGGGGCTCGAATTTGCTACAAATGATGAGCTCTTAGAAATGCTTCTCTCTACAAAAGAGCAGATGACTTCCCTCGCAAACACATTTCACGATGGAGCCTTACTCAATCAGGGGCGAACTCTATGTCTTCTTGGCGCTCCAAATGTAGGCAAATCATCTCTAATGAACGCTTTGCTGGATCAAGAGCGGGCAATTGTTACAAATATTGCAGGAACAACAAGAGACACTCTTTCTGAAGAGCTTCGAATTGACGGAATGCCTTTCAAGCTAATTGACACTGCAGGCATTCGAGAAACAGATGAACTGATTGAAAAGGAAGGGATCATCCGTTCTAAAAAAGCAGCTAGCTCTTCGGATCTAATTCTTATTCTTCTTGATGCAACTAAAACGCTATCAGAAAACGAGCTCAGCATGCTAAAAACTTATCCAAACGCGCTGATTATCTGGAATAAAACAGATCTTCCACACCCTCCCCTTCCTCTTCCTGGTATTGAAATTTCCGCAACTACAAAGGCTGGACTTCCCCTCTTAAAAAACGAAATTACAAATCATCTTTGGAAATCTAAGCTTCAAGATAAAGATCAAATCCTTCTTACTAAAGAAAGGCATTTTTCTGCATTAACCGATTCAATTGCCTTCATAAACACGGTAATTACAGGGTTTAAAAATAATACGTCACCCGAATTTCTTGCTTTTGATCTAAGACAAGCACTAAGATCACTCTCCACAATCATCGGCACTAACGTAACTGAAGATATTTTAGGAGCCATATTTGCTAAATTTTGTGTAGGTAAATAATCCATTCTGCTATTGTTTTTCTCCTATGGAAAGTGTTAGTTCAATAAGTCACGAAGTTACTGCAACAGCTAGCGTAGAAATTGATATTTCTATGAGCGGATTCTATACAAGACTCTCTAACACTTCTAAAAACAAAACCACACTTGGATTTCCAATTGAGCGAGAGCTTGGCGAACTTACCTATGTATTATTTACAAGACTTGGAATCGCTATTGAAGCCGAGAAAATTACATATCGAACGCTTTCTCTCCTCCAGCACCATACAGAAGAGCTTGCTCTTGTTTTTGAGGAATGTGGGATTCCTCCATCTCCTGAATTCCTAAGTGTTTCTGCAAAAATTCGCGAAAATCTCGAAGAGTTTCTTCCATCAGGTCCACATTCAGCTATTTTAATGGCAACTCCAGAAGGGGTAATAGCATCTGTTTCAAGAAAATTACTCACACTTCTTAACCCACTTAAACCTCTAGATCCAGAAAAAACCTTTCCAGAAATTCTTAAATTAAATGATGCAATCAGATCTTTTTACCCTTCAATTGAAGAATTTGAAATAGAAGAACGCCGTATTCTAATTCTCAGTTTTAGATACATTTTATTTTCAAGACTCTCGCCCATCTATGAAAATATATCAGAAGGCCCCATTTCTTTTTCCACAGAAGAATTTCAAACAACTCTTGCTCTCGCTTTAGTAGAGGAGCCAAAAAGCGACCTCCACAGAGCATTTTTAGAAGGATTAAGAATAGGTTTTTTTCCAGCTTACCCGGAAGGAATACCCAACTTAGAAGATCCTGCAACAGAAAGGCCGAGCACACACCAATTTGCAGTTTGTTTTAAAAGTTTTTTAACTTTAACTACTGACATCTCAGGCGGTGTCAATCCCGATGCAAAAACATTACTTAAACAGTTAATGCATCTTAATCAAATGTTAAAAGATATTCATACTGAAGATAGATTAGAAGGACGAAGGATAGGGTTTGTTAAACAATTACAAAAAGATACTTTCTCCCTTTACAAGCAGCTTAAACTAACGCCTCCTGACTACTTCCACAAACTTTCCGATGAAATCATATCACGCCTTTTAAAAATAGAACGTAGCTACCCCGAAGAACGCATTAAAATTCACCTTGAACAAATTCTTGATGAAATAATTCCTTTTCAACCTGTCTCCTCTCTCGAAGAAACCGCTCTCCCCAAACTAAATAAAATTCTAGAATATACTACGGAATATAGAAGATCGTATACCTATCACGACCCTATTGAATACAATATCCTTGATAAAGTTCTAGAAAGACTTTTTTTCGATAACATTTCAAGATGCTATGTAAAGTGGCTCTGCCAAGAGCTAACCCATAGTTCTCATAGCTTTAAAATAAAAATTAAGGAAATGCTAGACAAGCCACCTAGTCGAACTCAAACAATGACATTAGCCTTAAAGATTCTAAAACTCGTCTATTTTCCGAAAGACTCTAGCTAAAG
The DNA here is from genome assembly GCA_964552055.1 of uncultured bacterium. GTDB lineage: Bacteria > Chlamydiota > Chlamydiia > Chlamydiales > 2-12-FULL-49-11 > VGMD01. The sequence goes on from CAZKFL010000005.1 coordinate 44,498, forward strand.
ATCTTGCGAAAATACCTCCTTTATGTAGAATAATGATTATTGATAAAGGAGATTCCTATGTGTAATTGTGGAAAAAGAAGTCATAAACAAGAAGAACCTAAAAAAAGCAAGCTTTCCGTACTATTTACCCGGATAAAAGCAGCTCTTTCTAAACTATTCAAATAATTTTTTTTGTTTTTTTTCTCTGACCTCTGTGATATAATCTTTTCACTATGGACTGGACATCACTATCTTTTGAAGAAATTTCTTTGGCACTTACCACTGCAGGAGAGCCCTCTTTTCGAGCTAAACAGCTTGCTGAGTGGCTTTATGACAAGTCAGAACTTGACCCTTCCAAAATGACCAATTTTAGTGGCGCATTAAAAGATCTTTTAAAATCTCTCGGCTCTTTTACAGTCCTTGAGCCCGTAAAAATTCAAGAATCAGAAGATGGCGAAACCTGGAAATTTCTTTGGAAATTGCAGGATGGCGCTCTTATGGAATCTGTCTTAATTTGTGGCGACAAACGTCGCACTGTATGCGTCTCCTCACAAGTCGGTTGCCCTGCAAAGTGCGCATTTTGCGCGTCAGGAAAAATGGGGCTCAAACGAAATCTGACCACAGCCGAAATTGTGGAGCAAGTCCTTCAAATTGATGCGCATCTGAAAACAAAAGGCGAAAGCGTTAACCATATCGTCTACATGGGAATGGGCGAACCCCTTGAAAATTTCGACGCTGTTGTAAAATCACTTCGCATCCTAACTGATTCAAGACTTTTCGGCCTATCTCAAAGACACATAACACTTTCCACAGTCGGTGTCATCGAAGGCATCAAAAAACTCTCCGAAGAATCCTTTAAGATTAATTTAGCTCTTTCTCTCCACGCCCCCAACCAAAACATCCGCAAAAAAATCATCCCCTATGCCCGCAAATATGACTTTGACGAGCTCATGAACGCAGTTGATGACTATCGCGAAGCAACAGGCAGGGACGTCACCTACGAATATACCCTGATTGCAGGAATTAACGACCAACCCGAACACGCTGAAGAACTTGCAAAACTTCTCCAATTTAGACAATGCACAGTCAATCTTATCCCCTATAACCCCGTATCCGGCCTCAATCTAGAAAAACCCACCCGCGAAAACATTTCTGCATTTAGAGACATCCTCGATGAATACGAAATTGTCCACACCTGCAGGTACACAAAAGGCGATGACATCGCTGCCGCCTGTGGCCAGCTAGCCCTCCAAGAAGCCTAAATGATAAATCCTTTAACACTCACCCTAGCAAGCTATACTTTATTCAATATAACTGATGCTTGCCTTGAAAAACTCCGCCTTACTTCACCTTCTCTACACATAAAGCTGATAACTGATGAAAAAATTAAGTTGGTTTTTGCAACCGTTAAATGGACCTTTCTAGCTATCAGCACTGTTTATCTATCAGTTCTTACATCAACACAATGGATTCCTGAGGTCGAAGCGCCCTATCATATTGCCCTACTAGTTATGCTTTTTGGAACCACACCACTAATAAGTCTATCAATGAAATTAGCTAAGATAACCAGCCGATTTTTTTCCCCCGTTAGATCAAATCTAACTAACCCTAATATATCGATTACATGGAGTGATACCCAGGAAAAAAAATCTCGTTTAACTCTTTCAATTCTACAAACCATATTTAACATTGCACTAATCAGATTCTCCAGACTCCCGTGGGTCTTTGGAATTAATGCTCTACTAACAACATATACCTCTCTTACAACAGCAAAGCAAAAAGACTTAAAAGCATCTCATAGGATAGATATACCAAGATCTTTGTATCACGAACAGCCTCTCGCCTATCATTTTAAATCGTATCTTACTTGTATTGCCCCAAAAAATCCTAGCGCAGAAGACAATTGCACGCTTTGTCATGAAAAAAAACAACCAGTTGATGCTCAGTTTTGTGCGAATAATCACTCCTATCATACATCCTGTATTATATCTTTGATAAGTCAAAAACTTCCCGCTTTAGCAAGTGCTGCTAGAATTGGGCGGAATCGCTTCAACAATTATATTTTTTATGAGATTGAAATACCCGCTACTGCACTACCTACCTGCCCCCAATGTGTAACGCAATCTCCACTAAATACAATTGAGGTCAGTGTAAAAGACTTCCTTAGAGGGAAAATCAAGAAATTTAAAGCAAAAATTAAAATAACTTCAGAGACTGCTCAAGAATAAAGTAAGCGCTGTTTATGAAGCTTAATATAAACTCTAAGAAAGTAAAGAGTCGCCCATGTGGCATAAAGTCTCTAACCCTGCTTTAGTGTTTTCTAAAAGGTCTTCGGCGATTTTTATTTTATTAGGTTCGAAGATTGTTATGACCATTGAAGCGCCAAAGGAAAAATACCCCATTTCATCACCTCGAAAATAAGACTTCTTTGCATGGTAAGTAAAATTGATGCTGCCAACGTTTGTTGCTCCAATTGCAATAAATGGCGTGTTTCCATAAGCTTCGCTTTCTAAACTAACCACAACTCTTTTATTTTGTGAAAGATAAGAAATATTAGTTTTGAGAGAGAGCGGATTTACTGAAAACAGGTATCCGCCAATTAATTTTGGATAGGAAGGTTTGCAATCAATTGGAAAGTGAAATCTGTGATAATCAGGTGGAGCAAGCCTTGCAATGATTAAAGCGCCACCTTCGTATTTATTTGCTTCCTTTTCTGAAACACCGAGCAATTTGGGAAGTGATAACTTCTGCCCTTTTACCCAAATTTCCTGAGAAAGCCCTATATTTTCAAATGCAAGATACCTACCGTCTGCAGGAGCGACAATCCCATCTTTAGAAATGGGGCGGGCATCTTTTTTTAGTTTTCGAATAAAAAAGTCATTAAACGTAGCAAATTCCTGAGTCTCACTTTCTTCTAAGCTCACTTGAAATTTTTTAACAAATGGAGCTATTTGCTTTTTTGAAAATCTACTTTTCTGCCAAAGACCGAATAAATAAGAGCCAAGCGGGAGTTTGGAGACAAGCAGGCGTGCGCATTTAGAGAGAATTGTTTGTTTATAAATCAGTTGGAGCACCGACTTACCGTAAACAATCTCTTCCATTACTTTTTTAGTTTTTCTCTCTACAATATGAATAGTCATAAAAGTGTTTATAGGATAAAATAAAACCTTAGAAATTTAAATGATAGTGAAAATGTTGCATCTATTAAAGAAAATTTTTGGAACACAGCAAACGCGCCTTGTAGCGCGGTACTTCCGCATCGTTAAGAAAATTAATGAAAAAGCAGAAGAGCTTAAAACGTTAACTGATGATGAGCTCCGCGCTAAAACAACCGAGTTCAAAGAGCGCTTAAAAAATGGCGCTACTACCGATGATCTTCTTGTTGAAGCGTATGCTGTCGTAAAAAATGTTTGCAGAAGACTGATCGGAACAGATATTCATGTATCGGGCTACAATCAAAAATGGGATATGGTTCCCTATGATGTACAGCTTGTAGGCGCTATTGGTATGCATTATGGCGCAATTGCCGAAATGCAAACAGGTGAAGGAAAAACGCTCACCTCTGCTATGCCTCTCTATCTTCATGCTTTAACAGGAAAGCCGACACACCTTGTTACCGTTAATGACTATTTAGCAAAACGGGATGCCGAATGGATAGGATCTATTTTTAAATGGCTCGGATTAACAGTTGCCGTTCTGACTAATGACATTCCCCTTGAAAAAAGACGCGCTCAATACCTAGCTGATATTGTATACGGAACAGCTTCAGAATTCGGATTTGACTACCTCCGCGACAACTCGATGGCAACCACAAAAGAACAGCAATGCCAAAGAGGGTACTACTTTGCAATTATTGATGAAGTTGACTCTATATTAATTGATGAAGCAAGAACGCCGCTCATTATTTCAGGACCCTCATCTGTTTCTAGACAGATGTACGACGTTTTAAAAGATCCTGTTAACGAAATGGTTAAGCTCCAAAGAGATGAATGCAACAAACTAGCGTCAGAAGCAAGACGCGTTTTGGAAAAACTCCACCTTCTGGAAGAAACTACAGAATCATCGAAATTGTCTAAAGAAGATGGGATAGAACTTGAGCATGCCCTTAAAAAATTATGGCTTGTCTCTAAAGGGACTCCTATCAATAAAATTTTAAAGCGAATACGCGAAAACCCCGATTTACGTGCAAAACTAGATGCGCTTGAAACCTATTTTTGGGGTGATCAAAATAAAGAAGAGCGCTTAGAAGCTCTTGCAAAACTATATATCATTGTTGATGAACGAAATAACGAGTATGAACTCACAGACCTTGGTATCAAACATTGGAAAGGCGATCCTCATGCATTTACGATGCTGGATCTCGGATACGAATATGCAATAATTGATCAAAGCGATCTTTTCACTGACGAAGAAAAAATGCAGAAAAAAGTAGAGCTTCGAGAAGCCGATTCCCATCGAAAAGAAGTGTCTCACAATGTACGCCAACTTTTTAGAGCTCACCTTCTAATGGAAAAAGATGTCGATTACATTGTTCAAGAAGGAAAAATTGTCATTATTGATGAAAATACAGGCAGAGCTCAGCCGGGTCGTAGATTCTCTGATGGTCTTCACCAAGCAATTGAAGCAAAGGAAAGCGTTGCTATACAGAAAGAAACACAAACCTACGCAACAATTACCTTACAAAACTATTTTAGGCTTTATGCAAGACTTGCCGGCATGACAGGTACTGCAATGACTGAGGCGCAGGAATTAAAAGAGATTTACAAGATCGATGTACTTGAAATCCCTACTAATAAAAAGTGCCAAAGAGCTGATCTGAACGACGAAATCTATATGACAGAGCGTGAAAAATACAACGCTATCATTAAGGAGCTCGTAGAAATCCATGCAAAAGGCAGACCGATCCTGATTGGTACGGAAACCGTTGAAATCTCTGAAAAATTGTCACGGATATTAAAAAGCCATAACCTTCCTCACACCGTTCTCAATGCTAAACAAAACGATAAAGAAGCGGAAATTGTAGCAGCTGCAGGTCAAAAAGATGCGATTACTGTATCGACAAACATGGCGGGACGCGGGACCGATATTAAGCTTGGAGAAGGCGTTGCAGCTCTCGGCGGACTTCATGTTGTTGGAACTTCAAGACACCAGTCACGTAGAATTGACAGACAACTTCGAGGCCGTTCCGGCAGACAAGGCGATCCAGGTTCCTCTAAATTTTACGTTTCATTTGAAGACTCTCTTATGAGGCTATTTGCATCGAATAAACTGACAACCATTTTACAAAAATTTCGTCCTCCAGAAGGTGAAGCAATCTCTGCCCCTATTCTAAACAGATCAATTGAGACTGCACAAAAACGAATTGAGCAAAGAAATTACACGATCCGAAAGCACACTCTTGAATTTGATGATGTAATGAATAAGCACCGTACAGAAGTCTATAGCTTCCGAAACGAGATTCTCCACACAGAAAACCTACTGCCTCTGTCTGAAGAAATTTTAGAAACATTTTGCAACACCTTAAGTGAACCTTACTTTCAAAACAGACTCGAAGAAAATGGATGGCTTCCTGAAGAATACCGCAAAGCATTAATTACACATTTTCCCGTAACCATAGAAGAAAATGCATTCTCCAGTGAACATCTAACACTCGAAGAAATAGAAACAATTGCGGCAAATCTCATTACCACTGCCTTTAAAGACAAAGTAAGAAGAGAAGCTGAAATGGTTGGCATCATGCAGCTTATGAGCGGAAAGGAACCAAATCCCCTGATCATCATGCAAAACATCATCAGGTCTCTTCTCATACAATCAGTTGATAAGCACTGGCAAGAACACCTTCTCTCCATAGATCATCTCCGGACAGAAGTCTCTATGCGTACAGTTGCCCAGAAAGATCCCCTCATGGAATTTAAACACGAAGCGTTTGCCCTCTTTGAGAAGTTTTCCAAAAAAGTAAGACAAGACATTAGTCACCTTCTTTTTTCATTTGGCATTGCAATTCCTGATAACCAAGAACTCAAAAAAGCGATCTCTCAAGTCCGTATTATGGGCTATCCACCTGCACTCAAACTCGCCCTCGCCCCTCTTGCTAACAAATAGCGAGGCTGTTAGATGATAAAGCAGCTAGCATTTTTTTTGTTTGTACTAACTAGCAGTTTAGGCGCAACTCCCATTAAAGATTATACAATTGATTCTAAAGCACTTTCTGAGCTCGCTTTAGCCTTTGATATTACTGATAATCAAAATATTGTTGAAGAGACCCAAAAAAAGTGGCTCCGAAAAAACGGCCAAGAAAGGTGGGAAGTAGATAAACTTGATTCAAATTTATCTAATTTTGTGTTGAGTTGGGCAAATGAGAATGGATTTTTTGAAGAACGGACACCTTCATCTTTAACCTATGATAAAGCCTTTATTCTAGGAGCAACTACCTCTCGAATGAAAATGCGACTAGAGCATCTTAAAAAACTTTGGATAAATGGCATTAGATTTTCCGAAGTAGTTTGGCTGACAGGTGAAAGACCACTTGATGAAAGAGTTGATACACTATTAGATCTTTGTAAAACGGAATCAGACGCTGCTAAAATCGTTTGGGAAAGCAGTGACTTACCACAAGATATGGCTAACTTACCCGTTACATTTATCTCTGTCCCTATGAAAATTGAGAAGGGAAATCTTATTCGCCCCAACACAGCAGACACTATTCTTGCTTATGTAGAGAAAGCTAAGGATCCTATCAAAGCTTTATTCATCTCAAACCAGCCCTATTGTAATTACCAATTTGCTGTAATTAAAAAGTTCTTACCTGAAGAATTTATCTTTGACATTGCTGGTCCGGGTGTCGATTCTGAAAACAGCACTATTAATGCCGCAGTCATTCTTGATTCTATCGCTAGAGAACTTTATCTCTCATCCTAAGAACCTCTATTGAATTCTTTGTTATTCAGCGGTAGGAGGTGCAAACTTAAGTTTCTTCCAGCCTTGATACAGAAAGAGAACTGATAAAATTAGATAAAGTGGCCAGTACTTACTTTTCCATTCAAGCGCTACTTTGCCTTGATCGGAAAGAAAAAACAGGAGCCAAGCAAGTGTGAAAAGCCATCCACCAATAGATAAAAGAAGAATTGAACCAAGTTTACTACTTTCTTCCGCATTCAATTTAGGAGAAACTTTTTTTTCTCTTTTCTTTTCTGGAACTTTTTCTTCGACAATTTCTTCTTCGGGTTCTTCAGGAGCTATAATACCAAATCTGCTAGAAGTTTTGTCTGGAGAATACGGCGGCTGATAAAGTCCTGCAAGACTATCTTCTGTTTGATAGGGAGTCCTAACTTTTGTAGCGCCCTTAGAAAATGAAGAACCACAGTATCTGCAATCCTCAGCTTCAAACGGTACATTCCCTTCACAAAAGGGACACATCTTTACTTTTTCCTTCAAGCCCATATTTCTATATTACTCATTACAGTTGATTTTTAGAAGTTCTTTGTATATACAGAAGTGATGGAATATGATGTGATTGTGATAGGCGGCGGTCCTGGAGGTTATGTCTCAAGCATTAAGGCAGCTCAACTTGGCTTAAAAGTAGCTCTCATTGAAAAAGAAAAAGTGGGCGGTACTTGTCTTTTAAGAGGATGTATTCCCACAAAAACTTTGATTGCAAATGCTCATGTCGTTTCAATGATTCAAAAGGCTAGCAACTTTGGAGTTACTGTCGATGGATTTCACATTAACTATGCAAAAATGAAAGAAAGAAAAGATGGGGTTATCGACACTCTCTGGAAGGGCGTGACGCATCTTATTCGAACAAATGGAATTTATTTTTTTACAGGTACAGCCTCTTTTATTTCACCAAATGAAATCAAAATTAAAGGAGAGCATCCAAATATTATTCGGGGCAAAAAAATTATCATCGCAACAGGTTCTGTTCCCTCGACAATTTTGTCCGCACCTATTGACTACCACCTGATTCATGACTCAACCTCCATATTAGAACTTACAAAGCTTCCTAAATCACTGATTATTCTTGGCGCTGGTTATATTGGATGTGAATTTGCCTCGCTTTTTTCTGAGCTCGGCGTAAATGTAACACTTGTAGAATTTCTTCCAGGAATTGTATGGACCCAAGGAAAAACCATCTCCGAATTTCTCACAAAATCGTTTATCAAAAAAGGAATAGAGCTGAAGTGTAGTGTAAAAATGGAAACGTGTAAGAAAAATGAAAATGGAGTGACTCTCTCCTTAAGTGACGGCACATCTCTTGATGCAGACATGCTTCTAGTTTCCGTTGGAAGAAAGCCCTATACAGACGATTTAAATTTGGGAGGCGCAGGAATTGGAACAACTGCCCACGGTTTTATTCCTGTGAATGAAAAAATGGAAACGGACGTTAAAGGGATTTATGCAATCGGTGATGTAACCGGAAAATCCATGCTTGCACACTCAGCTTCACATCAAGGCATCATAGCCGCACAAAACTGTGCTGGCAAATCAGAAAAAATGCACTACGAAGCAATTCCAGCAGTGATATTTACAGACCCTGAAATTGCAACAGTTGGCTATACACTTGAGCTTGCAAAAGAAAAAGGATTTGATGCTAGAAGCGATCGATTTCCCTTTGCAGCTCTTGGGAAAGCTATGGCGGGTCTTGAAACAGAAGGATACGCAGAACTTGTAACAGAAAAGAAAACAGGACGAATTTTGGGAGCCTTTTTAGTCGGCAGTAATGCTGGTAATCTGATCTCCGAAATGACTTTAGCAATTGATAATGAAATCACTCTTGAAGCGCTCATTAATACCATCCATCCCCACCCAACTCTTTCTGAGAGCTTTGCAGAAGCAGCATTGCTCGCTCTTGGAATGCCCATTCACCTTCCTCCCCCACAAAAAAAATGAGTGACGCCCTCTTTGATTCAAAACCCAAACTAAATAGGCTACCTGTAAATCCGGATGCCACATCAATAGGAAGGTTTCCTAAATGGCTTCACATCCCTATGCTTACAGGAAAAAACCTCTTCCAAACAGATTCTATCTTAAAAAAATATAATGTAAACACTGTATGCGAAGAAGCTAAGTGCCCTAACAGACTCGAATGCTTCTCTAAAAAAACGGCTACTTTTCTTCTCCTCGGCAAAGAATGCACAAGAGCGTGTGGCTTTTGCGAAATCGATTTTGCAAAAACTCCCAGGCCACCCGAAGAGGATGAGCCTATACGAATTGCATTATCCGTCAAAGAACTTGGTCTCAAACACGTTGTTCTCACAATGGTAGCCCGTGATGACCTTTCTGATGGAGGCGCAAACCACCTAGCAAAAGTTATTTACGAAATAAGAAATCAAAATTCAGGAACTACAATTGAAGTGCTTACCTCTGATTTCTCAGGCAACTTAAATTCAGTTGATATTGTGCTAAACATGGGGCCAGAAATTTATAACTACAACATCGAAACTGTCAAAAGATTAACCCCACAAGTGCGTCATAAAGCAACATACGAAAGGACCCTTACAATCCTCTCTCATATCAAAAGCTCCAAAAAAGCAACCTTTGTCAAATCTGGCCTTATGTTAGGCTTAGGAGAGACATCAGAGGAAGTCCAAGAAACAATCCGCGATTTGCATGCAGCCGGAGTCGACATTATCACAATCGGCCAATACCTCCAACCCTCCCGCAAGAAACTCATCGTCAAAGAATTTATAACACCTGCAACCTTCAAAGCGTATGAAACCTACGCAAACTCAATCGGCATTCCACACACCTATTCCGGTCCTTTTGTCCGCTCCAGCCACAACGCCGCCGCCATCCTAAACAAACTCACTAAATAATTCGATGGATTTTTTTTAGGCATCTGTTATCATTGTGGTATATGGATATTCCGCTATTAGACGAATTAGATTTGGAAATGCTGATGCATAGAAATGCTCATTTTAGCGGCAATTTCGCTATTATGCTCGAATATTATGAAAATGAAGGCGTTGGAGCACTTCCTGATTTTGATATCGATCGTATTGCTGAGCTAATGGCAATAGAAGAAGCTCTTGGTGAAGATCTTGCAGTTAAGCTATTACCCATGCCCGCCGTTGAAGAAATTGAGAAATCAAGATCACTTTATCAAACGCTTCAAAGTGTCTATGATCATAAAAATGCCGGTATTGCAACTCTTATCAGTGATTTGATTCTCACTGAAGAAGAAGAGCCTATGGAAGAAATCACTGCAATTATTGCTGAAGGGAAAAAAATTGTAGATCCGCTGATTCATATCCTTGATTCTCCTGACCTTTATAATCCCCTCTATCCAGGTTATGGTAGAACTCCTGCTTTTGCTGCGGTCTGTTTAGATAAAATTGGCGATCCCAAAGCAATTCCCCATCTTTTTGAAGCTCTAGGCGGGGAAAATCTTGATTTAGAGGAAATCTTTATCGCATCTCTTGTTGCCTTCGGTACACCCGCGAAAACCTTTCTTCTAAAAAAACTAACAGGTAAGCCACTAAGCAAAGACAACTTAAATGCCGCAATGGCTTTAGCCTTTTTTCCCCTAGATGAAAAAGTAGCAAAAACTGCACTTAAACTGCTCGATGATGAAAAACATCTTACAAATGAATCATTTGCTCCCTATCTCATCTGCCTAACAGAAGGCTTATCCGATCCAATTGACCGTAAAACATTTGAGACTCTTATCAAAAAACCCTCTTTTCCAAAAGAGCTTAAACTCGACAGTCAAACCATCCTTCATTCCTGGTTATAAACTTTTTATTTCCTTTAAATCTTCATTAAGCATTATTGGCTTTATAGGAATCTTTAAAGGAGAAAAGAAATGTCAGGTAGCCCTATTGGCCGTATCAGCCCTATTATACAACTTAAAGAGTACTTGGATAGCGTCCCTCTAGAAAGCTTTAAAGAAGAAGAAAAAGCGGGTGGATCATCGTCAATTGTACCAACAGCTGAAGGAATTATTGCTTCAACAGGAAAAAGCCTAGATAGCGCTCTCTCTCTTTTAGAAAGAAGTGTAACCAATATAAATGAAATACAACCTAAAATAGATGCATTACGAGCTCTTATCCTAAGATCACCCACAGATAGTTCAGAAACAATTTCTCCAGTAAGTACTGAGTTTAGAAGGGGCGCATCTCCAAACCCTTTTGATGATTAGAAAAGCTTTGTTTTTTCGTAAGGCGGAAGTGATCTAATATAGAGATTCAATCTATACTGTTCCTCTGCCCTAAGTTTATCATCATTAAAGGGAGTCTCTCGATTATATATATAGAGCACACTCGGAATGAATACGGCATGCTCTCTTGCCATTTCGATCATGGGGAATAATATTGCTAAATCCCAAGCTGATGAGAAAAATTGCCCTTCAAATTTAAGATCCTCTATCTGAATACGTTTGAAAAGTCCTGCATAAAACGTTCGAAGATGAGAAAAAAACCAGTCGGTTGATTTAGAAAATAGTCCGACTTTTCGAAGATTTCCATATTTAAGATACAATTTAAATAAGGGCTCTCTGCAAATTCCTTTTTCATAATTTGGATAAGTAACATATTGACCGTAAGTCAGCCAAACATTTGGATCATTGTAGTAACGGTTCAACTCGTTAAAAACATGGTCATTTGCAAGAAAATCATCCCCATCCAATAAAATGCAAATTTCATCATCTTTGCAGGAATGGATCGCATAATAAAGATTTGCTAACGCTTTTTGATTGATAGGATTTTTCTTAACTTCGACTCTACTACTTGCTCCAAATGCTTCAACGCATTTAATAGCTTTATGATAGGTATCATCAGTTGAGGCATCATCAATATAGATAACTCGATAATTGTCATATTTTTGTGAAAGAACAGAGCTTAAATTTTTTTCAACATAAGCCTCATTATTGTAAGACGGAATAATCACTACAAATGACTTTTTTTCTTTTACAAGTCGCTTATCAATTGGATGGTACGAGGATTTCTCTTTTGCATTTTTTGCAAGTTTTCTTCTCACAGTCTTTCCCAATCCGAAAAACAAACTCGCTGCAATAAGTAAAGAAATCACCATTTTTTTCATCGAATCATCATCCACAGCATGAATACGCAAACAAAGAGGACTAGAATTCCGAAAGCAAGAATAGAGGTGAATAAATACATGCGTTTCATCATTTTATGAAGTCGACTTTTTAAATATTCCTCATGATGTGTCATTTCTTCTGTATACCAAGCGCCACTCATCTCTTCATTAGCAAAAAGACCAAAAGCTCTTTCAATTTCATTGAAATATCCTGCTGGGAAAATGATGCCATCAAATCCAGGCTGCCTAATTGCCTCTAATACAGCTTCATGAAATGCAGAAAACACACGTAATGTAACCCGCTTTTTTGTCGATGTTACATCCTTTCCAGGATACTGACTTCCAATTCGCTCCCATCTTTCTTCCGCAAATTTCAAAGCCTGCTTTAATATAGGATGCCCCATTTTTGCCCCAATAATGCTATTACGCAGTATTGCAGATCGCTGAATTACTGGATTACCGGGCGTTAAAAGTCCCCCATAAAAAGAATACGTCTTATGCAACTTCTCAAAACTGGCTCTACATTCCATATCATGATCAATATAAAGTCCCCCCATCTTATCTAATACAATCAAGCGAACAATATCAGACTTCTCACCAAAATTGTCTGTTGCATCATAAAGTTTTTTGTAAGGACCAAGCAATTCTGTATCAACAGTTTCGTTATTCCAAAATAACACCTTCCAACGAGGATGAAACTTTTCCCAGCTCTTTAAATTTTGTTTTGACTTTTCAGGAAAATCTTTAGGCCCAAGCCATACAACATGAATGATCTCAGGAATTTGGACTTCATTTTCTGAGCTTAACTCTATCTGCCGATTAAAGAGGTCTTCAAATTCTTTCAGGTGCGCTAGATCTTGATCAGTTTTAACATACTTCCAACACCGCTTTCCTTTTCCCATCAACTCATTAAAATGACTCTTTTTCATGGGACTCAGTATATCATTTCCTCGCAAAAAAAATCTTGAGAAATTTATGGAATCAAGTTGAACTGTAATAATTATATGTTTATATCATAATTTATGGGCCATAAACGTATAAATGCCGATGAAGTTGCTTCAATTATATTAGCAGGCGGCGAAGGAACTCGTTTAAAACCACTTACAGAAATTCGATGTAAACCAGCTGTTACATTTGGTGGTCGCTATAGAATCATTGATGTTGCCATTTCCAATGCTCTTCACGCAGGGTTTAAAGACATCTATGTGATCTCACAATTTCTAGCGTCTTCATTAAATAACTATATCTTAGAAACGTACTCTTCCGATGGATTCATGGGATCGCACTTACAAGTGCTCACTCCTGAGCAAAATTCCGATAATAAAAAAATTTGGTATGAAGGCACTGCAGATGCTGTTCGAAAAAATATTGGAAGACTTTTAGAACACCCAGCAAACTACTTTGTTATCCTATCAGGCGACCAACTTTATTCCATGGATCTCTCTCATATGCTAGAAGTTGCAAAAGCAAATGACGCCGATCTCACCATTGCAACAATCCCTGTAAGCGAAAATGATGCAAAACGAATGGGCGTTATGAAAATAAATAATCATCTAGAAATTACAGATTTTTTTGAAAAACCAAATGATGCTGCAAGCCTAGCTAAATTTTCTGTTAGTGAAGAGCTCCTACCTAACGCCAACCTCTCCTTTCTAGGCTCAATGGGAATATATATTTTTAAAAGGCAAGCTCTTATAAACCTTTTACAAGAAGATCCGCGAGCAGATTTCGGCAAACATTTAATTCCTACCCAATTAAAGAAAGGAAAAACTTTTGCCTATATTTTCAACGGTTATTGGCAAGATATTGGAACCATAGGCTCTTACTATGAAGCCAATATGTGTCTTACAGAAAATTCTCATGCATGCCTAGATCTTTATAATGATATTAAGCCCATCTATACACAATCCTTTTCACTACCAGCAGCCAGGTTAATAAACACAACAGTCACAAACTCAATTATATGCGAGGGATCAATCATCTCTGCAGCCTATATTTCTCAAAGTATGATTGGGCTAAAAGCCTACATTGAAGAAGATTCCATTCTCAAAAATTCCATCCTAATGGGCTCATCGCTCCGTTCCAGTAAACCAAACATTCACATAGGCAAAAACTGCCACCTTGAAAAAGTAATTATCGACGAAGGCGCTTACCTAGAAGACAATATCACTCTGATCAATAAAAAAGGCATTCTTACTTTTGATTCTCCCGAACTTAGTATCAGAGACGGAATCATAGTTGTTAAATCAGGTGTCCGTATCCCCTCCGGCTTCACCCTCTAAAACCCTATGTAAAAAAGGGAAATTAGCAAGGATACAATGATGAAAGGATAAAAAAATGAATTTATATCTCTCTTATAATTAGCATGTTTTTGTTTTTCTATCTTTCCATCATTCTATCCTTGCTAAAAAAAAATGAACCAAAAATTTGCGTCAAAAATATGTCAAAAAAAGATATGGGTAATAGGATGGGCATGATATAAGGATAAAAAATGAAAATGAATTAAAACATGTTGAATTCTTTTTTTATTTCTAGCTAACATCTTGAGGCATTCGCTCTAATTTCCCTACTTTCGAATTTCGTTGTGTATACACTTGGTGGCATAATTTAGAAAAAAATGCTGTTTCTCGGGATGTGTCTGATATATTTTAAATTAAGCGTGTGATAGAGTTAAGAGTATGAAAGTATGGGCGATTGCAGATTTGCATTTATCTTTTGGCGTTCCTAATAAAAAAATGGATGTCTTTGGAGAGCGTTGGAAAGATCATAGCGATAGGATTGAAGCACATTGGCGGGAACTCATTTCTGAAGAGGACCTTGTCCTGATTGCAGGGGATATCTCTTGGGCGCTTCATCTTGAAGATGCAGCAATTGACTTGCAATGGATTGCAAATCTTCCGGGTACAAAAGTGATAAGTAAAGGGAATCACGATCTTTGGTGGAAATCAATGACCAAAGTACAAACAATTCTTCCTCCAAGAATGCACCTGATCCACAACAATAGCTTTACATACCAAGGAATTACAATTGGCGGAACAAGACTTTGGGACCATGAAGATAATGACTTTGGTCAGTATATTGAGTACAAAAAGCCGCCCGAAAATGTAAATGTACATGTTAAAACACATTCGCCAGAAGACGAGCGTCACGATGCAAAGATTTTTAAGGGAGAACTCGAACGTCTTCACTTAAGTCTTAAAGGACTTGATCCACATGCCCACACACGCATTGCCATGATCCATTATCCACCAACTGGCCCTTCCCATCATGAATCTGAAGTGACTAAAATTCTTGACCAATACAAAATCAATTACTGCCTTTATGGCCATCTCCATAATCTAAAGTCCGATGCTCCAGTCGACTTTACTCTTAATTCCATCCAATACATATGTACCTCTTGTGACTTTCTTCATTTCAAACCCTACCTTATAAAATAATTTCTATTGACTCTCGTCAAAATCGCTGGCAGTAGTTTTAGGGAAGAGGGAGAATTAACCACTCATGTTTCTATTTCAAATGATTTTGCTTATTTTATCAATTGTTCTTCTTGGATATCTTCTTGTAAGCATTGTATGGCCGGAGAAATTTTAATATGAACGAGATGAACTGGTTACAACTTATCCTTTTTTCATTAGTCATCATTTTACTAACAAAACCTATGGGACTATATTTATGCAAAGTACTGTCTTACAAACAAGCAACTGCATTTGAAAGATCTATTTATAAGGTTTGTGGAATCAATCCGCTAGAGGAACAAGACTGGAAACAGTATTTAATAAGCATTTTGGGATTTACGTTTATATGTCTGATTTTTATGGGAATACTACTCGCTTTTCAAAACAATCTTCCGCTAAATCCAGAAAATATAAGCGCACCTTCTTGGCATTTAAACTTAAATACTTCTGTAAGTTATGTGACTAATACAGATTATCAAAGTTATAGGGGCGAAAAAGCAATGTCTTATTTCTCGCAAATGGTAGCTCTTGTAGTACAAAACTTTGTGTCAGCAGCTGTTGGACTTGCATCTGCTGCTGCACTTGTAAGAGGAATTGCTGGAAAAGGCAAAACTACCCTTGGAAATTTCTGGAGAGATCTTGTCCGAATTAATTTGTACTTATTACTTCCTATTTCAATTATTGCTGCAACACTATTTATCGCTGAAGGCGTTCCCCAAAACTTTAATTCTTATGTCACTGTAACCACATTAGAGGGAGATTCTCAAACAATTATAGGGGGTCCTATTGCATCGGGGCAGGCAATTAAGTTACTTGGCTCCAATGGAGGTGGATATACGAATGCTAATTCAGCGCACCCGTATGAAAACCCAACCCCACTCTCAAATTTGCTTCAAATGCTGCTGATTTTTCTGATTCCTGCAGGACAAATTTATTATTTTGGTAAAACTGTGAATAGTGTAGGTCATGGGTGGTTTATAATTACAGCTCTTGGAACTGTATTTTTACTTGGTGTCATTACATGCGCCTCATCTGAAGCAGCAGGAAATCCAGACTGGCAAAAAATGGGATTAATAAACGGGAATTATGAAGGAAAGGAAAGCAGATTTGGCATATTTGATTCATCTTTATTCGCTTGCGTTACTACAGCAATTTCATGCGGCGCTGTCAACTGCATGCATGATTCTCTGACTCCTATGGGCAGCCTCATTCCCTTTTTAAATATTGAACTCAGCGAAGTCATCTTTGGTGGTGTTGGCGCTGGCCTCTACAGCGTTTTACTCTTTGTTTTTCTCTCCATTTTTATTGCCGGATTAATTATCGGGCGGACCCCTGAATACTTAGGTAAAAAAATTGAGTCATTCGACATCAAAATGACAATGCTTTCCATATTGCCATATGTTCTTATTGTTCATGGTTTTACAGCTTGGTCAACATTTAGCGCATGGGGACTTTCAGCTCTCGGAAATAGCGGAAATCATGGATTTAGTGAGCTTCTCTATGCATTTAGTTCCGCTGGAGCAAATAATGGAAGCGCCTTAGCCGGCTTATCTACGAATGCCCCTATGTTTAACGTAACTCTCGCAATTGCCATGTTTTTTGGCAGATTTCTAGTCATTGCACCTGTAATTGCTCTCGCAGGTTCTTTTGCGCAAAAAAAAATACATCCCAAAACCGCCGCCTCCTTTCCTGTTTCAAGCCTAATATTTACCTCACTTTTAATTGGAATTATTTTATTAATCGGAGCTCTTACATTTCTTCCAGCTCTTACTATGGGTCCTATTATCGAGCAGTTTTTCATGCTAAAGGGAGATTTATTCTAAATGAAACTGAAAGCATTTCTCGAATCTCTAAAAAAGTTAAACCCATTAAATCTGCTCCATAATCCTGTTATTTTTATCACAGAAATTGGCGCTTTTATCACAACATTTGACACAATTTTTCTTCCAAATGAGCATCTTGCATTTTATATACAAGTTTCAATTTGGCTCTGGCTCACTGTCTTATTCTCAAACTTTGCCGAATCTATTGCTGAAGCAAAAAATCAATCTCAGGCAGATTCCCTCCGAAAAGGGAGACAAGATACAACGGCAAATGTAAAAAAATTAGATGGCACCTTTCAATCAGTTAATTGCAAAACTCTAAAAAAGGGTGATATCGTTAAAATATCTGCTGGAGAAACTGTTCCGGGAGATGGAGAAATTATTGAAGGAATGGCCTCAATTGATGAATCATCGATCACAGGAGAATCAGCACCTGTAATAAAAGCTGCGGGGACAGATCATAGCTCTGTAACAGGAGGAACTAAGCTATTATCAGACCATATTCTTGTAAGAATTGCAAGTGAGCAGGGCGAGAGCTTTTTAGATAAAATGATTGATCTTATCGAGAGCGCAAAAAGAAAGAAATCACCGAATGAAATTGCACTAACTATTCTTCTTTCAGGACTTACATTTATATTTTTAGTAGTTGTAATTGCTATGCAAATTTTTGGAAATTATTTTAGTATTGCATTCCCAGTAACTATGCTAGTTGCTCTTCTCATTTGCTTAATTCCAACAACAATTGCAGGACTTTTAAGTGCTATTGGAATTGCAGGTATCAATCGTCTTATGCAAAATCACGTCTTAGCAATGAGTGGCTCTGCAGTTGAAGTCGCAGGTGATATCGATCTGATTCTTATTGATAAAACTGGTACCATTACAGTAGGTCAGAGAAAAGCCTCTGGATTTACAATAGGAGAAAAGATCTCGCTAGAAGATTTTGTCAAAGTTACCTATTTATCTTCTATTCAAGATACGACTGATGAAGGTCGCAGCATTGTAGAATATCTAAAAACTACCCACCCAAACCTTATTCCAAAAGAGCCTTCTAGCCTCTCATTTGTGCCATTTACGGCACAAACAAGAATGAGTGGAGCTAATTTTGGCGAAGAAATCTATCGAAAAGGATCTGTGGATTCCGTACAAAAATTGCTCGGGAAACAAGTGCCCTATGAACTTGCAACTGCAACAAGAGCTTATGCGGAAGCCGGAGGAACCCCATTAATTGTATGTGATAATACGCGGATGCTTGGTGTTATTTTATTAAAAGACATTGTAAAAGAAGGGCTTTCAGAACTATTTGGAAGATTCAAAGCGATGGGCATTCAAACAGTAATGATGACTGGCGATAACCCAATTACTGCTAAAACCATTGCAAAAGAAGCAGGAATTGACGACTTTCTCGCAGAAGTAAATCCCGAACAAAAACTAGAAACTGTGAAAAAAAAGCAAAGCGAAGGCCATCTTGTTGCTATGACAGGTGATGGAGTAAACGACGCTCCAGCCCTTGCGCAAGCAGATGTTGGTCTTGCCATGAATTCAGGAACTCAAGCTGCAAAAGAAGCTGGCAACATGATTGATCTAGACTCTCATCCAACGAAATTATTTGAAATCATAGAAATTGGTAAGCAAATGCTTATGACAAGGGGAGCGCTTACTACATTTTCAATTGCAAATGATTTAGCAAAGTACTTTGCTATCATCCCCGCAATCATTATACCTTTTTTCCCAGCTGCAAGAGCGCTTAATTTAATGCACCTGAAAACCCCAGAAAGCGCAGTATTAAGCGCAGTCATCTTTAACGCGCTCATCATTCCCGCTCTTATCCCACTAGCTTTTAAAGGAGTGAAAATGATTCCAAGCAAAGCCGCAGTTATATTAAGAAGTAATCTTTTAATCTACGGTATTGGTGGAATAGCGCTCCCCTTTATCGTGATCAAACTAATTGATTTAGCAATCACTCGGATGAGACTTATATGAAAGCATTTTTAAAAAGTTTAAAGCCTGCAGCACTTTTACTAGGAATTTTCACCATCCTTCTTGGTATGATTTACCCCCTCTTTATGAGGGGAGTCGGAGACCTTTTTTTTCCAGCTTGTGCAAACGGCAGCTTTATTTATAAAGACGGAAAAATAATCGGATCAGAACTCATTGCGCAAAATTTTACAAAGCCTGAGTACTTTCATCCAAGACCTTCTGCTGCAAACTATGACGGAACAAATTCACAGGGAAGTAACCTTGGTCCAACATCTTTAAAACTAGATACGGCAATAAAAGAGCGACTCCATACATACCGAACAGAAAATAATCTACCACACGATAGTAAAATACCAGCAGACGCTGTCACCTCATCAGGTAGTGGCTTAGATCCCCATATCAGCCCTGAAAACGCCTACCTCCAAGCAGAAAGAGTTGCCAAAGCTAGAAATTTACCCTCAAAGCAAGTGGAAAACCTAATTAAAACACATACCGAATCCAAATCTCTTTTTTTATTTGGGACGCCCAGAGTAAACGTTTTAAAGCTAAATATCGCTCTTGACACTCTATAGCGCATTGCATATGAATAATAACTATGCGCTTTTTTATATTAGGCATCATTTTTTTAAACACATTCATACTCGGAAATGAGGCGCTTCCAACCCCACCTACACCCTGGTTAACAGGGCCATTGATCGCCCCATCAGAATATGCAATTCCCCTTGGCCAAATTGAATTTGAAAGCTACATTTACGCAACTACAAATACGGGAATCTATGATAAGAACTGGAAAACTGTAAGCGCAGACCACAACTTTTTTTCGCTAAATCCCCAATTCTTTTTATATATAGGCCTCACTCCGTGGATGGACATTAATATCATCCCCCAATTTTTCTATAACACCACCCAAAATCAAAACTCAGTCAACTTTGGAGATCTAATTGTTGCGCTCGATTTTCAACTTTTAGACCCAAACTACACGCCGTATTTCCCAGGAATCAAATTCACTTTCAGAGAAACCTTCCCCACAGGACCCTACCAAAAACTAAATCCCACCAAACTACTCACCGACCTAGCAGGAGCTGGTACTTACGGCACAAACTTCAACCTCGTTTTCTACCAAGTATACCATCTCACAGGACACCACTTCCTTAGCACAGTCTACAGTGCAGCCTACACACTCACAACCCCTGTTCACATTCACGGATTAAACGCCTACGGAGGAGGTAATGGCGCTAGAGGAACAGTATACCCCGGAGAAACCTTTCAAGCGATCTTCAGCTTCGAACTCACCCTCACTCAGAGCATAGTCCTAGCCCTCGACAATGTCTATACCCACATCAACCGCACCACCTTTTCCGGCAATCCAGGCCAAACTCCAACCGGAGCACCCTTAAAAAACACCGAACCCTCATCCGAGCAAATCACCTTTGCACCCGCGATCGAATTCAACTTCAGCGAAAACCTCGGCATCATAACCGGCTGCTGGTTCACTGCCTACGGCCGCAACACCCCCAATTTTAAAAGCTACGTCATTAACCTCATCTACACCTTCTAATGGGACGTCTGACCCCCAAATTAAATAAGGTCGCTGAGAAGCTGCTTGTCTGTAGAGGTGATTTTTTGGCGGGGAGGGAGTTTTTTGCGCTGGCTAATAAGTTCTCGGATAAGATTTTCTTCGCGCTCTAAGTCATTTAGGCTGTAGTATGAGAAGATGATTTCTAACATTTCTAAGAAGTGGTCTTCGTTTTTTATGTGTTTGAGTACGTTTTTGTAGGTAGTGATAAAAAGTTGTTTGTGGCCTGTTTCGATGAGGTAATAGAGGGCTTCAAAGGAGAGTTCTATTTCTGTTTTGCTGGAGAGCTTTTCCAAAAATCTTGACATCATGGCCGCCTTCTCTTCAGGTGAAGCTCCTAGAAGTAACCTAACGCGTAAAAATTCAAACCAAAGGCTTCCCTCTACGTAATCATAAATGTTTTCGAGGAGTTCAGAGGCTCTAGTCTCCTCATTCATATCGATCTGATCATAAATATAGTTATAAAAAAAACTTTCAAGATCGTGGGCTAAATACGCAGTTAATTGTTTGAAGGCAACTTTAGGCTTCATCCCTCTATCAACACTTTCATCAAGAATATCAAATAGCTCTGTTAATATTTCTTCTTCTTGATTTTCCTTTCCTAAATCGAATTCGTTGATAAATGCGTCTAGTTCATCACAAAAAATTGATATGGTTTTACAAAAGGCGCAATTTCTTCTCCAAAACTCAAATGTATATAGATAGGCTTCCTCTTTTTTTTCAGAGGCTATCCTAAAGTCAACTTCTTCAGGTGATTTACCCGATTTAGCGAATTGGATGATCGTACTATTTTCAAATTCAATGCCCAGATTTTTTAGCCCTAACTTAAGCTCTTCATCTGTAAGTGATCTGTAGTCTAAAATTTGCCATTCAGGCACTTGAAGCAAAGGCTCATCCCTTTTCTTATATTGAAGAAGGTTATATTTTGCTCTACCTAAAAATGACATGCTTTCCCAAACTATATAAAATCTATTTTAATGACTCATTCATAATCAATTTAGTAATTTTCATCAATGCATAATTTGAGTATGCTTTCGATATGCATATCAAAAAGCGTCCATTCATCCTTCTTGAACTCTTTCTAGCACTCGCTTTGATCTCCCTTTCCATAATCCCCATAGCTTCTTACCCTTTTAAAATTACTCAAAAAGAGCTCTCAACTTTAATTGAAATACAGCTTCAAGAAATTGCTGAAGTAGCCTTTAAAGATCTACTTTTAGACAGTGATTGCTTAAGCAGAACCTACACAATTGCTTTAAATAACGATTACAAATGGGAATATCTTGCAACATGGGAAATTGAATATAAGACACCTACAACAGAACCTTACACAAAATCTCTTCTACAAGCAACTCTTAACCTAACTCCCCCCAAAAAATCTTCTGGTATCATTAAACTCCCGAACCTAGAAGTCTTTTTTGAATACTTCATTGAAGCGAAAGAAGATAATAAAGAATCCGCCTCCACTTCTGACCAAAATGATGACTAGTCACTAAATTCAACCGGTTATTTACCCTCTTCTTGCTGCTGAAGAAGATACGGAAGTGTGGATTTTGTAAAATCCGCTAGAATAGTTTCTACTGCGAGTTTCTCTTCTTCGGGCAAATCTGAAAGAGATGCTAACAATCTTCGACATTCATCGGCGCAAGTTTGATATTTAGGAATTTGAGAAATAAGCTCGTCTATGCGTATCTCAGACGGCTCTATATCACCACCTTTTCCTTTATCATAGTCAGCAAGAGTTACATACGGATCTCTAAGAAATGCTTCATTTTCAAACTTATACTGGTCCGTCATTGATTCTAACTCTTTTAAGGTTTCTATATTATTAATCAAATGCTCATATTTTTTAAGTTTTTCTGGAAAAGCTCTTAAAGAATCATCTTTAGGGCCTGCAAAAAACGATTTTTTACTAATCTCACCAACTGTTTTAATTATGTTATTTAGAATGCGCGAGTTACTATCACTAACAGGAAACCTGCTAACTAATTTATCTAATAGGTTTAATTTCTCCCTTAATTTTGCTATAGAACGGCCAGTTGGCACGTCAGGCAAATCCCTAAAGGTGAGCGAGATCGATTTATGCAATTTTTCTAGATCTGAATTAAATTCTTCTTTAGCCATATGATAGGCAGCTTCTTCTGAATATCGCCCTTTTGGTCCAATTTCTGAGGTCATACTCTCTCCTTTTCTTCTAAGAATAAAAATGGTTCAATTAATGTCAAATGGTTAGATCCCTGGCCAAGCGGACCCTTCCAGAAAATTAGATATCAAATAATTCCTAGGCTTAATACAATGCTAATATTTCTAATAAGGCGCATTATGAAATTATTTTCTAAGGGTTTTTTAAATAAGTTTGTCGATAAGGATGATAAAAGGCTTAAAAGGCCTGTCTATATTGATAATCTTAACTTAGTTTTGCTAACTAAGCACAATCCGTACAAAAGACCAATTGAGCTAAAAGCAAAGTCAAAGCTTAATGATCCAGAGCTAGCGCTTGTGACTTTTCAAAGACTATGCAAAGAGTAAAGAAAAAATCTCCGCTAACATTAATCGAAGTGGTCATTGCATTAGGCCTTATGGCAATAGTTTTTAGCACGCTTTTCCCTTTTCTGATTCAAACAATCCGTCTTTCCAAATCTCTTGAAACTCTTAAATCCAATGCACTTTCAACATCATATTTTTATAGCAGATTACTCCCCATTTTCTGTAAAGCTGATCCCTCCTCGTTTCAATTAGAAAAAGATGAGTCTGATGCTATCTATAAAGTAACTTTCACTTTTGAAAATGGCCTTGATCCAGCTCTCATTTTTTCAGGCAAAGTATCAGCCTCTATCTTTACTGATCAAAATAACAACTTACTCCTGTCACTTGATTCAAATGACGAAAAAATGGTTCAGCAAGAGGTTTTATTAAGCAATATAACAGAATTATCCTGGGAGCCCAGTCTTCCCTATTTTATTACCCTTAAAATTAAGCGAGAAAAATTGCCGCCTCGAGAATTCGTCTTCTTTTTTTCTGACAGGCCTCCTGATAAAGGCGCATACACCATAGAGCAGTCATGAATATTTTACCTTTTGTAACGATCCTAATACTTGTCATCTCACTAACAATCTCTTCATTTTTTACCGGCTTTAAAGAGACCTCATTTGCAAAAATAGGCTCAGCCGGTCTAATAAATGCTTATAGACAAGCGCGTAACTCCTCTGAAGAAGTAAGGCTTCTTAAGTATTCTAGCTCTCTTTTACCGAAAGAAACTACTGATAAGCCGAAAGAGAAAAGGGAAGCGCCTCAAGTACGCAAAACGGATCGAATACCCTTTCGCGAAAATATCACTGATAATTCAAAACTGAATCTTACCCCTATTCTTAAATCAGACAATCCCTTCCTGGAAGAAGTCCTTGTAAATCTAATAACAGAACTTTATTTGCATACTGAAATTTTAAAGGGATACAAATACGACAAAAAAGCATTCCCAAAATTGCTCGTAAAAGAGCTCCTACAAGCCGCAAATAAATTCACTGATAATAAAGAAATCCACTTTGAAAAGCTTATCCTTAAGACTCCAACTCTTCATACCATTTGGTATAAAATGCTTAAAGGCAGCTCAAACTACCCTGCCAAAGGCTCCTGGCCCGAGATCTCTAGATACACAATATTTTTAGATGAAAAAGAAACTGCCATCATCAAACCAAAAAAAGCTTCCGTCCCACTTCTTAAAGCATTTTTTGGCAAAGACATCTCCACCGAAATCCTGACTTTAGAAAAAGATCCGAATCGAAAAAGACAACCTCTCACAAAAGCTGAAATCGAAAAAATTCTCCAGGCCAATTCCTTCCCTGAAGACAAATTACCCCTTTTAAGCTACACCTCTCCTAAAATCATGCGCTGCACAGAATCGGAAATCGATCCCGCAACCGGCATCACCGCCACCATCACCTACTCCCCTAAATAGCTAACAGCCTGTACTAAAACCTTCCACAGAACATCAAAA
>CAZKFL010000006.1:0-41172 GCA_964552055.1 uncultured bacterium
GCAACATAAGCTCATTTTCAAAAAAAAATTATATTTATGAACATATTTCCCACCAATTCCCACATTTTATTTTTTTAGATTAGGGTCTTAAGAATCTATTGTTTGGGTGTAAATGTTTTTTTTAAATGTTGAGGGTGAGTGGTAGTTTTCACCAAAATTGCTTGCGAAGTTTGTGATCTGTTGTTAGTATGTGGGAAAATGTGGGAATTATGACAAAACCGTTTTTTAGTGGCTCTTATAGTGGGAAGTTAGATGAGAAGAACAGACTTGTTCTTCCTCAAGAACTCCGCTATCAGCTGGTAGAAGATGGTAAGTTAGAGTTCACAATTGCTTTGAGTATGGGTGGATGTCTTGCAATTTATAAGAAGAGCGACATCACAGAAATGGTAGAAAGATTCAAAAAAAAGCAACATATTGCAAAATTTCAGAAGTTTTTTACGCTGTTTTTTTCAACTCTTGTGGAAACAACTTGTGACAAAGTGGGACGAATTACTATCCCTTCCGTTTTGAAAAATGGTGTGGGAATGAAAACGGAAGTGATGATTGCGGGCGCTATGAATAAAATAGAGCTTTGGCCGAAAGAAATATATGACAGAGATCTTGCCAAATTTATTGGTGGCGAGGCAGATGGGGATTTACAAATGATGATGGAAGAAGCTTTTTCTCTGCTTGGAGATGAAGAAGAAGACAACCTTTTAGAAAATGCAGTTGAAAGAGTTCAAGATGCTGTAGGTAAACTATGACAGCTCCTCATATTCCTGTAATGAAAGACGAAATGATTGAGTATTTTGCAGATGTTTCTATTAAAGTTTTCTTTGATGGAACAACGGGCGCTGGTGGTCATGCAAAAGCAATGCTTGAAGCGCATCCTGAAATTGAAACGTATATTGCTTGTGATAGAGATCCAATGGCTCTTGCGATAGCAAGGCAAAATTTAATTGCTTTCGAGCATAAAGTGAAGTTTGTACACGGAAACTTTCTTGATCTGGACAAGATGATCGCATCTGTTGGAGTGAAGAAAGTCGACGGTTTTTTTTTGACTTAGGAGTGTCATCTATGCAATTTGATGAAGATTTTAGAGGCTTTAGTTTTCAAAAAGAAGGCCCTCTTGATATGCGTATGGATCAGTCAACAGGTGTTACAGCTAAAGAAGTTGTAAACGGACTTTCGGAAGATGAGCTTGGAAGTATTTTTAAAGACCTTGGTGAAGAAAGATTTTGGAGAAGGGGCGCTCGTGCAATTGCGTCTGCTCGCCGGATAAAGCCCATCACAACAACGACTGAACTTGCAGCAGTGATTGAGAAAGAAATTCCTAGAAAAGAGGGGATTCATCCAGCTACTAGAATATTTCAAGCTATCCGTATTTACATTAATAAAGAGCTTGAATCTATCGAAGGATCGCTTAAAAAAGCAATCGATGTTCTTGCTCCTGGTGGGAAAATTGGTGTTTTGAGTTTTCATAGTTTAGAAGATCGCATTGTAAAAAACGTATTTCGCGATGCTGCAAAGTCCATTAAGGGTCTGGATAAAAAGCCACTTTTGGAACTTTTGACAAAAAAACCAAGAATTCCAACTCCTGGTGAAAGAAGAATTAACCGAAGATCAAGAAGTGCTAAGCTGCGTTTTGCAAAAAAAATATGAAGAAGATGTTTTTTATACAAGTGCTTGCCTGCGCATTTTCCTGTGGAGGAGCTTTGTATGCTTACGTCTCGCAGCAAAACGACCTAACGCGGATTCGGATTGAAATTCCCAGATTATCCCGTGATGTCCGTCATTTAGAGGAACAAAACTCAAGGTTACGGTTTGAAATAGAGCGCTTTGAAAATCCAAAGCACCTGATGGAACTTGCTAAAAGACCAGAGTTTAGTCATCTCAAACATCCGTTATCATCTGAAATTTTTGTTCTTCATACTGAAGAAGAAGTCTTGTCTCCCACAACTGAAAAGACATTTGAGACAAGATCAAGGGCCATATTTATTGGCGCCATTCCTGACCGCTAAATATGAATAAAAGATTTCGTTTTACATTCGTCGCGATATTTGTCTTCTTGCTTTTTACAGTACTCATCGGCCAATTTTATAAGATTCAAATTTTTGAGCATGAAAAGTGGGTAGGCATTGCTAAAGGTCAGCATCAAACGACTATAAAGGAGCCTTTTAAAAGAGGGGTGTTTTATTCAAATACAACTCTTAAGTCGGGTCATTCCGAAGCAAATCAACCATTTGTAATAGATGTTTTGGCATATCATGTTCATATTGATCCTTATTTGATTCCGGAAAATTTAAAAATGGAGATGAGTGATAAGCTTTGTGAATTGCTTAATTTACCATCAGAAATTTCGGCTCATTTTTATAAGAAGAGTCGTTATCGAAGAGTAGCAACCATGATCTCACCTCAGGAGAAGGAAATTGTAGAGTCTTTTTGGATAGACTTTGCAAGAAAGAAGAAGCTGCCAAAAAACGCTTTGTATTTTGTTCGGGATTATCAGAGAAATTACCCTTTTGGAAAAATGCTTGGTCAGGTCCTTCATACGGTAAGAGGTGAGAAGGATGAAAAGACGCATCAGGGAATTCCAACAGGCGGCCTGGAAGTTGTTTTTAATAAATACTTAAGAGGAGAGGAGGGATCAAAGGTAATCTTGAGATCGCCTCGTTATGAGATTGATAGTGATTTATGTGAAGTTCCGCCTAAAGATGGGGCTGATGTTTACTTAACTATTAATCATATACTCCAAGCAATTACTGAAGAAGAGCTTGCAAAGGGTGTAAAGAAAGTTGGAGGCAAGGGCGGATGGGCAGTTATGATGAATCCTTTTTCCGGCGAGATCTATGCAATGGCGCATTATCCCTTTTTTGATCCTTCTCATTACTCTGACTATTATAATGACCCTAAGAAGTTAGAAAACACTCGAATTAAAGCCATTACGGATTGTTTTGAGCCGGGTTCTACTATGAAAGCAATCACAATTGCCATTGCGCTGAAAGCAAATCAAGAACTAATCAATCAGGGTAAAAAGCCTCTCTTTTCTCCAAAAGAGATGGTCAGATGCGATAATAATATGTTCCCTGGAAGAACGCAGCCACTCAATGATATTCGAAGTCATAAATATTTGAATATGTATATGGCAATACAAAAATCTTCCAATATTTATCCTGCAAGATTGATGCAGCATGTGGTTGAAACGCTTGGGCCCAGTTGGTATCGAGATCAGTTAGTCAATGTATTTGGACTGGGAGAGAGGACTGGAATTGAGCTCCCTTATGAAAATGCGGGGATGGTTCCTGCTCCTGGAAAAAAATATGCGAACGGTAGCTATCAATGGTCGCTGCCAACCCCATATTCTTTAGCAATTGGTTATAATTTGCTTGTTAATTCTGTTCAGATGGCAAGAGCTTTTTCTGTAATTGCTAATGGGGGATATCTTGTAAAACCAACGCTTCTTCGAAAAGTGGTTTCAAAGGATGGGGTGCTTCTTGATAATACATCGGCTTATCCAAAGAAAAAAGTTTTAGATAAGGAGATTGTAGATGAAATCATAAAAGCGATGAAGTTTACAACTAAACCGGGTGGATCTGCCGTTTTAGCTGATATTCCAGGCTTCACAGAAGCCGGAAAAACAAGTACATCGGAAAAATTAATTGGTGGTCAGTACTCTAAGACGAAGCATTTTTCCACATTTGTTGGATTTGCTCCTATAACAGAGCCAAAATTTGTTTTATTTATTGGGGTTGATGAACCGGAAAAAGTTTATAAGGCAGGTTTTGGTACGACACATTTTGGCGGTAAGTGTGCAGCGCCGATTTTTAGAGAGATTTCAAAAAGATCTCTTGAATATTTAGGCGCACATCCGGATGATTGCTATGGATATCCAAAAGGCGACCCAAGGTCATGTATTCAAAAAGCCGACTGGACAAAAGAGGTAAATCAATTGGGTGAGCTCTATGAAAAATACAATTAAACTAAAAAAACTCATCGATGGCCTTGATATCAAGGTTGTAAAAGGCACTAAAGATACTGATCTTGTTGGGCTTACGAGTAATTCCAAACAGGTTGCGCATGGATTTCTTTATATAGCTAAGCGTGGCAAAACACATGATGGTAATCAATATGTAACAGATGCTATTGCAGCCGGTGCAACAGCTATTCTAAGCGATCTTTATAATCCGTTTTTAGAAGGCGTAACTCAATTAATTACAAGTGATACAAATTCCATGGAGAGCGTGCTAGCAGCTAGGTTTTATGACAATCCCTATGAAAAAATTTTTTTAATAGGGATTACAGGAACAAGTGGAAAGACGACTACTTCGTATATGATCAGACATATCTTGGGAGATTCAGGGCTAATTGGAACGATTGAATCAATTATTGGCGACCATCGCATTAAAAGTGATTTAACAACTCCTGATTGTATAACTTGCTATAAGTTATTAAATGAGATGGTGCTTGCAAAGCTTTCAACAGGAGTTATGGAAGTTACTTCACATGCGTTATCCCAAAATAGGGTTGCTGGAATTTCTTATGACGTTGCTGTCTTTACAAATCTTACTCCTGAACATCTTGATTATCATAAAAACATGGATGAATATGCGAGTGAAAAGGCTAAACTTTTTTCTATGCTCAAACCAAATGGTACTGCAGTGATTAATTTTGATGATCCCTGGAATTCTTATATGAAAACAGATCATAAGATTGTGACTTACGGGCTAAAAGAAGGTGCTGATTTTAGAGCAATTGATATTACAATGGATCTCACGGGAACTAAATTTACATTGCAGTTCTTAGGAGAAGAAGTAGTTATCAAAACACCGCTAATCGGAAGGTTTAATGTTTACAATACTCTCGCTGCAATTGCTACTTCATATCTCTATCACATAGAGATAAAAGACATTAAAAAGAGGCTTGCTACCTTAAAACCTATTCCTGGAAGATTGCAATCAGTTTCTTGTAAGGAAGGAGCTTTTGTTTTTGTAGACTTTTCTCATAAAACAGACGCATTAAAAAATGTTTTGGAAACGCTTTCTTCTGTAAAAAAAGGGAAGCTCATTACAGTATTTGGTTGTGGTGGAAATCGAGATAGTGAAAAAAGGCCTCTTATGGCTAAAGTTGCAGAAGATTATAGTGATCTTGTTATTGTTACTTCAGACAATCCACGAAATGAAGACCCGGATGAAATTATTAGGCAAATTCAAAAAGGATTTACAAAAAAAACTTACGTAATTGAACTTGATCGAAAAAAAGCTATCGAGAGGGGGCTTTCTTTGCTGGAAAAGGGAGATACGTTATTAATTGCTGGAAAAGGTCACGAGACAAATCAAATCTTTTCAAATAAATCTATATATTTTGATGACGTCACTGTTGCGTATGAATTAGCAAATGCGGTAAGTTAATAAAATGATGAAAAAACTTGCTATCTTCCTTGTATTCTTTTTCTTTTCTTCCTGCTCTTCGAATAAAGTAACCGCACGAGCAACTTCTCCTGCATATAAGCATAAAGCGCATGAACAGAAAGTCCCCATGCATAAAAAGGAAAATGCTCCTCTAATTGTAATTGATGCAGGTCATGGCGGATTTGACCTAGGAGCACACAGTCAAACTTATGAAGAAAAAGAAATTTGCCTAAAAACAGCTTTATACTTAAGAAAATATCTTGAAAAAGCAGGCTATCATGTGATCATGACAAGAAGTCGTGATGAATACCTCCCTTTAAAAAAGAGAGCAGAGATTGCAAACCAGTCAAAATGTCAAATTCTAATTAGTATTCATTGTAACTCCGCAAAAAATACGAGCGCAAAAGGAATAGAGATTTTCTATACGCAAAAAACAGAACCTTGGCGTGCAAAAAAATCTAAACAGCTTGCACAAACCATCTTATCAAGCCTTTTATCTCAAACAGGAGCTGATTCAAGAGGAATCAAAGAGGGTAACTTTTGTGTCATCAGAGAGACAAAAATGCCTTCAATCTTGATTGAAACAGGCTTTCTTACAAATGAAGAAGAGCGTAAGAAGCTCAATAACGACTTTTATTTAGATACTGTCGCAAAATCAATCACATCCGGTGTTGATCAATACTTCAAATCCTCCTAGACCCTTTTTTAAAGAAAAAAAGAATTTAGCAAGGATAGAAGGATAAAAACTAAAAAATTAAAAACCATGAGTTCATTATCAATAGGTTATGATGTTCTAATTGTTTCATCTTTCTATCCTTTCATCCTTGCTAATTTGTCTTTTTATTATGCACCCCTAGGGCTAAATTTATCTCTGATTCGACTTTTATAACCGATTTATTTTTTTTCAAATCTGATATTTTTGAATTTTTGAAATTGCGTAAGATTTTAAGTATCAGCTTGTAAAATAAAATATGGAATATATATGTTGTTTGGGGCTATCTAAAGGTGCGTCCCCGGCGCGACTTGAACGCACGACCTGTCGCTTAGGAGGCGACCGCTCTATCCGCTGAGCTACGGGGACAAAAATGTGCATTTAATATATGCTAAAAGGAATTTATAATGAAGGGGTGTTTTTATGACTAAGGCAGATATTGGGGTTATTGGACTAGCAGTAATGGGGCAGAACCTTATTTTAAATATGAATGATCATGGGTTTGCTGTTGCTTGTTTTAATAGAACGTCTGCCAAGACAGATGAGTTTATGGCGGGATCTGCTAAAGGGACTAAAATTAAAGGTTTTACGCTATTAAAAGAGTTTGTTGGGAGCCTTCAAACGCCGAGAAAAATATTAATGATGGTAAAAGCTGGGCAGGCTGTTGATGATTTGATTGCCGAATTAGAGCCGTTTTTAGAGAAAGGTGATATCTTAATTGATGGTGGGAATAGCCATTTTGTCGATACAGAAAGAAGATGCAATGAGCTTAAGCCAAAAGGGTTATTATTTGTTGGTTGTGGGGTTTCTGGTGGCGAAGAAGGTGCAAGACATGGTCCATCAATGATGCCAGGTGGAGATCATGCTGCATGGGACTCAATTAAGGATATTATACAAACAATTGCAGCTAAGACGCCAAATGGAGAGCCTTGCGCGGATTGGTTAGGTAGTGGTGGCGCTGGTCATTATGTTAAAATGGTGCATAACGGAATTGAGTACGGTGATATCCAAATCATTTGTGAAGCATACGATATTATGGGAAGAGTGCTTGGCTTAGATGATGCTCAGATGGCTGCAATTTTTAGAACATGGAATAAAGGTGAGCTCGATAGTTATTTGATAGAAATTGCCGCAAATGTCTTAGACTATCAAGATGTTGATGGTAAGTCTATTGTTTCAAAAATACTTGA
The DNA here is from genome assembly GCA_964552055.1 of uncultured bacterium. Lineage (GTDB taxonomy): Bacteria > Chlamydiota > Chlamydiia > Chlamydiales > 2-12-FULL-49-11 > VGMD01. Next base: position 7,290 of record CAZKFL010000006.1, read on the forward strand.
TAAGGCGGGTGCTAAAGGAACTGGTAAATGGACCACTGAGAGCGCATTAGAAGAGGGGATGCCCCTTACACTCATTGGAGAAGCTGTTTTTGCAAGATCGCTTTCTGCTCTTAAAGAAGAAAGGGTTAAACTTTCAAAAGTGTACAAAAAAAATCCAAGGCTTTTCACTTTAGAGAAGGATGAAGCAATTGATAATATTCGAAAGGCGCTCTACGCATCTAAAATTACTAGTTACGCTCAAGGTTATATGTTGATGCAAAGAGCAAGTGAGCATTATAAATGGGATCTAAATTATGGGAATATTGCCCTTATTTGGCAAAATGGGTGTATCATTCGGAGTGTCTTTTTAACTAAAATTAAGGATGCGTTTGATCGTAATCCTAATCTACCAAACCTTCTCTACGATGATTTTTTTAAAAATGCAATTATCCGTTCATTAGAAGGTTTTAGAAAAGCTGTGATTCTTGCCGTAGAGCATGGCGTTCCAACTCCTTGTTTTAGTTCGGCTATTTCCTGGTTTGATGGTATTACCTCAGAGCGTCTTCCTGCAAACCTATTGCAAGGCTTACGTGACTACTTTGGCGCGCATACCTATGAGCGTACCGATAAACCAGCTGGAACGTACTTTCATACCGATTGGACAGGACGTGGTGGCAAAGCTGCCTCCGGCTCCTACAACGCCTAAAAAGAAAAAAGATTCACCGCAGAGAATAAGAAAAAAAAGAGTCTAGCAAGGATAAAAGGATGGAAGGATAAAAAAAACTAAAAAAATTTAAAAAGCGATTAGTTCAAAGGCAAGAGGTTTGGATGATCTAATTTTTTCGTTTTTCATCCTTTTATCTTTCTATCCTTGCTAATTTCTCTTCTTTTTAGTCGTTGTCGGTTTTGAGAATCTCAATGAAGGCTTCTTGTGGGATGGAAACTTTACCGAATTCCTTCATCTTTTTCTTGCCCTTCTTTTGCTTATCCCAAAGTTTACGTTTTCTGGAAATATCGCCGCCATAGCATTTTGCGGTAACGTTTTTGGACATTGCGTTAAGGGTTTCTCTAGCGATGATTTTTCCACCAATAGCTGCTTGAATCGGAACTTTAAACATCTGGCGAGGAATTACATCGAGAAGGCGCTTGCACATTGCTCTGCCTTTATATTCGGCCTTAGATCGGTGCACAAGATTTGAAAAGGCGTCGATGGGTTCATCGTTAACTTTTACTTCTAATTTAATAATATCGCTTTGGATATAACTATCTTGTTCGTAGTCAAAAGAGGCATAGCCTTGTGTGATTGATTTGAGTTTGTCATTAAAGTCGGTGATCACTTCGTTGAGGGGCATTTTAAGGTGAAGATAGACTCTTCCGCCTTCGATAGATTCAGTGTGGACAAGTTCGCCTCGCTTGTCATTTGCAAGACCCATTATAGCGCCAAGATAATCTGCAGGAGTTAAGATGTTGCATTTAACCCAAGGCTCTTCAACAAAGTCGATAACGGAAGGATCAGGAAAATGAGATGGTGTTTCTATTTCTACCATCTTGCCACTAGATAGGTGTACTCTATAGCGAACGCTTGGAGCTGTAGTTAAAATGTCTAAGTCAAATTCGCGTTGGAGGCGTTCAAAAACAATTTCTAGATGGAGCAGTCCAAGAAAACCGCAGCGGAAACCAGTGCCTAGCACAAGTGAAGTTTCAGGTTCAACTGTGAGAGCAGAGTCGTTAAGCTTTAATTTGTTGAGGGCATCTACAAGTGATTCAAAATCAGACGCATCAACAGGATAGATAGCTGCAAAAACAACAGGAGAAATTTGTTTAAAGCCGGGAAGTGGGGCCTCGGCAGATTTTAGTACGGTTGTGATTGTGTCGCCAATTTTTATGTCAGATGGTTTTTTAATATTTGCAAGTAAGTAGCCTACTTCACCTGGCATGAGTATATCAGTAGGTTTTTCGCGAGGACAAAATATTCCCACTTCTTGCACTTCAAACTCTTTGCCAGTGAACATGCATTTGATCATGGTTTTCTTTGTGATACTTCCGCTCATCACTCTAACATAAACCATTACTCCGCGATATGTGTCATAATGCGAATCAAATACAAGCGCGCGTAATACGTTGTCATCAGGCTCTTTTGGAGCGGGTAATGAGTAAACAATTTCTTCTAAAACTTCTGCAATTCCTTGACCGGTTTTCGCGGATGTTAAAATGGCCTTTGTGGGGTCTAGATGAATGATTTCTTTAATTTGGCGCTTAATGCTTTCGGGATCAGCTGAGGGTAAATCTATCTTATTAATTACAGGAATCACCTCTAGTCCTTTATCAAGTGCTAAATGAACATTGGCAAGAGTTTGTGCCTGTACACCTTGAACTGAATCTACGACAAGTAGAGCTCCTTCACAAGCAGATAGGGATCTTGAAACTTCATAAGAAAAATCGACATGACCGGGAGTATCAATGAAGTTAATTTGGTAAATATCTCCATCCTGAGATTTGTAATACATGGTAACAGGGTGCGCTTTAATCGTGATCCCGCGCTCTCTTTCAAGATCCATATCATCTAGTAGCTGCTCTTGCATGTCTCTTTTAGCAACTGTTGCGGTAGCTTCTAGTAGTCTGTCAGCAAGGGTAGACTTACCATGGTCGATATGCGCGATAATTGAAAAATTTCGAATCTTAGTAATATCATATTTTCTAGTCATAGGAGGATGATTATAGCAGGTCTTACGCCTTAAAAAAAAGGTTTTTTTTAAGGTCAATTTATGTATAATTTCTGAAAAAATAATAAGTGAGATTATATATGCCACCCTTACCATCAGCACGAGCCTTTTCTATGTTACCACCCTTAGCAGCGTATGAAGGGTATTTTGTTTCCGTGAGTGGAGATAGAGGGGAATACGAAGGTTATGTTTCAGAGAATTGTAATATAAGTCTTTTTATGTACCCGGAAATTATACCTCGCTTTACAAATTTAGCTGCATTTTCAAAAGAAGTAAATGATTTTGCAATTAGATTATTAACATTTGATGAATGTGCTACTTTGCTTGCAGGTATGAGTAGAGGGGATTTTGAAGTTTTTTGGGTAGATGAGGCATCCAAAGTGTATGTTACGAGTCTTGTGAATAGAGCTCTTAGATCTCACTCAGCTAGCCCTGTGGAAGATGATGAAGAATTAGAGCCGCCCGGGGAATCTCCACCAATACCACTTGCTCGATCAAGGGCTGTTAGTAGATTCGTAGTCAAGTGAAGCTGATTTAAATTTTTTATCCAGCGAGATAACAGCTATAATCCAAAGCAGAATGATTACGCCGAGAAAGATGCCAATATAAGGGGCCATAGCAGCGATACTGCCCAGCGTGATAATGAGAAACTGTTGAATGAAAGCCCCTCCTGATTTTCCAAATCTTGCGCCTACTACATCGACCGTTGCCTTTCCTTTAACTTTAAGTTCCTGGCTTAAAGGTATATACGCCATCTCCTTTGTGGGGTCAAACAGTGCGTATTTAGCGGATTTGCTCATGATGTTTTGTGTCATTCCAAAAATAACAGCAAGCCAGAGGGGAGTTGTCCCAAGAATTGAGATGGGCCCTGCAAGATGTGAATTGAAGACCATAAATGTGAAAAAGAGAGCGCCTGTGACTAATAGGACAACAGGAGTAATGAGAGCTGCAACTTTCCACCCAAGTTTTCTAACCACATTTCCCGTAACAAAAAACATCATAAGCATGGTTACAATGCCCGTGATTCGGGAAAACTGTCCCATAAAAGCGCTATAATCATTAGGATTTGGGAACTGTATCTTCAGCTGACTCTTCCAGGTAACCTCTACTAAGTTGATGCACATTCCATAAGCGATAACGAGAATAGCAATGCAACCTAGATATTTTGAAGACAGTAAATATTTTAAGCTAGCCCCAAGTGAAAGTTTAGGTTTGTCCTCTTTCATCTTTTTTTGTGCATGTGCGTCGTAAAAACGGGGGTCTGTCAGAACGTATTTATTGATCCACCAGTAAATGGCTAGAATAATCAAGCCGGATGCCACTACTACTGCCATTAATATGTCTAAAGTTACTTGCCAAGGATCGTTAACAGTTAAAGTGCTTCTTAAATTTGAAGCCCAAATAATAAATGTTCCTGCAAAAAATAAAGATAGATTAGCGCCTAAACCAAATAGGTTATAGAACCTTTTTGACTCATTTACCTTAGTGATATCATTTGCAAATCCCCAAAATAAAAGCGAAAGGCAGACGCTTCCCCACAGTTCGGACATAATATAGAAAAGCGAAAATGTCCAATTTCGAATGATTGCAATTAATCCCATGAATCCTAGAGGAAGAGATGTTTGCATCCAATTACAAAGCTTTTCTGGATGAAGAGCTTCACGGTTTGGATAAAGCAAAACAGAGAAGAGAGCAAAAAACAGGATAAAAGGAGCTACTGTTGCATAAAAAAGAGCAGGTTTACTTAATGCATTGCTCATCTTAGAGTAGATAAACATGAAAATAAGAGCGCCTGGTAAGACGCCATACACTTTTAAGAAAGGTATTGCCTCAGCACCCGAGTTAGGCGCTGTTACGATCAATGTATCCTTGGTATCACGCAATACTGTGTAGTTAAATAAGATAAAAAAGAATAAAAGGAACATTGGGATAAGTTTTTTTAACTCATATGAGTAGACAGGCCAAAAAAATGCCCGCACTTTCCCAAACTCTTTTGGTTCTTCAGTCATGCCTTACTAATACGTGAATGGGCGCAATTTTTCAAGAAAAAAGGAAAGATTCACCGCAGAGCCGCCGAGAACGCAGAGGTCACAGAGAATAAATTAAAGAGGTAAAAGAAGTAGAGGATTTTTCTTCCATTTTGTTTTTCTCTGCGCCCTCGGCGTTCTCGACGGCTCTGCGGTGAATCTTCTTTTTTTTAAAGAAAAAAGCCCTAGATTTTAACGTCTAGGGCTTTTGGATTATGAACTGCAAGTAAAATTATGCAGTTGTTTTTGCGAGAGTTGCCTCTCCAGCTTCTTCTTGTTTTTTGCTTTCAACAAGAGCTGTAAACTTACGGCTTAAGCCAACTACTGAGGCAATCCAGGCTAAGCAGATCATAATTACAAGAGGACCTAGAATTACGGTTAAACTTGCAAGTGATACGCTACCACCAATAACTGCTAGTAGTGTTGATTGAACAAGCGCTCCGCCTGATTTACCAGCTCTTCCGCCGATAACTTCAACTGCAGCTTGTCCTTTTACTTTAGCTTCTTGATCAAGAGGAATGTACGCCATTTGCTTTGTTGAGTCAAATAGAGAGTACTTAGTTCCTTTTGATAGTACGTTTTGGATCATACCAACAATAACAGCTACCATCACAACCGTTGTTCCCATTAGAGGAGCATAAGGTGTGCTCTTCGCTCCGTTCCAGACGAAGAAGAAGAAGATAGTTGATGTGATAAGGATCATAACAGGAGTGATGATCGCAGCTTTCATCCAGCTGAGTCTTCTAAGAATGTTGTTACCAACAATCATTAGTAGAATTGTGATACCACCTGTCCATGTTGAGAATGTACCCATAAACATGTTGTAGTCGTTTTTGTCTGGATAAGCGATCTTAATTTGACCTTTCCAGATACCTTCTACGAGGTTGATTGCAACGCCGTATGAAAGTACAAGCACTGCAATAAGCGCTAGGTAAGGATTGCTTAAGATATACCTAAAGCTTTCGCCGATAGAAAGTTTTGCTTTCTCTTTCTTCTTAGAGCCTTGACCTGGCTGGTAAAGAGTTGGATCAGTAAGAACGTTTTTAGTCATCCATCTGTAAGTTGCGATAACAATACCGCCGGAAACCATTACAGCTGCCATTAAGAATTTCAAGTTTACACCGAAACCATCAATTTCAACTGGTAGAGTTTTTGCGTAACGTGCAAAGAAAATAATTGTAGGTCCTGAAAGCATCAAGCCTACGTTTCCAAGCATACCAAATAGACCATAGAATCTTTTTGCTTCGTCTACTTTTGTGATTTCATTAGCAAACTGCCAGAATAACATTGAAAGAACAACGCTACCCCAAAGCTCTGATAGAATATAAAATAAGCTAAAGCTCCAGTTTCCGATAACAGGAATAAACCAATGAAGGTTCGGAAGTTGGTGTTGGTAATTTTGTATTGTTGTTAAGCTCATGTGGAAAAGGTCTTTGTTTGGATAGATAACAAATCCAAATAGACCAAAAAATGCTAAGAAAGGCACTAATATAGTGTAAAATAATTTTTCACGATTAAGTACGTTTGCAAGTTTAACAAAGAGAACCATGAATAAAATTGCAGCAGGTGTAACTCCGTAAAGTTTTAAAAATGATAAGCACTCAGCGCCTCCACCAGGAGAGTTCACGACTAGAGTATCTTTTGTGTCGCGCAAGATTGTATAGTTAAATAAAATACACATCATCATTATGCCCATAGGAAGGAACTTTTTAAGTTCGAATCCATGAATTGGCCATAAAAAGCCCCGTATACCTTTGAAGGTAGAGCTGTTTGAAATTTTTTCTGACATAGGTAAATCCTAGTTGTTAATAATTAGATTTTTCTTCGCCTCTAAATATAACAAATCCCAGAAAAATAGACAAGAAAAAAGCCTCTAAAGTGCAACCTTAGAGGCTTTTTCAAATAAAAGTATTAACGATTGAAAAGTTGCTCTAGAGCAGCTTCTGCATCATTTTGAGACGCCGTAATCTCGGTAAAGGTATTCCATAGTACTTGGTCTGCAATCCCTGCGCGTATCGATTGTATAAGTTCTTTTTTACAATTTGCCAAGGATTTTTTTGGACTAAGAACGGAAACCATCTCTCTGTCACCAGAAATTTTAGCCATGTTTAGGAGGCGATCTAATTGTGTTTTAGTAAAAGTAATTTGATCTTTTCTTTTTCTTGAACCACGAGCCGCTCTTTGTTTTGGAGAAATGATTGTAGGTTTGTTAGATGTAATAATAAATTTTTCAATTAAGGTGCTTAGTTCAAACGGTTGCTTTAATTTCATCTTTCTTAATGTAAAATGATGCATGTAGCCTCCAGTAGACATAGGGAGGTATTTGCAAAGATCATTTTCTTTTCTTCCGCCAACTTTTTTGATGGCTTTAGAGATTACATCTTCGATATCGTCGAGTGATTTCAAACCGCTCATTGTTTCTGCTTTATAAGGCATAATTTTTGTCCTTTTCGTAAAAAAAATAATTCAAATGTTTCGAGTTATAACAAGTTTTTCTGATTTTTAAATGGTAAATAATATTAAAATTTTTTGCAAGCTATAAAATTATTCAATACGGTATTATAGAAAAATGAAAATACTAGTAATAGGTTCTGGTAAAGGCGGAGTGGGTAAATCCACAATTAGCGTAAGTCTTGCATTATTATTAAAACTGCTTGGATTTAAAGTAGGTTTAATTGATGCAGATATTTATGGCCCTTCATTAAGAGAGATGCTTTCCCCTGATATATTACCGAAAGAAGAGGGTGGATTTCTTATTCCAGCCTCTTCAAGAGGAATTCAAGTAATTTCTACTGCTTATTTTTCTAAATTTCAAAACGGAGCCCCTGTTAGAGCTCCTTTAATTAATGGAATAATTGATCAGTTTATAACAGGCGTAAAATGGGATAATAGAGATTTTTTAATTATTGATTTACCACCTGGGACAGGAGACATTCATCTTACAATATTGCAAAAAATGTCAATTACAGCAGCTATTGCAATAACAACTCCTCAGAAAATATCTACGATAGATGTCGAAAAAGCCCTCCATTTATTTCAAAATATGAAAGTTCCTATTATAGGTATTATTGAAAATATGAGTTACTATCAAGACCCTTTAACTGGTGAAAAACACCGTATTTTTGGTGAGGGTGGTGGTGAGTCTATTTCTAAAAAATTTAATGTCCCTTTTCTTGGAAAAGTTCCTTTAGATCCTCTTTTATTACAGGCTCTCGACGTCGGTGATGGCGCTAAATTCTCTTTAAGTCAGGAAGTGCTCTGGAAAATTGCTCTTGAGATCGTAGAAAAATTGTGCGATGATACATCAGATAAAAAATTTTTAGTAAGAAAAATTGATCCTCATCATGTTGAGATTGAAACAGAAAATAGCAAGAATCAATACCGATTTTCAGATTTGCAGCAGAAATGTCCTTGCGCGCGTTGTATTGAGAATGAAAGGCTGCCTGATGTGAATCTTTCTGTGCAAGATATAGAATTAATTGGTAATTATGCGGTTCGATTTCACTTTACTTCAGGATGCAGTCAAGGAATTTACACATGGCAAAACTTTTCTCAATAGGGCAAAAAATAAAGAAGCTTCACTTTTTCTTTGCGAGTCTTTGCTACTTTGCGACTTTGCGTGAATTTAATTTTCAATTAATATGCAAAAGATATGGTAGTTGCTTGCGTCCCTTAAGTTTTCTAGAAAAATTCACGCAAAGATGCAAAGTCCCAAAGACTCGCAAAGACGATAAAAAATGCTTTGATAGTAATATTTCGTACGTTCGTAAAATCAGTATTCTCCCTTTACTATTCTTATGCGTTATTTTGGTTGCATGCGGAAGCTCGGGTGGGTCTTCAAATGACCTTTCCAATTGGGTAAAAAGCGATGGAAAGATTCGGGTTTTGGCAACGACTTCAATTGTACAAGATTTGGTCCAGCGTATCGGTGGCGATAAAGTAAAAGTTGTAGCAATCATTAATGGTAATCAAGATCCTCACTCTTATGAGGTTGTTAAAGGTGATGGAGAGAAATTTACCTATGCAGAGGTTGTTTTTGCAAGCGGTCTAATGTTAGAGCACTCCGGTAGCATGGAGTACCAATTAAAACATCATAAAAATGTGGTGTACATTGGTAATGAGATATTGGATAGATATCCAAGTGAAATTATTAGTGTTGATGGGCAACTTGATCCTCACATTTGGATGGATATTATGCTTTGGAGTTATTCAATTGATTTTGTAAGAGATAAGCTTATTCAAATGGACCCTGCTCATGAAGTGTTTTATAGAGAGCAAAGCGACGCAGTTCGATTGGAGTTTTCTAAGCTCGATTCCGAAATAACCGAAAAAATGCATAGAATTCCCGAAAATAAAAGATATTTAGTTACAAGCCATGACGCATTTAACTATTTTGTGCGAAGATACTTTGCGACCCCTGAAGAAGTGAAAAATGACTCTTGGAGAGTTCGAATGCAAGCTTTGCAAGGTCTTGCTCCTGATGAGCAGATTAGTGTTTTGCAGATAAAGGAAATTGTTGATCATGTCTGCAAATACCATATTAACGTAATATTTCCTGAGAGCAATTTAAGTAGAGATTCGTTAGAAAAAGTAAAAGAGGCTTGTGGAAAACGAGGCGTTTATATTCGTCTTGCATCAGATACCCTTTATGGAGATACACTTGGCGGAAAAACTTACTTGGAAATGCTTGAATATGATGCGGATGTTTTGGAGAGTGGTTTAGATGGATCTGATTGAAGTTACTGATTTGACTGTAACGTATGATCGAAAACCGGTTGTATGGGATTTGCATTTCGAAGTTCCAAAAGGTGTCTTGGCAGCTATTATTGGTCCAAATGGAGCTGGTAAAAGCACTCTGATTAAGGCAATGCTGGGGCTTGTTCATGTTAATTCTGGAAAAATTCGCTTTTTTGGGAAAACCCGTGACCAAATGCTTGGCAAAATTGCGTATGTGGGACAAAGGTCAAGTATTGATTGGGATTTTCCTATTACGGCATTTGAGGTTGTTTTAATGGGATTATACGGCAAACTTGGATGGTTTAAAAGGCCAAGCAAAGAGCATAAAGCTTTGGTTATGAAGGTTCTTGAAAAAATTGGGATGCAGTCGCTAGCGGATCGGCAAATATCTGACTTATCAGGTGGCCAGCAGCAGAGGTTGTTTATTGGCAGGGCTTTGCTACAAGATGCTGATATTTATTTCCTGGATGAGCCTTTTGCGGGAATTGATATTACCACCGAAAAATTGATTGTCGATATTTTAAAAGAACTTGCAGCAGAAGGAAAGACAATATTTGTTGTTCATCATGATTTGAATACCGTTGAGAGTTATTTTGACTTTGCTATTTTGCTAAATATGAGACTAGTTGCTTGCGGACCGTTGAAAAATATTTACTCTTCTGAAAATTTAATGAAAGCCTTTGGACAAAAAGGTGGTCTTTTAGAAGAAGCCTTTCTTGCAGCAAAAGGTAAGCAGGAAGGTACTAAATAATTTGGTTCCCTTAATTGATTTTTTTACTGATCCAATTCTAACAGCTGCAACAATCGGTTCAATGCTCATGGGGCTTGCTTCAAGTTTAGTCGGTGTTCTTGTTTTTGTCCGTCGAAGAGCTCTTATTGGTGAGACATTGTCGCACGCAACCTATCCAGGTATTGTTTTGTCGATTGCGCTTTTTAGTGGTTTGTTTGCAACAAGACCGGAAAGTTTCCCTTTTATTGTTTTAGTAGGCGCCTTTGCATCTGGCCTGCTTGGAATCTATTTAGTTCATTATTTGGAGCATAAGCTTTCATTAAATAGTGATACTGCGCTCTGCTTTGTCTTGTCTACCTTTCTTGGGGTTGGAGTGCTTATTGCAAGTAGATTGCAGTTTTCTGAACCTGTTTGGTTTCAGAAAGTTCAGTCGCTTCTATATGGGCAGGCTGCAACTATGTTAATGATTCATGTATATGTCTATCTTGCTTTAGTTTTTTTTATCCTGCTATTTGTGATTTTGACTCACACTTCATTAAAAATGCTGAATTTTGATCGAGATTTTTCTAAAATGCTAGGTCTTTCTACTAGGTGGCTTGATTATGCAACCTTTGTATTAATTGTTTTGGCAATTGTTATTGGTATTCGAAGTGTTGGCGTTGTTTTAATGGCAGGGATGTTAATTGCTCCTGCCGCAACAGCTAGACAATTTGCTAAAAAATTCTGGCAAATGTTTGTAATGTCGAGCATTTTTGGGGTGACAATTGGTTTTCTAGGTATTGTTATTTCTGTAAATGGATCGATATGGCTTTCTCAAAAATATGGGGGTAAATTTCATCTTCCCTCAGGCCCTGTTATTTTAATAGTGGCAACACTCTTTGTTATTTTTGCCCTAGTTTTTGCATTTAAAAGAGGATGGATCAGTAGGATTATTAGGCGCAAATCATTTCAGATGAACTGCTTAGAAGAAAACATGCTAAAGTATATTTATAAATCCAAAAATGAGATCACTTTTTCAGATCTCAAAGAAGTTATGTGTCTTTATAGCGTTGTTCTAGCAATTGTTTTGGTAATGATGCGGGCTAAAAAACTTTTAATTGGGTATGGTTTAACAGAAATTGGAAAAAAACGTGCTAAACGAATCATCAGATTGCACAGACTCTGGGAAGTATATCTTTTTACATGCCTTGATGTTCAGGCAGGTAATGTGCATAAAAGTGCAGAAGAAATGGAGCATATTATTACTCCAGAGCTTGAAGAAGAGCTTGTGAAATTATTAGGCGACCCCAAAAAAGATCCTCATAACCAAGATATACCGGAGAGATCATGATCGAAACTTACTGGGGGAAAACCTTTTTCGCCTTTTTTCAGACACTGATTAATCATATAGGGTTAGCCCTACAAGGTAAGTATGGTTTCTCGGATTTAGCCCCTGATGAGATTCAAATCATTACGCTTGGATTAATAGGGATTGCTGCAGCTATAATTGGTTCCTTTTTAGTTGTCAGAAAGATGGCAATGGTTGCAAACGCCTTATCGCATACTGTATTGTTAGGGATTGTCGGATCTTTTTTAATTCTCCACTATTTTTTTGGAAGGCCGTTTAGTCAATTATTAGAAGTTGATATGAAACTACTCATACTCAGTGCAGTAATTTCTAGCCTGTTGACGATGGCTTTTACAGATTTTTTTCACCACACATTGAAACTCGGTAGAGATGCAAGCATAGGACTTGTTTTTACGTCCCTATTTTCTGCAGGTATCATTCTTGTTACCCTTTTTACAAGAAACACCCATATCGGAGCAGAAATTATAATGGGTAATGTCGATATGCTACATAGAGATGACATTTGGATCGGCTTAAGCTTAGTTCTTTTTAACTTTGCCTGCCTTGTGCTCTTCTTTAAAGAATATCTGATCACTTCATTTGATCCCGAATTCGCCAAATTATCTAGGTTTTCTCCGCTTCTTTTTAACTATATCGTCATATTTCAAACAAGTCTCACCCTAGTAGGCGCTTTTAGAGCAGTCGGAGTCATTCTTGTATTAGCTCTTCTTGTAGTGCCTCCTGTAACCGCACGCCTCTTTGTAACAAGACTTAAGCCTATGATTTATCTATCTGCCTTTATAAGCTTTATAGCAGCTCTCCTTGCAGTAGCCATGACGAGGCACACACTCTCCGCTCATGGTTTTTCCCTTTCCACCTCGGGCATGATGGTTACTCTATTGACGCTCTTTTGGTTGATTAGCCTAATTTGCCGTAAAAGCTATAATAGAGCACAAAGAATGCTTAAGTGTTAGGGTTTTGATTCAGTGCGATCGCATGAAAAATTATCTATATAAGATCCCATTTCAAGTTCGAATTGCGGCAGTGCAATATAAGTTAGACCAAAAGATTCTGTTAAAAATTTTAAAATTAAAGCCGGTTACGGTTACGCAGGCGGTTACGGGAATGGCTGCTGTTTCACGCAGTTGATCAAATAATAATCAGGCTTGGGTGCCCGCGCGTGAGCAGGCGTCCTTTTGGATTTGCGCATCGCAGAATGCGTTCTTGAGAGTCGTAACCGCATCCGCCTGCGTAACCGTAACCGGGTTTATCTTAAAAAATATATAAGCTGCGCGAGATTCAAAAATAGGGAATTATTAATTGTTTAATTTTAAAGCCTAGCTTTTATTGCTCCGCCCGAATTGCTATTATTAATTGATCAAATTGAGTATCACTTAGGTTTAGACTTTCTGAGTGGGAAATAATTAGCCCTGCTAGTTCATCATCATTCATTGTTAAATTTTGTGATTCATTATATATCTTTAGTATTAGGTTAACTTTAGAGTCACTAACTAGCGCTACGGGCATTCGTTTTGGTATTTCTAAATTTAAGCTTGAGCCCTCGTGAGCATCTGGATGTAGGGGCGCTTTTGTTATAGTTGAATCATCTGTTGGTTTTGTTGCAGAACGAAATAGGCAAGGAAATAGCCATTTAATGACACCCATCACAAGATCGCATAGGCTTCTTAAAGGTTTTGTGACGGGTTGTATCCATGCTGCTGGCTGAAAGTAGGATTGTGCTCTGATGTACGGGTCGTCCCAAGTTACTTGTCCTGTCATAAATCCTCTTATAATTATTATTAATAGCTAATTATACAATAAAAGCAATATCTGGTAAAGTATTTTATTTAGATTGTAAGTGTCTTAAAGTGATATCGCTGTGATCGCGTATTGACTTTAAGAGGCAGGTGGTGGTAGTCTTCATCCCTATGGAAAAGAAAATTTCAATTTTGGGTTGTACGGGTTCGATTGGTCAGCAAACAATTAATGTTGCAAGGCATTTGGGCGAACGTATTAAGGTTGTAGGGCTTGCGGCAAAAAGCAATGTGGATTTGATTGAGGCTCAGGCTTTAGAGACCGGAGCGGAGATTGTCTGTTTGTTTGATGAGAAGGCTGCTAAAGAACTTAAGCGGCGTCATCCTATGTGGAATGTTGTCAGCGGCATGGAAGGGCTTTGTGAGGTTGCAAGCTACCACTCTATTGATACTGTGGTTGTGGGGCTTGTTGGTTCTATGGCTATTTTGCCTGTGATAGAAGCTGTTAAGGATAAGAAGGTTGTGGCGTTAGCTAACAAGGAAGTCTTAGTTGCAGCGGGTGAATATGTAACTTTGCTTGCCAAGGAGAAGGGAGTTACGCTTTTCCCAATTGATAGTGAGCATAGCGCAATTTTTCAGTGTTTGCAAGGTGAGGACATAGCAAGTGTTTCTAGAGTCATTTTGACTGCTTCTGGTGGCCCTTTCTTACACCTAAGCGAAGAAGAGCTTTTGAATGTTACTGTCGAGGGGGCTTCGGCTCATCCGACTTGGACGATGGGAAATAAGGTAAGTATTGATTGTTCGACCTTAATGAACAAAGGGTTTGAAGTTATTGAGGCTAAGTGGCTTTTTGATTTGCCTGTCGAAAAAATTGATGTGGTTGTTCATCCGCAAAGTTTAGTTCATAGCTTTATTGAGTTTGTGGATGGGTCTATGAAATCTCAGATCAATGAGCCGAGTATGGAGCTGCCGATTCAATACGCTTTGACCTATCCGGAGAGGGTCAAAAGAGGGGGAAAACCGTTTGACTTTCAAAAACATAAATTATTTGAATTTTATTTGCCTGACTTAAAGAAATTTAAATGTCTTGCCTTAGCTTACGAATCTCTAAGGATTGGAGGTAGTTTGCCATGCGTTTTAAATGCAGGAAATGAGGTATTAGTTGAAAGGTTTTGCCGAGGTGAGTTAAGCTGGATGCAAATATCAGAAAAACTAGAGTTGCTCCTCTCTCGCCATAATGTTGTCTATAAGACAAGTATAGACTCTATTTTAGAGGTTGATAGGGAAGCACGATTAGAGGCAGGAAGAATATAACATTATGAGCTTTAGCATGTTACACATATTTTTAGCGATGTTTGGACTGAGTTTTCTCGTGTTTATTCACGAGCTTGGACATTATATAGTTGCAAGACGTGTGGGTATGCGCGTTGAAGTTTTTAGTATTGGTTTTGGAAAGCCCATGTTTTCTTGGAAAAGAGATGGGGTAAAATGGCAGGTTTGTTACTTGCTATTTGGCGGATATGTCAAGATTGCTGGAATGGAAAAGGAAGTGGGCTTAGAACCCTACCAAGTCAAAGATGGATTTTATGGAAAGCGTCCTTGGGATCGAATAAAGGTCGCTATTGTCGGGCCTTTAGTTAATATTGTGTTTGCCTTTCTTGTTTTTACAATGATTTGGATAATGGGTGGTAGAGAGAAGCGATTTGAGGAGTTTACCAATATTATTGGTTCGCTAGATAGTAAATCAGAGCTCTTGCAAAAGGGAGTAAAGCCTGGCGATACAATTCTTGAGTATGGTGGAAAAAAATTTACAGGTTTTAAGGAACTTCTTACTGGTGGTGTGTTAAATAGTGATACAATTGAGATACAGGGCGATAAGGTAGATTACTATACAAATCAGAAAATTCCTTATCAATATAATCTTCAATCCTATCAAATGCCAAATGTTATGAAAGGGATAAAGACAATTGGAGTGATGCCTGCTACTTATGTTCTTTTTTATGGTTTTGATCCCCAAATGGGTAAGTTTTCTCCTGCATATCAATCAGGAATTCAAAAAAATGACCGTGTGATTTGGGCAAATGGTGAAGCTGTTTTTTCTGTTTCTGAACTGAGTAATATCGTTAATAGAGGGGATGTTTTCCTAACTATAGATCGAAATGGTAGCATCATTCATTTAAGAGTGCCTAGAGTTTTGCTTGAGGATTTACAGATAAATCCTTCTCAAAGAGATGAGTTTTTAGATTGGAAACGAGCTCTTGGAATGACAACATCTAAAGAAGATCTTTTCTTTATCCCTTATGAAATTGATGTGCTTGGTACGGTTAAGGGGAAATTTAATTACATCGATTCTGACCTCGATAATGAAAGTTTATCAACTGATTATAAGGTTCCTGGTTTAGATAATCCTCTTCTTCAGGGTGATCAAATTATTGCTGTAAATGGAAAGGTTGTTTCTAACGGACTTCAGATATTTGATGAATTAAGAACTAATAAAGTTCTTCTTGTTGTGGAAAGAGCTCCCTTGCAGCAGAAAGTTTTGTGGAATGATGCAAACTCTGCATTTATAAGTAGTATTAACTGGAATAATTTAAGGTCTTTAACTGAGAATATTGGGACGGCTCATCAGGTAGATAATTTGGGAAATCTCGTGTTATTAAATCCGATTGAGCCTAAAACAAGAGATGAATTTTTGGCGCCTCAGCAAGTAAAAAATGATGATTATGAGTTCCAATTTGTTAAAAGTTTAAAAAGGGCTAAGAAAGAGCCTCTTTATATTTTTGCAGGAGCAATAACTACTGACAAAGCAGTGATTTATAACCCATCTCCTATCAGGGTTTTTCAAGATGTTGTCCTTGAGATTGGAGGGACGCTTTCTTCGCTTATTAGTGGTTCAATTAGTCCAAAATGGCTTTCTGGTCCTGTGGGTATTGTCAAAATTGTTCAGCAGAGTTTAAGCGTTGGTATTGTTGAGGCTCTTTATTGGTTAGGGTTGATATCACTAAATTTAGGTCTTATTAACTTACTGCCTATCCCTGTTTTAGATGGAGGCCATATTTGCTTTTCTCTTTGGGAATGGATTACCGGTAAAAGAATATCATCGAAAGTGCAGGAAAAAATTATTCTTCCTTTTGTTATATTAATGATTGCGTTCTTTGTTTATGTAACTATTCACGACGTCTTTCGTCTATTTTAAAATAATTGTTACAATAATTATTGTTCTGTGTTATTTATAAAATAAAATAACTAAGAGCACTATTATTATGGCAAATCGTTTTATTTACCTAGCTTTATTAATCTCATCATCTTGTCTGATTGCAAATCCTTCTGGACCGACAGTGGTTGAAGGTGGCGCTACATTCTCTGGACTTGGATCATCCTCTACCACAATTAATTCAACTCAAGTTGTAACGGCAATTGATTGGAATACGTTTTCTATTGATGCTGGTCAGACAGTAACCTTTCAAAAGTCTGGAGCGCCTGTAGCAAATTATTATATTTTGAATAATGTGACGGGTGGGGCGGCAAGTAATATTGCAGGTCTTTTAACAACAAGTGGCGCTGGTATTGGAAACATTTATTTGATTAATCCAGCAGGGATAACGGTTGCATCTACAGGACAGATTATTGCAGGATCATTTTTAGCTTCTACTTTACAATTAGTCGGCGGAACAGCAGCTTTTGATCCAGTTAATAATCCAGATATGTTATTTACGGGCGCTTCAACATTTTCAGTCACAAATGGTGGTCAAATACAATCTTTGAATGGAGATGTTACTTTAATTGGATATAGAGTAGTAAATTCAGGATCTATAATTTCTGCGAATGCAGTTGCTCTCGGAGCAGGCGTGAGTATCTTATACCAACCCTCAACAAGTGAGAGAATATTCATTGAGGCAAGTGGTGCAGCTTTAGGAGTAGGAACTGGAATTGATTCTGCTGGTACAATTTCTGGTTTAGATGTTATTTTGAAAGCTGATGCAAATCCTTATGCATTGGCTATCAATCATACAGGAAGTACGAGCTTAACGAGCTGTAGTCCAGGTGGATCATTGCTCATTCAGACTGTTAATGTTGGATCTCCCTGTGCAGTAGATGGCGGCGCTATTAGTATTGTGGGTGGAACACTTACATCCACTGGTTGTCCGATTATAATTGAGGGTAGAACAATTGCTATTCAAGATAGTTCATTGATTAGTGCTTCCAGTACAACAGGTAGTGGTGGAAACATTAGGATTGGGACTATCGTGTCTGCTTGTCCAACTACAAATATATATATAGACTCAACTTCAAAAGTTGTGTCTAATGCACCAAATGTAGGCACTGGTGGAACAATTTCAGTGGCTGCAAGAGACTCGCTTTTAATCGTTGGTAATGATTCAAATGGAAATATTCAAGCTGCAGGAAATCTGTTCACAGGAACAGGTGGCTCTGTTGGATTGATTTCATCTGGATATTTAGGTTTGGATGCCTTCGTTAATGTTTCTGGACTTACAATGGGAACGCTTCAAGTAAATGCTCCGAACATTAATGTAGGTGGTGTTGCTAACTATGGAACTCATTTTGCAGCGCCAAATTATTCTGAAATAAATGCTTCTCCTGTGATTACAACTGCAGCAGTAGAGTATTCGCTTAATCATGGAAACTTAACTGTTGTAGCCTTAGATTCAGATTCACTTGGTGTTATTACGGTTGCCGATAACTTTAGCTGGACGACTGGAACGTTGCTTACTTTAGAAGCTGTGGGAGCAATTCAAGTTAATTATTTGGGCCAAATGACATCAGCTTCCGTAATTCCAAATACAAATTTGGTCTTATCTATGCAGGCACCTTCAATTAATATTGGTCCTTCACAAGGTAACTCATCTGTAAGCACAGGATTTCAGTTAGAAAGCGGTAGTATATCTGTAGTTGCTGCAGAACTATTAGGTCTTTATGGTGGAAATTTAGCTAATACAGTAGCAAAAATTTCTACTAAGAGCGGGACTCAAGCAATTTCTTTTGGGGATCAATTGATATTTGAAGCAGGTTCGGCTACAGGCGCTAATGCGGAAATGAAAGGTACGATTATTACAATTGATACTGAAACTGGTGGGGCTGGCCAAATGACAATAACCGCAAGTAATTGTGGAAAAGCATTTGTTGACTCTCCACAGATTACGATTGGGGGCACAGAGCCGCTCACTTCTCTTTCTATTCTAGGTGGGTGCTGCGCTGCAAATAATGAGGCTTATATAGGTAGCAATAACTCTATCGGGTCAAATATTGCAGTATCTTTAGTTGGTGATTTAACGCTAAGCGCAGGTACATTAGGGTCAGGAAATAATGCGAGTATCATTTCATCAGGTGGAATATCTAAAGCAATTACAGTATCTGCTAGGGACGTTATTATATTAGGTGGCGTTAGCGGAATGAGTAATCAAGCTCGGATTGCTTCTTTAGGTGTTTTAGGTAGTGTTCATATAACTACTGCAAAAGATCTAATTATTACGGGAGAATCAGGAGCTGCTGGTTCGGCATACATATACGGTACAACAGTTTCATTTTCTGCAGGCAGAGACGTTCTGATTACGGGAGGAACTGCTAATGGAAGTAGAGGATATATTCAAGCAACTAGCCATATTCGTGGAGATATAAGCAGGTTTTTGACAGTGCAAGGAGGATCATCCATAAATGCAGGTGCAGAAATTATTACATCAAATGGAAATATTGTCTTAAATGCATTAACTGATGATGCTCAGTTTGGCTTTTTTGGCGGAAATATTCCTGGATTGAACAACTCGTATTCTAGAGTTATGGTTACTCAAAATGGAAATATTTCGATTGGGCGTAATGGAACACCTAATTATGTAAGTCTTAAAGGTGGATCAGGAAATTCTAATCCATATGCTTCAATTGGTATTTTAGGTAATGGAGATATATATGTTAAAACTTTGCTTGATATTTCTTATTTAGGAGGTCGAGATGGCGCTTCAACTCACGCTTCTGTTCATGTAGATGGCACAGGTAATATCACTCATATAGCAGGCAGAGATATGAACTTAGCAACAGGGAATAATAGCCCTGCTAACGCTTACTTAGAAGTGCAAAATGGTGGTATTACAGTTCAGACAGTTAGGGATTTAAATATGACAGGTGACTGTTATGTTCCAAATTATGCCTATTTAAATGCTCTTGGAACAAATTCATTGATGACTGTTCTTGTAGGTCGAGATCTTACTATGACTGGACATGCCTATATACATGTTCAAAATCCAACAGGATTAGTCCTTCAGGTAAGCCATAGAATTACTGTCGAAGATTGTTCTTCAGTAATAGAAGGTGAGCGTGTAATTTATCCAGTTCCCCCAACCCCGGCAGCAGTAACAGTTCCTGTGCTTCCTGCAGATGAGTGGTATAGGTACATTTTCCTCTACGAGTTTATGTATAGACTCAACTACTTCAAATGCTATGATTGGTTCGTGTTCCATGGCAATTCCTTCTGGGATAGCACCATGTACACAGATCCTAACAATTAATAGCACAAAACAGGGGGTCAGACGTCACGTGTTCAGTCATGACGTCTGACCCCCTGTCTATTATTTATGATAGGTTGATTGAATTAAGGATTGAATTTTTGCAAGGGTTGCCTCACATGAAATTACTTCTTCTTCGGAAGTAGGCTTAGCATAGCTTTTAAGCTTGTTAAGTAGTATCAGAGAGGATTCCAATAGATCTTTTTCTATATGGGAATCAGATTGCTTTCTTAAAGTTGTTATAAGAAGTGATCCAAAGTTAGATAGATAGTAAACTAATTTATAATTAATAACGTGAATTTTAGATGTGTGAAAATACTCGATTAATTTTTCCAATATATTCTTAAAAAGCATGAACGTATCTTCAGGGGGAATGGGGTTTTGACGTAGAGCTTTCGTGAAAATTCTAAATATTGGAAGAAAATTTGTAAAAAGATAGGCTTCTAGATGATCGGTTTCTTCTGCTTTCTTCACAACTCTACGTTCAGCTCTATTTTGACTAAATAGAATGAGCGTATCTAATAGATATCTAAAGTTATCCCCATATTCACTTTCTTTTACTGTTTCTTCTGTTGAATTTTCTAAATAGTCTAACGATTTTTTGAGCGCTACTATAAGAGAAGTTGATGGTGATGTAATTGCTTTCTTTATTAAAATCGGAGGTGTAGAGGTATCGTCACTATCATGAAGCGCTCTATAGATGCCGATATCTGCGAAATACGCTATACAATTATTTAATGGTCTTCCAACCATCAAATTAAATGTTTCTAGAGTGTATGCGGCTTTTTGAATTAATGTGAGTTGCCCTACATCATTGCTAATAAGTTTCCAATGCTTTCCAAGTAAATGAAAACTAGTTTTGATCTCAGTTTCACTTAAGCAAAATACTTCTGCAGGAGAGGCTTCTGTGCTTAATTCAAATTGAGCACGAGCTCTTTCAATTTTATCAAAAATATTGATAGCGCTAAGTTCTTTGTGAGTTGCATCTATTGCAGCGCTAATACACTCTTTATAATGATCTTGATCTTTTGCAGTCGACTCAGATAAAGAGGTTTTTAAAAAAACCTGTTCTATTCTTTTTACAAGGTCTCGTCTTGAAATCATCGAGCAGAAATCTTTGAATGTCTCTAGGGAATTGACATTAAGTGAAATTAATTCTTTAGGAACATTCTCTGAAAAGGCAATAAATATTTTTAAAAAGGATGTTGGTATGTCGATCTCATCACTAAGTGATTTGTTAAATAAGTTTAATAGGTGAGTAAAACCGGTATTAATAATTAGTTGCATTGAAGTTTCCATGCGCATAACTATATGATTATCGGTTATTAATGTCACTTACTTTCTATTCATGAAGAAGTTCTAAACTTCCGCCTGCATCTATTTTGGTTGTGATGAAAGTTTTTAGATCTCTTACAGCAACATCATATGTGACGTAGTTTTGGTCTTGTGCCACTGTGTCTTGCAGTTTAGGCATACTGTAAATGATTCCATCATCTCTTCTACTAGCGGGCCCAGCGATAGGGAATGAGCCAAAGGGCATAAGAAAATCAAGAGTGATTCTTTCCCGCCTTTACAATATTTTCGATGCCTTTAGCTGTTAGTTCTACAGGATGCATAATTTTCCACCTCAATTTAAATTAATAGTATAATTATAAGTTAAATATACTTATCATTCAATATATAATTAAATTGATAAAAAGAGCGTAGCTCATATAAATACATAACTTGTTGATTGTAAACTATTTGAAAATTTACTGTAAAACGGGATAGTGACGTCTGACCCTCTCTTTTTGCTTGTGATTTTTGCAGGTTTCGGGAACAATCGGGAGCATGGATAAGTTTCGTATGCCAATGTTTCAAAGTGCTGTGTCTGCTGGGTTTCCGTCTGCGGGAGATGATGAGTTGGATGTGATGGTGGATTTGAATGCGATGCTTATTAAGCATCCTGCGGCGACGTTTTTTTTAAGGGTGATTGGAAATTCGATGATTGGGGCGGGGATTCATGAGGGGGATGTTTTGATTGTGGATCGGAGTTTGCAGGCTGTGAGTGGCAAGGTTGTGATTGCGTCTATTAATGGGGAGCTTACTGTAAAGCGGCTTTTAATTGAGGGAAAGAAAGTGACCCTTCTTCCGGAAAATGAGGCTTATTCTCCGATTGAGGTTAGCGAGGCAAATGATTTCCGGATTTTTGGTGTTGTGACAAGTGTGATTCACGCCCTATGATTGTTCTTGCTGATTGTAATAATTTTTTTGTCTCGTGTGAGAAGGTCTTTAATCCTCGTTTGGATGGGATTCCCGTTATTGTTTTATCGAGCAACGATGGTTGTGTTGTTTCTAGATCTAATGAGGCAAAGGCGCTTGGAATCAAGATGGGTGAACCCTATTTTCAGATTAGGGAGTTTTGTTTACGTCATAATGTCGCTGTGTGTTCTTCTAATTTTAAGCTGTATCAAGGGCTATCAAAGAGAGTCATGATGGTGCTTTCAGAGGCTTCACCACAAGTGGAGATATATTCGGTAGATGAAACTTTTTTAGAGTTTTTGGACGCAAAGAATTTGTTTTCAACATGTGTAGCACTAAGAGAAAAAGTTAAGCAGTGGGTGGGGATTCCAATTTCGCTTGGCATCGCACCAACTAAGACGCTTGCAAAAGTTGCAGGTAGCATTGCTAAGAAAAGTGAGCAGGGAGTATTTGATATCAGTGATCTGGATGTGCAAAAAAATGTTCTTCGGAGCTATCCAATTGGTGATGTGTGGGGCATAGGATCACGATTAGCTCTTTTATTAAAAGGTATGGGCATTCGCACTGCTTTGCAATTTAGAGAAATGGATCCGCCGATTGTGAGAAAAAAGATGGGCGTTATAGGTGAGCGATTACTCTGGGAGCTTCGTGGACTTAGCTGTAACCATCTTGAGGAAAGAAAGGCAAAAAAAAGCATCACGGTATCAAGGTCTTTTGGGGAGGTGATTACCGATAAGCAATTGCTTAGTGAAGCTCTCGCTACGTTTGCTGTTACTGCGGCCGAAAAACTAAGGGGACAAAAAAGTAAGGCCTCTTTACTTTCCATTTTTATTGGTGATCCCTTCGAAGTGGAGACAGGTGAAGAAAGATTAGATAGACCAACAAATGATACGGCTGAGATCATAACTGCCGCTAAAAAAATTTTAGAGCGTATATTTACGCCTCATAGACGGTACAAAAAGTGCGGTATTGTTCTTATCGATTTAGTTGCCGAGAATGAGCCTGTAAGCGATCTTTTTCTATCAAAAGAAAATCCTAAACGAAAAGCGCTGATGCAAACAGTAGATATGCTAAATGGCCGTTATGGTAAAAACCGCCTCTTCTTCGGAGCGATGGGTACAAGCTCATCCTGGAAGTCTCGTAGCAGGGAGCATTCCGGTCACAATACTACCGAGTGGAACCACCTTCCCACGGTAAAATGATCTTGCTGCGATAGAAAGTTTGTGTTAGTTTTTTCCCATGTATCGGATGTTTTTCCTTATTTTCTTAGTTCCTCTTTTTGCATCTTTAGAAGAAGATGTTGGTGAGCTTTTTGTGATACCTATCTGTCCAAAGCGTGAGGAAGCGCATTGGGAAAAAGTTAAAGAGGTGATGGAAAAATATCACATTACTTCTGTGATCGTCAAACAGGCAACGCCAAATGAGCAGATCAGGATGCTTGATTTTGTAGGGCCGAATGTTTTTGTTTTTCAAGATGCTGAATGGGGACTTGGGATGCGCATGGAAGATACCATATCCTTTCCAAGGAATGGCTTTTTAAAAAATGAAGAGCTCATCTACCGAATTGGTAAAGAAATAGCAAGAGAGCTTCGCATTGTGGGCTGCCACGTTAATCTAGCTCCTGTATGCGATGTGAATAGTAATCCCCAAAATGTGATTATTGGCACGCGCTCGTTTGGGAGCAATCCGAATGATGTTGCCACTAAAGCTGCAATTATGACAAAAGCGCTGCAAGAAGGTGGCATACTTGCTTGCGGCAAACACTTTCCCGGTCATGGTGATACCGCAATTGATTCTCATATTTCACTTCCTATTATTCACAAAACAAAAGAAGAGCTCCAACAAACAGAACTGATTCCCTTTCAGGCAGTCATTAATGCCGGCATCGGCTGCATTATGACAGGCCACCTCCACATGACAAAGCTTAAACAGCATCCTATTGAAATCCTTCGTAACGAAATGCATTTCAACGGGCTTGTGATTAGCGACGCAATGAACATGAAAGGAGTTCCTCACTTGCCAGGAGAAGCAGCAGTTATCTATCTAAAAGACGGTCATGATTTACTTCTTTATGGAGATCATATTGCTCCGAATGTTGACTCTATTCTAACGGAAATAATTCCTTCTGCATACGATGCGGTGCTCCATGCTGTTAAATCAGGTGCACTTAACATTGATGAAAATCTTTCTCGCATCAGAGCTGCAAAAGCTAAATGGCTAAAACCACGCGAAGAGGGTGTGCTCAATACAAATGAAGCGCGCGATCTTTTGATTCAGGCGTTGCAAGCTGAAAATGCTGTATTAAAAGCTGTTAATTAAGAATTGCGCACTAGATTAGCACTATCAAGTGAAGATCACTCAAAGTAATATTTTAAAAGCTGAAGAGATCAAGATTCTCATCTCTTCAGCTTGGTTATTTAACTTCTTATTGTTTTTCGGAAGTTAAGGGTTTAACCCAGAGATCACCTAATGCAAATATGGCCCTCTGCTCAGGTGTTAAACCTGCTCTAAAATCTACAGGTGGTCTAACTGAAAATGCTCTAAAGCGAGAAGAGCCCCGTCCCGTCAGAGAAAAAGGTGTTGCTGATGCAGAGGTAGCTCCGCTAGAAAAAGGTGTTGCTGAAGCAGAAGCTGAGGCGCTTGAAAATGATGTTGCAGTAAATGAAGTTCCAGAAAAATGGAGCGCTCCAGAGAAATGAGGTGATACGGAAGTTGGTAAACCAGCCATAAAAGCACCTGCACTTCCTCCTCCCGCTAGAGGAGCTGCCACGCCCTGTGGTACATCGTGTGTAAATGTATCCTCATCTTCAGATTCTGCAGGGTTAGGAGAAGGTGATGGGGATGCGACTATTGCTATAAATAGTTCGCTAGCTCGCTCATCTGTTGGATTTGCTTCTGTCACTTCAGGCGCAGTAGGGTTTTGGTCGTTAACGCCATGGCTGTAAGCATCTTGCAGTAGAGTTGGATTGATTGCATCCATGAAAAATTCTCCTTAAAATTAAGATTCTAAATAAACTATAAGTGGTTTATGCGGATATTATGAGTTCATAATTAATAGAAGTCAACCATTTATGCCGCCTCCAGAGCGCTTGTCAGGACAAATAAATATACTTGATTCAATTAAAAATTGAAGTCGTCATAAGTTTTCTAATTGTGAAATACGATAGATATGAGAGAAAGAGGGCTCATTTGATTGAGCCCTCTTAAAAAAGAAATTACTTGTTTTCAGGATCAAGGATTTCGACTTCTGCGTCTTCTGCAGAATCTGGTCCTTGTGCTGAGGCTGATGGCCCTTGTGCACCTTCAGCAGGAGCTTCCTGCTTTAGTGACTCGCCGATTTTTTGGATCGTGCTATTGAGGTCATCGTGCGCTTTTTTGATGAGGTCAATATCGTCAGACTTGAGAGCTTCTTTTGCGGCTTCAATTTTGGAATTGATTTCGCTTTTGATCTCTTCTGGGACTTTATCACCGTGGTCTTTGAGCGCTTTTTCTGACCGGAAGACGAGGGCATCGGTCTCGTTTTTGAGGGTGATGCGCTCTTTGGTTTTTTTGTCTTCGTCAGCATGTGCTTCAGCATCTTTAATAGCTTGATTGATCTCGGTTTCTGTGAGACCAGACGACGCTTCGATGCGGATTTTTTGTTCTTTGTTTGTCTGCTTGTCTTTAGCAGATACGTGAAGAATGCCATCAGCATCAATATCAAAAATAACTTCAATTTGTGGTACTCCTCTTGGCGATGGTGGGATATCCGCTAGATCGAAATTTCCGATACGGCGGTTATCTTTTGCAAGTTCACGCTCCCCTTGAAGAACAGAGATTGTCACTGCAGGCTGATTATCGGCAGCTGTTGAGAAAACCTGTTTCTTCTGTGTAGGAATTGTAGTGTTTCTGTCGATGAGTTTTGTCATCACGCCACCGAGAGTTTCAATACCAAGAGAGAGGGGAACTACGTCTAGTAAAAGAACGTCTTTCACATCACCTGTTAGTACAGCACCTTGAATAGCAGCACCGATAGCAACTACTTCGTCCGGATTCACACCTTGGTGTGGCTCTTTTCCGCCAAAGAGTGCCTTAACTGTTGCTTGAACAGCTGGCATTCTTGTCATACCACCAACAAGAATTACTTCGTGGATGTCTGATGCTGTAAGTTTCGCATCTTTAAGCGCTTTGAGGCATGGCTCTTTTGTTCTCTCGATAAGGTTGTGTACTAAACTTTCTAACTTAGATCTTGTTAGATTTAACGTTAGGTGTTTAGGTCCACTTGCATCCATTGTGATGAACGGCTGATTGATTTCTGTTGTTTGAGTTCCGGAAAGCTCAATTTTTGCTTTTTCAGCTGCGTCTCTAAGTCTTTGAAGAGCTATCCGATCTTTAGATAGATCGATGCCTGTCTCTTTTTTAAACTCGTCGAGCAAATATTTTAGAATCACTTCATCAAAATCGTCACCACCTAAGTGTGTGTCACCGTTTGTTGAAAGAACTTCAAATACACCTTCTCCAATTTCTAGGATAGAAACGTCAAATGTTCCACCACCTAGATCGTATACAACAATTTTTTGGTCTTTACCTTTTTTATCAAGACCATAAGCAAGTGCTGCAGCTGTAGGTTCGTTAATAATTCTACGAACGTTAAGGCCAGCAATTTTACCTGCATCTTTTGTTGATTGTCTTTGTGAGTCATTAAAGTACGCAGGAACGGTAATTACAGCTTCTGTCACTTCTTCGCCCAGATAAGCTTCGGCGCTTTCTTTCATTTTGATAAGCACCTGCGCTCCGATTTCTTCTGGAGAAAGCATGCGATCACCTAATTGGAACGCTACTTTGCCGCCATTGCCTTTTACAACTTTGTAAGAAACAATTTTGATCTCTTGTAAAACTTCGTCATAGTTGCGACCAATGAACCGCTTTGCAGAGTAAATTGTATTTTCAGGGTTTGTTAGAAGTTGCCTTTTTGCTGGAACGCCAACAAGCCTTTCGTTGCCTTTAAAAGCCACAACAGACGGAGTTGTTCTCGCTCCCTCGGCATTCGTAATTACTTTTGCCTCGCTACCTTCCATAACTGCTACGCAAGAATTTGTTGTACCTAAATCGATACCTATTATTTTATTACTCTTCTTCTTTGACATATGATTCTCCTTCATGATTTTTTGCTGCGTGTTTTGCGATTTTTACTTTTGCAACTCTAAGGATGCGATCGCCACGCTTATAACCTTTAACTATTTCTCCAACTACTTGGCCTTCTGGAACCTCATCAGTTTCTACAGTTTCAATCCCTTCGTGATAACGAGGATCAAACGTTTTTCCGATCGATTCATAGGCCCGAATACCGTGATTTTCTAAAACTTCTTTAAATTGGTTTGCAATCATCTTAAAGCCTTGAGCCCAGTTTTTTAGCTCAGATGAAAGATTGTCCGTATACGAAAGGGCATTTTCAAAGCTATCGAGCGGCCCTAAAAATTCGGATAACATGTTGTCAATTGCATAGGCAATGGTTTCTTGTTTTTCATTTTGGAGGCGCTTTCTTAAGTTCTCCATATCGGCTAAAACTCTCAAATATTTATTTTTAAAATCTTCTTGAGGTGGCTCTTCATGCTCCACTTCAGATTCTATTATAGGTATAGGTTCTTCATCCATTTGTACTCTCGTGGGTTAATCCCAAAATTTTAGAGCCCACGTTTTTCATATCGAGAGCTTTAGACTTTGGTTGACGGTAAGTTAATTTATATTTATATAAGCTATTTGTAAGGTTTTCACTTAGTAATAGAGCAGCTGTTTGCAAAATGCTAAATACTTTGCCATATTGCAGACGATCCGGGCCAAGTGCCGCTAGGACACCAACTGTTTTTTCCCCAATTCGGTACGGGACAGCAATTAGAGATGAAATATGAGGCGGGGGAGTGAACTCTTTTAAGTCGTCTCCTATCCAAAATTTAGTCTTCTCTTCTTGAAAAGATTGGTCTAAAAGTATTTTAATTAGAGGGGTGTTTTCAAAAAGAGATAGAGTATTTGATAGAATACTCGGATCATGAAATTCCGGATAGAGAAGCAATTTAGAAAATCCACCCTTATAAATTTCTTCGGATTTCATATTGGTATAGCTCACAAAATGTCTTAAGACAATCTCGTTATATTGATGCTTAGCAATTTCTTCTTCTTCAGTACTCAGTTCCGGTTTTGCAACACCTGTTAATCTGTATTGAAAATAGTCTTCAACTCGTTTGATTAGCTCAGGAGACATTTCTAGTGGGGAGGGAATAATTTCTGTATGGACCTGTCCAAAATCTGTCAAAATTGCACATAAAATGCGCTCTTCATCAATTTTCATCAGTTGAATTTTTGTGATAAAATCTTGGTCAAATCTTGGGGCTACTAAAAAGACGGAGCATCCTGTAAGCTCACTGATTCCATGAGCCGCCTTTTGCAAGTAAATCGGTATTGTTTTTGTCTCATTTGATAAGAGGGTAGCAAGAAATGCTTCATCAGGCGCATCAAGAGAAGTTTTAAATAACTCTTCTTCTGCATAAAGCCTATAAGCTTTATCAGTTGGCGTCCTGCCGCCAGAGGTGTGATGTTGCTTTAAAAATCCTTCCATTTCCAATTTAGCAAAATAATTTCGAATAGTAGCTGAGCTTAAGTGTGCAAATCCTTCATCCTGAAGAGTATGTGAACCAATTGGTTTCCCGTGTCTCACATAGAGCTCAACAAGGCCTAGGAGTACGTCCCTTTCCCTGTCTTTTCTGGAAATTTTTTTTATCGGTAATATTTTTCCCATATAAGTCATTATAGGAAATTTAGCACTTTCCCTGCAACAATTTTAGCACTTAAGACAGTTGATTGCTTGTACTTATTCATAACTCGTATATTGCCAGGGGTTTGTAAATAAAAAATCGCTCAAGCTCTTTATTAAAGATTGATTTTTAATTGTTAACTAGTGTATAATTATGGTATTATCACGATTAAACGGTAAACTTATTATGAATATAACACCTAGAAATCAGAATGTTAGAGAGGATGCAATGGGTTATTCTCAAATCCTAGATGATTTTGAGCAAATTTCTAGCAAAAAATTTTACCGAATTATTTGTGTGGGTATGGGCTCTGATGGGGCAAATCAATATAAGATTGTTCACGCAGTAAAGGCTTTCTTTTACACTCTTGCTTCTCTGTTTTCTAAGAATTACCAAGGCGTTAAAACTTCATTATTAGAGCTTGTGGATGAAATAAATAAAAGGGAAGCGGGCCTGGATGTTAGATCATTAAAAGATGAAGTTTCGAAAATCTGGCATTACATGATGAAGTCCGGGTGTGGTGCAGATAAAGAAACGCTTGATCAGTTTGGGTTTGCAGCGGAGTCTGCTGGAGTTGAGGGTATTAGGAAGGTTCTGAATGCAGGTATTGAAAAGCAAATCCTAGCGGACGTCCCATTAGGATTTAAAGCCGGTATTGTAGACGCGCGCAACATACACAATATTCGAGATACGGGATCGCTTCGATCTTCGGATAGTACATTGAATAAAGTAGAAATTTTATCTGTTTGGGTAAGAGACATAGGAAGGACTCTCAAGCCTGTATTTGACAAGACTTCGTCTGATACGTATTTACAAGTTAATGAGTTTAGAGATCGCGTTAAATTTGAACGTCATCTTCAAGAAATGGGGATGAATGAATCAGAAATTCAAGGTATATTACACCAGGTAAATAACGATGGTTCAAATTATATATTTACTGAAATGAATAATGTTTTAGATCGTCTCATTCAATTTTATAGTGGTGATTATAATCTACTACTCGGGACGTTAAGTTTTTTCACGCAAGCACTATTTGGTACAGATACTGAATTGGCCAGAGCTAATTCAGATTGGATGATGAAGAGTCATGAAGCGATATCCGATGTTAACCTTCAATTTTATACTGAGAAGAGAGAGACGCAGAGATTACATGTAACAGTTAGTGGAGATTTTCTTTCAATTGCTGGACACAGAATTCAGGAATTTACAGGCCTTTCAAGTTCTATTCATTCTGAAGTAGGTTTGAGGTTTAATAAAAAGGGTGAAATCTCCCGGGAATATGCTTCTTTCTATCGTTAGGCTATTTCATAAAATTAAGGGTAAGACATCTACAATTGAAGGGGACCAGTTGAGGCCTTTTGTGTAGACGATTTGAGAGGCTATGCGGCAGGCAATGATTGCTTTTTGGTGCATGGGGGGGATGTTTTTAAGGATTCTGTCTTTGTATTTTTCTCGAAAGAGGGGAAGGCAGTGAGCGATAAGAGCTTTGATCAGTGGGTTAGAAGGATCAGCTTCTAGAGTTTGGGTTTCTAGATAGTCCAGAATTTGATAGGTAAATGTATTGATTTTTTTTGAGATGAGATCTGAGACTTCTGTAAGAGGTCTACTTCCTTTTGCGGAAAGTAGTAAATTTGCTTCAAGGCTTGCTTTTTCTTCTATAAATGCCAAAACTTCTGGCATGATGTTTGGCTTCTCTCTAATAAACTCTTCTTCAGTAAGTATCAAACCTGCTAGAACTTCTAGTGATGAACAGATCACACCGCCTTTATTGGCCGAGCTGTCTTTAATGATGAGCACTCCTTTTTTTTCTAATTCCGATCTTGCGTCCGGAGTGAGATAGAGGTTTGCTCCTTCCACAATTGCCTTTGAGCTCGGCTCTCCACTGGGAAGCAGAAAATCTTTCCAGTTTGCTTTGTTAAGGGTTCTTGGTCTGCCTCCAGCTGGGATAAAAACATCGGCAACAACCTTATGAAGATTATGACTATAAAGGTGATGAGTCTCGTTTCCTCCAAGATAGTCGTGAACTACTTTCCCATTTTCCTTGCGATAGAGAAGAGTTTGTGTGGCATAAGAAGTCTCTTCTTTTTTTGTTTGTAGATCTAAAAGAAATCCTTTTTCGGAAAGTTTTTCAGGGGGGTAGAACCTGATGGATTTTTCTGTTTTGAAAAGCTTTGTAATTTCTTCTAGATCAAGACCCTCTGGATCATACATAGTGCCTGATACATCCGTAATCGCAACTAATTTGGCTGTTTTTGGATAGAATCTATAGAGATTGTATAATTGATTGCCTGCAACATCGCCATCGGGGCCTCCAGAAATTTTTATGGTGAAGGGATCAACCTCTGGATTGATACCCATAGATTCTAAAAGCTTATGCATATAGACGTTTACTCCAAAGGAAGTTACGCCAAATTCTTTGTGATTAATCCCGCATGTGGGTTTGCTGGAGATAAATGCTACTCCTGGTTTGTATCCTACTTTTTTGCTGTATGCGGCAATCCATTCAATCATACAGTTATGCATATTCTCATCTGGACCAAAGTAGAGGTATTCGGGCTTTTTGTAATAATCAATGATGTCTTTACCTTTTAGAGTGCCATCGTCTTCACAATTTACAAGTGTCAAAATAGAGTCAACATAGGCTCTTTGTGATTGGTAGAGAAAAACTGTTCGCTTTTCATTTAGAAATACTTGGAGTTTTGCCTCAATCTCCTTTTCACTTAATTTGGCAAGAAGCAATTCTTTACGGTATATTCCGGATTCAATAGCAAGTTCATCGAAGGGCTCTACAAATATGACGCCTTTTGCTCCGCCTTCTGGTATATCTTTGTTTTTTTTCTGCTGCGTATAGGCAAGGTTATAACACTCAGAAAATATATTTAATCTTTCCCACGCTGCTTGTTCGGATCTTCCTGGAAGAATGGTTCGAATTCCTCCGCGCGATAAATCTTTAAATCGTAAATGAAAGCCAAAGAAAGACTTACCTTTAATAAAAAAGAGGGCATAGGGGAGTTCGGGAAATTTTTGTTCCCGATCAAAAGGAAGTGTGTCTAGAATTTCAGGATTTAACCTAAAGGCAAAAGCTGCCTTATTATTCCGATAAAAGTTTGTCTTTTGCGTATAATCAATTATATATAAAGCAGTTCTAAGAATATGCTTTCGTCTAGTATCTACAGTTAGATTTCCTGTATCTAATTTATCAACAAGCGATAAAAAGTTTGACTTAGCATCAGTAAATTCCTGATAATTAGAGTGTACGGGATGGAATTTTAACTCAAATATATGTGTAAGCTCTTCTGTAAGTTCAGGATGCCTTGTTAGTCCCTCTTCAACGCTATTTTCTGAAAAAAGGTTTACATCTACATGAAGAAGTAGTTGATGAGCAAGAGCGCCAAATAGCCTTGTAAGGTTTGCTTGATTTCCCCTCATGCGTCCCGTATCTACAAATGTAGATTCGATCCGATCACCTTCTTCAAAATACTTCAACGTTGCAAGCTCTTGAATAAAGTCTTTAACATCAGTTGCTTCCCATGCAGCTTTGTTTTCTCCTCCATGCAAGGCTAGTGACATCAAGAGCACATTTTCACTTTTCGCTAGCTGGATGTAAGCAGCGCTGACCCGTTTCATCACCAGATTATGCCGCAAAATCATCTTTGCAAGTTTGTATAAAAAGCTGTACTTCTGCGTGTTGCGCCATGCAAATACAATCTGCATCGATGGAAGCTCTTTCTCACCACTCTTCCAATTTTCGTTATACTTTACTTCGCATTGAATCTGATCATCATCCTTGGCCTTTGAAAACATGTCTAAAAGCAAAGCTCGGCGCTCACTTGTCAAGCTTCTAGAAAAACTCGAGGGTAAGTGCGGCTCTGAATCTTTAACAATAGCTTCTTCCTTAAACTGCGTATAATGCAAAACCGCAATCCGCAAATTCTCCTTGGCACCCGGAAGAGGTAGAGGCGCATTCGAAATAAACGTCCGATACCCCTTGATTCCAAAGAACCTATAATGCTTCAAAATTCTCACATCCGCATCCGGACTATCCAAGCAAAGAACAATCGAGCAATTTTCAAAATGCACCTGCACAAAATCGCCTTGTAAATTGAAACCCATCAGGTTATGAACAACTGTCATCACCTGCGATCGCTCAAACTCCTCAAAGAAGGCCGGCGGCATATGCTTTTCTAAATAGAGATAGAATTTCTCAAATTCCTGGCTTTCTTGGCTAATTGCAGCTGCTAGATCCACCCTCGAAAATTTACCCGCTTTTTCCATACTTCCCTAATAATAAGCATTGTAAGTAATTTATGGGTGTCCACACCCTCTTTTAAGCATACAAATCACCGAAATAGGCGCAAGAGTTACAAGTCATAGGTTATATTTCCTTGACCGTTACCATAGATCCTTGCTTTTATGTGAAGTTTATCTAATGGATAGTACAATAGATTTTCTTTAATAATAAATTCAGCTAGCTTTTGCTCCAAATTTATCATATTTTTTTCCATCTGCTTCATATCTAGGTTGTTGATAAACTTCTTGAAGTGCTTCCATTTGAGAGCAAAGCATCCAGTAAAAACTTGATTATCCATCCATTTTATATAACTATCAAATCCTGTGTTTGTTTTAATCAGATCAATTAAAAATGAGTCATATAGAACGTAGCGACCTGTGATTTTAACAATCATATCATCATCGCTAAAAGGTAGACAGTGAAGAGAGTGTTTTAGAGAGAGGGCCTCATTAACCCCAATATTTTTAAAGGAGAGGTTGTTTTTTTGGGGATAACAGATTTTTTTAGTGAGTTCCTCATAAAACGAATGCTGAATATTAGTAGCTTCGATAATCCATGGATCTAATCCAAAATTTCTTAACATGTGAAAGCTATTTAAATATTCTGTTTTTCTAAGTTCATATTGATTTATAAGAAGAGCGCTTGTAAATATAACTTCTATATTTTGACAATGAAGAATCTTAAAGGAAAATGTGAAAAGAATTAAAAATTTAAGTTTCATGTTACTCATCTGGATTTCAAACAGCTATGGGGAATTTATAGAGGAAGTTA
>CAZKFL010000006.1:41182-67166 GCA_964552055.1 uncultured bacterium
CTACTTCTTTGCAAGAGATGGGATATGAAAGTTTCGCAATTTGGAATCCGAATAGCGTCTATGACAAGGAATACTTAGATGAGATTTACTCATATAGTAATCCCGAAGCACGTGTTTTGCTTATTAATAATGAGTTGGATGCACAAACGATTTTAGGTGTTAAGAAAACCAATGCAGAATACGTCTATGCTCCTGATAGTCACGGAATATATGCGCTTTATTTAATCGATAATATTCCACTTCCATCTGCATCTCTGCTTCAATCCCAACCTGTATCGATTGTAACTGCGCCTATTGGAAAAAATCCCCAAGCATTTTGGAGTCATAAAGCAGTGGTTAGATCAATTCAAAATGGATTGCTATCGATAGGAGCGATACACAATTGTAATCCTAGATCTATTAAGAAATTATACCCTCATGTTTTAGTGCTATGTAATGATGAGCCTGCGATTCAAATGCTCAATTTTAAAAATGCAGGAAATATTCAGAAAGTGTTTTTGGGTCCGAATTATACCTTTGATTCTACAACTTTACATCTTTTTGGTATGAACATATGTGATGGCTGGCTTGTACCATCTCTTTGGACAAAAAATGAGATTTCGAAAATTAATAAAAAAATGAAAGATAGAATTCAAATATGGAAAACTGGGGTAGATATTAATCATTGGCAGCCGGAGTGTACAAATAAGGAGAGGGAAGTGCTTTTATATGATAAATATGATTCAAAATTTTTTATTGACTCCATAAAGCAATTACTTAATTCTTTTGGTTGGAATGTAACATTGATTAAATATGGAGAGTATTCGGAAGCTGCTTACAAATATATTTTAAATAAAGCTGTTTTTGCTGTAATTGTCTCTCCTTCTGAGTCTCAAGGAATTGCTCTAGCTGAGGCTTGGGCAATGAATGTACCAACTCTAGTTTGGGATAACAGAGGACTATTTACTTTTAATCACTTCTATCAAAGTAATTCTGCTCCTTTCTTAAATCCCAATGTCGGTCTTCGCTGGAAAAACTTAACTGAATTAGAGGGGATTTTAAGTTGTATCGATGAGACTCTGACAAGCTTTTCTCCAAGAAAATGGGTGATGAGAAATATGTCTGACGAAGTCTCTGCTCTTGATTTATTGTTGCTGTTTAAGGATGTGCCTTGCGTAAATATCACCCCATAATAGTTTTTCAGGAATATTGGATAGCTTTTCTATTAAAGACTCTCCATCTGTAAAAGTTTTAAGATAAAAAGATGGATTTTCCCCGATTGTAAAATTAAATTCAGTCATACCTAGAGATTCTAAATAGGAAATAATTTTAGCGGTTTCTTCCAGGAACTCCTTGGTATATTCGATAGAGATGAGTGGAATAGGCCTTGTTAGCCCTTTCAATACGGAGTATTCAAATCCTTCAACATCTATCTTGCAATAATCGGGCATGCCGTATTCTTCAATTAATATATCAAGTGTTGTTCCTTGCACCATTTCCTTTTTATCCCAAATTTGATTAGAAAATCTA
Source organism: uncultured bacterium (assembly GCA_964552055.1). Lineage (GTDB taxonomy): Bacteria > Chlamydiota > Chlamydiia > Chlamydiales > 2-12-FULL-49-11 > VGMD01. The sequence continues at coordinate 42,692 of CAZKFL010000006.1, forward strand.
CCTTGATTCCAATGGTTGCTGCAGGTAGAAAGTGTGGGAGCATCACTGCAGATGTTAATTTCAATGGGGCCCTCATGATTATTTAAACAATTGGGAATAATCTTAACATAAGGGTTTTTTGAGAATTTCTTATTTAGAATTTGCAGACAAGAGGATTGAGGTTCAATAGCAAGAACCGTTTTCGGGGAAAGTTTTAGAAAACTCTCTGTTTTTTCTCCTGTATGAGCTCCAACATCGAAAATAACAGCATTTTCAGGAATCAAATCCATAAAAGTATTAGTTCTTAAAATCATTTGATTAAGATATTTTTCAAATTCATTGCACCATCCTTGCCACATGAGAACTTCAGAAGGTGTATTATCGACCATGCTTAGTTTTAAAATTTCTTTCCCTCTGTTTTTAAGATCTTCGATGGACAGTTGAGATTTTTTATGAGCAATTACTTCGATATTATCCAAGCATTGCCAATTAAAACAACGAATTGAAGAAACATTAAATCCAATTTGATTAAGGATGTATATAAATTTATCTTTGCTCCATCCATCCCAATGTAAGGCCCATGAAGCTTCTTGGGAACCGTAAAGATGTCGAATAATAACTTGCTTTTTTTCAAAAGATTGTTCTTTTAGATAACGCTTAATCCCATTTGCAAAATCAGGGGTTTCAATAACAAGCTCACCCTCATTTTCTAACCAATAATGCCATGCGCAAAGAAGCGCAATACTTATAGGTCTAGAAAAATGCTCAAACATGTGGTGATTTTCAATTGTGTTAATAACACCCTCAGAAAATTGAAGTTTAAGGATATCACTATAGTAGTCAGCCGCTTCATGCAAATGAAGAGGGCGATTATCCATTGGAAAATCAATATTAATATACCCATTTTTATGTACCTCGCCACAACCGAGATGGAGCTTAGGATGCTCACCGAAATAAATTAAATTTCTATCAGTTAAGTCAGAATATGTGTCTGCATTTGCACTAGAGTAAAAAATGAAAACAAGAGATTGAAAGATAAATTTTGTTATTTTAAAAAGAGTCATATTAGAATTCCTGTTCATTGTAAATTGGTCACTGTAGAGTATTATTACTTAATTTTTCAAGAAAGTCATTACAATTGAACTTGGTTAGTTCTATCCAAGCTCTTTTTTGAGTTTGCGGGGAAAATTTCCATGCTTCAGAGAGGGCATCCATTAAACTGCCAAAATCAAATATAAATATATTGTCATGTTTATTATACAATCTTTTTGCAAGTGCTCTTCCTGATATCCCCATAGAAATAATAATGACCTTATAATCGCTATTTTTTGATAAAAGGAGATTGCACGATTGTTCTATTGCATCAATTTCTTGGTATGCATTGCTTTCGGGGGTTTGAATAAAATTACAGTTATCACCGAAAAGTAGATTTTTTAAATGTATAGGAATGTGCTTATTTCCTATCAAGAGAAATGGATTTGACTTCTTTAGGAATAAAAGAAAATCAATACATAAATCCTGAAATTCTATAGCTGCAAAAGCGAGAGCTACGGGAGAGTAAATCTTATCAATTGGTTTCCAGTACCTTTTTGCTAATCGGAGTGTTTCTTTACATGTGTCGGAAGGACATTCATGATTGCCAGGAAACATTCCTTCTTCAAATCCTCCAAAGTCTTTATGATGTAAGGGTAAACATTTCAATACATGATTACCCCTAAGGCGAATTGCTTCTTGAAGTTCTTTTTGAAGCAATCTGCTGCTAATTTGGTGTGAATCACTTCTTACTCCATTCATTACAAACAAATCCCCGTCACCAAATCTAAGATAAACACCTTTTTCTTTAGAATTGATGATTTCTCGAATTTCTTCAAGTGTGTCTCTTGTTTGAAAAAAAGTATAATTTTCGCTAATAATTGGTTTTAAAATGAATAGAAAAAAGAGTAGGAATTTCATTTGATAAATAACCTTAGGGAGTTGAGGCCGACGAGGACGGTGCTGCCTTCGTGCATTATGACGGCGAGCCAAAGGGGAATGAGGCCGAGGAGGGAGAGGCTTGTTGCGAGGAGGATGATTGCAAGGGCAAAGATGACGTTTTGGTGGACGATGCGGAGGGTTTGGTGGGCTTTTTTGTGGAGCCAGGAGATGAGGGAGAGGTCGTCGCGGAGTAGCACTACGTCGGCTGCTTCGATTGCGGTGGCGCTTCCGATTGTACCCATTGCGATGCCAACCATGGCGGAGGTGAGGGCGGGGGCGTCGTTGATGCCGTCGCCGACCATCATGAGGGGCGCTTCTAGGCTGAGTTCTCGAATTTTGGAGAGTTTGTTTTCAGGAGAGAGTTCTGAGTAAATATGGGTGATTCCAACTGCATTTCCGACAAAGGTTGCGTTCTCTTTGTGGTCGCCTGTGAGCATGACAATTTTGAGTTTTTCTTTGAGTTTTCGGATAGTGTCTGCAATTCCGGGGCGGAGTTCGTCAGAGAAATGGAAAATAAGAATGGTATCTTGGTAGAGTAGAAGAGAAATAATATGGCCAGCATGGGTGAGTTTATCTCTAATTTGGGATTGCTTATTTTGAGATTCAATCAATGAAAGGATGTATTCAGGGCTACCAATGAAGGCTTTTTCAGTTTGGATCATGCCTTCGACCCCTTTTCCGGAAATTACTTTAACTTGCGATAGGGGTTTTTGGGGAATGTTTTTGGATTCGGCAAATTTAATGATTGCTTCGGCAATCGGGTGGTGAGCTGCTCTTTCAAGTCCTGCGGCAATTGCAATTGCTTCATTTTTCGTCAATGCTGTGCCGATAATTTCTACGTTTGTGCAGGTCAGGTTGCCAGTTGTGAGGGTTCCAGTTTTATCAAAGGCAAGAATTTTGCATTTGGCAAGGGCATCGAGGACAATACCTCCTTTTAGCAATATCCCTTTACGTGCGCAGACGGAAATGGCGCTTAGGTATGCAGTCGGGGTTGCGATGATTAAAGCGCAAGGTGATGCGGCAATCAGAAATGCAAGCGCTCTATAGATTGAGCCTCCTTTTCCTATATAGGGCATCCAATGGAAAATCAGGGGAAGAAAGAGGCCGAAGCTCAATGCGAGCAAAATAATTGTGCTTGCATACTGCCTGCTAAAACGGCTGAGAATTCTTTCTAATTGAGGCTTAGATTCTCCAGCTTCTGTTATAAGGCGGATAATTTTTGAGAGTGTCGATTCAGCGCTTGTTTTTGTTACTTCTAGGGTTAAGCTTCCATCTGTATTAAGGGCACCTGCGGGGACTTCGTCACCGACTTTTTTGGAAACTGGGACGCTTTCTCCCGTAAGATGAGAAAGGTTAATATAGGTGTTTCCTTCGATTACAATTCCATCTAGCGGGACAATTTCGCCTGCTTTTACGAGAATTTTTGTGCCAAGAGCAATTTCTCGAACCGATTTTGGATAAACAGATCCGTCCGGATTGACAATATAGGCAGTTGTTGGGGAAAGCTTGTGCAACGCATTTAGCGCTCCCTTTGTCTTCTGGGTGACAGTCTCTTCTAACGACTCAGATAAAGAGAAGAGAACAAGTAGGAGCCCTCCTTCAAGTTCGGCTCCAATGCCAACCGATAAAAGGGCTGCAAGAGTCATAAGAACTTGAATATTCACATCGAAATCAAATAGGTCTTCTAAAGATCGAATGAGTGATGGTGTTCCCGCTAAAAAATAAACAAAGACGAGAAAAAATGAGGAAAGTGCAAATGAATATTTACTTGTCGCATAGGCTGCTATCAAAAAAAGTAAGGCAAAAACAGAGCCAAGCAGTGCAACATGTTTGCCCCATTTGCGTGAATCGCTTGTAATAAAAGGATTAGCCGACTCTTCATAACCTGATGAAAAGTATTCCTCAAGAGCATAAGGCGAAACCGTCTTTATCTTCATAATAGTTTGGTGAGGAAGTAGGTGGTTGTGACGGCTAGGAAAGTGATTGCTAGGTTCCACACTGTGGCATGGAGGGCTCTGATTTTTTCGATTTTCGCCATAAAGGCTGATGCAATAAGAATGATCAGGGGGGCGCAGATTAGGATGCCATAGACCGGTGAAAGGTGGAGCGCGCCAAAGAGGATTGTATAGGTTAGGAAAAGGCCGATTGCTGTGCCGAGGGCTTGTTTTAGAGGGTGTTCATATGATTCTAGTGAGACACCAAGTTCCTCTTCAAGCATAATGCCGAGGAGTTTATTGTCATCTGCCATGAGTACGTCAATTACTTTAGAGAGGAGGGGCTCTGTAAAGCCCTTTGCTTTATACATTGCGGTTAGTTCTGATTTTTCTTCTTCTCGATTGGTTTCGATTTCATTTTTTTCATCTGCGACAAGTTTGTTGATTCGTTCAAGTCTTGCCCAGCCAAGAGATGCGCTGCGACCAACTTTCCAAAAGAAAAAACCTGCTAGTACAAGGCACAATAGTAAATGTGTTGATGATGAGCTGATGCCAAGGTTAGTAGTTACAATGGATAAAAGTAAGGCAAGCAGGGCTGCTTCTCTTGCAGCATCGGCACCTCCGATTAAATGTCCTTCTGCCTCAATGCCATGCGATTCCTTGGAAGCGATGTGACCTTTCAGCCTAGCTTCTTTGAGGTGATCAAGAACCGGACGTCCTTTAAAATGTGAGTTCATAAAATAGATTCTAATCGATTCATGAGAAAAAGGAAAGCCCGGAAGAAAGTTCTAAGATATGTGGGTTTTGTTATCGAGATACGGACGAAGCGCTTTAGGCAATGTAATGGAGCCATCTTCGTTTTGATTGTTTTCGATAAGAGCGACCATAAGTCTTGAGGTTGCAAGTCCTGATCCGTTTAGTGTATGAACAAATTCATTGCTTTTTTGATCTTTTTTATAACGGATTTTGGAGCGTCTTGCTTGGAAATCTCTGCAGTTAGAAACAGATGAGACTTCGTAATACCGGTCTTGACCAGGAAGCCAAACTTCGATATCAACTGTTTTTGCCGCTGCATAGGACATATCGCCTGTAACAAGGAGCATATTGCGATAATGAAGCTCTAATTTTTCAAGGACTTCTTCAGCGCTTTTCATCATTTTGTCAAAAATTTGATCGCTTTCTTCTGGTTTTGTAAAGGCAAACATTTCTACTTTATTAAATTGGTGTACGCGAATCAATCCTCGTTCTGCTTTTCCGTGTGATCCAGCTTCGCGTCTAAAGCAGGGTGAATAGGATGTGTAGAGTTTTGGTAGCTCTTCTTCAGAAAGAAGTTCCTCATAGTGAAGGCCGTTTAGAGCAACTTCTGAGGTTGGTATAAGAAAAAGATCGTAGTCATCATCTTTTAATTTAAAAAGCTGTTTTTCAAATTTAGGGAGTTGTCCTGATCCGTACATAATATTAGGTCTTACTAGATGCGGAACTAAAGTGAAGGTAAAGCCATTTTTTATGTGCGTTTCGATCATGAGATTGAGAAGAGCCCATTCAAGTCTTGCTCCTAGATCTTTATATACAGGCCAGCCAGCGCCGGAAATTTTTGCGCCTCTTTTAAAATCAAAGAGACCATGTTTCTCGCCGAGTTCTACATGGTTTTTAATGGGAAAAGTAAATTCAGGTTTTTCGCCATGACTTTTTATGCAGACATTGTCTTTAGGATCAGGTGAAATTTTGATGTCATCATCAGGTAAATTTGGCAATTCGGATAGGAGAGTTTCGTATTGTCTTTCCAATTCAGGGGTATTTTCTGAAAGATTTTGAACTTTCTCTTTTGCGTCAGAAACAGCTTCCATTAAAGATTCAGTGTCAAGTCCTTGTCTTTTCTTTTCGCCAATTTCTTTTGAAAGGCGATTGAGGTGTGATGCGGCCTCTTCTGATTCAACTTTTGCTTTGCAATAGGCTTCATACGAATTTAAAAGCGGATCTAAGGAAAGTGATGCGTCCTTACGCTTAAGTCTTTCTTCAATAGCTTTAGGCTCTTTAATGATTTGCTTAATGTTTAGCATAGGGAATCAGGCTCTTTAATTTTTAGAGTACGGAATACAGTTTACTGAAAATGGACTTTTTATGCTATAGTATATCAATACGGAGCAGAAAAACATGAAAGAAGAATATCCTAGAGCTAAAAATCCCCTTATCTTACGCTACCATAGACTGTTAGAGGCTTTTTCTAAGTCTGATGATGAAAGAGATTTCTATTTAGACAGAGTTGAAGGTTTTCTGCTGTACATCGATCTTGATAAAAATGAGGAAGATCTTCTTCCTGCAGAAGCTGAATTTAAGGCTCATCCTGACAGGTATTGCTTAGTGCCTAAGCTTAGCTACTATGAAACAAAAAAATTTATGGAAGGCTTTGTAAACGAAAAAGTTTACGATATTGATACAAAAGAAAAGCTTGCCGATCTGATTAGCGGGAAAGAATCTCGCGAAAATTTTCTTGAATTTATCTATGACCACCTAAATGAACTTGATAAATGGCAACAATATTACCATGAAAGGTCACGTGTTCGAATCATTGAATGGCTAAGAAAAAGCAATATTGTCTTTGTATTTGAAGAAGACCTTGAACTGACACGAAATGTTGTTGAAAAACTTAAAGAGCATGTATTTGACACTAAGGTAAATAAAGAGCTTAATCAAGCTAGAGAAGTTCTTGAATTGAAAGCTAAAACGTATTACTCAAGCGAAGCGCTGAATCCTAGACCAAAAAGAGGGCGCCCGCCTAAGCAGCAAGCAAAAGTTGAGATTGAGCCAGAGCTTACACACGACTTATATACAACAGTGCCGCTTCCATTGCGTCAATTTCTCTTTATTCCTGAGTTTGGTACAGGTGGAGCGTCATTCTCGTCTAAATTTGATAGTGAAGAGCAGTTCCTAGCAAATCTTCGAGGTGGCAACAAAGATAAAGTGGATACAAAGCTTGAGATTCTTTCTCAAAGACTTGAATCCCTTCGTCATCTTTCAACCAAGCTTAAAGATTTTACACCAAGCGGCGCTAGTGATAAAAAAATTATTAGCACTTTGGTTGCAAAAGCTACTCAAGAAGAACCTTCCGGTTCAGAACCAAGGCTTACTCAGCTCGCCCAAGATCTTTTTCCTAAAAAGAAGACCAAAGCGACTCCCCAAGAAGTAAAAGAGCTTATGGAAGAGAAGAAAAAGCGTGGCGTTAAAAAAGTAACACGCATCCAATACAAAAAGAGCGATAAGAAAGAGTAGTCAATAAAAAAAGAGGGTTCACCGAAGAGCGCTCGACGAAACCGAGAGCAGAGAGAAACTGGATGAATCTTTTTTCTAGTTGAGGGCGATAAATTCGTTGATGTGATTGTAAAGTGGACAGTCTGTGTGGACAGGGCTTGCCATTTCGTTGTGGCTGTCTTGTTCTTTGTCTGTTTCAAAGCTATGAATCTGAATTGTACTTCCTGCTTCTTTAAGTCCTTGTTCTAGTGTTGCTCCGTTCATTGTCTTGTCGTTTGGAAGTTGAACTATAAAGAGTTTATTTGGATCCATAGAAAGGACGACACTTGTGTTGTCTGCATGCCAGCCAGATTTTTGGAGAATTTTTTTAGCGAGACATATGAATTTGGGTGAGGATAACGCTTTGCATATGGCTGATCGATTCAAATAGAAGTTTTTGCAGTATGCATTAAATTGATTAACTTTATTGATGTTGATGAGTGAAAAAAGTGAGCTTATTGTGATTGTTGTATCTATTAGTAGGGTCTTACAGATTTCTAAAGCGTCGCTTTTTCCTTCATCGAAATTGCGATAGCATAAGTTTTTTAGTAGAGAGAGGGTAAAATAAGAGATTCGAATAGCTAGATGAGGGAGAGATAGAGTTAGATCTTCAAGAATAAAGCTAATTTTTTCAACGAGTTTTATCGATGGGTTTTTCTGATTTGCTACGCGACTCTTGATTCGGGTGAAATTGTCGGCTACAAGAGCTTTAGAGAAAGGTTCGACGAGATCTTCCAGTTTAGAGAAGGTGTTTTGAATGACAGCAGCAGTATTATATTTTTTTGCAAGTTGAAGAGCTGCAACTGATCCAATTGAATGGGCATAGAATAAAATGTCGCTTTGCTGTACGCCTTTTTCTAGTAGGTATTTTACGCCTGTATCGACATCATCTATAACATCCTGAAATGAGCTAGGCTTTTTTCTATAGTTTGCACATAAGACATTGCGATCTGTAGAATTTGCGAGTTGGGCTAAGGTTGTGATTTTCCTTGCAGTTGGTTTTGCGTTATCAGGAGCTTTGTCATAGTTTTGTTGCCAAAGCAATTTTGAGGGAAGAACATAAACAATCCATTTTGGGCCTGTTTTTTCAATTACCGTCGCGTCAACACCATTAATCAATATTTGCTTATCGCGTAGCCGATTTATGTCTGGTTCCGCTTTTTTTCGGCGCCATTCGGCTGATGATCCTATAATATAGGGTGAAAAAAACTCCTTCGAAATATATCTGCAAATAAAATCTATAGCTGACATGAAAAATAGTATGTCAGGATTGTGATTTCTAAGAAATAGAAGTGATTTTTTTAAATCGGTGCTTGCGAAGCGAAACGCTTGATTGAAAGGGAATTTCGACATCGATTTTGCAAATTTTTTTAAGATAAGAAAATTTCTGTATCAACATTTGCTTTTGCATATAAGAGCCTTTAACTCGAGATCTTTGCTTCGGATAGATGTCTGTTAGAAAAAACACATGCGCTTTTAGACTTTCTTGCGTTTTCAAAAGAGCCTCTTTTTCGAAAATGAAACTCTCCTTTTCCGAAATAGCATTTAACGCCTCTTGATTCTCAATGAGTCTTGATAAAGTCTCTTCAAAATCTCTTAAAAGTTCCATATATACCCTTAGTTTCGATATACTGTAGCAAAGAATTGTTGGGAATATTTTTTTTGTAATTTAAGGAGAATTTCATGAAAGGTTTTTGTCCATTAGCGTCCGGATCAAGCGGAAACGTGATTTACCTAGGCACGGATAAGACTAAGGTTTTGTTCGATGTCGGAATTACATTTAAAAATATAAAAGAAAAACTCGCAGAAATTGAAGTGGAAATTGAAGAAATCGATGCTGTTATGATCACACATGAACATATTGATCATGTCCGTGGCCTAGAAATGATTGCAAAAAAACTAGATATTCCCATTTTTTGTAACAGCGATACTGCAAAAGCAATCTGCCAAATGATTGATATTCGTCCTAAATTTAAGATTTTTTCCACAGGAGAAAGCTTTACATTCCGCGATCTAGAAATACAGCCTTTTAGCATCCAGCATGATACCCTTGATCCCGTAGCCTACACAGTGCTTACAAATGATAAAAAAATATCGATCTGCACAGACCTTGGTTTTGCAACAAAACTTGTAGAAATGCACCTTCGCGATAGCGACTACATCTACCTTGAAGCCAATCATGAAGAAGAAATGGTGCACGCCTCATCAAGACCCCTTGTCTACAAACAGCGAGTCCTCAGTCGCCAAGGCCATCTTTCTAATAAATCAGCCGGCGAGCTCCTTGCAAGCGTCCACCACGAAGGCCTTAAACACGTCTATCTAGCTCATCTTTCTTCTGAATGCAACAATCCTACAGTTGCCCTGCAAACTGTAAAGGGTATCCTTGCAAAACAAAACAAAGAGGTTGAGATCTCTATTGCCTACGCTGACAAAGTCAGCAAGCCCATCCTATTTTAAAAAAAAGAGAATTTAGCAAGGATGGAAAGATAGAAGAATGAAATAAGAAAAAAATATCCGAATATTTTGATAACGAACTAATCCTTTTTTAAATTTCTTTAGTTTTGTACCCTTTCATCTTTCCATCCTTGCTAAATTCTTTAAAATCTGGCTAATATCTTGGAAAATTAGCTCTGTTTTCCTTGCTTTTGAGTTTCGTTGTGTATGTGCAGTTTTAATTTTAATTTTGTGTAGATTTAAGTGATTTAGTATAATCATAGTAAATGCACATTTTTAGGAGGTTTATTATGATAAATTTATTTGCAAAAGTTAGGGTTGAGGATTCGATTTGTAAAAGGTTTACTTCATACTGCTCCACGCCTTTATTGGGAAGTGTATTCTCATTGGGTTTAGGTACATATGCTACTGCTCAAGCAGTCAGATATGCTGCTCAGACGGTTTTTACTATTCTCTTTGATGGTTCTCAAAGCGACGTTGACTCTAATATAATATGGATGAAAGCGTATAGTGTTACAGTGGGTTTCCATGCTGCTAATGCGCTGACATTGGGCTTTTTGTTCCGTGCAGCGGCATCTCATGAGGCGAATTTAGCAAAAAGTTTATGTTCGTCACGAATTCAATGATTAAGAGTTGCCGTCAAGGATGCGGCGTGGTCTGCTGCCGTCGGCTGGACTGATAATGCCATTTTGTTCGAGCTCGTCCATGAGGGATGCTGCTCTGGCGTAACCGATTTTGAGTTTTCTTTGGAGGAATGTTGTTGAGGCTGTTCTAAAACTTAGGACAAGTTCAAGCGCTTTTTCATAAAGGGGATCGCCTGATTCGCCTGTTTCTGTTTCAGGGGTTTCAGGGCCTGCGTGACTTTCAAATGATTGGATGAGGTAGTTTGTGGGCATGCGTTCGTTGATATGAGAGACGACTCTGTTAATGTCTTCATCTCGTATGTATACACCTTGGCAACGGACGATTTGAGATGTGCCAGGAGGGAGGAAGAGCATATCGCCATTACCGAGTAGGGTTTCGGCGCCGTTTTCATCTAGGATGATTTGGCTGTTGATTCGGCTAGAAACCTTGAAGGCAATTCGGGTGGGGAAGTTAGCTTTAATTAGTCCTGTAATGACTTCTCTTGAGGGTCTTTGTGTGGCTAGCATAAGGTGGATGCCAACTGCTCTTGCCATTTGTGCAATCCGAGCAATAGGTGTTTCAAGATCAGCGCTAGATGTCATCATAAGATCGGCAAATTCGTCAATGATACAAACAATGAAGTACATTTTTTCTGGAATTTCTAGATCTAGTGTTGCTTCGAGCTCTTTATCAATTGTTCGTTTATTAAATGCGGATACGTTTCTTACCCCAAGTCTTTTGAATATTTCATAGCGAAATTGCATCTCTTTTACAAGCCATTGGAGCGCGCCGTAAGCATCTCTTGGTTCCGTAATAACAGGGGCAATCAGATGTGGTAGATGCGAGAAGGGGGTGAGTTCGACTTTTTTAGGATCAATTAAAATTAGCCTTACTTCGTCCGGCGTGAGATTCATTAAAATCGACATGATGATGGTGTTGATACAGACCGATTTTCCAGATCCTGTAGCCCCCGCAACAAGACAGTGAGGCATTTTGGTAAGATCGCAAAGGACATCTTCACCGCTTACAGTTTTCCCCAGCATAACGGGAATATGAAATTTATTTTCTGCATCACGATAAGTAGAAAGCATCTCTTTAAAGCCGACCTCTTGAGGGTAGAGGGAGGGGATTTCAACGCCAACTGCTGCCTTTCCGGGAATTGGAGCAATAATACGAATGGACTTTGCTTGAAGATTCAGCGCTATGTCATTTTCTAAAGACTTGATCTTCTGTACTTTAACACCGATTGCGGGATGTACTTCAAAAAGAGTTACAGTGGGCCCTGCATAAATATTGCCTACTTTTGCCTCAATGCCAAAGCTTTTTAATGTCTCTTCTAAAACATCGGAACGTTTTTTCAGTTCTTTTTTTAGCCCCGTTTGGTCCACTTTTTTTGCGTCAGTAAGTAGCGAAAGCGGCGGGAGATTGTAACTTCCTTTGGGTAAAAGGAGGCGCAATTTTTTTGGAGGTGCAGCTGGGGGGGGCACTATAAGAGCCGTGCTGGAAGGTTTGAAAACTTCTTCCTCCTCTTCATCATCTTCACTTTCTTCATCGTCATCAAATTTAATGGGCGGTTTATATTTAGGTTTCGGTTTCTCCACAGGTTTTGTAAATTTATAGGTAGGGGCAGGTTTTGGTAAAACTACATTGTCGATCAGATCAGCAGTCAAAGGTTCTTCAATGGGAAAAATTCTTCGGATTAGATGGAGTGTCTTTTTCATGACAAAAAGAGCGCTTTCGTAAGCAATAGGGATCAACTTTAGCGCTGTCCTAACGCCATTTAAGAAGCTAAGATCTGTCAGAAGAATGAAAGAGACGATCCATGTTAGAGAGAAAGTTAGTAGTACGCCTAAATTCCCTAAAAGCTCTTCCAAATTGAAGTGAGGTAAATCTCTATATAAATAATAAAAAGGGACTCCTCCTAAATTGTAGCGAGTGTACTTGATCGGTAATGGAATGCGTAAAATAGCCGATTCGGAGTATACCTTTGGATAAAAAATGGAGAGATCAATCCATTTTGTTTCTGCAAGCAAATTCAATAGAATGCAGTTGCTCAACATGAAAAATGAAAGATAAATGGCCTTAACAGTAAAGTCTGAATAACTCTGCGTTTTAATCAAACGCCAACCCATCCAAGACAAAAAGGTTACAAAAAAATAACTCGCAAGCCCAAATGCATAATGCAGGCCATAAGCAACAAAATACCCAATTGCGCCCAGCCAATTCTCTCTCGGCTTACCTTCAATAAAACTTGCTAAACACAAAAAAACAAGCAGGCTAATCGCAATGAAAAGAAGGCCCTTCGCTTCCGGATGGTGATGAATTTTTTTTGCGCGTAGATTTTTTATCACTTTAGGCATAATTTTAGCATACAGGAAAGAGCACGCACGTGTCAAAGAAAATGGGGCGATAGAAGGGGATCGAACCCTCGACCTCAAGAACCACAATCTCGCGCTCTAACCAACTGAGCTACTACCGCCATCTTGAAACTGCGGACAATTTTAACAATTTACCCCCGATTTTGTCAATTTAAAAGAGAAATTCTTAGAATATTCCTGGAAGTGATATTTCTGATTATGCTCCTCTTGTTTTGAAAAATAAAATTATTTTTATGCGCTAAAAGACTCAAAAATTGGGGATATCCAAGCTAAAAACCTCCATTTATAAATTAGAAGAAGTTGGTGGAATGCCCCTTTTATTTTAAAAGGTGATGTAAAGTTAGGCGATTACACATTCACAAGGTTCATTTATTCTGAGATCCACTGCAGACTTTACAAGATAAAGGAGTTCAATTTCACGAGAAGAATGATAGGGAGCAAGACAACTAGGATGAGATCTTTCACCTTCAGCTTGGAGCAATTCTATACCAAGTGATACGTGTTCAGAAGGGAAAATTTCTTCCATTTTTTTTTCTATAGGAAAGCTTCTCTCAGCTCCCCAAGCACGTATCGTTGTTGGCCACCGAAAACAATACCTTCTGAAAAATTGAAGCACGTTTTCAACGGTAGCATCACTTTTTACTCGCACCTGCTCGGGTTCTTTTTCATATTTTCCACCGTAATACTTAAACCGCGGTGAAAAATCAAGTATCCTTTCACTCTCATCATGTTTAACAGGGCTGCTATTTCTTCGAAGTAAAGCAACACCAAACTCTCCCCATGAATCTTGATCTTGTTTTAAGATTTCTTCCGCATATAATTGTTTGATCCGTGTACTTATTTCAGGTGATGGTTCTAAGGGAAACAAGTATTTTGGGTCTCTTTCTGGTGTGAAACCTGAGGGAACATAGATGTTTAATTCAATAGCAATAACGCTTTTTTCAGCCTTTACAAACTCATTCAATCTCGCAGTTAAAGGAAAACTCTCAAACCTTCCCATCTTAACAACTTCTCCATCCTCTAGTGTTTTAAAAAACACCTCATCCCAATCCAAGGCAGGCCTCATAGAATACGGCCACCCAAGACAAGTTGCTCGAAAAAATTGCAATACAGCTTCAACAGTCGTATCAGATGAGACGCGTAAATACGTCCATTGACGCTCTGTGGTAGTTAGACATGCAAGAGATAAATACCCTTCGACTCTCACACATTCATCTGGATTTCTTATTCGCACAATAGTTTCCATATTCCTCCAATTTGCAAAGAGGATAATAAAAATTTTGTTTTTATTCAATTTCAAATTAGGTCCGTAACTGATTGCGCAGATCACATTTTAAAATTAAATACGGTCACGCAGGCGGTTACAGGAAAGGTAATAAGCGATAAATTAAAATAATTTCTTTCCTTGCCCGTTTCAATAAGATTTAGTAAAATGGTTGTATGAACGTAAAAAAAGATCACATTTCCGTTAGTTTTAAGAGCAGCCTCGAGTGCGCTCAACTACTACTGTGCCGTCAGGCACTCTAATATTTATTCCCTTTTTTTATCAACTACTTAAGTTTTTCAAATCTAAATAAATAGGATATGGTTATGATTTCTTCAATTTCGAGGGGACGCTTAATTTCAATGACAGTATGGATGACAGCATCCTTATTTTACGCGTATCAATATATTTTGCGAGTGATGCCTAACATCATGCTAGATGATATCATGAGTCAATTTCACATCAGTGCAGCTGTTTTTGGTCAGTTTTCTGGACTCTATTACATTGGTTATTCAGCTATGCATTTGCCTATAGGCATTTTGATGGATCGATTTGGCCCCAAAAAAGTAATGAGTGGATGCATTCTTTTATCAGCAATAGGATTGCTTCCATTGATTTTTTCTGATTATTGGGTTTATCCAATTCTTGGAAGGGTATTAATTGGTATGGGATCATCTGCTGCAATTTTGGGTGTATTTAAAATTGTGCGAATGAGCTTTAGTCAAGAGCGATTTGCTAGGATGCTTAGCATATCGGTTACGATTGGATTGATAGGAGCTATTTATGGCGGTGGTCCAGTAAGCTATATGCGCGAAGTTTTTGGTTATCAATTTGTTGTTCAGACTTTCGCTATTATTGGGGCTTTTTTAGCTGCTATTACATATATGATTGTGCCAGATATTAAAAGCCCATCAAAACGGGGTGTTTTAGCAGATATTAAAGAGGTAATTAAAAATAAAAAAGTGGTTTGGACGTGTATATTTGCAGGATTGATGGTAGGTCCATTAGAAGGATTTGCCGACGTGTGGAGCGCAGTCTTTTTAAAACAAGTCTATGGATTTGAAGCTACTATATCTGCATCCATCCCTTCCATGATATTTATTGGAATGTGCTTTGGCGCCCCAGTTCTTAGCCTTATTGCAGAAAAATTGGGTTATCTTAAGACAATTATTTGCGCAGGGATTGTTATGGCGATCAGCTTTTGCGCTCTTTTGATATTCCAGTTGCCCGTATCAATTCTGAGTATTGCATTTGTGATAGTGGGCGTAGCTTCTGCCTATCAAATTTTAGCTATCTACAAAGCATCGACATATGTCAGAGAAGAGGTAGCCGGACTTACAACGGCAGTTGCCAATATGATCATTATGTTCTTTGGCTACGCATTCCACACTGTTGTTGGGTCTATAGTGAATGTTTTGGGTGGTCCAAGTTCATCAAGTGCTCTTATCTATGGTATTGCGGTCATTCCCATAGCTCTCGTATTGGGTACAAGTGGTTTTCTTTTAACAGGTAAAAATAAGAGAAATATCCCTGATCTCAATCATAAATATTAGACACCTTCTAAGTGGTAGAGGGCGTATTTCCTTTGTTCGAGCCAAAGGCCTATAATTAGTACAAGAATTAGTAGGGCTGCGAGTAGATCAAAGGGGATCTGGGAGCTCCAGAGGCCCCCTTCGATCAGATCGACCCCGTAAAAGATGGTGCTCAGAAGGGGGGTTGTGTAGATTTCGGTTAGTTTTAAGATGGGGGGACCGATTAGCGGGATGGGAGACAGGATAAGGGCAATCATACAGGGTGTGATAGCAATGGGGAAAAAGAGATTAAAAAAAAGACTTAAATAGGGAAAGTAATTGAAATGGTAGAGGAGTAAGGGGGCTGTTGCTAAATTGACGGCTATTGTGATTGCGAAGGTGTTGCGGCAGAATGAGGAGAGGAGGAATCCGAGTTTGAAGGTTTGCCTTTTGGGAAAGAATTTGCGAAGCCATATTTCTATTGTCGGGTAAATGGCGAGAATTGCAAATGTTGCTAGGTAACTTAATTGAAAGCCGATTTCTTTTAGAACTAGGGGATCTAGTATGAGGGAAATCATGAGCGCCACGCCAAGCGAGTTAAGACCGCTAACAGGTTCTTTAATTAGGTAACCCACAAGATAGATAAGGGCTGCAAGCCAGGCTCTATTTAGAGAAGGGGTTTCTCCGATAAAGAGAAAATAGAGTGAGACGATAATAAGAAGGAAGTAACAGGTTTTTCTCTTTGATAAGAATAAGTGAAAGAAGCTCCCCATTATAAAAACAAGCCATGTGTAGTGAAAGCCTGAAATTGCGAGTGTGTGGGTAAGGCCCGCCTTATTGAACTGCAATCCAAGGAGCCTATTTTCAATTTCTCCTGTGCCAAGAGAAGAAAAGAATGCAGCACACATTTCATCTTTTAAATGAGTAGAAATATAGGCACGAAATTTCTCCTTCAGCTTAAATCTTAGCTGGCAGAGGTTGTTTGTGTAGGGAACTGCTTCTATAATTGACGGAAAAAGAGTGTAGGGGCCTGCAGGATTTTTTCTAAGGCTTCCTCTAACAAGATAGTCCGTGGAATCATCTAAGAGCTTATTTCTAAAAAACTTGACCGGTATATCGTAGTAGGTTTTATCCTCTGTTATAAAACAACTCAGATTGCCAAAATACCCAAGAGAATTATCGCTTACCCGGACTTTACTAATTTGGCAATAGCCATGACCACTGACTTTTCCTGGTGGGAGAATGGGCATAAAATAAAGCGTTTCGATTAGAGCAAAACTCGCAATCAAAGCAAAGCCTATTTTATTGATTCTACTCTGGCCAAATAAAATCAAAAAAAGTGTTGGCCATATGCCATATGCAAGGGCAACGCCGCTCAATAAAGCAAGGCCATAATAGAGTGCCGGATATCGATCCATGCAGTACTTTATCATAACTTTACTTTAGAATACTAGATGTCGTCTCGTTTGGGAAGTTTCTCATCGATTGTAGAGTGGATGAGTCTTGAAGATCTTGTTCCGGTAAAAAGATGGATGGACCATTCTAGCATAACGCTCATGCGATTACGGAATCCGATGAGGTAGGCAATGTGAACAACAGCCCAAAGAAACCAAGCAAAAAATCCAGAGAAATTAAATTTGCCGATTGTACAAACTGCTTTTCCTGTACCAATTGTTGCAAGACTCCCTTTATCAAAGTATTTAAATCCTTTTATTCGGTGTTTGGGGATTTGCTTTTTTCTAACTTCTGCTTTTAAAAGAGCTCCAAGAAATCTACCTTGTTGAACAGCAACAGTTGCAACGCCTGGAAGGGGAATGTTTTTTCTGTTTTTGAAGTGAGCTGCATCCCCAAGAACAAAAATTTCAGGGTGATTTGGTATCGACAGATCTTTTTCTACAATGACTCGACCTTGCTTGTCTTGTTCCGAACCAAGTGTTTTAACAACAGTTGGTATGGAGTTGCCTGCTGCCCAGATGATGTTTCTAGACTGGATAAAAATTTCGCCAAGGCGAACGCCATCTTTCGTAATTTCTGTTACAGCATGGTTTGTTAAAACTGTTACGCCCATTTTCTCAAGATCACTTTTAGTTTTTTCTGAGAGTTTGGGATGAAATGAGGGAAGAATTCGATCGAAAGCTTCGATTAGAAATACTCTTGCTTTTTCTGTTTTTATTCTTCGGAAATTGCCATGCATCGTTTTTTTGATCAGTTCGGCAATCGTTCCTGCAAATTCAACACCAGTTGGGCCGCCGCCAACGATTGCAAATGTAAGATATTTAGGCGTTTCTGTTAGCGAGTCAAGTCTTTCAGCTATTTCAAAGGCAGTTAAGATGTGCTCTCTAATTTTTAGGGCATCTGTAATTGTTTTGATCCCCGGGGCAAAAGGTTCCCAATCTGTATGTCCAAAATAAGAGTGCTTTGACCCCACAGCAATTGCTAGATAGTCGTAATCAAAAGTATCACCGTTTTCTAAAACTACTTTTTTATCTTCCTTATCAATTTGGACTACTTCGCCCATGATAACAGTTGTATGTTGCTGTTTTGCAAATAGTTCTCTAAATGTTACAGAAATATCTCTCGGGGCTAATGTTGCTGTAGCTACCTGATATAGAAGTGGTTGAAAGAGGTGATGATTCCTTTTGTCAATTAATGTAATATCAAATGGAGCATGTTTAAGGCTTTGAATTAAATTTAGCCCCGCAAATCCTCCTCCTATGACTATCAGCTTCTTACGATTACATGATCCCTTCATACTTCAGTGTATACATTTTACCCATCACCGTGTAAAGTGAAAACCATGTTAGGCGTTGGTGAATTTTTTGATAAATACCGTGAAGCCCTAGCTTTAGAACTTTGTTCTGGCGAAGGGGGGCTGAAAAGATCGATCCGAGCTGTTGAAATTGAAAGACCTGGCTTGGCTCTTACCGGCTTTCTAAAAGGTCACTCATCAAAGCGAGTTTTAGTATTTGGTCGCGTTGAAATGGAATATCTTAGAGAGCTTGGCATTGAAACAAGAAGGCGGAGACTGTCTCAAATTTTTTCTGAAGAATTACCATTAGTGATTCTTTCTAGAAGATTAAAGCCTTTTCCTGAAATGATTGAACTTTGTAAGGATAAAGAGCTTGCATTATTTCGTACCAGTTTGACTACTTCAGAGGTTTTACAAAAACTCACAGTTGCTCTTAGTAAAGAGTTTGCTCCCACAATGTCTTGTCATGGCACTCTTGTTGAAGCATTTGGAGTTGGAGTGTTGATCCAGGGAGATTCTAGCGTTGGTAAAAGTGAAACTGCATTAGGTTTAATTGAGCGCGGCCATAGACTTATATCTGACGATGTAGTGATTATTAAGCGCCGTGAAGGTGGTAGCCTTGTAGGAACAGGTCCTGAGCTTACACGTCATATGCTTGAAATTCGAGGCATTGGAATCATTAATGTTGCGCACATCTATGGCGCAGTCTGTATACGTGAAACCGCACGAATTGATGTCGTTGTCAAATTAGAGGAATGGGATACAGCCCACTTTTATGATCGGATTGGCTTGGAAGAAAAATATCTTGATTTTCTTAGCGTGAAAGTACCTTTTCATATTCTCCCTGTAAAACCGGGGCGTGATGTTGTTCTTCTTCTAGAAACAGTTGTTTTAAATTATAGTCTTAAAAAAATGGGGTATAACTCTGCAAAGGAGTTTAATGTCAAACTTCTTGAAGCCATCTCTAAAAGACAAAAGCGCATTCCTGTAAAAGCGTTCGAAGAAGAAAGCGAATAACTTTGTTGCTCTGAATTTGTTAAAAGATATACTATTGAACACTATTGACGAATTGACTGTTTGGAAAAAGTGGTACTTGTTTGTGAAGAAATCCGGTTGCAGGGAGTTCCTATTAGCGGGGGAATTGCTATTGGTGTCATCCAAATATTTCATCACAATGAAGAGTGGATTGTCCCAGAATATGAGATTACCGAAGACGAAATTGAAGATGAAATTGATCGATATAGAAAGGCACTTTCGGAAAGCAAGAATGACTTAAAAGAGCTTCAGACTCTTTTTCATGATGAAGGGGGAGATGAAGGGGCTACAATTATTGGCGCCCAGATTCAGATGCTCGAAGACCCCCTTTTAACAGGGGAGATTGAAGATCGAATTAAATCTCTTAAGAAAAATAGCGAAACGGTATTTAAGGGGTTTATTACTGAGTACCTTCAATTTTTTAATGAAGAGAGCGATCCAGAAGTTCACCAACGGCTTTTAGATGTTAAAGATGTGGCAGCAAGAGTTTTGAAACATCTCTATCCAGAATGGACAGAATATGATGAAACAAAATTGCCGCAAAGCATTATTTGTACCTATGAGCTTGTCCCATCCTACACAGCGGAAGCAACACTTGGTGAAGTTCAAGCATTCATTACAGAGATTGGCGGTAGTACATCGCATGCAGCTTTAATAGCTAAGGCAAAAGCAATACCCTATGTATCAAATATAAAAATTGATGTTTTAAAAGAGAGCGGAGGCAGCACTGTCATTGTTGATGGAGATAATGGAAATGTCATTATTAATCCTTCTAAGGCAACAACAAACATGTATCGAAACAAACAGCGTGGACAAAGTGTACGTTTTGATGTGATGAAAGAAGAAGATGGCGATGTTAAAACACTCGATGGCACGGTTATTGATGTTCAAGCTAATGTTGAAAATTTAGCTGATTTAGATCTTTTAAAACGTGCAAAAATAAAAAAAATAGGACTTGTTCGTTCTGAATTTCTCTACTTACGAAAAGAGCTCGAAACAGTTAGTGAGAATCAGCAGTATCAACTCTATAAAAAACTCATTCAGCTTGCTGGGAACATGGAGATTGTATTCCGAGTTTTTGATATCGGAAGCGATAAAAAACTCCTATCTGGAAGTAATCATGAACCCAATCCTGCCCTTGGCGAGCGCTCTATTCGGTTTCTTTTAAAACATAAAAAGTTTTTCTCGACCCAACTGCGTGCAATTTTGCGAGCTAGTAGCTACGGGAAAGTACATCTTATGCTCCCTCTTGTAACTGATATTGAGGAGCTTATCGAGGCAAAGGCTCATATTTATAAAGAGCGATTAAAATTAGAAGAGGAGGGATATGACGTCCAGAAGAACCTCTCTATAGGCTGTATGGTCGAAGTGCCTGCATTTGTTATCATGTGTGATCATATGGTTAAAGAGTGTGATTTTCTCTCCATTGGCACAAATGATCTGATTCAATACACACTTGCCGTAGATAGATCTAACCCTCTTACTAGCGATCGCTATGGAGAGGCTCATCCAAGCATTTTACGCATGATTGAGCATGTTGTTAAAGTAGGCCACGGAGCTAACATTCCTGTAAGCATCTGCGGAGAAATTGCCTCGAATCCTCTTCACACAAAAAAGCTCCTAGAGCTAGGTTGCAGAGCACTTTCCTGTGCACCTCGGTATATCCCGGCCATTAAACGCGCCATCAGGGCAATCTCATTAGAGTAAAACTTTGTTAAAATAATTGGCAGTGCAATAGAAGTTAGGCTCTAAGATCTTTTAAATTAAATCCGGTTACGGTTACGGGAATGGCTGCTGTTTCACGCAGTTGATCAAATAATAATCGTGTTTTTGGTAGCAGGCGCGAGAGCAGCCATCCTTTTGGATTCCCGCATCGTAGAATGCGGTCTCGAGAGTCGTAACCGTAACCGCCTGCGTAACCGTAACCGGTTTTAACTTCTTAAAAACTATATATACTCGTGATACAAAAATAGTGAATTTTCGATTGTTTAATTTTATAGCCTAACTTTTATTGCACCGCAAAATAATTATTATATCTTTTTAATAATATACTGCTCGTGATTCAAAACTTGGTTTTTTCTGCGTCATAAATCCCCATCTTTAAATTTGTCTCGGGCTTATCTAGTGCAAATAGCACTCCCCCTCGACACCAGCTACACTTAATTCAAATCTGGGGATTTCTGACTTGAAAATTCCCAATTTTTGAACCCCTCTCAGTATAACATTCCAAGAATGACTATAATTATATGATATGATATCATTTATGTATGGAAACTTTAACTAATAATAATCTTGCATATAATATGAATTCAGCTTTGACATGGGGCATTTGCGCGCTTCATTTAAACAAATCTAAGTCGGGAAGGCCGTTATCACGTTTTATTCATTTTTCACTTTTTTTAATGGAAGCTGTCCCTATTTTAGGACAATTAATTTCTTTAATTGATGTGGCTGTTAGCAAAGTTTTTAAACTTTCTTCTTGTCAAAAACCTAAGCCTCATTCCCTCTCTTCTAGTTTTGCTTTATTTGTTCAAGAGTTCGAGTTGGAGATCCTCCCAATTTATAAAGAGCATGAAGAGACTTTTGATAGCATAGGAGTCCATGGTCGTATGCACGCTTCGCGAGTGGTCATTTTTGCGGAAGTGATGGCATGTTACTTAAGAGAGAATCAGGGTGTGCAAGTTGATATTGACCTTCTTCGAAGAGTTGCTGCTCTTCATGATTCAGGTCGAAAGGCAAATGGCCCAGATCTTTGGGAATCTGATTCTGCGAAAATGATTGAAAGTCATTTAACCAAAAAAGGTGTGGATAGCGAGATTGCGAAATCAGCCTCTGAAATGGTTATTCATGGAAAGGATACAGATCTTCCTATCGAACAGATGTTATTTTCTTCAGCTGATTGTATTGATATTATGCGCCCCTGCTGTGGCCATGGTGGGATAGGTGATTTTAAGAAAGGTTATCTACTTTTTTTAAATGATTGCAAAAACGGATCTTTAGCTGCTAAATTTCGTGATGATCTAATTCGTGAGGCTTGGATTTTTATTTCAGAATCAGAAGATAGTAAGCTTTCTCAAACTAACGAGCCAAACAGTGGCTATATGGCAAGGTTATTAGCAATTATACGCCGTGACCCTCAAAAATACCCTTTGTTAAACTCAGCTCTATATCACTAGTTCATTTTACCTCATGGAGCGGAAGCTAGATCTATCAAAATCTTCACGAATGAAGCGCAAAAGCTCACCTCTGTATTGGTCTGCAATGAAGTATAGAAGATCGGTGTATGATTCATCACCTCTTTCAATAGGATGTGGCCTTATTGATAGGGAGAGGTCTTCTTTGTTTAAAGTTCGAAGTCTCACGATATCATCTTTTGGTAAGGTTTCTTTTGGAAAACGACCGAGTCCGCCATATGATGCGTAATGAGTATCACTTGCAAAGTAATGCGTGGTTTTAACAATTAGAAAACGAGCTTTTTCAAGACAGGAAAGCATGTCTGTTGAAAATGTTACTTCTTCTAAATCCATTTCAAGCGAGTCGATGATGAAATTAGTGATAGCGCTTTCGTATTGTGCGACAAGTTCCGTGCAATCTTCCCCGCGCTCAATTTTTTGATGGAGGTTGTGAAATTTAGAAGATTGAAATCCTGATCCTTCGCAAAACGAGATGTTGAGTGAGCAACCATTCACCATCCCGAAGGCTGCTTCTCTTGCAGCATGCTCTTCAGAAGAGACGTGCCTTAATCCAATCAGAGTGCCTCCAATTTTTACAATGTCGCCAGGTGTAAAATGAGATTCTGGAGGAGATGGTGGCGCTGTACTTGATGGCAGGGGTCTTGCAAATAATGCAGAAAGTCCGGTTACTCCAAACATATTACTTTCCTCCTGCGCCAGCACCTGCGCCGCATGAAGAAACAGGTTCTTCTACTCGGAGAACTAAGCTTAAAGTTTTTTCTAATTGACTTTGCACCTTAATTAATGAATTTGAAGCTGCAGAACTCAATAGAGCCGGAAGTTTAGATGTAGGGATTTCATGCCACCGTACTTCGGTTACGTCTTCAAGTTTTTCTGCGGCTCTTAAGCAGGGAAAAAGTAGTGTAAGGGTATCGGGAAGTTCTAGGCGGAAGATTATTACAAGTATTTCTTCGATTTGAGAATGGGCGACCGGATCACTTCTTCGAAGGATATTAGCAATAAGCTCTAAACTTCGGGCGTAAAGTTTGGGTATCCCAAGTTCATGGGCTAAATGAATGATTTTAGTTAAATGTTCAAGCGCTTCTATTGAATCAGGGTGAATATCACCTAGGTAAACAAAATGTTGCAAATTTAGGATTGTTTCATCTGAATAGTAGGATAAAATAAGCGTTTGAGCTTCTTTTTCTTTAAATTCACCTTTAAAAGCGCGTTCGAAATAAGGGCTTATAGAAAAAAGAAATGTTTTGTGAAATTGAAATTCGGTTCCACTACCACTATTAATTTTACAGTTAGTATCTTTGCCTTCTCGAGCCATATGATAGTGACTAATGCTCCGATCATCTGCAATGCTTGATAAGATTGGCGTTTTCTCCATATATATATAAGGGTTGTCAGGTGTCCAAAATAAGGGGATTGACGTGACAGTTGGTCCTTCTAAAGTAATTGGTAGAAGGTAGGTATATTCTTTACTTGTTCCGAAACTATCATAATAGCGATCTACATAAGCTTCGCCAGAGTGCGTTGCAAAAGTCTCATCAAAAATAAGCGCGATTACCTTTAATCCCTCATTATTTATACCTGTAACTGTTAGTTTGTAGCTATATTTGCCAGAACTTGCTTCGCCGCGTATATCATTTATAACTCTAATAAATATTTCATTTATAAATTCCTTGATTTTAGGAAGAAATGTAAGGTGATGAGGTATTAGCGGAGCTGGAAGCGTTGATAATAGATGATCTATAATGCGACCTTGGGATGCTCTAGAGATAGTAATCTCCGAAATGAGATCGGCGCTGGGTCTTCTTCCCTGCGCTTCACCGCTTCCTCTCTTTGTATCATTCAATGAATCAAAGTTACTGCGTCTATAACTGCTAAAAGGAATCATAATAGTGCTCCGAAATTTATTTAATTATGAGTTTAATTCAATATTTCATATTTAGCAATATTTAAAGTCGGAAACTGTATAATTGATGCCTTGAGATCTTTATTGAGAGGGGTTCAAAAAATGTTTGCCTCTTCCTCAGTAATATGCATATTTATATGGGGGTCAGACGTAATGTGTTCATGTGTCGCACATGAACACATTACGTC
>CAZKFL010000007.1:0-28657 GCA_964552055.1 uncultured bacterium
AAAAGAAAAGGACGGGTCTACGTTATTAATAAGAAAGATCCTACACGTAAACAGCGGCAGGCTGGTCCTGCTAAGAAAAAGTAGGGATAAATGGCTAGAAAAGCATTAATTGAAAAAGAAAAAAAGAGAGCTAAACTTGTAGCTCTTAGCTACGATAAAAGACAAGCGCTTAAAATTATTATTAGAAGTTTAACAGCCTCTGATGAAGAGAAAAAAGAAGCAATGATCAAAATGGATAAGCTTCCAAAAAATTCTTCACCTATCCGTATCCGTAACAGATGTCAATTAACAGGCAGACCACGCGGCTACTACAGAAAATTCAAAGTATCGAGACTTTGCTTCCGTGAAATGGCCCTAGAAGGACTAATTCCCGGCATGATCAAAGCTTCTTGGTAATCCAATTTCAATATAAAAGGAGGGTAAATCACCCTCCTTTTATTCTAAAAAATTACGTAGAATTATGCGTGCTTAAGTGCCGAATCCAGTTAAAGTCGCGCTATCAACCTTGGGTAAATCAGTAGGTATGGTTGGCATTGCATCTTTTGCCATTTGTGTAAGCTGCTGAGAAATGGCTATATTTTTTTTCAGTGAAGTTACTCCTGTGGCAAATCCAATGGCTGCGCCTAAGCAAGAGGCGGCAAAGCTATAGGTTGGAATTAACGGCCATACGAGAGCGCCTAGAGCCGCAATTGTCAATAGGAAGATGCTAATTAACGAAAATGTTATAAGCATGATCCCGCCAATTGTCCAATTTCTTGCTTTTTTGCTTTGATTACAAAGCCTTGTTACTTCGGGAGTCATTAATTCTTTAGAAGTGCTCATTGCAAATTCTGTAGCTCCAGGAATTAAAGCTGCTACCGGAATTAATTCTGAAATATACTTAGATATAGAATTCATATTAACCTCTGTTTAAATGTTCAGATTAATTATATTTAATTGTAAAGTTTATATCTAGCTAAAGAAATCTTTATTATGAGACGCGATCTGTGCGTGAAGCAAAATAATTTTTTGTTGGTATATTGTGTATTTGCTCAAAAAATTTCTTTCCGTGAAAGCTAATTAAAGTGACTCCATAGCCTAGAAGAGCTCTTCCTGAATAAGTGAATCCAAAGGAAGTTCCGATGACTCCAATTACACTCAGTGCAATGCCAATAGAACAATTATCTCTCGTTCCTTTTAAACATAGTGCGATTTTTCCGATGTTTCTTACATTAGGGGCTTGCACCTCTACTTGGGTAGGGTCTAAAAACAAATCTAGCGCCCTTGTGGTTGATAATCCTTCCATTTCTTAACTCCTTGTTAATAATTATTTTTAAAACAACAATTATAAGCTAAGTAGTGGTATAAAGGTCAATCTAAAGGAATTATTGATAAGCGCAAGAAACTATTTTAAAATCTAAGAGTGATGATTAAAAAAGATTTTTTTGAGTTGAGTTCAGTCAATAGACAACATTTTCTAAATAGCACGATCCGATTATAGTAATTTGCTCGATTCAACGCACTACGGGGATTCTGGTCTAGACTACCTTTTTCTGGATGGAAAGGATCTCTCTAATAGCACAATATAGTACTTTCCCATGACTTGCTGCAACATAAAATCCATATAAAGAAAGTATTTTGACAGCCATATTCACAGGCCAGATTGCTGCTGCAGTTAGCGTAATGGCAGTAAAAGCAACACCGAAATAAAAATTTTCTCTTGAAGAGATTATTTTTTTGATAGACTCAATATTTAATTTAATCCGTAAGGTAGAACCGGCAGCAGTAAACTTTTCTATGGGATTTGGAAGTAAAACTAATTTTACTACATCTAAACCTGATAGTGGAAATGTTGTTTGCATTATAATTCCATATGGTTAGTTGATTACACATTAATTTTACATTTCTGAATATGAATAGTCAACTCAAATGAATTAAGAAAAATGTTGTCAAAGTTCTGATGACAAGCAAGATGGGCGTTATAAAAATATATCTATTCGGATATTGTGCTATTTTACCGGGGATGATTATTCTTTTAGGAAGTCGGGATCAAGGAGGGAGGCGCCATTTTGGAGCTCGCTGATTTGAATCCAGTCAAGAAATTCTTCGCACCATATGTAGGTTGAGCTGTCATGATTGCCTTCAATTAGGGCTTTTCTAAGGTGTGAAAGTTTGAGGGGACCAGAAATTTTTGATTTTGAGTCAACATAGTACCAATCTATAGTGGGGTCGCGTGAAATTCGGGGCATAATGGGTTCTCTGTACATCGAGTCATCAGAAAGGGCTGCGGCTTCATTATGAGCAGCTTTGATATTTGGAACTTTAACGTCCTCTTTTTCAGATGGTTGAATTGCTTTTGAGGGCAAAATGAGTAAGAGTAATAGTCCAAATAGGCTAAAAAATAGGCCTATAAAGAACCAACCAGTGGTGTTTCTATTTCTTTGTTTGGCAATATAGGCAGTAGTAAAGCCCATTGTGATCCAAAATATCAAGACTCCAAGCGCACGAAAATCCATTTTCTATTTCCCCCTAGTCGGATCCTAACGATTTTTCAATTATAAGTGAAATAATATCATAACGGACTTGAACTTTTAGAGGCAATGGTTGAAAATGAATCTGGTAAAGTGAGGTATAAGAAAAATGATGGACCAGTTTGAAGATCTTGATACAAAAGAGATTGAGTTGCCTGATACAATTTTTATTAGAGACATTGAAAGTCGTGTATTTCAAGCGATTACAATAAAATGTTTAGCAGGTGTAGAAGGAATTGCCTTAATTGAGGGGAATTTAATCGATAATTTGCTGGGTAGAGAAGGAATGGAGCGAATTAAAGGTGTTTATATTGAGCAGGATTCTAAGAATCACTCTGTTAATATAAAACTTGAAGTAAACGTTTTGTATGGAATCTCCCTTCCTGAAAAGGCAGAAGAGATTCAAGGTAAGTTAGTAAAAGAAATTACAAGTTTGACAGGCCTTCACGTTGCTTGTGTCCATGTAGTTTTTAAAAATTTATTACCTGATGTGAATTTGGAAGCAACCCTTGAAAAAGCAAGGCATAAAGAGACAGTACTTGAAAATCAAGCGGATGAGTATGCTGAAGAATTTTAGATGGGGCCTTTTTTCCGTGGTACACCTTTTATTTGTGCTCCTTGTATTAGGTTCAGGAATATTATTAACTCTTAGCGCTTATGTGGCTAACGTTCAAAATGTAATAATTCATCTCCTCTTGCAATTCCCAAATTTTCTTCTTTCGATAGGAATCTTTTTGAGTAGTTTAGGATTACTTCTTTTTTGTGGCTTTATGAATATGTATAAAGCCCGGTATTTTAAAATAAAAATGGGAACATCAAAAGTCCTCGTAGAAGAAGCAATCATAAGCGATTATATAAAAGGTTATTGGAAGCAGATTTTTCCGAATGACCCTATAAATCTTGAAGTGATCATCCATCCTAAGCAGATCATCGAAATTGTAACTAATCTTTCTGCCCAGCATTCTCCTGAGCTCTTCTCCAAAATCGAAACCGAACTAGGTCTTTTACTTGCCCGCAAGCTAGGGTACACCAAAGACTTCCTCCTTACGATAACTACTTAAAGAAGAAAATTCACCGCAGAGACGCAGAGAACGCAGAAATCGCAGAGGACAAATAAAAAAAGAATTTAGCAAGGATGGAACGATAGAAGGATAAAATTAAAAAATTTATAAAGAAATCAGTTCATCACTCATGTTACCCAGCAGCGATCGATGCTGCGTAACATGAGCTTGTTAATTCCTCTTTTTTTATTTATCCTCTGTGGGCTCTGCGTTCTCTGCGTCTCTGCGGTGAATTTATTTTTTGTAGGCGAGGATGGTGGTGGCATCTTTTTTGGTGATGGATGCTACGGATAGAAGTTCTTCTGTGGTTGCTTCGAGGAGGCGTTTC
Organism: uncultured bacterium; assembly: GCA_964552055.1. GTDB lineage: Bacteria > Chlamydiota > Chlamydiia > Chlamydiales > 2-12-FULL-49-11 > VGMD01. Next base: position 3,900 of record CAZKFL010000007.1, read on the forward strand.
ACGCTGCCAAAATGGGTGAGAAGGCGCTTTTTCTTTGTGGGGCCAATCCCGGGGATGTCGTCAAGGAAGCTCTTTGTGGTGCGCTCACTTCTCTTTTTGCGGTGGTAGGTGATTGCCTTGCGGTGGGCCTCATCGCGAATGGTTTGTAGAAAGAAATGAAGTGCAGAGTGATGATTTAAAGTAATAGCTTCTTTTTGTGTAGTGAGGAAGATCCGTTCTTTGGTGAGGCCTTTATCATGGCGAGCTTCTTCTTTGGCGAGTGCAATAAGGTCAATAGAGATGATTTGAAGCTCTTGAAAAACAGTTTCTATCGTGCTCAGTTGTCCTTTTCCGCCATCAACAATAATGAGGTCAGGAAGATCATTTTCTTCGATTCCTCGTTTAAGTCTTCTTGTAAGTGCCTCGTGGAGTGATGAGTAATCGTCTGCAGAGCCTGCCTTTTTAATTTTATATACTCTTGAGCGTTTAGGATCTTTGCAGCCATTTGTGAAAGCTGCTAAACTTGCGACGCCGTCAGAGCCGGATATATGAGAGGTATCGAAGCATTCGATTCTTGCGGGAAACCTAGATAATTTTAAGGTTTCCTCTAATTCAAGGAGGAGCTCTTCTTTCGAAGAGAGGGCAATTTTTTCTTGTTCATAGAGCGCTTTTGCATTTTCAAAGGCAAGTTCTACAATCTGCTTTTTATCACCTTTTTGGGGTGTATGTAATTTAGTGTTTAATATTTCTTCCAAAATTTTTTGGTCTGGGAGTTCTACTGGTAGAAGGATTTCGCTCGGCAAATTTTGAGGGGAGTAGTGTTGTAAAACAAAAGACGATAGAAGTTCTTCATCGCTTTCCATGGTGAGAGAAAAGTCAAAATGCTCTGATCCTTCAAGAACTCCTTTGCGGAAAAGGAGTTTCACTAGAAGAATATAGTGCCCTTTTCTGATAAAATTAAGTGCATCAATATTATCTACATTTAGTTTAACTGCGGCTTTTTGTGAGGTAGTGGCTTCTTCAATTTGATGAATTGTTTTTAGTAGTGTCCCTGCTTTTTCAAACTCTAAAGCTTTAGATGCGGCTTCCATTTTCTTTTTTAGGCTTGTAATTACAGTTCCTGTTCCTCCCTTTAAAAACGAAATCGCGTCTTTTACCGTTTCGTCATATTCTGATTTTGTGCATTTACCTACACAAGGAGCGATGCATCTTTTAATTGAATAAAGGAGGCAGGGTCTTGTTCTTGAGGAAAGTTCCCTATCAGAGCATTGTCTTAAGGGAAAAATCTTGGTCATCGTTTCAAACATCCCTCTTGCAGTGAGCGCGCTTGTATAGGGACCGAAATAGAGCGCGCTATCTTTTTTTTCTTCTTTATAGCGCACTAGTTTTACCTGTGGCCACTTATGTTTATGATTAATCATTAGAGAAATGAATGTCTTATCATCTTTAAGTAAAATATTATAGGTCGGTTGGTGTTTTTTAATGAGCGTGTTTTCTAAAAGAAGCGCTTCTTTTTCTGTAAAAGTAACAATTGTATCAATACTTGCAATTTTACTGACAAGAAAGGGGATCATGGCCCTTGTGTCATGATTTGAGAAATATTGCTTGATCCTCTCTTGCAATACTTTTGCTTTTCCAATATATAGAATTTTCTCTGCAGCATCTTTCATAATATAGACGCCCGGCTTCATTGGGTAAGTGTCTAAATTAAATGATTTCATTTTGTAGCTTGATGAGGAATTGAAGAGCTTCAATAGGGGTTGTTTTGTTCAGATCAAGCGCTTTGATTTTTGTATGAACATCATCGGGAGCTGCTTCAGAGAAAAGGAGGAACTGTTCTTCCTTTGGAGGGGCTTTTTTCTTTTGAAATTTCTTTTCTTCTAGTTCGATAAGAAGTTTCTGGGCTCTCTTAATGACTTCTAATGGCAGTCCTGCAAGTTTAGCAACATGAATTCCGTAGCTCTTATCTGCGCCACCTTTTAAAATTTTATGGAGAAAAATAATGCCATCTTCATTCTCTTGGACGGCAACTCTTGCGTTTTTTGCCCCTTTGAATTCTGTTTCTAATTTCGTTAACTCCCAGAAATGAGTCGCAAAAAGTGTTTTAACGCCGAGTTTTAATAGGTGCTCTGCTACGGCGGATGCGATGGCAATGCCATCATAAGTGCTTGTTCCTCTTCCGATTTCATCAAGTATGACAAGAGAGTTTTTGGTTGCAGTGTGCAAAATACTAGCTGTTTCTGCCATCTCTACCATGAATGTTGATTGGCCCCTGGAAAGATCATCGCTTGCGCCAATTCGACTAAATACTTTATCAACTATGCCAATGTGAGCAAATTTTGCCGGAACAAAACTTCCCATTTGAGCCATTATCACAATGAGAGCAACTTGTCTGATATAAGTTGACTTTCCCGCCATATTCGGACCTGTAATAAGAAGAAGGCTGTCACTGGAACTTTCTAAAAATGTATCATTAGGAATAAAAGAGTGCCCTTTAATAAAAGTCTCTAAAATCGGGTGACGACCGTCTTGAATTTCAATTTTATCTAAATTGGATAGGGTAGGTTTTGTATAGCTATATTCTCTTGCAACCATTGCTAAAGAATATAGGGTGTCAATTAGGGCTATGCTTTTTGCAACAGATTGAATATTTGCAAAATAAGATGAAACTTCCTCGCGCAGTTCTAAAAAGAGCTCTTTTTCCATTTCTACCATTTTTTCTTCTGCATGGAGGATTTTGTGCTCATATGTTTTTAATTCAGGAGAAATAAACCGCTCGCCGTTGACAAGAGTTTGTCTTTTTTCAAAGCTTGCCGGCATCTTTAGTGATTGTACCCTGCTTGTTTCAATAAAATAGCCAAAGGATTTGCTATATCCAACTTTCAGAGTTTTCATATCAAGAGATTCGCGAAGCTCAGTTTGGTAGTTTGCGAGCCATGTTTCGCTTTGGTCTTTTAATAGTTTTAATTCATCAAGAGCGCTGATGTATCCCAACCGAAAAATATTGCCTTCTGTAAATTTTGTGGGAGGCGTTTCAACAATTGCTGATTGTATTTTTTTTACAAGGGGAGTGAAGTCAAAAAAAGTGGGTAGTGTTTCTTTTACTATTTCTGAGGATAAAGTAACGATTGCAGATTTTAAGAGAGGAAGAACTTCAAGTGAGTTTGCCAAAGCTAGAATGTCTCTTGGACTTGCAATCTTTGTAGCTACTCGCATTGAAAGTCTTTCTAAATCACGAATCGAGGATAAGAGATCCTCTAGAAATAGTGGGGCTTCAGTAAGTTCCTGGACTGCATCCTGTCTTTTCTCAATGTCTTTTAAAGAAAGGAGTGGATGAGCAATCCATTCTTTTAACGTCCTTGCTCCCATTGCTGTTTTTGTTTGATTAAGGAGTGCAAACAGAGAAGCTTTTGGATTGCCACTTGATGAAGTAAGTAGATCAAGATGGCGGGCAGTTGAGGAGTTAATTGTCATAAAAGATGATATCTCTTCAACTTGAATGACTTTGATAGCAGATATATTTTGGCAAAGGGTTGTCTCAACATGGTGCAGTAATGCGCCTACAGCATTGATAGCGCTAACAACTCCTTTTAAGCCAAAACCATCAAGAGAGTGTAAACCAAAATGTTTCGTGAGAAAATTATAAGTAATTTGATGATCAAAGTGCCAATCTTCTTTTGTGGTAAGTAGAAAAGGAAAAACCAATTTTAAATCTTCGAGCACATCTGTATTTGCTTTTGCAAATTTTTCGGAAACAAGGATTTCTTTGGGTAAGCGCTTACCAAGTTCTGCGATTAACTCAAGAAGTGAAGATGTTTCAATAGTTATTAAACTGCCAGTTGAGAGGTCTAAAAAAGATAGCCCGAATGATGAACCTACTTGGCAAATAGAGGCAAAAAAATTGCTTGATGAATCAGAAAGTGTTTGAGATAAAAGATTTGCTCCAGGAGAGACAATTCTTACAACTTCTCTTCGAACAATAGACTTTGATTCTTTTGGAGATTCCAATTGCTCTGCAATGGCAACAAGATAACCTTTCTCAACAAGTTTTTCCACATAGCTATCTAGAGTTTGTGAAGGAATTCCGCTCATTGGAATTGCCTGACGCTTTGTTAGGGTAAGATCAAGTTCTCTAGCAAGAGTAATTGCATCGTCATAAAATGCTTCATAAAAATCACCTAAACGAAACAATAATAAAGCAGAACCTGCTTTAGCTTTGCAAGAATGCCACTGCTGCATCATCGGAGAAATAAGAGTGTCAACGCTTTCTGTCATTTTTTCGAAAAAACTTTCTTAGCCGTTTTTTTAAGGAAAAACTTGGCCTTTCATCACATCTGTTATCGCTCATTTTATCAATAAATTGCAACGCTTCTTTTGCCTCGTCAATTCCTTTTGAAATTTGCAGAATTACCCCTTCACACCACCTTCGTGACTCCTCAATTTCCGACTGAAGTTCTGTTAATTTCTGTAAAATTTCTTTCGGACAACTGATTTCGGGTTTTAAGCCAAAGGGGGATTTGGAGCCTAGTTTATAATTTTGCACGCGTTTTCTCAGCTCGAATACGTCAATTAATAAAGGAAGGAAAACCTTTTTAAACTCTTCTCTAAGACCACTTTTTTTAGGGGAAGAAACAATTTTTTTTAATTTATGATTACTTTCTTCGCCTAGGGCAGGCTTGTATATGCTTGCATATACTTTCTTGCGAAAAAATAAATTTGGTTTTTCTTTTGTTGTCATAGCTCTATTGTGCGGCAGTATAGGGGTTTGTAAGCTTTTTGTAAAGAAGTAAAGAGTGTTGTATGCCAACTCTCTCAGAGGGATTGATTTTTCTCTATTTTCCGGGTAGAATAAGTTCTTATGTCTATGTTTTCAAAAGAGTCGCTCCAGAATTTGAAGGAAAAAGTTGATCTTGTTGAGGTCATCTCCTCATATTTACCTTTAAAGAAGGCTGGGAAGAGCTTTAAAGTTTGTTGCCCCTTTCATAATGAGAAGACCCCCTCATTTGTCTTGGAGCGGGGCGATAGTCACTATCATTGTTTTGGGTGTGGCGCTCATGGGGATGCAATCAGTTTTTTGGTAGGTTACCTGAAGGTTTCATTTGTTGAAGCAGTTGAGATGCTTGCTGAAAAATTTGGCGTTACTTTGGAGTTTCAGGAAGGAGAAAAAAGGGAAGATCTTAGCTCTCTTAAAACCTGTCTTACAGAAACATGTAGATTTTTTCATTTCCATTTATTGCATACTGAGGAAGGGAAAGAGGCTTTAGAGTACTTATATACAAGAGGAATTGATTTAGATTTCATTAGGCTGTTTAAAGTTGGGCTTGCCCCTCAAGATCCTGCTTTGGCAATTAAATTTTTTACTGAAAAAAAACTTGATGGAGAAGCTCTTCAGCGCGCAGGACTTGCAAGGGAAAGGCCTCGTAATTTTCCTTTTTTTGTAGAGCGAATTACCTTTCCGATTATGGACGTTCAAGGAAATGTGATTGGCTTTTCGGCAAGAAAATTCCGTGAAAAGACAACAGGTGGTAAGTACATCAATACGCCTGAAACGCCCTTATTTAAGAAGTCAAAGGTTTTATTTGGATTGAACTACTCAAGAAAGGAAATTACTAAACAGAGACGTGCAGTTATTGTTGAGGGGCAGATTGATGCACTCAGATTGATTCAAGAAGGCCTTAATATTACAGTTGCAGGTCAGGGAACTGCTTTTGGCGAGGAGCATGTTGATGTTATTAGACGTCTTGGTGTTAAGGAAGTCTTTCTTGCTTTTGATGGTGATGATGCGGGAAGAGAAGCTGCTTTAAAAGTTGGAAATCTTTTTCAAAAAGAGGGGATTGAGGTTTTTGTATTGGAGTTTAAAGATGGGGATGATCCGGATAGTATACTGCGGAAAGAGGGGATTACTGGTTTTTTAAATTATTTACATAAACCAAAAGAATATATCCCCTATCTTGTGGATAGATTATCGAGAAGCTCTAATCTGAGTACTCCTGCTGGAAAAAATGAGCTTGTGGAAAAGGCAAAAGCTTATATGGCTGATTGGAAGTTTCCTTTAATGATTTATGAAGCGGAAAGAAAATTAGCAAATAGTTTGCAGGTCCCAGAAGCAATGGTTCAACAAAAAATTGTTTTTGTAAAATCAGCTAAACAAGAAATGGCAGTAAAGCCTGATCAAATTATGGAAGCTGACCTTTTGAGATGGATTATTCTTGCTGGGCAAACTGAAGCAACCATTTTACAGATCGTACAGAAAAATTTATCTTCCGTTGACTTTATTGATCCTGCTGCTAGAAAATTGTACGACCATCTGTGTGAACTTTTTAGTAAGAGTACCCCATTTGATTTTCTTTCTCTTGCAGGATGTATAAATAAGGATGAAGGAGGGCTTTTGGATCTGATTGTGAAAAAAAAGATTCAAACAGAACGCGCTAAAATCGGGGTGAAAGAAGCTATTAAAAAAATTTTAGAAAGAAACTGGATGTTAAAAAGAGAATCGATTAAGTCGAAAATTCAAACAGGTAAACATTCAGAGTCTGAAGTATTGCAATTTGCAAAAGAATTTGATGATTTAAGAAAAATGATACCAAAACTAGTGGAGATAGATTGAAAAGAGTATTTTACGATGATAACTGCCCCTTTTGTATTAAAGTGGTCAACATGTTAAAGAAGATGGATAAGAAGAATCAATATACATTTTCTTCTCTAAATGGAACAAAAGCAAAAACTCTTTTTGCAGGCAACTACGGTTTTTTAAGAAAGAAAAAATCAATTGTATTTTTAGAAGGAAAAAGAGTTTGGGTGAGAGCAAACGCTGTATTGAGACTTTTTTGGCTTACGAAAACAAGATGGAAATATTTAGGCGCGCTATTTGTTATCCCCGGGTTTTTGATCAATCCCTTCTATAGACTTGGCGCTCTTTTGATTCGGCATTAATTGCTGATTGGCATAGAAATACAAGAGTGGTTGGTGATTATAGGTTACTTTTCCTAGGTTGTCTGAAAAATTTACGCTGGAAACGGTGTTACAGGCATCAGGACCTGAGATAAATAATTGACTATAGATGAGATGGTTTGCTACAGGAGGTGGTACTGTAGTAACAATATCTTCCGTATTTACAAGTCTCATTAAATTAAAATGATAGTTACAATCTTCACTTAAGCGTTTAATTAAAGCTGATAGCGACCTGCTACCTACTCTTGGGCTACCTAATACATAGGTATTGATTTGCGATATAGACGGTTTGTCTTTTGGAACGTTTTGATAGCGTAGAATAGAGTCGATTGCTACAAGTGATGCAAGAGCAGCGCCTAAACTATGACCCGTGATATAGAGCTCGACAACTTGAGAATCGAAATCCCTTTTTATGTACTTAGGTATCAGAATATTTAATTGTTCTTGCAAAGAAGATTTTTTGTATTCTAAAATGTTTTTTATTGTTTTCCAAAAACCTTCTTTCTTTGAATTATGGATTGCTTCTCTTAAGCTATGATACCTATGCTTTGTTAATGCGGACCAAAAGCCTTTATGCACCTTTACGTATTCATTTGTATTTATGAGTGTTACCTCTTCTTGAGAGAAATCGATATTGTCTAGCCATTCATTGATTTTTTCAGTTCCTCTAAATGAAATCAGCACTCTTTTTATACGGTCTTCTTTAGAAATTGGTTTAATCGTTCCTATAAATCCTACGGGATTACTTTCATCAAGAATATTTAAATCTTCATGACAGTAAAGCTGTGTTCCGTCTTCAATTTCAGGAGGATAGCTTTTGTATTTACTGTCGCAGTATTGACGGTATGCGATAATTACTGCATTAATGCACCATGCGGCAACTTTTGGATCATATTTATTACTTGTTTGAGGTGTAAATGGAGTGTTTGGAAAAGGGGCATAACTTTCGCACCAATTCGGATCAGTTAATTTTGATAAGAGCTCTTCAGGAAAGACAAAAGAGAATGGATTTTCTTCCGCATCATCATCCATTATTCACCCGCTAATTTTTTCATGGCATAGTAATAATTAAAGAGATGGTGATTGTCAAAAATTTTTCCAAGATTTTTGGTAAAACTAATTAGGTCAATTTTATTTGCATCTTCAGGACTTGTAATAAGAAGGTGACTATAGAGAAACTTCTCAATAATTGGTGGGGGAAGTGTTGTTATAATATCTTCTGTATTAGCAATTCTCCAGAGAGAAAAATTATAATTGGGGTTTTTAGCAAGGTTATTTACAGCATCTGCAAATGCAGGATTGCCAACTCTTGGACATCCAGTGAGATAGGCGTTTATTTTTACATTCGGGTTGCGTAGAACTAGATCTATCAATACAAGAGTAGCAACAGCAGATCCCATACTGTGGGCTCCAATATGAATTTCATTAAGAGCTGTATCACTTAAGAAAGTTGGTAATGCCTGACGAATTTGGTCTAAAAGAGAAGGTAGTCCCGGTTCAATGGGAGTGTTTACTATTTCCCAAAAACCTTTGTGAAGACCGATGAGTTCACCAGATGGTTCCATAATGAGTTGAGTTTGATGAAAATCGGCATCAAGAGCCCATTCATCATCCTTTTGAGTTCCTCTAAAGAGTATTGCAATTCTATTAGTAGGATCCCCTTTTACCTCTTTAATTTGTGCGATGTAGCCGCTTGAAATTTTCTTTTTAGTAAAAAATCCCGGCTTTTCGAACCAGTACAGAAGTTTACCATTGTAAACTTCAGGTGGATAGATAATGTCATTTTCATTGCAGAGATCTTGATATGCATATGTGCAGGCATTAATTGACCATTCAGCAAGTCTTGGATTAAACTGATTTTCTATTTGAGGAGAGAATGGTACATTTTTAAGGGGTTCATACCCAGAGCAACCTGTGCTGAATGTTGTAATAATTCCTGCAGGCAACCCAATAGAATTCTGTTTTTTATGCATATATACCAATATTTAAATAATTTAATAATTATTATTTAATATCACTATAGCATAATCATAAAAAAATCACTACAAAGGTAGTAATAACAGTTATTGTGCCAAACTAAATTATTAAAAAATATTCTTATGTGACAGGCTGTCTGATTAGAGGTAGGTGAAGTCGATTAGCTTATTTGTTTGGGCAAATAGCCTTTGCAAAAGAGCAATTCGATTATCGCGGAGTGCAGGGTTGTCCGAAAGGACTCTAACTGTATCGAAAAAGCTTGCGAGGGGGGCGTTTAGTTTAGTGATCGCTTCAAACGATTGATAATAATCTTTAGTCTGAAGTGTTTGATAAAGAATTGATTCCGTGTTGTCAAGTTCAGCAGAGAGATTTTTCTCAGCGGCTTCTTGGAGGAGGGCTCGATCTAAATTTTTTAAAGCTTCTTTTCCAATTTGTCCTTTTGCACGTTTATATATGGCATAAAGGTTATCGAATGCGTTGCTAGTTTTTCGGAACTTATTAAGAGCTTCTGTGCGAAGAAATGTGTCGTACGGATTTGAGGGTGTAATAGATAGTGTTGCAAGTACTTCTTCTTTTGCAAAGCCGTAATCTTCGAGTAGGCCTTTTAATCGACCCGCAATAAATTCCAAGATTTCAGGATCTATTCCTAATTTTGATAGATCAAGTGACCATCTGTTTTCAATCAAAATGCGTAAAATTCCGATTGCAGATCTTCTAAGAGCGTAAGGATCTTTTGAAGAGGTGGCTTTAAGCCCAATACTGTAATAAGAGATGAGATTGTCAAGCTTATCGGCAAGTGCAAGTATAGAGCCATCATCTGTTGATGGGATTGGGGCGCCATCAGTTAGAGGGAACCAATGTTCTTCTATTGCAACGGCCACTCGTTCTGTTTCTTTTTGGTTAAGCGCATAGTATTTTCCCATAACCCCTTGAAGTTCAGGGAATTCATAAACTACAGCTGTAGCAAGATCGGCTTTGCATAACTCTGCAGCTCGAATAGGTGCTTCTTTTTCTAAGAGTTCTGCGATTAAATTGGAGATTTTTTTGATTCTCTCAACTTTATCATTGATCGTACCGAGTTCTTTATGAAAAACAATATCTTTAAGAGCTTCCTGATAAAAGCTAAGTGGTTTTTTCTTGTCTTGTTCATATAGGAATAGGCCATCTGAGAGTCTTGCTCTTAGCACAGATTGATTGTTTTTAAGAATTGCTTCATTTGGTTTGGTGTCTATTGCAACAAGAAATCTGTTTAGCATTTTGTTATTTGCATCTTGCAAAGGAAAATATCTTTGATGGTTGATCATTTCAGAAGAGAGAAGTTCAGGAGGGAGTGTAAGAAATTTTTCATCAAAGGTGTAGCTCTCAAGCGTCGGATATTCAGATAAGTTTAGAACTTCTGCTAATATGCGATCTTTTGATATTGCCTTACAGGAGAATCGTTTTTCAAATTTATCTATCTGTCTTTCTATAAATTTCTTACGCTCCTCAATAGATGCAATAACATAGCGCCACTTGAGCTTGCTTGAATAAGAATTGGGACGACGAATTTTGAATGAACGAGGTTTATACTGATTGTGACCATAAGAAATGTTTGAGGAGACAATATTTGCAATCGAGAAAGGAATGACTTCATTACCAAATAGTGCAACTATCCAGCGAATGGGTCTTGCGTATGTAATTTCAAAGTCAGCCCAACGCATAGTTTTCGGAAAGGGGAGATGAGTGATGAGATGCGGTAAGAATTTTTGCAAGAGAAAGGCGGTTGATTCAGAAGGCTTTGTAATTAATGCCATTAAATGTTTGCTTTCTTTAATTACTAACTGAGGAGTGCGTTTTTCCTCAATATCGCTTAAGCTAACAGGAGCATGTTTCACAGAATCGAGAAAACCCTTTCCTTGTGGTGTGAGAATTCCGGTAGCGTCAAAAGCAAGTGAAGTAAGTGGTCCTCTTTTCTCGATCACTTCTTCTTTAGTAGAGCTCTCTAATTTTTTGATAAATACCGCAAGACGTCTTGGGGTTCCGTAAACTTTTAATGAATCAAATAGCAATCCTTTTTCACTTAGAAATTCTCGAACCATTTTTTCTAAATTAAGAAGTGCATCAGGGATAAAGGCTGCTGGTAGTTCTTCAGATCCAATTTCGAAAAGAAAATCAGCCGGATTTTTAGACGTAGCTTTAGAGGGGAGGTTTGGAATTGGAGCCGTTACTTCCAACTTAGGTGAATATTTCATTAGTGGGAAGCCAAGCTCTTGCCGTTTTTCCAGGTAAAGTTTAGCGGATAGACAAGCTAGCGCCTTAATTCTATGGATAAGATCAACTCTTGCAGTTGTCGAAATTGCGCCTCTTGCGTCTAACATGTTAAATGCATGAGAAGCTTTGAGAGCAAAATTATAGGCAGGAATCGGAAGCCCTTTTTCAATCAGTTTTTTTGCTTCTTTCTCTGCATCATTAAAAGCGTGATGCCAAAGAGCAGGAGTTGATTCTTCAAAATTATATCGGCTCCACTCCACTTCATTTTGTAAAAAAACTTCACCATAGGTCAATTCTTTATTAAATTGAGTTTCCATAATGGTGGCTTTCTTCTGCAAAAACATTGCAAGTCTTTCTATGCCGTAAGCAAGCTCTACAGCAACTGGTTTTGCTTCAAGCCCGCTAACGCACTGAAAATAGGTGAATTGAGTAACTTCCATGCCATCGTACCAGACCTCCCAACCAAGGCCCCATGCTCCAAGAGTTGGTGATTCCCAGTCGTCATGAACAAAGCGAATATCGTGTCCAACTAAATCAAGACCAATTATTTCTAGAGATTTTAAGTATAGCTTTTGAATCTCAGCTGGTGAGGGCTTCATTATGACTTGAAATTGATGAAATTGCTGTAGTCTATTCGGGTTGAGTCCATATCGTCCATCAGTTGGCCGTCTAGAAATTTCAACATGACAAACTTTATAGGGTTCTGGTCCAACGCAACGCAGAAGCGATTCCGCATTAAAGGTTCCAGCGCCTGTTTCTGTGTCGGAGCTTTGCTGAAGCAAGCAACCTTGCTCGGTCCAAAATTTTTGAAGTGCTATAATAATGTTTTGAAATGTTGACATACTTGAAAATTTTACAACTTTAAAAGATTTCTCACAAGAGGGCTTTCTCAAAAGGGAGAAATCGGATATAATACTTTAAAACAATCAAAAATTAGGCAAGTTCTTGAAAGCAGCTCTTATACTGACATTAAGTCGAATTTTTATCTGTCCAATTTTTCTTGTTGTCTATTTATTCTATGCAAACATGGGTATTTCGCTTGTGCTTATGCCCTATATACTTTTAGCTCTGCTTCTTGTCTGTGAGCTTTCTGATATATTTGACGGTGTAGTTGCAAGAAGAAAAAAGCAAGTGACAGAACTTGGTAAAATATTAGATCCGATGGCAGATAGTATTGTTAGGCTTTCGCTTTTTCTTTGTTTTACGCAAGGTATTGTCCAGCTCCCATTGCTCATTGTGCTAATTTTTGTAGTTCGTGATGCAGTCATCAGCACTCTTCGCACACTTTGCGCTCTTCGTGGTACAGCTCTTGCTGCACGTCCTAGCGGAAAGTTGAAAGCTGTTCTCCAAGCAATTGCTGTCTTTATCATTCTGTTGCTTATGATACCCTATACGATGGGATTTATAACTCTTGCGACCCTTCAATCAATCAGCTTATGGGTTGTGTTGACAACTGCAATTTATACGGTCGTATCGGGTCTTGAATATATCTGGGTTTACCGCACCTACATTCGTCAGTCCTGGACAAAAATCTCCTAAAAAGCTTGTTGTTTGATGAAGATTGAGACTAGGTAAAAAAGAGCAATCAATTTGAAAAAAAGTTAGGCAACTTTGCTGTTAGGGTTTTTTTTTAGGCTTTCCGTATAAATTTGAGTATAGGTAGCTGCGGATTTTTTCCAACTAAAGTCCATGTTAAGGCTATTTTGCATGAGTTGTCGCCATCTTTTTTTATCTGTTCCATAGCAAGCAAGTACTCGTTTTAACCCTCTTTCAACACTTGTAGTATCAGGGTGCTCAATCAGGAACCCATTTCGCTCATGTAGGGAAATTTTTTGATTGTCTGAATCGAAGACAGTGTCGCTAAGACCGCCTGTTTTGGATGCAATGGGGAGTGTTCCATAGCGCATGCCTATCATTTGAGTTAGTCCGCACGGCTCAAAAATAGAGGGGATTAATATTGAGTCGGCTGCTGCAAAAAGCTTGTGGGAAAATGCTTCGTCAAATGTAAGTTTCATATGAAAATGAGGGTGATTTTTATAGGCTTGCGCTAGCTCAAGGAAGTCTTTTTCAAATTCAGGGTCTATTGAGCTTCCTAAGAGAATAAATGATGCGTTCTGTTTAATAGCGTAGTGAAGGGCGTGTAAAATCAATTTTGGTCCCTTTTGAGCAGCTAGCCTAGAAATGCATGCGATTAGAGGTCCTTTTGAGGGTTTCATATTTAGCATTTTAAAAAGTGCTTCTTTGTTAGCTTCTTTTGCTTTTTGAATCGATTCAATAAATGTAGGGTTTGTGGGATAGGGGAAATTAATTTGGGAATCAGTTTCAGGATTCCAAGTTTCTGTCTCAATACCGTTAAGAATTCCAGTAAATTTATATTCAAACTTACGTATTACGCCATCAAGGGAAAAGCCTTGGCCAGGAGACATAATTTCTTTTGCATATGTCGGAGAAACTGTTGTAAAGGCATCTGAATAGACGATGCCCCCTTTTAGTAAATTGATAACTGAGGGATTTTTTGGATCTTGAAGCCTTTCTTCTGTCCTAAAGTCTTCTCCTCGAAGACCAATTCGGGAAAGATTTGCAGGAGCGCAATGACCTTGATGTTCAATATTATGAATAGTTAATATGATGCTACCAAAAGAGAATCCTAGATCTTTATAAATGGTTTTAAGGATCGGAGCAAGCGGGGCTGTCATCCAATCATGAAGATGAATGATATCAGCTCTTTTATTCTGCATGTGAAGATATTCCCCGACTGTTCTGCAAAAATAGAGGAATCGCTCTATGTCATCAGATGCGCCATAGATTTTGCTTCGATTAAAATAAAAGCTATTGTGATGAGGTTCGATTAAATGAACTTTTATACCGTCAATTGCCCCTGTCCAAACGGCATTATGATAGCGTGACATGTCTTCAAACGACCATAAATCAGGCATTTCAAGGGAAAAGTTTTTTATATTTTCACACTGAATGATATCGTATTTTGGGATGATTACTTCAACTTCATGTCCCATTTTAACTTGCTCTCTTGCAAGTCCATGGACTACATCTCCAAGTCCGCCAGCTTTAGCCAGCGGTGCAAATTCTGTCGCAACATGCACAATTCTCATACAAAAATCACCCTACAAAGAAATGGGGTTCTCTGCAAGAAATAATCAGTAAATAATTTAAATTAATTGCTGATTGCTTTTTTTCTCTGATATTTATAAAATCTTCATTTTTAAAACAAGGATTCCATTTATGAATAATCTTTTTGCTTGTTCTCAAACATTAAAGCTTCCTCTACAATTTACTACAAGACAAGTTCTTGGTGAATGGATGATGCGCGGTATTGAACTTAGGTCTTCGGCAGGTTTTCAAAAAATCTCGGCAGTTGCTAGTGTTGCTTTATCTCTAATCGGTATGGTTTTCTCTATGCCGCTATGGGCGGTTGGTGAAGTCCTTGAAGTGTGTACTAAACAAGGAAGGGCTCTCTTCAATGATGTGGTTGATTTGGATGATCAGCCTGTCGAGACTATTGAATTGCATCCTCAAATGACTGAATGTATGGGGACTGCTGTTTCTACATTTCAAGCAACTAGCGATCCCAGCTTCTGTGTTGGAAGTGTCTTGCATGGAGCGTTAAAGGCTTCTGCTTTGGGATTGGGAGGCGGTGTTGATATTTTAACGGATGAAGGGCGTATGCAGACAGCTGATCGATTGGAACAGATGGGATCCAATGCATTTAGATTCTCCGTAGAATGGGCTGATGTTAAGAAAAATGGATTAGCCCGCTATGTTGAAACGGCTCGTTATTTTCATGAGCGTGGATTTAAAGTAATGATTACGCTTGATCATTGGATGGGTGATGGAAGTATTGATATTTTTGAAAAACCGGGAGATCAAGAGGCCTTTGTAGAATATGCCGAATCTGTTTACCTTGCTTTTAGACAATATGTCAGTCTTTTTCTCACATTTAATGAACCTAATGTTGATAGCAATCAGAAATATGTTATGGGGGATTTGCCACCAAAAAAAATGGGAAGATTTTGGTCGTCTATGAAGTTGTCTGTACTAAAATTGAAAGCTCATAGAGCAGTTTATGATAAATTTCAAGAATTAGAAGAAAGGTATCCAGGCGTTAAAAATGAAGCTCCCCTGCAAGTGGGTCTTTCGCATCAGGCAATTTCCATGATTGCAGATTCGCGTTTGAATGTTATTGCTCGTGTTGTTGCGTTTGTAATTACGCATACCTTTCATGAATCTTTTATGCGGATTGCTGAACAGCCTGATATGAAAAGAACGATAGATTTTTTAGGGGTGCAGTTTTATGCCATGCCAAAGGCCGGTAGAAATGGATGGCAAATTGTTGACTCTATTGCTACTCCAAGTAGACAAAATCCAAATGCATGGATGGTAGAGGGAATGAGATACCGCTTCAATCCAGAAGGAATACTCCCCGTTTTGCAAAGCATCGATCATCGGTTGCATAAACCAATGATGGTAACCGAGACGGGATCAGCTGGAGAGATTAACCCTCACGTTGAAAGTCTTGCTTCTCGAGACTCTTCTAGTCATCTCAATCAATATTTTAAACAAGATAGCCTCCCAACGGTTTCGCCTGTTCTATTAGATCTTGATATCGAATCGGTTAGCCATTCTAGAGAGATGGAGATGCGCAAAGCTACCTATTATCGATATAGTTTGCTTGCTATACGGAAAGCTCAAGATCTAGGCATTCGAGTGACAGGTGTCTTTTTATGGACCTTATTTGATAATCTTGAATGGCAACATGGCTATAAACCTGGCTGCTTATTTGGAATTCTCGCTAGAGATAGGGATTCAGGAGTTGTTCGTATTACAGAAGGGTTTGAGACAATTCGTAGAATTTTTACCAAAACAAGAGCTTCGCAACAAAGAGATCCGAGAGTCGTGTTTGCTGCATAAGCCTTTTGTTTATTTTCTGCTACGCCTCTATATGGGGCGTAGCCAATGTTATACGCTTGCAGCTTCGTGAAATAAAATTATTTCTACTGCTTTTGATTGGGCTGAGCGAAGCAGCAGTCATATAATCTAGTCTACACCCCGCATAGGGGACGTCCTCATTTTTCATAAAAAGTCGGAAAAGTCGGTCAAGATGTTGCTCTAGATTTTTAAAAACTGCTGCGAGAATATTATCTCTATCGATAAGGCGAGCAGCAGTTTTTAAAAAGATGGAGTGACAGGTTGGCTGAATTTTCTAGTTTTTTTGTAAAATGAGGGCGGGCAGTCAATAACCAATTACCACAATAAGAAATCCCAGATCGTGAGTCCGGCAGGATGGGTGAGACAGTGCTTTGCACGGTCACCCGAACGATATGAGATTTATTGAAGTGAGAATTGGCAGGGGGCAGGGGATCTCCCCGACTATTCTTTTTAACGGAACATTAATGAATTAAGAAGATTTAGAAAAACTTTATTCATGATTTGCCCAAAATTGCATGGAATAGTAACTTTTTTTGGTGTTTTTCGATTGCAAATATATTGGGGGTTTTTGTATGATAATTCACTTTAACGATTGGGGTGTCGCCAAGCGGTAAGGCAGCGGTTTTTGGTACCGCCATGCGTAGGTTCGAATCCTGCCACCCCAAAAATTCGAGATAAGCTAAGACCATGGTAGGAATTTGAAATTAATTCTTGCTCTTGTCTCGTACAGTTCTTTTAGTTGTCGCTCTTGTTTTGGGCGCGTTCTGTGCGATCAAAAATTTTCTTATCTTAAGTTTATATATTAATGTTTTAACAAAGAGGGTTTGAAATGGACTTAAAACTCGAAAAGCGCCTTGGAAGCAGAAAAAGTGATCTTGGGAGTATTCGTAGAGAAGGTAATATTCCTGCGGTAATGTACCTCCGTGAGAAAAAAGGAAGCGAAATGATCTCAGTTAATGGGGTTGAATTTGCAGCGTTGCTTCGAAAAGTGCAAAAGGGTTGTCTTTC
This sequence comes from uncultured bacterium, assembly GCA_964552055.1. Classification (GTDB taxonomy): domain Bacteria; phylum Chlamydiota; class Chlamydiia; order Chlamydiales; family 2-12-FULL-49-11; genus VGMD01. The sequence goes on from CAZKFL010000007.1 coordinate 21,009, forward strand.
GACTGAACTTCTTACGGTAGAGTTCGAAGGAAAGAAATTAAATGCGCTTGTAAAAGATATTAGCTACCATAGAGTAACTTATGCAATTGAGCATTTGGATTTAATGGAAGTTCAATTGGAAGATTACGTGAATGTTAGCGTGCCGATTGTTACGAAAGGCGAAGATTCATGTGCAGGAATTACTCAGGGCGGTCAATTGAAAAGAGTAAAAAGAACTCTTGAAACTCGTGTGAAAGTTAAAGAGATTCCAAGAGCTTTTGCCCTTGATGTTTCTCCGCTTGAATTGGGACATTCAATTAGGATTAGAGATTTAACATTGCCTCCTAGCATGAAAGTAGCTATCCAAAGAGACCAGGTTATTGTGGTAGTTAGCAAGTAATGAATGGAAATAATCTTTTGATTGTTGGCCTGGGTAATCCAGGAAGTGCCTATGAGTCGACTCGTCATAATATTGGCGAATTGATAATAAAGGCAGTTGCTAAAGATCAAGGATGGAAGTTTAAGAAAGATCCTCACTTAAAGGCAGAGATTGCTTTTGGAATGAAGGATCAAAAGGAAGTACATCTCTTATTCCCGACAACGTTTATGAATAACTCGGGATTGGCTGTACAGAGAGCTTTAGAGATGTTCCAGATAGACATTCAATCCCTTTTAATTGTGGTGGATGATGTTTATATTCCTTTAGGTGAATTTCGACTTAGGGAGAAAGGATCTCCTGGTGGACATAATGGTGTAAAAAGTGTGACAAATCATCTTTTAACACCAGATTTCCATAGATTAAAAGTAGGTGTTGGAGCGCCCTATATAGGTGATTTAGAAGAGTTTGTTTTAGGGCAGTTTACTAAAGAAGAGTTTGTAGAGATTCCAAAAGTTGTTAGTCGGGCTCAATTGATTATCGATAGTTGGATAAAAGGTGATGTAGGGAGAGCAAAAGAACTTGCTTCTACTACAACAATAAAATAGTTAAGGAGAAACAATTAATGAAGACAGCAAAAAGATCTTTGTACGAGGGCCTTTACATTTTGCGATCGACGCTTAGTGATCCTGCAAGGGAAGGAGCTCATCGCAAGATTATTTCTCTCATTGAATCACTCGGTGGTTCCCATGAGAAAACAATTGATTGGGGTCGAAAGAAATTAGCATATAGAATTAAGGGGAATGGAGAAGGTCATTTTTATTTAATATACTTTTCTCTTCCTACAGAAAACATTAATGAGCTTATCAGAGAAAATCGTCTTAATGAAGATCTTCTTAGATTTATGAATGTTTTAATTGAGAAGACTCCAGAAGGAGACGAAATTAAATTTAAGCAAATAGTTGAAGTGGAGAGGTAATACCTATGATGAACACAAGAAAGTCATACTCAAGCGGTGGCAATTCAGCTCAACCAATGAAGCCTAAGTCTTGTCCGTTTACAGCTGTTGGAGTAAAAGAAATTGATTACAAAGATGTTGATACCCTAAGAATGTTTATTACTGAAAAAGGTAAAATTTTACCTCGAAGAATTACAGGGGTTTCTGCATATCACCAAAGAAAACTTGCCGCTGCAATTAAGCGTGCAAGATATATGGCTATTTTGCCATTTGTCGCAAAGGATTAATAGGGAGTATTTAATGGCAAAGTATCATGTACTTTTATTAGAAGATATTGTTAATTACGGCAGAAAAGGTGACCTTGTTCATGTAGCTCCAGGATTTGCGAGAAATTTCCTTTTGCCACAAAAAAAGGCTCTTTTAGCGACTCGAGTTACCATTAAAATGAGAACAAAGCTTCAGGAAGAGCGTAGTTTACAAGCTTCAATTGATCGTAAAGAATCAGAGAAGCTTGCAGCAACACTTGAAGGAAAAACTTTTGAAACAATTGTTAAAGTTGATCCAGAAGGTCATTTATATGGTTCTGTAACCGCTGCTGAAATCATGGATATTATGAATCGAGAAGGGTACGAAATTACTAAGAAGCATGTAGCTTTAATTCATCCAATCAAAAACTTAGGTTCACACCAAGTAAATTTGAGATTGCCGGAAGGTGTTGAAGTTTCAGTTGGTCTTATTGTAAAACCTGATCGTGAAATAGTTAAAAAAGCTGTAGCTAAAGAAGAAGTAGCTCCTGTTGATTCAGCCTTAGCTGATTCTGGAGAAGCTTTAGAAAATGATGCAGCACCAGAAGACATAAAGAGCGAGAAGAAGAAGAAAGAGAAAAAATGATGAGAGAATTTTCGCCTGCAAAGGTGAATCTTTTTTTTCGAGTATTATCGAAGCGACCTGATGGATACCATGAGGTCGCTTCACTTTATACAGCTGTAAATTTCGGTGATTTTCTTACTCTAGAAAAATCGAATACGGATTCCTTTTATTCCAGTGAGAGTTCCTTATTGAATGATTCATCGAATTTGATTATAAAGGCAAGAGACGCATTCCGAAAGAAGACTGGCATTAGAGATTCTATTTCAATTAAACTTGAGAAGAATATTCCAATGGGAGCCGGTTTTGGTGGCGGAAGTAGTAATGCTGCAACTGTTTTGTGGATGATGAATAATTATTTCGGGAAACCTCTTTCTTTGAGTGAACTGATTGAAATTGGTTTTACAATTGGAAGTGATGTTCCTTTCTTTTTTTCAGAAGGAGGAGCTTATTGCACGGGCAGGGGAGAAATGTTTAGGAACATAAATGTGATTCAGTCGTTTTGGATAGCGAAGCAAAATGGAGATTTTTTAGCAACTTCTGATGTGTATGCGGCTTGTATTCCGCAGGAAGTCTCTAGAGATGACTCATTGTTTGTGAATGATTTGGAGCCTGCTGCATTTCGGATAATGCCTAAGCTTAGGAGTTTTAAAGAAGATCTAATTCGTCTTGGATTTTCAAATGTCGTAATGACAGGAAGTGGGACTGCATTTGTCTGTAACGGTGATATCAAAAACCCTAAGCTTCCTAATACAACGTTTAATTTCGTAACTACAATTCAAAGAGACCAGTTAAAATGGTATGGAGAGAAATGACAAATCGTATTCTTGCAAAAGAGCTTCTGACTCATGAGGGGCATGAAGTTGTTATAAAAGGGTGGCTAAATAATTTTAGGGCACTTGGAAAAGTGAATTTTTTGATTGTGCGTGACAGGACAGGGCTTGTCCAGGTTGTTATTGAAGATAAGGAAGAATATAAGCGAATTTCCGATTTGCAACCAGGCTCGATTCTTACAATTCACGGAAAAGTTCAAGCAACGGATAAAGCAGAACTAGGTGCCGAGATTGTTGCTCCTCGAATTACGGTTGAAGTTCCTATTCATGAGGTTCCGTCGATTGAATACAATAAGCAAACGATCCCTTCAGATCTTGAGCATATATTAGATCATAGGCCGATTGCTTTGCGTAACCGTAGTTTGCAAGCTGTGTTTAAGATTCAAGCAGAGATTGTTCATGCCTATAGACTCTTCATGCATGATCAAATGGGAGCCGTTGAGTATTTTGCGCCAAATATAATTGGTGCCTCATCGGAAGGTGGAGCAGAATTCTTTAATGTGGATTATTTTGGATATACGGCAACACTTGCGCAAAGTAGTCAGCTGTATAAGCAAATTATGGTGGGTGTAAATGAAAGGGTATTTGCATTAATGCCATTTTTTAGAGCAGAGCCTTCACATACCCCAAGACACTTAAGTGAAGGGAAGCAATTCGAGTTTGAGATGGGATTTTTTGACTCATGGCATGAAGTAATGGATGTTCAGGAAAATTGTATTAAATTTATTATGAGATCTCTTGAAAAAAATTGTGCAGCAGAACTCATAACTCTTGGAAATCCATTAATAAAAGTACCCTCTGACGTTGCATTTCCAAGATTAACATTTAAAGAAGCTCAAGAAGTCTTTTTTGAGCGTACAGGAATAGACGAGCGTTTAGAGCCGGACCTTAGCCCTCATGCCGAACGTGAGTTATGTGCATGGTCACTTGAGAAGTTCGGAACAGAACTTGTATTTGTAACTGACTGGAAAACTGTAAAGCGTCCCTTTTATTCCTTTCCTAAAGAAAATGATCCTAATTTAACAAATACGTTTGATCTTTTATGCGCAGGTACTGAAATCACTTCTGGTGGACAGCGTAGGCATACCTATGACTCTATGGTTGAGGGTATTATTTCTAAAGGAATGGATCCTAAGAATTTTGCAGATTATCTAAGCATTTTTAAATATGGCATGCCTCCACATGGTGGTTTTGGAATGGGACTAGAAAGACTTACGATGACACTTTTAAGACTTAGAAACATTCGAGAGACTTCGCTCTTTCCTTCTGATCCAAAAAGAATTGCTGGAAATCGAATTAAAGCAAATATCTTTTTTGGTGGGGAAAATATAAGAGGGGAAATCATAAGGTTATTAAGGCATAAAGGAATTGTATTTAAGCACTTCAGTCATGAGGCGACTCTTAGTTCAGCAGATTCAGCTAGAGTTAGAGAGACAAAGCCGGAAGAGGGTGTTAAAGCAATTATTCTTCGTGGAAAAAATAGCAAAAAAAATTATCAATTTAATTTACCATCCCATGCAAAGCTTGATATGAAAGCAGTGGCATTGATTGTGGGGGAAAAATGTGAGTTTGAAGACCCTTTAGTAATCCGGGAAAGATTTGGCCTTGAAATTGGGGGTGTTCCTCCATTTGGAATCCTCTTTAATATTGAAACATTTTATGATGAAACAATAACTGCTCATGAAACAGCAGCTTTTAATTGTGGACTCACAACGGAATCGATTATCATGACATCGAAAGATCTGATTGAGGTTGTAAGTCCAAAAATTGGGAGGTTCATAATTGGATGATAGAGCAATTATTGTAACGGGAGGCTGCGGTTTTATTGGGTCGCATGTAGTGCGAGAATTAAATCGTCTGGGATTTGGTAAGGATATTATAATAGTTGATGACTTTAAGATGAGCTCCAAATGGAAAAATATCCGAGGGTTAAAGTATGGAGATTTTATTTCTCGGTATGAGTTTTTTGATTGGCTTGAAGATAGACCCGATGAAGTAAAAGCAATTATTCATTTAGGCGCTAATTCTTCAACAACAGGAACAGATGGTGATGAGTACTATGATTTAAACTACCGTTTTACTGTTGAATTAGCAAAATATGCATTGGATCATGGGATTCGATTTGTATATGCATCTTCCGCCTCAACTTATGGTGATGGAAGCGAAGGTTTTTCAGATAATCATGAAACAATTGATTTTTTGATGCCATTAAATTTGTATGGAATGTCTAAGCAAATGGCTGATCAGTGGATGCTTAGAAATGATGCGCTTGATGATGTTGTGGGTCTAAAGTTTTTTAACGTCTATGGCCCTTATGAATCTCATAAGTCTAGAATGGCTTCTATGTGCTACCATATGTTTAATCAAATTCAAACGGATGGAAAAGTAAAGCTCTTTGAATCAAGTTCATCTAAATATGCTAATGGGGAACAGTTGCGTGATTTTATTTATGTAAAAGATGTTGCAAGAATTACTTGTGAATTTCTTTTCAACGATGCAGCAGGAATCTATAATGTAGGAACTGGACAGCCAAGAAGCTTTAATGACATGGCTAAAGCAATTTTTCACTCTCTAAAAAAGTCTCCCAATATTGAATATATTCCGATGCCATTAGACCTGTCTAAAAGCTATCAGAATTATACTTGCGCAGACATGGGAAAGTTAAGTGGTGTTATGAACCTTCCTGAAAGCTCGCTTGAGTCAGGAGTAAAAGAATATGTAGAGAATTATCTTTTAAAAGGTGTTGGATGCTAACTACAAAAGAAGTATTTGATCGCATGAGTTCCATTAAAGTCTTAGTGGTAGGGGATTTTGTAGTAGATGTGTATACAAAAGGAAGTGTAGATCGGATTTCTCCAGAAGCTCCCGTTCCGGTGCTGCTTGTTTCAGAAGTAATAGAAGCTCCCGGGATGGCTGGAAACGTTGCTTTAAATCTATGCGCATTAGGATCAGATGTTAGCATTGTTGGCAGAATCGGATCTGACGTAGCAGGAAAAACTCTTCAAAATGCTTTGATTGCTAAAGGAATTGAAACAAAGGGCCTTTTTATAGAGGAAGGGTATAGAACTCCTCTAAAAAATCGCTTTTTAGCAAACGGCCAGCAGCTTATGCGCAGTGATTATGAAATTTCTTTGGAGCTTTCAGATTCCTTGGAAGAAGATGTTATTACCTATCTTCGTGAAAATATTTCTAGAGTAGATATTATTGCTGTTTCCGATTATGGAAAGGGATTTTTAACAAAGAATATTTTGGAGTGCATTTCAGAGGAAGCTCAAAAAAACAACTTAAAAGTGATTGTAGATCCAAAAGGGAATGATTTTACGAAGTATTCTAAAGTCTATCTAATAAAGCCTAATAATAAAGAGGCTTACGCTGCAGCAGCATTAGAGCCAAATGCCCCTATTCAAAAAGTAGCTAAAAGTCTTTTTGCAAATATTGATAGCCAATTCCTTTTAGTTACAAGGTCTGACAAAGGAATGATTTTATTTTCTAGAGATGATTTAGAAGGCGAAGAGTTTCCTGCTGTAAAAAAAGAAGTGCGTGATGTAACAGGAGCTGGAGACACAGCACTCGCTATGATTACATTTGCTCTCGGTAATGGACTTGACTTTGCAAGGGCAATTGAGCTTGCAAATATCGCTTCTGGTATTGCAATAGAAGAAGTTGGTTGCAAAGCGGTCTCTATAACGGACATTGTACAAAGACTTCTAGAGAAAGAGCCCTTGAATAAAATTTTTTGGGAAGATACGAATCTTTTTGTTTTGGAGAAAGCTCTTGAAAATTCCCCCCTGATCATTCTTGATCTTAGGCATGAGCAAGATATATCAACTGAAATATACCATAAAATTATGGCAGCTTCTCTTGAAAAAAATGGATCGTTACTCGCCTTGCATATTATTCCCACGAATCATAATAAAAACTTTATTCATCTTTTGTCTTCAATGATTGAAGTTGATTTTATATTTGCAAGGGATGACAATCCGGCTCTTATTTTTGAAAAACGCTCTCTTTTGACAACAATCTAAATTTCTTGTATACTGATTTTCATGGGTTTGAAGCGTAGTCTACTTAAAACAGTTTGGAAGCTTTTAAAAAATTTTTTCTTTTATTTGCTCGCTTTTATTTGCGGCGGAATAGAGGTGATTTGGTTTATTTTTAGACAAAAAATTCTTGGAAATAGACTTCCAAATTATTTTATTGTCGAAGATAAGGCTCTCCATAGAGGCGGACAGCCATCTTCATGTGGACTAGAAGAGCTTACAAAAAATGGAATTAAAACTATTATTAACCTCCGGTTGCGCAATTTTAGTCAAAAGGCCATCGAAGAGTATGACAAAGATCAAATTCGAGTTATTCACCTTCCCTTTTCCCCATTTGAGCCTCAAGATCAAATAATGATTCATTTCTTGAAAATTCTTCTGAATCCTAAACATAGACCCGCATTTGTTCATTGCTTTCATGGAGCGGATCGCACAGGTGCTGTCTGTGCAATCTACCGTATAGTTGTACAAGATTGGGATAAGGAAAGGGCTATTGCTGAAATGAAGCGAAAAGGTCTTCATTGGTGGCATACAAACATGATTGATTATATTCGCAACCTCGATATCGTCGCCCTCAAAGCATCGATCATTAAAGA
>CAZKFL010000007.1:28757-63138 GCA_964552055.1 uncultured bacterium
TAGGTGCGGAGTCTTGCAATTCGGTCAGCAAGTGGTGGATGAGTTGCAAAAAGATGGAGAAACCCTCGTTTTTTATCTGAGGTAATCATAAGAGCTTCAACAGCCTGTGTTTTAACTTCGGACTTAGAAATGCCTTGAAGTGCTTCCAGTCTTTGCAGTGCGTGAATCATCGGAGTTGCGCCTAAAAGCTCGGCAGACCCTTTGTCTGCTTTGTATTCGCGATAGCGGGAGAAGGCGCCTATGATCATCATGCCAAATATCATAAAAACGACTTCAAAAAGGAATGTGAATAAAGAGAATGTAATGTAGGATGTTCCGCTGCGATTTTTTGAATCTTTAGAGAGCGCTGTGGAAACTATATAAGCAAGTACCCTTGCTAAAAACATAACAAAAGCATTGATAACTCCTTGTAAAAGAGTCATTGTAACCATGTCACCATTTGCAATATGAGTGATTTCATGGCCAATTACAGCTTCGACTTCTTCTTTAGATAGATTTCTTATAAGGCCTGTTGAAACAGCTACAAGGGACCTTCTTTTCGTCGGTCCTGTCGCAAAAGCGTTTGGCTCTGTTGAGGAAAAAATACCCACTTGAGGAACGTCAGGAAGTCTTGCCTTTTGAGAAAGCTTTGCAACCATGTCATAGATCATTTTCTCTTCAGGATTATTCGTTCGAGGGTCGATAAGTTTTACGCCCATCAACCATTTTGCCATTATTCTTGAAAGAAGGAGGGAGATAAAAGCTCCGCCCATTCCCCAAATTAGGCAAAATGCCATGAGAGTGTTATAGTCAAGACCTTGCTTTGTAAGATAAGGACCTATATGAAAAAATTGCAATAGAAGGGATATGGTCAAAACGATGACAATATTTATAGCAAAGAAGAGAAAAAATCTTTTGAACATGCTCAAACCTCCTGAAGCTTTCATTCTATCATATTAGAGATTTATTGCAAAGAAGGCTAGCCCCCATTTCTCACAAACACCCCCTTGAAAGTTGGTCATGATGTTATCTCAGATTTTTGAAGATTATTGCAAGAATATTATCTCTATCGATAAAGCGAGCAATAATTTACAAAAAAATAAGGTGACAGATTGCGCCGAATTTTCTATTTTTTGTGAGAAATGCGGGCTAACTGCCTGTAAAGTATTTGCTTTTTAATAGGAATTGTGAGATCACTCTTGGTAAAAAGTAGGCCCACAGCGCATTGTGAAGCCGTTTTTATTAATATTTTGTTGGATAAAATCGTATGGGAATGTTTTTGGAGGGTTTGTTTGCTAATGGAAAACCTTCTAAAAAGGAGGTGAAAAAAATTTTAAAGAGAAAAAAAAGAGGTAAAACATTATGTTATGTATTGATTACATGTAGTGAGCCTAACGAAGACGGTTCTTATGAGGTTGAAATGAGTTACGATGGGGATAAATGGCTTGCAGCTTATCTAGTAGAGAGTGCGGGCTCGATCTTTGCAAACAAATCATCTGATCAGAGATATTAAGCAGACGCTTAAGGTGGAATAAAATGGAACATTATAAAAACTGGTTTGTAAGTAATAAAGAGAGAATTCTTTCTAATTATATTACCTATTTAAAATTTCCTAGCGTTAGCGCTCAGAAGCATCATGCTCAAGATACTTTAGCTTGTGGAGCATGGGTTGAAAGTTATTTGAAAAAGCTAGGTTTTGCTACAACCCAGTGGAAGGGGAGTGGCTTTCCTACGATATTTGGAGTAAAAGGGAATGATTCATCTAAAAAGACTCTTCTTTTTTATGGTCACTATGATGTTCAGCCTGCAGAACCTCTTAATTTATGGACAACACCTCCATTTGAGCCCCAAATTAGAAATGGTAGAATGTATGCAAGAGGTGCAGAAGATAATAAAGGGCAGTGCTTTTATACGTTATGTGCATTGGAAGCATTTTTGGAAGCTCATAAGACACTTCCGTTTAATGTTAAGATAGTAATTGAGGGAGAAGAGGAAATGGGTAGTGAGACCCTTTCTGAAGTGCTCCCGAAACACAAATCTGAAGTTCATGCAGATTATCTTTTTGTTGTTGATGCGGGAATGGGATCATGGGAAAAACCTGCATTAACTCTTGGTTGCAGAGGTATCATGACAATGGAAGTTACCTGCACGAATATGAATATTGATGGCCACTCTGGCCATTATGGTGGTATTGCCTATAACCCTATTCGGGCTCTTTGTGAGGCGCTTTCTGAAGTATTTGATAAAAATGGAAAAGTAATGATTCCTGGTTTTTATGATGACTTGCATGAACTTTCCTCTGAAGAGAAAAGTAGAGTTGATCTTTCTTTTGATGCAAAAGTCCATGAGAATGAAGTAGGAATGAGAGCTTTTCATAAAGAGGATGGATATAATCCGACAGAAGTTAATTTTCTTCGTCCCGTTTTTGAAATTAACGGTATTTCCGGTGGCTATACAGCAGAAGGATTTAAAACAGTTCTCCCTAAGGAAGCAATCGCCAAAATTTCTTGTAGGCTTGTGCCTAATCAAGATCCTAAAAAAATATATGAAAGAGTAGTTCAGTTTATTAATGATCATATCCATAATAAAATGGATTTAAAATTCACCTATTTTGGTGGAGGTCCTGCTGCTTGGAGTAATCCCACGTCAAAATTAGTTGAAACTGTAGCCATAGCTTACCGAGAAGTGTTTGGAAAGTGTAGCTTTATCTATACAGGCGGTTCAATTCCCGTAATAGCAGATCTTGTAGACGCTTCAGGAGCAGAGATGGTCTGCATGGGAACAGGTCTAGACAGAGATAATATTCATGCTCCTAATGAAAATTTTGGTTTAGATCAATTTGAAAAAGGGTTTCTTTTAATTGCTAAGACGCTTGAGCTCTTCTCATATGAGTCTTGATTTTTGAAAGCAGACCAGTATATACTCGGAAAAATGAAGATGTGGAATCTCCTTAAAGAAAAATTCTTTCCTCCGCCAGAGACAAAATGGTTAGTCCATTTGATGGTTCCCTCTTTTTTCTTAGTTGTTTCGGCGCTTGTTTTAATTGTAGAAAAAAGCTTTTTTCAATCCGGATTATTGGCATTGACACTTTTAATTGAGCTTGTTTATGCAATATCGGGTAAGAAGAGCTTCTTTATAACTGGATTGTTGCTCTTTGCTGCTGCCTCTGCCTATTGTTATTGGATGGAAGGGAACATAGTATGGACGCTAACCCTTTTTATCTCTCTTTATCTCGCCTATGAAATTACAGGAGAAGTTCAGACGATTTTTCTACAAAAAGAGAGTCTTCAAAAAGAGTTAGAGCGTGATGTAGATCTTTGGAAAAATCGATTTGAGACGATACGCGAAAAAATTGATGGCGATAAAGTTATTTGGGAAACTGAAATGGATAAGCTTACTGCTGCAATTGAAGAGAAGAAAAGTGAGATTGAATCCCTTAGAGTTCTTATAAGCATTTCGCATAAAGAGACAAGGCGTGCAGAAAAGAAAATGGAAGGTTTGAATCAAGCTCTTGGCTCTCAACAAGAGGCTCTTAAAGCAAGGCAGTTGATCAATGAGTCTCTTCAAACAAAGAAAAGCGCCAAACAACCAATTTCTTTAAAAGACCTTAGATGCTAGCAAGTAGGGTCGATAGTTCAAGATTTGAAGGGTTCCTTCGCGAATTAAAAGTGGGCATGACCCGTCTTGAAGATCGTCTTATTGCTTTAGAAACAAGAGTGATTAGAAATGAGGCTGCGTCTAAGGCAGAATTTATCTTGTTAAAAGTTACAGTCACAAACAAAATTTCTGAGCTTGAATCCCAAGTTAGGGATTTAGCATTTCAAGTTGCATCCCTAGAGAAGAGAGTAATGACACTATTTTCCGATTTGGCTAAAGCTAGAGAGCTTGCTCAAGATGCGCATGATGGAGTTTACATTCATCGGTTCACGCGCGGTGGTTTAACAAAGAGTTAAAATTTCGTGGCCATCTTTTGTAATGAGTAGGGTGTGTTCCCATTGCGCGCTTGGTTTGCCATCGATTGTGCGAGCAGTCCATTTATCAACTTTGTCAATGATAGCTTCTCTCTTCCCGATATTGATCATGGGCTCGATTGTAAAGGTCATTCCAGGTGCAAGTGGAATACCACTTTCGTTTGCGTGATGACAGACTTGGGGATTTTCATGAAAGTAAAGGCCAACGCCGTGACCAACGAATTGGTTTACAACAGAGCAGTGGTTAGAAGTTGCAATCTCTTCGATAATATCGCCAATTTCATGAATGAGAACACCCGGTTTAAGAATTGCAATAGAACTCATAAGGCATTCATAGGAAGTCTCCATTGCACGCTTTTTTTCTGGAGAAATTTCACCGATTGCAACCATTGCACTGCAATCACCGTAGTAGCCGTTTAAAATAGATGTGACATCGATATTAAGGAAGTCGCCAGGCTTTAGCTGCTCGTCATTTGGAATTCCGTGGCAGATGACATCGTTAAGAGAGGTGCAGGTAGCTTTTGGAAAAGGGGGGTCCCCATATCCCAGTGGCGCAGGAATAGCTCCTGCTTCCTTGTGTAACTTAACTACCAAGTCATTGATTTGATTAGTTGTAACACCTGCTACAGCAAAATCACAAGCTTCTTTTAAGATTTTTGCAGCAAGTCTTGAAGCTCTTCGGATCCCATCAATTTGCTGCTCAGTTTTTATAAGTATGCCGTATTGTTTTTTGTATTGTGCGGCAAGATTACTATCAACTGATCTAGGATCGGTTAACGGATGATGACAATTCTTCCATTTTTTAGAGCTTCCGCACCAGCAAGGATCATTTCGTGAAATCATAATAAACACTCTTTAATTTTAGGCCATGCGCTGGAGCGCAAATACCAAGTTTAGTTCTATCGCCGCTAGATAGTGCTTCCTCAAGATCAGAAAGTTCTAATTTTCCTTCTCCAATATACACTAACGTTCCCACGATGTTTCGAACCATTTTATACAAAAAACTGTTTCCGACGAGAGTAAAATGTAACAAACTTCCATTTTTTATGGTGATTTCTTCAATTTCTCTAATAGTAGTAGCAGCAGGCTTGTTACAATTTTGAAATGCAATAAAATCTTTTTTACCGATAAGAAGATCTTTTGCCCGATTCATTGCATTTAGATTTAATTTTTTTGGATAATGCCAAGCGGTAAAGCGTTCGAAAGGAGTCTCTATTTCATTTGTTTGAACAAAGTAATGGTACTCTTTTTTTAATGCGCTTAGCGAGCTATGAAACAAACTTTCAACAGGGAAAATGTCTTTTATACGAATATCTTTAGGGAGAATAGAATTTAAAATATATTGCAATTTCTCAAGGGGAATGGATTTTTTTAGGGTAAAATTAACCGTCTGTCCCTCTGCATGAACTCCACGATCTGTTCTTGATGCAGCAGTTAATTCTATATCGTGCTGAAGAGCCTTCCGAAGAGCTATCTCTAACGCTTCTTCAATTGTTTTGCCTTCATTACATTTTTGAAAGCCAAAGTAGTTTGTACCATCATAGGAAATGATTAATGCGATATTTCTTGAGGGGTCATCTCTCGTGGTGTTGTCTGAAATAATATAACCCCTTTTAAAAACATATTAATAGCAATTAGCATTAATATTAGTCCCATAAGCCTTTCCATTGCCTTTATTCCTCTAATCCCCAAGATTTTCTGGAGGAAAGTCGAGCCAAGTAATATAATGGTGGAGCCTACCCAGGCAATCCCAATTGCAATATATAATACACTAACATTTTCAAGCTGGTGCGAGTATATCATAACAGCCGCTAAAACGGAAGGGCCTGCAACAAGAGGAATTGCTAGTGGAAATACAAGTGGCTCGCCATCAATAGCTAAGCTATCTAAAAGAGAGCCATCTTCTGGAAAAGTTAACTTTAAGGCCATGATAAATAATACGATTCCGCCGGCTAAAAAAATAGCTTCATGTGAAATCCCTAGCGATTTTAAAAAATCATCCCCGAAATATGCAAATACTATAATAACGATCAGCGCTATGATTTTTTCCCTAAAAATGATCCATAGTTTCCTTCGTCCATCAATTTTTTGCAAAATAGCTAAGTAAATCGGTATATTCCCGATAGGATCCATAAGTAGAAATAATGTAAAGGCCATAGAGAAAACAGATAGTGTCATAGAATTTAATTACTAAGAAAAATGATTCCCGTCAACCCAAACAAACACTAATTATATAAGAGGGGTTCTATTTTCGATGAGCGCTCTATGAGCGAAAAGAATTTGGTGATTTGGGAAAGTTCTTGCTTGGTGAGGGAGTAAAAAAAGAAGAGGTGTTCTTCATTTTTATGGAATGCGGCCATGGTCCAGTTGGCAGATCCAAAGGTGAATGTGTTGTCAATAAGAGCGCATTTATGGTGAAGGAGGCCGATGCCTAGATGAGTATAGGTAGATATGTGATTTTCTTCCAAATGCTTGGTTAATTTTTTGCAGGTGCCGTGAGCCATCCCTCGATCAATAAAAACTTTGACATCAACCCCTCGAGCTTGAGCGCGAATAAGTGCATTTGCTAATTCCTCATGTGTAAATGCGTACATACAGACATAGACGCGGCATTTTGCATGCTCAAGTTCGTTTAGAAGAGTCTTCATTGCTAAATCGGTGCTATGGGGCAAAGGGTAGAATGAGTACGAGTTTTTTTCTAATGGGAGGTTTTGTTCAATTTTTAAATATAGCTCTTTTGATCTAATGCAAACAATTAGGTTTTTATGAATTTTTAAGGCAAGGGGGGTAAGGTTTGTAGATCCTAAAAAAAGAAGTTCCTCATCAACTGCAATGAGCTTTCTGTGCATAAGGCCTTGTTTTTTATAAGGAAAAATAGTAACTAATTCCCCTTTTGGGAAAATATTATTCTCTTTTGCGTCATAGAAAATGTTAATAGGAATATGAGTAGATTGTGTTTCTAGGATTTGAACAATGTCTTTATCATTTATGCCAAAGCTAGATACTTGAATAGAGGTCAATGCAGATTTTAATGAGCTGGAAAGTAAATATTTTAGATCCTTCCCATTTTCTTTGAAGAAGAGAATTCGATCATCTTGCTTTTGAGGGAGATCAATATGAAGAGATTTATAGATAAAAAAAAATAGAATGAAGAGCCAAAATAAAGAAAGGAGGGCAAAGAGTGTATTTCTTATCTTCCCTCCTAGAAAATTAAGTATTAGCAGATTACGCGTTAGCTAATGCCTTTCTTTTTTTCATGCGCTTTAGTACGCCGTCTATTCCAACTTTATCAATAATACGGATTCCATGAGCGGAAACCTTAAGAGAGACAAATCGATTTTCTTCGGGAGACCAAAATTTTTGCACAAATAAGTTAGGTCTGTACTGTCTTTTGCTTGATCCAGTAATATTAAGACCGATTCCTTTATTTTTTTTTGCGATACCACGATATTGGTAAGATCTTCCTTTACCGAAACGCTTTTCTGTAACTTCACATACTCTAGACATAAATTCCTCACAAAATTTGGCTGCAATTCTACCATATATCCTTAAATTCCACAAGAGAATCTAACTTTTAGCAAAGTAAAGGATGGCTGAAGCTGCAAAGGTTAAAAAGACGGGGAGCTTAATAGCTTTAAATCCGGTCTTGTAATAAATAATATTTAATACGGTTAGTACGATCAATCCTGGATAACAAATTTCTAGAATCGGCCCTAAAAGCAAAGAGATTCCTTTAAATCCTAGGTTCGCAAAAACTGTTGAAATTAATAATGTTACTGTCAAAGATGCAATAGGTTGTATTTTCTCCTTGCATAAGTCTTTAGATAAGTAGTCTGCAAAAATAAGGGTCAGTGTGATTGCAGTTGTTAGGCAAGCGGTTACAATTGCAATTGCTGCAATAAAGCCTCCAACAGGACCTAAAAGTTTTTTTGCTATTTGGCCGAGTAACTCTTCAGATCCGCAGTTAAGGGTTGGAGCATGCGCGCAAGCTATATAAGAAAGGCCTATATAGGTTACCAGTAAAAGGGATGCAGCAATTAGACTTGTGAATAGCACTTTCTGATTTAAGGCTTTCTCCGAATTAACTTCATTTTGAAAGTGAGGGAGAACTACTGTTGCAAATAAAAATGCTGCAATAAGGTCCATGGTATTGTATCCGCCAAGAAGACCTTGCATAAAGCTATCCCATGGATGGACTTCGAAGGTAGGGGTAGCGCCTGGATAGATGATTCCAGAAGTAAACAGGCATGCAAGTGAAATGAGCAGAATTGGCGTTAAAATAATTCCAAGTATACTAATAAGATTTTGTTTCTTAAAGCTGCAAAGAAAAATCACTACTGCTACACATGCGCAAAAAACAGGTAGTGAAATGTTAAATAGATAGGGCTTTAAAATAGCGTGCATAAGAGTGAATAATCTGGGAATAACGCCAACTGGTCCCAAAATAAGTTGTAAAAGAAGGAGAAGTAAAAAACCAGGGATTTGTCCAATTCGCCCCAAGAAATTTCTACAGTTTGCCTGAAAAAAAATCATTCCCGCAAGTCCTAGAAAGGGGACAATTACGGCCGTAAGCGCAAGGCCAAAAACAGCATAACCAAAATTTCCAGAAGTTGCTTTCCCGATAAGGAGGGGAAAAATCAAGTTTCCCGCGCCAAAAAACATAGAAAAAAGAGCAAAGCCTGTAGTAAATACGTTTGAAACTTTTGCTTTTGAAAGAGTTTCTCTTTTCGCTTGAATATGCATGGTTTCCCTTAAAAATTACAAAATTCTATCATGATTTATCAGGTCCGTCAACTCTCTTTTTTAAAATAATAGTTAAAGGCGCGAGTCCAGTGTCCACCGCTTTGGTCTATCTCAGCTGTTACCACATGATGAAGTCGAATTTGAAGTCCTAATTCTTTTTGTGCTTTAGGGGTTATTGCGGGCCAATAGCTTACTGTAGATGGAGGAATAGGGGAAAAAACAGGTCTGTCTAATTGTGAATCTCGCCAAAGGGTGTCTTGGGTAAGTTCTGCATCTTCAGCAATTTCTAGCTGAAGAACTACTGGAATATCGCCTCGCCCTGTTCTACTATGAGCAAAAATCTGGGCAATACGGATGGAATCTGAGAAAAATAGATTTCATTCTTTTCTTGCTATTTTTGGAGCGCTCGTTACAGGACATCCCATATATCCTATAAATTTTTGCCCATCTAGTGGAGGTAGTGGAGAAAGTTGTTTTGGTGGAAAAGCATCCTTTACAGTCTTATCAACTGTATAGCCAGTAAATCCAATTGCGCCAATTCTAAATGCATTTATCATTCATTCCTCCAAAATGTTGCAAATTTTTTTTGCAAAATACGGTATTGTAATTGAACATCCTGTAAAAAGAATAATTCTGGGGACAGCGCCTTTATAAAACCTCTTTGCTCCGGATTCAGAATACATTTCTCTAATTGCATCTTTAATGGGGATCTTTCCATCACGCTGCTGCCTGTAGGTTGCCAAAGTATCAGCAGGTTGTGTTAATAGCGCGCCTGCTCCTCCTGCTGCTAAAGCTCCAGTATTGGATAGTGTCTTGCTTTCTGTTTTTTCATAGACATATTTTTTTGCAGCAGGGCCTGCAAAGAGCATAACTCCTGTAAATCCAGCTTCCCTGATCATTAATTCGGGAAGTCCTGCCCAAGGTCTTGTGATTCCCTGTTTTAACATGTGTCGAATTGCAGTAATCGGTCCTGATTTTAGTGTTTGTTGTGTCAGTATAGTGTTTTCTACAGGTGTTGATCCAACAATAGCTCCTAACATCCCGCTTGAAATTGCAGCCAGTAGACCATGAGTTTTAGATTCCCTGTTATAGCCCGGAATCTTCTGAATCAATCGATTAAAAGTCATGCTTGTTGTGGATGCTACCATAACAGCTGTTGAAAAAGCAGAAGATCCACGGTAAAGTTCTAAGGGATGAAGAGCTTTTAAGAATTTCCCATTATTTAGTTCAATAATATCATGAGGTACAAGGGCTCCTGTCTGAAAAAGTTTTTTTAGTCCTTCAAAAGGAAAGCAAAATATACCACCTAACCCACCCCCACCTGCTCCACTTATTAAAGTGTTTCTGAAACTAGAATCAATACTTTGATTGGGAATTATTGGACCTGGCATAAATGAACCTTTGTAAATTGATGACAAAGATTTTAGCACAGCAGTTCGAAATATAGCAATTTGATTTTGTATAATTATTGAATGAGTTAACATAAATTTATGAGAGATGGAGATACGCATAGATCAGTGGCAAGGTCTGCCTCGCATTTTTTAACCGGTACTTTTATTAGTAGATTTACTGGTATGGTGAGAGATCTTTCTATGGCGTATTGTTTTGGAACATCTTACGCAGTTGCAGCCTTTCTTGTTGCGTTTAGATTAGCCAATTTATTAAGGCGCCTTTTTGGTGAGGGCGCTCTCTTAAATGGCTTTATTCCCTTTTTTGAAAACGTTCGCAAAGAAGATCCAGTAAAAGGAGCTAAATTCTTTAGAGATCTTTTTTGGTCGCTTACTTTTGTTCTGCTCGCAATTATCGTTACACTAGAGCTTATATTAATTTGTGTGCTCTCTTTTATGACTCTGGATGAGCCGGTTAGACGAATTATCTATATGACAATGTGTATGCTTCCTGGCATACTGTTTATTTGTCTTTTTGGGCTTTCTATGGCGCTTCTTCAGTGTGAGAAGAAGTTTTTTTTATCAGGTGTTGCCCCGGTAGCATTTAATATTGTCTGGATATCTGCGATTTGGCTTTTTCGCAAGCACCATCCTTATAGCGCTATGATGGGAATTTCTAGTGGGATTGTCTTGGCATTTTTCTTGCAGTGGTGGGTAACAGTTCCAGGACTTAAAAGATATGTCCGAGAGTTTTTGACTTTAAAAGAGTGGTTTCAAGCAAAAATATTTTCCATTGAATTGAAAAGTATGTTGGCTCCTCTTTTTTTAGGAGTAGTTGGTGTTGCAGCTGTGCAGGTTAATAGCGCAATTGATGTGATCATTGCTTGCTTTTCTTCTATGGAGGGACCAGCTTACTTAAGTTATGCACATAGATTGCAGCAATTACCTCTAGCGCTATTTGGAATTGCAATCTCTTCAGCCCTAATGCCCCCTCTAACAAGAGCTATGAAACTTGGAGATAAGGATCATTTCCAATCCCTTTTAAGCTTTGGGTTTGTGAGAACATTTAGTCTTCTTTTGCCTGGTACAATTGCCATTTTTGTTCTTGGAGGACTTTCGGTAAATCTTCTGTATGGTCGAGGCATGTTTTCTAACCTTTCGACAATACATACGACAAGGTGTCTTTGGGGTTATGGAATAGGACTTGTTCCTTCAGCATTTGTGCTCATTTTAGCTCCAGCATTTTATGCAAAAAATGATTTTTGGACGCCCACTTTAGCTTCTCTATGGAGCGTTGCAATTAATTTAGTCCTTAGCTCTGTTATGGTTTTCGTATTTAAGCAAGGCGGCGCAAGTATTGCTATAGCTACAAGCATTGCTTCATTTTTTAACATGGGATTTTTGTTATATCGCCTTGACATTGAAGTGATAAGGCCGCTTGTTAGATCATTTCTAAAAACAACAATTTCAGCAGTTTTTGCTGGTATTGTAACAATTTTATTTGGCCATTTTGTTTTGACTGAGCCCTCCCTCAAATTATGGACAGGTAATCTTGATATCCATTTTGCAAGAGGGCTGTTTAAGCAAGTGCATCAATTTGGTCTGCAAACAGCAATTTTTGGAATTACATTTTTAATTATTTCTTACTTTATCCAAGCTGAGCATGTCCTCGATTTCTTCTCCTTTAAAGAAGAAATCGAATCTTAAATTATAAAACGTGTTCCATCTGCAACAGGGGCTGTTGATATAAAGGGGATGTTTTGGCCTAGTATATTTTTGTAACAGATAAGCGCTGCTGTCTGATCATGCCTGCATTCTCCCTTTAGATTTGCTAGCGCTATTACGCTCTTGCCAATAAATATTCTTGAAGGATCTGTCTTTACAATAGTTATTTCTTTTTTGCCTGCATGCCTAAAATCAACAGTTAAAAATAGTGATTCAGGTTCACCAAATAATGGAACTATATTTAGAATTGTACCTGCTACTAATTTAATCTTATCAAATTCAGCTTTTAAGGCAATTGGAGGCTTTCTATATCTCGCTTCATAGCAAATGGAAATCGGAGATCCGACAGGGATTTCCTCCCCGTCAGTTGATAAAAATATCTCGATATCTCCGTCCACTGTTTTGACGCGGTCTAATAATGGACTAGAAGTGTTGGCTACTGTAAGTAAATGCCCTTTTGCAAGATCATGCTCGACGTAAAATTGGTATGCTCCAAAAAAATCTAATGAAATTGAATTCATACTCTCTCCTCCATTTTACAAATTGCTTTGCACCATTCAATATTCATATGATAGCACCGTTTAAAATAGGTAAAAAACTGTGATTTATGTTCTTCATCAACAATTGATTGCATGAGATTTTTCACCATTTCAATATGGTAAGCTTCTCCTGGATCATCACCGCCTACATGAATTTTAAAGTATTCCAGATCCTCTTTATTTAGTTCTAATTCTGTTGAAAGTGAATGCCAAAGAGCTTCGATCATTTGGCCTGCATGAAGCTCAAAAGCAACCATCATAGCGCATCTTTCGGTATGATTATAAACCCCAAGTTTTCTTCCAAGAGCTGTTAAATAACAATGGGTGTGTGTGCAATAATTTGGCTCGATTTTCTCTTTAAATATAGTAGCCAAGTCTTTTTTTAAAATTCTCGAATGAAAATTTCTTGTATCTAGAATTTTTGGTAAAGCAGATATCCCTTCTGTTTTTAAAAGATATTGTCCCCCTGTTTCATCCCATGTAAGAAAGCTGCCTACAACAAACGTTTTTTCCATTTTTGGTTCCATGGGAACATTTCTGCGAATAGCGTCCATTAATAGATCTCGATGTGCACCCGCTTGAATATAAGGAAATGCTTCTGACATTGCTAAATAACATCTCATAACATGTTTAGCATTTTCTTTAGTTAATCCGGTTGCAAATGGATGAATCTCAAAGTGGCTTGCTACTATCTCCATGAGTTCTTCGCGCATCTCTTTTTCTTTGAGATTTCCTAGTTTAATTTCTATTCTTTTTGCAGGCGATGATGGGCCCAGCAGAAAACTTTTCGCAGCCGTTGCTCGTGGCAAATACTTTTGTAAACAGATGCTGTCTGAGTTGTGTCTAATTGGGGCATAACTTGGTAATAGCGATCCCCATCTTCTTAATGCTGATATCATATTATTATCCCTTTTTTTAATGATTAAGCTAAACGAAATCCATCTAGGACAGGTTTAGCAGGAATTATTGCAGCCATTCCTGCAACTGTTAAAATTGCGCCTGAAACATCTGCATCACTTGCGAAAGCAAATAGGCCTTTTAGCTCTTTTCGATCTAAATTTGTTAAGACTAGTATCTGCTTGCTGATAAGTGTTGCAATTTTAAATTTGGGGTGAAATACACCCACGCAAAAAATACGTCCTACCTCTCCAAAATCTACAGTATAAGTGACCTTAACAAGGCTATCACGAAAAGCTCTATCGTTTACTTCAAGGCCAACAACTGTTCCAATTCGTAAATCAATTGCTGAAAATTCGGGCCAGTTTAAATTTCTAGGATTGCTCTCTAGAATTTCTTCTGAGCCAAGAATTCCTACGCGGCTTCCGAGTGGCACAAGTGTGGAAGGCTTCATAAATACAGTTGTTTCTCGCTTTTCTATTGCATCCAATCCTTCTCTTTGAACTCCTGTTACAAGACAATCAGACATGATTTTTCCAATTTGCTTTCTTGGAAAATTAATATTGCAAAGGAGCTGCGCGCCATTTAAGTCTTCGATTGTGTGATTGGAAACAAGTTGAGCAGAACTTATATAGGTGTTTTTGCCTGTTAGTTCTAAATGCTCTGCCATTAATCTTTCTGAAAATAGTAACTTAATTAGATATGCAGGAATTTTTGCGGTTATGTTAAGTTTTGGATCGGTAGCTTGTCCAATTGTTAGATAAGCTTTTGTAAATAAATCGAATCCAATTAGGCTCATTCTAGAACCTGGTCTTATTTCTGATGTCATAAATTTCTCCCTAAATTTAAATTAATGAGAGGTTAAGCAGGGTTAAATTTAAAATCAAGAAAAATGCAGAATTAGATTACCTTGCAAAAATCGATTCTTGATTTAAAGCATCCGTTTGGTGTAAAAAAATTTCTATATGGTAATTTTGGAAGAAATAGATTTTTTAGTCATTGGCTCAGGACCTGCTGGACAAAAAGGGGCTATTCAGGCAAGTAAAAGCGGTAGGAAAGTTACTGTAATTGAGGGCTATGAAACAGGTGGTTCATCACTTTGGACAGGAACTATTCCGTCTAAAGCCCTTCGTGAAGCAATTCTTGATTTAACGAATTTTACACAGAATAGTTTTTATGCTGAACATCATAAATTACCTAAAACGCATGAGATTTCTATTTCCGATCTTAACTTCCGTGTGAACTGGGTTAAGGCTCATTTAAAAGAGACGATTTCAAAACAGCTTCAAAAAAATGGGATAGAAGTTGTTTCTGGGAATGGAAGGTTTATTGATGCACATACAGTGGCTCTGAGTAAGAATGGGAAAGAGGTAAGAAGGTTTTTCGCTAAAACAATTCTTTTGGCAACAGGTTCAAAACCAAGATGTCCAAAAGAAATTCCGTTTGATGGCAAAAAAGTTTTTAATTCAACTACTCTTTTAGATATGGATAACATTCCTAAATCAATGATTGTAATTGGAGCGGGAGTGATTGGAACAGAGTATGCAAGTATGTTCTGTGTGCTTGGAACAAAGGTAACTCTTGTAGACAAGAGGACTCGAATTCTTTCTCATTTAGATAAAGAAATTGGAGATCATCTTCAAGTTTGTTTAGAGCGAAATCATCTAATATTCATGGGAGGAAAGGATTATCAGAAAATTCTTGTGAATGAAAAAGGTGTTGAAGTTGTTTTTACGGATGGTACAAGCATAAGTGCAGAAACTGTGTTAGTTGCTGCAGGAAGAGAAGCGAATGTGGATTTTCTGGAAATCAATCATGCGGGTTTAAGTCTCAATCAAAAAGGGTATCTGGAAGTTAACGAGTATTATCAAACAAAAATCGAGCATATCTTTGCAGCGGGCGATATTATTGACGGTTCTTGCCTTTCTTCAACTGCATATGTGCAGGGAAGACTTGCTGGTTTAAGTGCGTGTGGAGAAAAAAGTTCTCATTTTAAAAACCTTTATCCATACGGCATATATACGATTCCGGAGATTTCTAGCATTGGTAAAACAGAAGAAGAATTAAAGGTTTTGGGTATTGAATACGAAGTTGGTAGGGCATACTATTACGAAATTTCCAAGTGCATTATCACTGGGGCAGAATCAGGACTCTGCAAAATAATTTTTAATCCAAAAACTTTTGAACTTTTAGGCGCTCACATTATTGGGCTTGGAGCTACAGAATCAATACACCTTGCGCAAGTTGCAATTTCTTTTAATCTGAAAATGGATTACTTTGTAGAGCATGTTTTTAATTTTCCCACTTTCGCAGAAATGTATAGAATTTCTGCGTTGAATGGGATGAACAAATGTAAAAAAGGCAGTAAGAATGGCAATTTACAACATCTTTGAATATAATGAAAAAGAGCTTGATGATAATCTTTCAGACCTTGCATCAGGGCCGCACATTGACCCAAACGGGATAGGCGCAAATCATATTCAAGGAGATTTCCCCAAAGATAGCGGGAAAAGCAATGTTTTCTCAGCAATTGCCGCTAGATTTTTCTTTTTGCTCCTTCTTCTTGCAGATATTTTATGGGGTATTTACTCGTTTTTAGCAGTTATTGTGAAAGCCTTTTTGCATATCATCACATTTACTTCCATTTCATCTTTGAAAAAATCACTGGCTCGTTCTTACTTAAGTTTAAAAAGAGCAATTGTATCAGCTATAGCTCTTGTTATTGCTATATTTAGCCCAGCTCTTGGTATCATGTTTTCTTGTATGTACTTTCTTATGTATGATAAGGCGGGTGTTGAGGAAGTTGTTCCGGCATCCTTACGTGATCAGTTCCGCTTGCTCTTTCCATGAATCTAGTTTAAGCAGATTAAGAAATGCATATGTTTGAAATTCATCTTTCCGATTAGGAGCCTGAATTGCTTTTTTTAGAAAGTAGAGTATAGTCGTTAGAAATTTAGCTGAAACCATCAGATGCAATGAGCTGTATTCTGCCGCAGTTAATGGTCTTGCGAGTTCATAACTTGAAATAAGAGAGGTGAGTGCTGTAGTATTTTCTGCAGGTATCCCTTTAATTATATTCGCTAGATCAAGAATGAAAGGTTCATAGCTTGGTTTAAAGTCTAAAATTCCTGAAAGTACATCATTAGAGAATAAAACGTTATTTCGCCATATGTCACCATGAATAAGTCCTTTAGGAATTTGTGACGGCCAATTTTCTTCTAGGAAAAAAATCTCCTGCTCAAGTCTTTGAAAATCGATAGGGATTTTGTATTGTATTTGATAAAAATTTGTTGAAAGACTCCAAATGTAGGGTGTAGTAGGATTTTGGGCAAGGGTGCATTTTTCACTACACTTATGCAGATTTCCCATAAGAAAACCGATTGTTTCGTAGTCAGTACCGTCCCAGAGGTTTTTTGCCTTTCCTAGTAAGTGAGAAGAAAGTATTGCTTGCCTATCTAATAATTTTCCAGTTCCGGAAATCTTTGGAAACGGAAATCCTTTGTCTATAAAGTAGTTAGAACTCTCCTTTATCATTGAAGGATTTAATGAATTTTGTTCGTACAAGGTGAGTATGTAATTTTCATTTTCTGTAATGATGGAATATACGGAAGATTCAACGCTTTTACTTATTGACTTTATGTATCTTGCGGCAGGAAGATCATTTTTTTGTAAAAAAGCGGAAACTTCTTCTAGCGATAATCGGGGTGATGTTACGTTTTGCACGGTCATGACCCATTCATAAAGGAAAATTAGTAAAAATCAACAAATTTCTTAGTTTTTCTGTACAAAAAAAAAGTAAAACGGTGGTGTGATGTTAACAAGGAGAATTTATGAGAAGGATATTTTATTTTGCAATGTTACCTCTTATGCTTGTAGCCGAAAATAATCTTGATAAGCCTAATACAGAGATAGTGGGGATGACTCCTGCAGAGAAAGCAATGCCTTCTGATACGCAAAGCATGCCATTAACACTCAGTATTGTGCCTGAGGATGGATCAAAGCTTTGGTTATCAGACAACTCTTCATATGTGATAAAGCCAGAAGATCAGGGAATTGTTAGTAACTGGGTATTAACTTCTGCAGCAGTATCGGTTCAAGATACAAAAGAAAATGTAGAATACCCGCTTATTATTACTAATAATAGCGTAGATCCTCATCAATCTGTTCGAGCAAAATTCCAAAAGGAGTGATCGGTTGCATTATTTCATAGCGCTTTCTTTTTTAATAATTCCAATAAGCGATGATCTCACGCCTGCATATCCTTTCGTCCCAAGAGCAATCAGCATGGTAAGTTTAGACGGTAAAACTGTCCTAACTAATGATGGTTCAAACTATAAAGTTCACCCTGATGATCGAGAGATTAGCCAAGGGTGGACAAAATATAATGGGGACGTTATCATCAGATTCAACAAAAAAGCGGATGAATACCCCTTTACAATTACTAATAAAATTACAGGGGAGAAAGTTCGCGCTGAAGCGATGATATACTATGATAAGACAATCCCTTAGTTTCTTTAGAGTAGCTCTTTGTCTTCCCTTTTTGATCTTTGCAGATGATTCGGCTCCTCAAGAAAAGCAGGATACTTCAGTTCAAGAGATACTTTCAGATGGTAGTCAAATTAGAATAGATACCACTTGGTACGATGTTTCGCCTCCTCATCATCAAACAGCAAGGAGATGGAATGATAGTAGCACACACGGCCATCCTAGGGATTGTAACATTTCGGTAATAAATACCCAAAATGGCAACCTGGACTACCCAATTGATATCTATAATGATTGCACCCGCGAAACCATTCAAGTTCGTTATCCCAAAACAGTAGAAGAGGCGCCGATTCTTGAGGCCCCCTCTGAAAACGACGAATCTGACTAGGTCTAATCCCTTGATTATAAGTTAATTGCCTAATATGCGGACAATTGTGTTGCTCCTGTTATATTATTGTCCATATAGAGGTTTGTATGATTAATAGAGCATTGGTCCCTAAAGTATTGGGGCTAGCTAACATGCCATCTAAATCAGCAACACTTATATTTACACAGGCGAAGAAAAGCAAGCCCGTACACAAGGCAATATCCTTTCCTGGAAACTCCTTTAGCATTTGGTTTACTCGAAATTTATAGTTCAGTTAAGTAAACATCCAATGTAGATACTTAAGTGATGCAACTGAAAGAAGAAATAATCCTGAATACGTGAGCCATAGCTTTTTCCGTATATTTAATTTCCAAGCCTTTCTTGTTTCCTCAACTAAAAGAAAATAAAAATAGCCAGCAATTGGAGCTGGTCCTGCAATTTTTATAAAATTCAATAAAACATCTAGTAGTGCATTTTGCCACATAGAATTATTTCCCTATTCTGATTAAGATAAAATCGTTGCTTTCGCGTGCTATTTTTTTATTTTTGTCATCTATTTCAATTAATCCGCCACCTGCTCTTGCTATTCCGTCAGCAAGGATAATTCCGCCAATAATTTTCGTAGCAGGATGGGGGATAATGTATAGCAATGAACCCACAAGCATTTCCACTAATCCTATAACAGTATTTGTTGAAAAGTCCTCATCTGAATAACTATTAATTGGATACGTAGCTGGCATTAATAAAGAAAATCCGCTTTTATATAAATTCAAAAAAGGAAGGGTGCTAGTTTGCAATGATTTTTTTGCGGGTTTAGTGCTTTTAATACAAGTTTCCAATTGTTTAGTTAAATTTTTTAAAGAAAATTTGGATAAAGGGACATTGTAAAAAAGCGATAATTCAGTAGAAACTTCTTTTATAAAGGTCTTGCATTCACAAATAGTTGGTGAGTCTTTAGCCATTTTTGAAAAAAACTCACGAATACCTTCCGCGTCTTCGTGTATTACAAGTTCCACAAACATGGCACTCGATGGTGGATGAGCATTGATTATGCTTGTATAAAAAATAAGCAGAGCGCAAAGAAAATTAAATAAAAATTTTGCCTTCATAATTCTTAGCTTACTAAAAGGTATATAACACGTAGTACTGAAGCAGTAATTGCAAAAAGATAAGTGCATGCTAGCCATTTTTTCCATTTACTATTTGACTTCCAAGCAGTTTTTGCTATCTCAAGAAATGTTAAATAAAAAGAGACTGCGATCGGAGTAAACCCAATGATCATTATTAAATTCAATCCAATTTTATTCATTAAATTACCGTATGTTTTATCGAGAAAAAATTTAACAGAAACTTTTAATATGTAGCAATTGATTTGCGTTGTTTGTGCAGTGTGATGTTAGAGGAGGTGAGTGGGAGCGGACTGGCGGAGTTGCTTTTCGTAGCCTTGGAGGAGCTTAGGTTTGTGGTTATGTTTTTCGAGAATGATTTTGCAGAAATTGTAGTGCTTGATGGCACTTTTGAAATCCCAACGTTGGAGGGAGAGGGCGGAGAGGTAGTATTCGGCGGTAGGATTTCCGGGATCAAGATCGTGGTAGCGTTTTAAAGCTTCGATTGCTTCTTTGTTTCTTCCGAGTTGGAGCCAGGTCACTGCGAGATGGAATACGCCTTCACGGAATTTGGGGTATTTTTTGAGAGTTTTTTGAATTTTTTCTTGTTTCTTGAGAATGGATTCTCGCGTTTCATTGACTTCCTCGAATACGGCTTTGATTCCTTCGATATCGACATGTTTGAGGAGGTAGTCTTCAGCGATTGTATCTTGATAGATGGATTCAACAACGGGATTGCTTTTCAGTTTTTCAAGTAGTTTTTTGCCCTCTTTGATATTGCCATTTAAGAGGTGATTGTAGGCGGTAAACATATTGAGTATGGGGTAATTGGGTAGAAAGAGAGCTGCTTTTCCATAGAAGGAGAGGGCTGTCTTGTAGTCGTTATGATGCCATGCAGTCGCGGCCGCGTTCATAAAATTAAGACCGACAACATTCTTGATCTGATGTTTTTTTAGAATTTTATTATCAATTCCAAGGTAGGTTTCTGTGGGCATATCAAGCCCTCTTGCTGTTGTTTCAATATTGATCTCATGGCCATTTTTTTGATAAGAAAGGTAAATGTGACCTGGTGGAGTAATAATTTCTAGTTCGAGTCCGATTCGCTGCGCAAGTGTTAAGTAGAGGATAGAAACGCCAAGACAAACGCCATGCCGGCTATCTAAAACGGAGGGAAGAAACGTATATAGATCGACATCTTCTGTCCACATGGAATGAGGCGGAAAGCGGTAACGCATCTCATGGAAAATAAAATGACTGATCGCACCTAGCGCGTCTAGATCGTTATAATCTTTGGGGAGTCTTGATAAAATCTGAAGCGCCATCATATCAAGATAGGCTTCGTATGACCGTACTTTTAATGGATTTTCTTTTCCAAATTGATAGAGAAAAATGGACCTAGCAAGATCGATATCTTCACTGGGCATTGCTACAATTTCATCCGTACTCCAAACGTTGTAACCCTTTAATTGTCTGTTTTTTAAATGACTTGTGATGAGCTCTATTGTCTCTAATTCTTTTTCCGTAAGGAGAACAGAGTCTTCATACGGCTCTCTTGTAACAAGAGCAATAATAGGCTTAATATCAAAGCTAAATCCTTGCATTTTTCGCGGTTCAACCTTAATAGCGCGATGGAGATTGATTAGCTGCCATGCTTTATTGTACGCTCTTTCGCCAGCTACTGTGCTAGGATACAAGTTATAAAATGCAAAAAGCTCACCAAGCGAGGCCGGATCTAGGCTATTAAAAAGTACATCCACTTTTTCCTGATAGCTATCTGCAATCACCGGAGCGCCGAACAAAAAAACAACTGCCAAAATTCTATAAATCATGATGGAACTATACTAGTAAAAAAAATAAATCACCACAGAGAACACAGAGAAAAATAAAAAAAAGTATTATTTCTTCTCGATACTATTTCTAGTGATCAAATATCATGACTCAAGTCTAATCCTGAACAAAATTAGATTACATAAAAATCTAAATTTAGTATTCTTTATATTTTTTTAATAATACTGAAAAGGAACCGTAATAATGGCTACTTATTTTGGTTGTCTTGACATGGCGAGGTCTGTCGCAGAATTTGAAGAATATACGACAGAGTGGTGTGGTTCACAGGATATTAAAGGGAGAAATTATCTTGGACAAACTTTACTGCATGCAGTGGTCACTGATTGTACGAAGAGCCCTCATGTTGATTATTTACGATTTTTATTAGGTAAAGGGGTTGATCCCACAGTTCGAGATGATAATGGGGCGACTGTTCTATATGAGATTATTAATCGTTCAGCTTATGTATGGACAGAGTCAAAGGTTGAGGAATTAGCTCGACTTGTCGATGTTACATATAATGCAACTGTATTGAATTTTTCAGCCAAAAAAAGCATAAATTATAGCTTGGATAGCGAGCATACAGCTCTTTCTCTTGCTTGTTGCAAGCTTTTTACACCCACTGTTTCTAGATTGCTTGACAGGGGCGCCTCCGTAGCAACTACTGTCATGCTTGGCTTATGCAACCGGTGTTATAATAATTCAGGGGGTTATAAGCTAATCAATGCTTCCTTATTACATTGTTTAGCGAGGCATACTCTTTCTAGAGAGATTGATCAGGTAATTCCATTAGCGCAAATTTTGGTTGATAAAGGTTTGCCTGTTGACGTCACTCCAGACCCTGAAAGGATTACCCCTTTAATGGTTGCATGTTTGAATGGAAATGAACCCCTTGCGAATTGGTTTTTATCTATGGGCGCTCAAATTAATGCTGTTACAACTAGTGGCGAAACACCTTTGAACTTTGCTTTTGCTGATTATGGAGCTCGATCTAATCTCTCTTTGATTCGGAGTTTAATCGCTCGGGGAGCTGTCTTAGGGCCAAGGTCTGCAAAGCTTGATTTTGCTAAAAACGTGTATTTATGTGGCGACGCTTTATTTTTTTATGAGGAGCTACTTAAAGTTTTAAGTTCTTCTGAGGAAGAGCCTGAGTTAGTATCGGTTTGGTTATTGTTTGCTTGCGCGGGTGGTTATATTGAAAGTATTCGAGCCATCGTTTCAAGTAGGCATCCTGTAGATATAAATATTAGTGAGGGGAAGGGAATGACTCCATTTTTATTAGCCTGTAAGAGAGGGTTTAAGGGGATCGTAGAACTCTTGCTTTCCAAAGGGGCTGATCCAAAGCGGCGAGCAAAAGATGGGCGCTCTGCTTTGCATTTTGCTGCAAAAGCTCGGGATCCTGAGCTTATTAGAAAAATCATACCTTACATGCCAGAATATTTAGAAATCTGCTCTGTTAGTGGAAAAACACCCCTTGTGACTGCTGTTGAATCTGATTGCGGTAGTGGTGAATGTGTCATTGCACTCGTTGAGGCAGGGGCTAACCATTTGATAACATATTCAGGGGAAACGCTTCTTCAAATCGCTGAAAGAAAAAACTGCAGTAGCGGGGCTGTTGCTTACTTAAGAACCCTTTCCCCAAGTCGCCTGTAAAGATTTTTTCTATTGATATTGCGCTCTAAGAAGCTCAGAAAATTGCGTATGAGCCAAGCGGTTTAATTGGGGATCAGTTTGCAATAGAGCCGGAAAGTGAAGAATATGGAGCCTCTGAATTCAAAATGAATCATCGGAACCTTAAGTTCCGTGTGGCGAAGATCACTCCGACAAAAATTGGACAATTTGTTACCATTTGGAAGCGGATAGGGAGAGGGCCTATTCAACCTTTTGATATAGAAGACCCGTTTGATCTAGTTGTTGTCAGTGTCCGCACACCTGAGCATTTTGGACAGTTTGTTTTCCCCAAGCACGTGTTATATGAAAAAGGGATTGTTTCTAAGCATGGAAAGGGGGGCAAGCGAGCAATAAGAGTCTATCCACCATGGGATAAAACGGGTAGTAAACAAGCAAGTATGACTCAAAAATGGCAGCTTCCCTATTTTTTCGAAATCCCTATAAATACTTGTGTCGATATCACTCGTGTTCAAGTATTGTTTGCATAACCAGTCAGTATGCTTACCATCATTTTTTTTAATATTTTATTCATTTGGCATTGTATTTATTATTGTTGTGTTCTATGATTGTGCCAGCATAACTGTTCATTCGTTAGGTATTTAGGAATGGCAAATATTAATAAATTAAAGGAGAGTCTATGTCAGTGTGTGCAACAGGTGAAGTAATTTTCTGGGGTATGCGTCCATATAAAGATGCGTTATTTCTACTAGCTAATGAAGCAGATATCGTACGTGACGAGTATCTACCAAAATTTGGTGTAAAAGTTCCGGTGGGTACAACGGACTCGGTAAAAGAATTGTTTGGAAAACTAGCAGACCTATTACACCTCCCGCAAAAACTTATTGGAGTGCTTCTTCATAATTGTCCCGGCGATCATAAATCTCGATTTGTGGGTGCATCAAAAGTAGAAGAGATAGAAGAGATGGAGAGAGTTCTTAGTGCTTCTAGGGTGTCACTACTACAATATTTACAATGGTGTAATAAGTCCGGGGGTCTTGAAATTCAAATAGATGTTGAGGCGCGTAAATAAAATAAATTCTGTAAATTTGAGCTTGATATATATGAAGTTAAAATCAGGATTGACGTGACATGTTAGGTTTTTTTCTCAAAAAAACGAAGAATATGAAGCCTCTGAATTCATAATGAATCATCGGAATTTTAAGTTCTATGTTGCGAAGATCACTCCAACAAAAATTGTACAGTTTGTTTTTCTCAAGCTCGTGATCCTGCGCTCATTAGAAAAATTATACCCTACATGCCAGAATATTTAGAAATCTGCTCTGATTGTCGAAGAACGCCTCTTGTGACTGCAGTTGAAACCGATTGTTCTAGTGGTGAATGTGTCATTGCACTCGTTGAGGCAGGAGCTAACCATTTGATAACATATTCAGGGGAAACGCTTCTTCAAATCGCTGAAAGAAAAAACTGCAGTAGCGGGGCTGTTGCTTACTTAAGAACCCTTTTCCCAAGTCGCCTCTAAAGATTTTTCTATTGATATTGCGCTCTAAGATGCTGGATGTTATCTTTTCTGGCGACAATCTATTAAAAACAATTTCTAGGGAAGTTATTCTATGCATATTAAAAGTATTTCTAGTTTTGCTCATGTAACTTTTAAAGCATTTATAGCATTACCAAGAAGGCCTCTATCAGTTATTGGATCTGCATATCTCTTTCAGGGAAGTAGTGCGGGTAGCAAATCTCACACCTATGAAAAAACAGGATATTTGTCTTTTGGATGGATGACAGTGATTACAGCGCTTGGATTATTTGTATCAAACAAAGCAACATGTGCAAAATCAGAAGAAGAAGAAGAGTTCTCATCTTATGTTCCAACAGTTGATTTAGAAAAATTTGGTGGAGATCCCGAACTGATTAGAAGTGTTTCCGACTATGTAGTTTATCTTCAAAACCCAGAAAAATTTACGAAAGATGAAAAAAAAGCTCCAAAGGGACTTTTATTAAGCGGCCCTCCGGGAGTTGGGAAGAGTTTTTTAGCAGAAGCGATTGCGGGGCACGCAGGAGCTAAATTTTTTATGATTGCGGCCGGTAGTCTCCAAAGAAAATATGTTGGCGAAACAGATCAATTAGTAAGAGGGATTTTCAAAGCTGCCGAATCAGCCGCTCCCGCAGTGATTTGCATTGATGAAATCGAATCGATTATTCCTAAAAGATTTGATCAAACATCAACAACTGGCTTCCATATTAATGCGAGTGTAAATCAGTTGCTCACACTTCTTACGCAAGAAAGAAAGGGAGTTGTCGTTATTGGAACAACGAATAATGTAGAAGTGCTTGATCCAGCAGCGATTCGTCCTGGCAGATTTGATAGACGTATTTCGCTCTCACTTCCAAGCAGCTCAATAAGAAAGCAGATTTTGGAAATTCATCTAAAAGGAATATCACTAAACCCCGAGCTTACAGTCGCTGATCTTGTAACAATCAGTGAAGGTTTTTCTGGAGCGAAGCTTGTTTCTTGGGTGAACGAAGCGGAAGGTATTGCTCAAAAAAAATCAAAAAGAGCTCCTCTAACGCTAAAAGACTTTGATGAAGCGCGCGATATGGTGAACTTTGGAGTTTTAACATCGTCAAATCTTTCTCCTAAAGAAAAAGAAGTTGTTGCAGCACATGAATCTGGACATGCAATTGTTGGTCATGTCTTATATCGAAAATTTCATAAAATTTCTCTTTGTGGAACTGGTGATATTAAAGGATACATCGAATGGAGACATGTAAAAGATGGTATTCATGAGAATTCAAAGCAGGCTTTACTCGATCGCATATGTGTTTGCCTTGCAGGAAGAGCCGGTGAATTGCTCTATGGATCTGCGTATATCGGAAGCAAAAGCGATTTGGAGGAAGCTAAAAAAATTGCCCTTCTTATGGTGGAAGATGAAGGAATGGGATCGACTTTGACAGGTTCCATGGCTGATGTTAATAAAATTTTAGAAGGCGAACTTCGAAGGGCAATAGACATCTTAACAGTAAACGAGTTTGAATGGAGGAAAATATCTGATGCCCTTACCCAGCGAAATACACTCTTCTATCCTGAATTTGCTGCACTTTTAAGAGGCGAGGATCTTCCTCCTGTCACAAGTATAACCGAAGCTGAAGATAAAGGTGTTATTCTTCCAAAAAAACTCATTCGAAAGGTTTATAAAAATAATATTGAGGAATTTTCTTCTGAAGAAATTGCAAAAAGGCTCCGACTCCCTGAGGATAGCATTAAAGATATTGTAGCTGCATATGGGGTATCTATAAATTTACATAGGGTTTTATCAGATTCGGAAAGACTTGCAATTATTAATAGTCTTAAGATTCTCGGAATTACAGTTGCGATACTTACTCATGGAAAGGACATATATATTTTTGAAGATTTAAGAACGAAATTTATATCTTGGTTAAATGAATAAGGATCTATTAGTTTTGTTTTCTGCTTAAGTGACCTCTTGCAATTTTTTGGATCAGAACGGCAGCCGAATTGAGACGAGACTGCTCTTCTATTATCTCACGTTTTTTTAAACTGTAAAATCGAAAGGTTGATTGAATTTTTTGAGATGCGCTATGTTCAAGATGCATAATAGCTGGTACAGGAGCAATCTGAAATAATTTGGGGATAAGTACTACTGTTTCCTGCCCATATAAATTTAAATAATCGTATAAATATTTCAAGGAAAAACGATATTTCATACGACCTTCACCGAAGTTATAGTCAGTTATTAAATGAGAAATTCCAGCAATGAGAAAGTTGGGTAGGACAGAACATTCACCTTCTTGTGCTTTATGCACTTTTTGCAAGGTATGAACCATACTCTCTGTTCTTTGATCAAACGATTCTTGCAAGATCCTTACTAAATAGGATTGCAGCCAACCTTTATAGTGTAGAATTAAATTGGTTGAATCTGCCCTATCTTTTCGAGCCATCAACCCTCTTTTTATAAACCGTTTGACATGAAAAAATGCGGCGATTCTACTGGGCTCCAAACATTCTTGAAATTTATCGATAAGTAATTTTTCAAATCGCGCATTACCATTTTGATATGCATGAATTACTTCTAATCTATCCAACAATGTAGAATCTTCAACAGTTTCACTAAGAAGATTATTTAATAAAATACATGCATAGTTAACAAATTCCATTGTGCGAATCAGTTTTTCGCATTTATTATCCCATCCTATGACGGTTATCGTATCACCTGAAGTATGGATTTTTGAAATAGAAAGAAGTTTGTCTTTAAGATCTCCCTCGAACTTCCCACTTGAATCCTCCTCCATCATAAGGATGCTCCCGGGCTTGGAAAAGAGCGATAGAAACAAGGCATTCATTCGTTCTATAGGTATATCCCGATGGATTTCCCCCAATAAAAAAGTACTCCAGCGCCCTGTAGATTCTGGATGAGACCAAAGAACATCATAATTTTTATGTAAGAAATATTTTAATTCGGGTGCTATATCCATAATCTCCTTATTTTTAGATTTCAAGTATTATAACTATTCCGACTAAATTCATCAAACGTAGATATTTTTGAACCAGCAAGGACTCTGGAGTCTCCTCCCTTTAGGTGGGAGCTCTAGCGCCCATAAGTCACAAGTTGCGCAGCATCTTTACTGGTAGGAGAATCTCATTCATTAATGGAGGAGTTATTCAACCCCCTCAGTATATCTACATTTTGAATAAGAGATTATTTAGGGCTTTTTTTTATCCAACTTAAAAGCTGATGGCTTAACCAATGAAATTTCATTCTGCCTAGAAATCCGAGATGACTTCCGTACTTTGTTTTCCATAACTGAACGTGATTAGATAAGGAGCGAGCGTTTTGCGTTCCGGCTGGTTCAAGAATAGGGGGGCAGATATCAGACCCCCGCTCGTTATTTAGAGAATTTAAAGAATCACACACGAAGATGTTGGCATACGTCTAACTCCATGAGCACTTTCGCCAATTTTATATTGAATAAAACTAATTTGGGTTTCAAGAGTGCATGGATGCGCAACACCCATTGGCCAAGTCCCTAGGTGTCCATCATAAGAAGTATTGTGATAATGGAAAAAATGCAGTTCATTTCTAGTCTCGGAATGTCTCAATCTTTCTAAAAAAGCTAAAACTTCTTGATGTGTTTTACAAGCGGAAGCCTCTGCTTGTTCTGGTAGGCTAGCATCTGCCAGGTCAGGGCCTTTTATTTCTACGGAATTCCCTTCAGCTGCAAGGTATAATGTAAAATGGGTGAGAGGGGCAGTCATGGTTTTACTCCTTTGGTGACAAATTTATTAGTAGATTTACTCAATTTGATTTCAGAAAATGCCATACGTAGTTGTTCCGCTACTCCTGAAATTCCAGGTCGAAAAGCAGGGTTTATGCCATCATATAAACTTGCCAATAATGGTTTAAAATTTTCTAAAATCATGATAATCCTCATGCGATAAAGTCTTTTGAAAAGAGCGTTTAATTTTATTGCAAAAGATAAATAATTGCTATAAATTCTCTTTCTTTTTTTAAGGAATTGTAAGTGGCGCTCGCAATAGATTATAAACGTTATCCGCTCACAGAAAAATTAACTGCTGCGCAATTTTCGGAAATTCACACCCATTTTAGTGAGGTGCTTTCTTCTGATATTAGAAGGCTTTGTGAAAATATTTTAAGTGAGATTCCTTTTGTGGGCTCATTTTGGGAAGAAAGTGGAGCTTCGAAATGGACGCTAGTAGCTTTAAATGCGTTCTTTAAAGAGAGAATCACTGAAGATCAGTTTGTAAC
This sequence comes from uncultured bacterium, assembly GCA_964552055.1. Lineage (GTDB taxonomy): Bacteria > Chlamydiota > Chlamydiia > Chlamydiales > 2-12-FULL-49-11 > VGMD01. Next base: position 57,203 of record CAZKFL010000007.1, read on the forward strand.
AATTGCATTGCTTTCTGCTGCGGTTCAACAGTTTATCGAATCCAATATGGCCTACTCGTGTTTTTCGTATGAAGCAAAAGATGGAAAAGTAACTCATGAATGGCATGGTACAAAAGTTTTTGGAATTCCTGAGTGCGGGCGAAAAATTGAAGTTATTGATGTAGCTGACCCTCGCTACGACGAGTGTTTGGGAAAATTTTTTCGTTTTATGAATCCTAGAGAGCGGGAATTGTTAAAAGCGAAAGTTAGTTCTTATCCTTTTGCAGTGGATAGATCTATTGTTTTGGTTCCTGCCTTAGAGAGTGCCCTTCAATATTTGGATCCGATGCTTTTTCGTATTGCAATTGCTACTAACGCTAATTTGTACCCTTTCACTGGAGAAGAACGGTTTTATTTGGAAGGGAAAAGACAATTTGTATTACCGGCATTTCGTGTAATACGCGATGCATTCTCTTTAGGTAGTGTCCCGATTGAAGTAAAGCCAGTCATAGGTGAAGTCAAACAAACAGATGTTGTTGCTGATAGGTTTTGCTTTTCTCATGTGGTGGGTATTGATGTTATGGGCGCTTCACTTCCTAATCTAGCTGATGGGCATGCTGTAGGAAAGGCTGGATTTTCAATCCATGATATTTATCATTGTCTTGTGTATTGGAAATCTCCTTCAATTAAATCTATGTTGTTAGTTAATAGGATATTGCAATTGTTTATCCGGGAAGAGCCAAGAACGCCGATTTTAGATCGGTTGATTGATTTTTATGCAGACTCAGAATTTGTGCGAAATTCTGAATACGGAGGGAATTTAGGTTATGCTCTAAATGAATCGAAACTCTTTACAGGGGATGCGCGGATATACAGACAAAAAATTGTGGAAGATGTTGCCCTGCATCATTCTTTTTGGCAATGGTTATCCCCAGATCCTCTTTCTGGATTGACCAGTGGCGAAATTGAATATATTAGAGCGCATAAAAGAGATAAGTGGCCAAGATATGTTGAAATAAAAGGCCTACTTCAAAAGCTAGAAGAATTCCCCGATGTTATAAAAGCTTTAGAAGTGTTTTATATCCATTTTTCAGATCAATTTTCATTGGCGTTAGACATCATCTTTATTAAGGCTTTTTCTTTACCTGAGCAGATACATCGAGATTTAATAAGCTTTATCACAATATTAGGAACTGCAAAGATACCTTCTTCTGATTGGGTGAAATCGTTTATCATGTTGAATATATTTCGTGCTATTCAACGCTATAACAGTGAATGTATACAAAAATATCTCAGATTTTTTGCGCTAAAATCAGGGCCTATATTACTACACTTAATTCTTTCAATGCCTACGACTATTATGTTTGATAGGATCTTGGAATGTTTAGATCAGTGTGAATTTTTTGATCCTGAGATAGCTAGGAGCATTTGTGCTGAATCTCATTCAAAGGAGTGTTATTGTTATGTATTGATAAATCCAGTAGAAAAAAAATGTTATTATATTAGCAACCTGGAACGGGATAAAATTGCTGAGCTACAGGTCCTGTTAAAGGATTTATGTGAGGTTCCATTACTTGAACAAACAAAGTTTGTTCTGAATGCTTTTGAGTTAGTCATTAAAAAAACTTCGCCTTAATATAGTTCTAAGAGCTAAGTACTTTTGGAATCGCTATTTCTACAAGGGTAGAAGGATAGCATACTAACATCTCTTTGAAGGAGGATACTCTTAAACATACCGGGCCGCAATGCCAAAGATATAGATCGTGTCCAAGATATAATGCTGCATGAATATGTTTTTCTTCATGATACAATATAACAGAATTACCGGTTAGAACTTCATCTGCCGTCCAAGGCGTTCTTGAATAATTCTCAAGTCGTACAAAGTCATCTATATAAAGATCATTAATATAATCTATGAATTGGAAACAAGTAAACCTACTAGAACCCGGCGGTTTTCCTTCGATAAGATATTTCAATATTTTTGAGGAAATCGTTCGAGGTAAATCAACAGCAATCTTTACACTCCCTTTTATATAGATTGAAAGGGTTTCTAAGTGACTATCAATTCGTACGGTAGGAAATGTTTGAAGTCCTAATTTGAAGATTTCTTTTTCGTTTGTTAGGATAACTAGAGTCTTAATAACTGAATATTTAGTTTCCGTATCAGAGGTAGTGCATTCAATAAATTGATCTTTTAGTATTTTTATAGCAACATTTAGTGGAGCAAACGTACTTAAAGAAACTTTAGGTTGTGGATTTGAAAGTGGATCTCGCCAATATGGTTGCCAATCAATTGGTATAAGGTCTGCATCCTCACCTTTAGCCATAAAATAGCGTTTAACTGGAGAAGAGCTGTTTAAAGGAGAGCTATCACTGGTCATGTTTATTTAACCTTTTAATTACTAATATTGTGGAATGCAATTAGTTCTTAGTTCGCCTTATGCATTTCGATAGTAATGCTTCGGCAATATTATCAAGTGGCCAATGGAAAAATCCCTGGAATGGAAAATTCTAATATATTTTACTTATTAATACAATCTTGTTATTCTGATGGTGATTCAATTCACGGTTTGAATCTAAATAATGTTTGGGGTGTAAGGGTATGATATCTGCAATTGGTGCCGGAAATATATGTGTAACGGTTTCAAGGGAGGAACAGTTTGAAGAGTATGCGAGATTAAATAGTTCGCTTGTTTTGTTCTTTAACACGCATTTTCCGGATGAAAATCTTGAAATTGCTCGTTATTTTATAGCTCAAGGGAAAATTGACTATTTGAATCAGGCAAACGAAGATGGTGCAACGCCTCTGATGAGTACTCTACGTGTGCTTCAATTAGAACTTGCTGAACTTTTATTAAAACATGGTGCCAGTCCAAATGTAAATATAGGTTGCCATAGTCTTCTTCAATTGGCTGTATTTATAGGAAGGAGCGATTACGTTCAAATTCTCTTGAATAATCGTGTAGATGTAAATTATCAAAATACAGAAGATGGTGCAACTGCGTTATTTGTAGCTGCTCAATTAGGTCATACTGAGATTGCAAGACTTCTTCTTTTATATGGAGCTTTATTCACTAAAACATTTCAAGGCGCATCACCAATTAGTATTGCTTGTCAAAAAGGTCACTTGGGTGTGGTGAAGCTATTTGTTCAATCGGGGGTTAGGGTCAATGAGGTGTGTATAATCGATACCCCTCTTGTAATAGCTTCTAGCAGCGGTTATTTAAAAATTGTTCAATTTCTTCTAGCATCAGGTGCAGACATTAATTTAACAGAGCGTGGGTATACAGCTCTTCATGCCGCTTGTGAAGATGGACACGAGTCTATAGTGGATTATCTCTTAGAAAATGGAGCTGATCGAAATATCAGTTTCATAAAATTTAATGTAAGCGCACTTTATATGGCGGTTCAAAATGGTCATTTTTCGATAGTTAAATTATTTTTTAAGAAAAAGGAACTTTTAAATGAAGTTGGTTTAAAAAAAGTTTTGCATATTGCTGCTGGGCGAAACCATAAAGAAATATTATTATTTCTAATCGAGCAGGGGCTAGATGTCAACGTGACTAATGAAGATGGTTCTACTCCATTAATGTTTGCAAGTTTTATGGGCCATTTTGCAATTGTAGAACTTCTTTTGGAGAGGGGAGTGGCTGTTGATATTTGCAGTAAAAAAGTTGGAGAAACTGCATTGTTTTTTGCAGCAAAACAGGGTCATGCTGATATTGTTGAATTTTTATGGGCAAGAGGAGCTTCAATTGACTTATTGCATTTGGTATTACTTCTTAACGCGCCTTCCTTAAAATTAACAGTAGAGGCTGCTGAGAGGTGGTTTGACCGCCTTTTTGACAAGCATAAGGATCCTAATCTTATCATTAAAAGAGTATTTGCTTTCCCTTTACCTCTTATTACTGTCTTACATTTATTGTCTCAGTCCGGATCCCGAGTGGCACATTATTCTGCCTTATACAGAAGGCTATTAACTAAAGAGGGTTTAATTATTCCTGAAGCACTTGTAACAAAGGTTGCAAGACCGCTTGAATTAGAAGATGTTGGTGGAGAAATAAAGGAATCGCTTCGTCTAATGAGTCTTTGGGGTAGGCATAGTAATAATCCCTGGGGGCTTCCTTTAGAGGAAGTGGAGCGTATCAAATCGGTTAAAGAGTATTGCAAGACTGCTGGTCTCAAAGAAGAGTTTGGGGATGATTATCAAAGATTAGTCGCAATCTACGATCTTTGGATAACGCGCAACCCTCTTCTTTCCTATTTGCAAATAGCAAGTAGAAATTTTCGTGAAGTAAGACCAGATGAAATCTCCCCTATAAAACCGCCTATTTGTATTGTTGCTTCCCTTTTTAATCAGTATAAATTAGCTGTTGTAAAGGAAGTAGAAAAATATCTTCGAGAAAATGCACCAAATCGAAAAAGAGTTTGGAAGGATCTCAGGAAGCAGGTCATCTATAACGCTTTGCAGATTAGCTTTCCTGAAGAGCTGACATTTATTCATGGAACAACAACTGCTACAATACCCGGGTTAATAAAGAGAGGTGAACTACTTCCACTGGGAGTCTTAATGGACCTAGGTGACGTTGCTTTTGCAGGTGAACTTTGCGGTAGTCATAAGGATCTCAACAGACTTCATATTTCGGGCATCACACTTCCTGCTACCGGTTCTATTCTTCAATCTCAATACTTTAATCTTACGGAAGGAGTGCATGTTTCTGAATTTTATGCAATTGGGGGAGCTTCTGAACATTTTCAACAAGGGCTTTTTGCATTAGATGATGCGTTTTCTCATATTGTATCCGCCTCACTTGAAGAGCTCGATCAAAAAAATACTGATTTTTTACTTATTCATATTAAGCGAATAAAACTATTTGGACATGGTGATGACCCACGCATAATTGATCTCTTAGGACGTATCGCCGCATTACCACCTAACACCTTTTTAAGCCAGATAGCTATTGCAATCAAAGAAATCAGAACAACTGTGACCCTTGAAGAAAAATCTTATATTGAAAGGAGAGCCCCTGTTGTATTTGCCTCTTCAGTAGCAAGACCAGAGGTCCGTCCACATGAGCTGATGGAAAGTTTTGAATATCATTCTCTTCCAATACCAAAGATCAATTATGCGTTTACGAATCCCGATCAAATCCCTTTTTTAGAAGAAGCATTAAAGGAAACAGGAATCAAGGTTGATTCACTTGAAACACTCAGAACGCTCTCTTTATTTTGTATGGCACGAGGGACTTGGGTAGAAAATAGAATTTCTGAATTAACTCCAATGATTGGTGGCGCGCAAGCAGAAATAACAGCTATTTTAGAAGGGTATATTCTCCCTAATTATACAAAACCATTTCCGGAAAAACCGTCCTACGTAGATGGATTAGGAATTCGTAGAGAGCTTGCTTCACCTTATTTTGGAGCGGGAATTACCTCGTATGCACAATATATAGCGCAGGTAAATCTCCAAGCAATACTTCCTAGAAATACTCACGGACTCATGCATGCGGTCCGCGTTGCTATTGCTGCCCAAATGATCAATAACCTTCTTGGATTCGCTCCTCTTGAATCCTGGGAAATTGCAGCATGCGCTGCCCATGATGAGGGAAGAGAAGACGAAGCTTTAGATCATTGGGATAGAAAAAGTGGTGATCACTTTTCATCCACAATGTTTATTGCAACTCAAGGGTCTCCAAAAGCAGTTATTTATGGAGATGCTATTGCAAACAAAGATACGACCAATCTCTTTCTAAAAACACGATTAGTTGAAATATTGCATGATGCTGACGTTCTCGAAATGTATCGCATATTTCTTAGTCAGCCTGAAAGATTTGATAAAACCTATCTCTATTTTTTTACTAATGAAAGAATTGATATAGGAGTTAGAGAAGGAATCAATTCGGAGTGGCGAGAATTTGTTCGTCTTACCGAAGACCCCGAACTTAAATTCAGGCTTG
>CAZKFL010000008.1:0-1786 GCA_964552055.1 uncultured bacterium
ATGGCGTTGTTGACTTTAAGGGTGTTCAGAAGAACAAGAGAATTATTGTTGTTCGGGATGAAGAGACAGGTATGGAAGAAGAGCATCTTATACCTCTTACAAAGCACTTAATTGTTCAGCGTGGCGATCATGTAGAAAAAGGTCAACAATTGACTGAAGGTCTTGTGAAATTACAAGAGATTTTAGAAATTTGCGGAGTCCGTGAACTTCAGAAACATCTCGTAAACCAAGTACAAGAAGTTTATTGCTTACAAGGGGTTAACATTAACGATAAGCACGTTGAGATCATCGTAAGACAGATGCTTCAAAAAGTGCGTATCACTGATCCGGGCGATACAGTTTTCTTGTATGGTGAAGACATTGATAAAAAGGCATTTCATCTTCAAAATAGAAAAGTTATTGATGAAGGTGGAAGACCTGCAGGCGCAGCTCCAGTGCTACTTGGAATTACAAAAGCATCGCTTGGAACAGAGTCGTATTTTTCAGCGGCTTCCTTCCAAGAGACGACTCGAGTTCTTACTGATGCGGCTTGTGAAGGTAAGGTTGACTATCTTCTTGACTTCAAGTCTAACATTATTACAGGACAGCAGATGCCTTCAGGTACCGGACATAAGAGATATTTCCGCCGCTTGAAAAAGAATATCGAACAAGAACAAGAGTCATTCCTTGAGTTCTTTTTTGAAAATGAATTAGAAGAAGAGTTGTTAACGCAGTAATTATACTGAGAGCGGTTCAAAAATTGGGGATTTTCAAGTCAGAAATCCCCAGATTTGAATTAGGCGAAGCTGTTGCCAAGCCCGAGTGCTATTTGCGCTAGATAAGGGCGAGGCAAATTTAAAGACGGGGGTTTATGCCGAAGAAAAAACCATTTTTTGAAACACGATCAGTATAAAGGGGTTATGAGTGAGATTTAATCAAATAAAAACGTTTTTATTAGTGTCGATCTTCACATCTTCGGTGCTCTTTGCCGATGAGCCCCCTGCGTTAGAAGTAGCCCCTCCTCCTCAGTTAAATGCTGAGGAGGTTGTGGTGCCCTCCTCCACTGCTGTTCAGGCAATGGAAAGTATCCCGAATGTCGCAACTAAGAAAGATATTGATAGATCAACCGATATATTTCTAAAAGGTGGATTTTGTGTAATAACTGCAGTGCTCTTTCTTGCTGGTTTTCTGGCGGTTAAGTCAAATAGCGGTATTCACACAAGCGCTTCTTCATAAATTTGCTTTCCCAAAAATAGATTTTTGTCATGATATAAGGCAAAAGAGCAGGATAAGGTTTTCTATGGCTAAAAGCAAACTTGATGGACTTAAAGATTATACAGTAATTGTTGCAGATACCGGTGATATTGAGGCTATTAGGCATCATAAGCCTCAAGATGCCACAACTAACCCATCACTTATATATAAAGCAGCCTCTATGCCTGAATATGCTCCCCTTGTGAAAGAGGCGGTTGAATGGGCTAATATGCATTGTAAAGCCAACGATAAGCTCTTAGATTTGATTATTGTCAGACTGTTTGTTAATTTTGGCGCTGAAATTCTTAAAATTGTTCCTGGTAGAGTCTCCACTGAAGTTGATGCAAGACTTTCTTTCGATATTGATGGAAGTCTTAAAAGAGCAAGGGAATATATAGCTCTTTATGAAGAAAAAGGGGTTGAGAAAGAGCGGGTTTTAATTAAACTTGCCTCAACTTGGGAAGGTATTAAAACAGCTGAAATCCTTGAGAAAGAAGGTATCCATTGCAATATGACCCTTCTTTTTAGTTTGGTCCAAGCGATTAGCTGCTCG
>CAZKFL010000008.1:1796-53335 GCA_964552055.1 uncultured bacterium
TGTTTAGTCTGGAGCAAGCAGTTGCTGCTGCAGAAGCGGGAGCCACTCTTATCTCTCCATTTGTAGGTCGTATTATGGATTGGCAAAAAGTAAAAACAAAAAAAGATGTCATTCCAGCATCAGAAGATCTTGGAGTCCAATCTGTTGAATCAATCTATAATTATTATAAAAAGTTTGGCTACAAAACCCAAATTATGGGCGCTTCATTTAGAAATATTGAGGAGCTTCTAGCTCTTGCTGGCTGTGACCTTCTCACAATTGCACCTAACTTACTAGATGAGTTAAAAAACGCTACAGGAGAAGTCCCTCGAAAACTTGATCCTGCAAAATCTAAGCTTCAAAGCATTAATAAAATAGCTGTAGATGAAAAAATCTTCCGCAGAGAGCTCTGCATGAATGAAATGGCTGCAGATAAATTGTATGACGGAATACGAGGCTTTACAAAAGACACAATCAAACTCGAAGAGCTTATCACAAAAACCTACAATCTCAAATCCGATACGGGCAAATCTCTCTAAATAAGTAATTATATGCTGCTCGTGATTTAAAAATAAGTTATTATTAATTTCATATTTTTTGCTTTCTTGATAAATTAAGTAATGCTTTATTTTGATTAGAAGTAATCAAGAGGACTTATTTATGACTATGTATTTTCCTGAAGGACCATTGCCTTGCTCTATTTCATGGGAAGAAAGGTTTGATAAAGACGGTAAGATGACAGAAATTGTAAGCCAAGGAATGGGGGCTAAAGAAGCTAAGGGAGTTATAGATGAGTTAAATAAAAAAATTGGATCTCCTGTATTTTCTATTGTAACAAGTAGAAGTCAGAAGCTACCTACAGGTGAATTTGCATCAAGGGTTTATATTAATAAAACTCACTTCAATGATTTGGATCCTAGTGTTGCTGATTTTGGGTGTGATGATAGGATTAAAGGTCTTTATAAATTCATACATCCCGAATTCGTTCCTCACGCAAAAGAAGAAACCCATAGTTCTTCTGGCCCCGAAGTTAGGCGAGGTTTGATGATGCCAGCGACTCCGATATCTACAGCTCTTGAAACAGTCAGAGCTAAGTTTGACATCAATGATGAGAAATCCCAATTGAGGTTAAATCAATTGTTTACTAAGTTTTTAAGGAATGAATTACTGCCTGAATGCATGGATCGTCTTTCGCCCTTTGCTCTTTTAATAAAAAATATCTGCCTAAAAAAAGAGAGCTTGCCTTGGGGAGAGCTTGCATTTAAATTAGATGATACAGGAGGATGTGAAGTTTCGTTTTCCTCAACCTATGTAGGTAATATCAGTTTACTTCCACGTCCTGAATTTTTTACAAAAGAGCAGCTAGATGTTATGGTTGGGGTTTTGGATGACCCTTCATTAACTGATTTTTAACCACCCTAGTGGATCTTCTGCTAGAAGATGGGCGGTGCGGGCGGTGGTGTTGGTGGGGTGCTTCCTGCAGGAGTAGTCGAGTTAGGGATGAAGGCTGAGAGAAGAGCGCTTGCTAATGCTAAAAAAAAGCCCCACATAAGCATGCCAGTAGCCATTTTTTTTTGATCACTGTCACTCATATCCCATGAATAATCATCCTTATACGATGTGTCGCTATCAAAATTTGCTCTAGCAATTGTTGGTGTTAGTGTAAATATTACTGCTGTAAGAATGGTTGCAATCTGTCTTTTCATAATGACCCACTTGTTACTTATCTATTAGCTGGAATCGTTTTTTCAAGCTAGCTAAAAAAATGCTTCGATTTTTATTGCAATGTGGGTAAAATGGGTGCGGTAGTTCAAGCTAGGAGAGTCAAGCATATGCCTTTAGAGACAGCGGATAATAAAGTAAAAGAGATTTGTGAGATTTTAAGAAAAGAGACTCTTGAGCCTGCGCAGCTTAAGGCGAAAAAAATTGTTAGTGATGCTATGTTAGAGGCAGATGAACTCGTTCATAAGGCAAAACTTGAGGTTGCTAAAATTCGCGAAGAAAATAAAATAGAGCTTGCAAAAGAGCTTGCTGTTCATGAAAGTTCGATCCAGCTTGCAATTCGTCAGGGAATTTCTGCACTTAGACAACGTGTTGAAAAGATATTTGCAAGTGATTTAGAAAAACAGATTGAAGTCATAATGGGCAAGGAAGATTCAATTGCGGCTGCCGTAACAATTCTTTTTGGACTCATTGAAAAAAATGGGCTTGATGTTGATTTAGCAGTTCTTTTGCCAAAGCACGTAGATTTGCAGGCAATTTCTTCAAAATTAACTGCTGATTTTGGTGAGCGGCTTAAGAAAAGCGCGATTCAGATTGATGACATTAAAGGTGGTATCGAGATAAAATTTAAGGAGAAGAAAATTTCTCTTGAGTTAACTGATAACGCTGTAAAGGAGCTTTTAGCTGCTTATGTAATACCAGAATTGCAAAAGTCTATTTTTAGTGAAGTTTGATGACTCTTTTTTTTGTTTATGGAATTTTACCTCCGCTTGAATTTGGAATTAAGCCTGAGATTTCGTCCAAGGAATTAACAGAAATCTTTGATTTAAATTTGAGCAAACTTGCGCTTAACAAGGTGCATGTCCTTAAGCTTTTAATTGATATTTCGAATATCTATGCTTTATTTAAAAATGTCTCTTTTGATTCAAAGGGGAATTATTCGAAGAGCACAATTAAAGCGCTTTTAGCAAATGAAGAAGAACTACCCTCTTATGTTCTTGATTTTTTTGAAGCTCATGACAAAGAGGAAGATAGACAGATTTTTTTTCCGCAATTGCTATCTACTTATTTCGCTGTAGAGAAAAAAAATGCAAGGGGGACACTTAAGGATTTTTTAACCTTTGAACACGATCTTAGGGTGCTTCTTGCAGGTTTTCGGGCAAAAAAAGGTGGATTTGATTTATCCAAACAATTGCAATATGAAGATATGAGTGAGGAGGCTGTTGCTATTGTGCTTATGCAAAAAGATCTTTCGGGAAAATTTCAGTTTCCCGTGGATTATGAAGATCTTGAGAAAGCTCTGGACTCAGCTGGCACTAATCCTTCAAAGCAGTATGAAGCAATTGCACGTTATAGATTTGATTACTATAGTAAATATTTTATAAACTATCCTTTTTCCCTAAAAGGGGTATTGGGCTATATGACTTCTCTTTGGATTTTAGAGGATTTTTTTGCTTTAAAACGTGATGAAGGGGAGAAATTTTTAAGTAACATCGTGGAGAGAGAAAATGTCTCATAATATCAAAGCTACTGGAAAGGTAGAGTCTGCATTAGGAAATTTGTTAAAGGTACGCTTTGAGGGTGATATCATTCAGGGAGAAGTTGGATTTGTTCAACTTGAGCATGAGTCTTTAAAATGTGAAGTGATTGAGATTGATGGAAAAATTGCTAAGGTTCAAGTTTTTGAAGATACGCGAGGTGTAAAATACGGTCAGCCTGTTCAGTTTACAAAACAGCAGGTAGAAATTGAGCTTGGGCCCGGCTTGCTTGCGCAAATTTTTGATGGATTGCAGACGCCGCTAGAAGAACTTGCTGATATTTCGGGTTTGTTTTTGCCACGAGGTGTCCAGATCGATGCACTTGACAGAGTAAAGCGTTGGGACTTTAAACACGATGCTAAAATTGGTGATACTCTTACAAGAGGTGATACAATTGGTCATGTTCAAGAGTCTCATTTTACACATAGGATCATGTTGCCATTTGCAATGTATGGTAAGTATAAGCTTGCTTGGCTGATTGCTGCAGGAAGTTATACAGTTGATACAGTAGTTGCAAAAGTTACTGATGAAAAGGGAAAAGAGATTGAGTTAACGATGGTGCAAAGATGGCCCATTAAATTTCCTTTAATTCAGGGGAAAAGACTGCCTGCTACAAAACCTCTTATTACGGGCATTCGAATCATTGATACAATGATTCCTCTTGTGCAGGGCGGCGCAGCTGCAACTCCTGGACCTTTTGGAGCAGGAAAAACAGTTACTCAGCAACTAATTTCTAAGTACTCAAACGTTGATATTGTTGTTATTGCTGCTTGCGGTGAAAGGGCTGGTGAGGTTGTAGAGACACTTAAAACTTTCCCAACTTTAACAGATGTCCATTCAAGTGAACCTTTGATGAATAGGACTTGCATCATTTGTAATACCTCTTCTATGCCAGTTGCTGCTAGAGAGGCTTCTGTTTATGTAGGCGTTACGATAGCTGAATACTATAGACAAATGGGGCTTAATGTTTTGCTTCTTGCTGATTCTACCTCAAGGTGGGCTCAAGCGATGAGAGAAATGTCTGGCCGTCTGGAAGAAATTCCGGGAGAAGAAGCGTTTCCGGCCTATTTAGCATCTAGAATCGCTGCATTTTATGAAAGGGCAGGCGCGCTAGAACTTAAAGATGGAAAAGAGGGTACTGTAACGATCATTGGAGCTGTTTCACCGGCGGGTGGTAACTTTCAGGAACCTGTGACACAGGCAACAATGAATGTGGTTGGAGCTTTCATTTGTTTATCTAGAGAGTTTTCTGATAGGCGAATTTATCCTGCAATTTCTTCTTCGGAATCTTGGACAAAGTATTTAGAAGCTCTTGCGGATATGCTTAAAACTGATGTTCCGGAATGGAAAAAATGGGTGGGTAGATCGCTTCTCTTGATCAAAGACGGTGACGAAATTGGCAGACGTATGGAAGTAGTTGGTCAAGAAGGAATTAGTGTTGATGATATGGTTACTTACTTGATGTCTGAGCTTTTCTCATTTTGCTATTTACAGCAAAATGCTTTTGATAAAGAGGATGCATATTGCTCACTTGATCAACAAAAAGTTCAATTTCAATTGATGAATCAAATTTTTGATAAGGAATACGCTTTTGATTCGCACGATGCTGCAAGGAGTTATTTTCTTCAGTTGCAAACCAAAGTGAAAAATTTAAACTTCCTTAGCTTTGAATCTACAGCATATGCTAAATTGCTTGCGACTTTAAAGGAAGAATTAGAAAAACGGCATGAAGTGGGGGCGGTGTAAATGCAAAAAATATATGAGGAACTTCTTGAAATTGATAATAGTACATTTGGGATCAATGCTGAAGATGTAGCAATTGGTGAGATGGTTCGGATTGATAAGAAAGATGGCACAAGACTTTTTGGTTCTGTTATTCGCTTTGAAAAAACTAAGGTGACTGTTCAGGTCATGGGGCCTGTTAGAGGACTTTCTACAAACGATCGTGTTGTTTTTTTAAAAAAAGCAATGAGTGTAGTCGTTGGCGATCATATTTTAGGGCGTATATTGAACTCAATGGGAGAGCCAATTGATGGTGGTCCTGCTATTGAAGGAACGCGAGTTGCAATAGGAACGCCACCTGCAAATCCGATCCGTAGAACTGTTGCTGAAGGGATGATACATACAAATATTCCGATGATCGACCTTTTTAACTGTCTTGTAGAATCTCAGAAAATCCCTATATTTTCTGTTGCGGGAGAGCCCTATAATCAATTGCTGATGAGAATTGCTAATCAGACAGATGCTGATGTGGTTTTAATTGGTATTATGGCTGCAAGGTATGACGATATTCACGCATTCATTGAGAATGCGAAAAAAATGGGATCTTTGCAAAAGACAACTATGTTTGTCCATAAAGCAACTGACTATCCTGTGGAATGCTTATTAGTACCCGATATGGTTTTAACCGTTGCTGAACAATTTGCTGAGCAAGGAAAAAGAGTACTCGTTTTGCTTACCGACATGACAGCTTTTGCAGATGCCTTAAAAGAGATTGCAATTAGCCTTGAGCAAGTTCCATCTAATCGTGGATACCCTGGATCCCTTTATTCAGACCTTGCTTCTAGATATGAAAAGGCAATTGATATCGAAGGTCTTGGGTCAATTACTATTGTTGCAGCCACTACGATGCCGGGCGATGACGTGACACACCCTATTCCTGATAATACAGGGTATATTACGGAAGGGCAATTTTATTTAAGAGGTGGCCGTATTGAATTATTTGGATCACTTTCTAGGTTAAAGCAAAACGTGATTGGCGGAAAATCAAGTCGCGATGACCATTCCGCTGTAATGAATACACTTGTTCGATTTTATGCAGCGGCTTTGAAGGCAAGAGAGCTTTATAGCATGGGATTTAAACTTTCAAATTGGGACGAAAAGCTTATTAAATTTGGCGTTCTTTTTGAAGAAAAATTAATGGACTTAGAGGTAAATATTCCTCTTTATGAAGCGCTTGATTTAGGATGGGAAATCCTAGGTGCGTGCTTTGATGCGAAAGAAGTAGGAATTAAACAAGATCTGATTGAACGGTATTGGAAGAGTTAAATGGCAAGGCTTAAATGCACCAAAATTGAGCTTGTAAGACTGCGCAAAAAGCTTCTTCTTTTTAGAAAGTACTTGCCTACACTCCAATTAAAAAAAATGCTTCTTCAAGCTGAAGTAAATAAGGCTCGAGAAGAGATGAAGAAATTGCAAGAAATCTACGTCCAAGCAAAAGAGGAGGCGCTCAGTCACTCCCATCTTTGGAGCGATCCGGCAATTCGTGAGCTTGCAAATGTATTTGATGTGGAAGAAATTATCTTAAAAACAGAAAACATTGCAGGGATATCTGTTCCTGTATTAGAAAAGCTTATCTTTAAGGATCCTGACTTGAGTCTTTTAAAGACCCCGCTTTGGGTAGATGATGCTATTGTTATTATTCGAAAATTGAAGCATACGTATCAAAAAGTGATCACTTCTGAAGAGAAGAAAACAATTTTAGAGGGTGAGCTTCGGGTCATATCGATACGAGTCAATTTATTTGAGAAAAGGCTGATTCCAGAGCTTGAGTCCGATATAAAGAAAATTCGTGTCTTTTTAGGAGATCAAGAACTTCAAGCCGTAGGACAGGCAAAAGTTTCAAAAGAAAAAATCGTAAAGCGAAAACTTCAAGAAGAGGAGATGGTTTCATGAGAATTGACCTAAAAAAAATCCTCTTTATTGGCTCAAAGCAAGCGCATGAAGTTTTTTTTAGTAGAGCACAGAAAATTGGATGGTTTGAGTTTATTTCTGTAAGTGGTGAGAAGCCACACCTTTTTCCAAAGCCTATTGAAGAACTCAAGCTTGCAATCAAATTTTTAAAAAAGCAGCCCGTAAAAGAGGTTCAGGAGCAAATTGAAAGACCCAAAATTCGTGGCTTAGTAAATAATATACTTAGCTTAAAATTAGATTTAGATCACAAGTTAGAACAAAGAAGGCTTTTAGAATCCGAAATTGTTAAAGTTAAACCTATTGGAGACTTTGATGTTGCGGAATTTCATTCGCTTGCAAATGATTCAGGAATGGAGTTTCAGTTTTTCTTTGTAAGACATGATAGACTAAAACACGAGAATATTCCCAAAGACCTTATATATGTTAATAGCGAGTTTGATTTTGACTACTATCTGTACATCGGAAAGGAAAAATTTTCTAATATTGCTTTAACAGAACTCACTGTACGGAAGTCTTTGAGTGAATTACTTGCTGATAAGAAAAACCTCACTGATGAAATTCACTTAATTGAAAAAGAGCTGAAAAGTCTAACTTGTTACCTGGAAGATTTGGAGGAATATTTACTTGAAGAGCTTGGTTCTTTGAATCTTGCGTTTGCAAAAGGTGATGTCGATTTTTATCTAGATCAAGAGCTTTTTGGCATTGAAGCTTGGGTGCCCAAAAATAAAATGAAAGAATTAGATGAGCTTGTAAAAGGTCTTCCCATCTATATGACGTCGGTTGCAATTGAGAAAACTGATGTGATGCCGACCTATTTAGAGAATACAGGCTTAAGCCGAATCGGACAGGATCTTGTTGAGATTTATGATATACCCTCAACAGGAGATAAGGATCCTTCTTTTTGGGTTATATGTTCATTCGCTCTCTTTTTTGGAATGATTGTTTCAGATGCTGGTTACGGGTTACTATTTTTAATCATGTCCTTATTTGCTAAATTTAAGTTTCCTAAGCTAACTGGGATGAAACGAAGAATGGTAAGCCTTGGACTGATCTTATCAACTACAAGTATCATTTGGGGTGTTTTAATTGCCTCTTACTTTAGTATTGGTTTTGCTCCAACAAATCCGATGAGTAAGACTTCCATTTTATATCATATTTCGCTGAAAAAAATTGCCTATCATATGAAACTCTCTGATCAAACGTTTCAAGAGTGGGTCAAAGAGTACCCCCAAATAACCGAGGCAAGAACGCCCCTTGCTGTGCTCCAAGCAGCTTATGATGAAGTTGATGGTATTAAGATCTACAAGTTTATGAATGAAATGAATGATAGTTTGCTTTTGGAAATTGCCATTCTTGTGGGAATACTGCATTTGAGCATTTCATTTTTTCGTAACCTTTATAGAAACTGGTCAGGGATTGGTTGGATTATTACAATGTGGGGGGGGTATCTTTACCTTCCGAAAATTGTAGATTCGATTTCTATTTTGCAATATGCAGGTTTTATTAGCGGGTATAACACCTGCTTTATGGGACAGCAGCTCTTATATGGCGGCCTTGGAATTTCTTTTATACTTATGTTGATTCAGCAAAAATGGATGGGACTTACTATCGTTTTCAAAATAATTGAAGTGTTTGCTGATACCCTTTCCTATCTTCGCCTCTATGCTCTCGGCTTAGCAGGGATGATTATGGCATCAACATTTAATGATATGGGCGCAATGGTTGGTGGCGGAATTTTAGGTGCTCTTGTTATTTTCTTTGGACACGCAGTAAATATAACGTTAACGGTTTCGGCAGGCGTTTTGCACGGACTCCGTTTGAATTTTCTAGAATGGTACCACCACTGTTTTGAGGGTGAAGGAAAAAAATTCCGTCCATTAAAATTATTTAATCAAGAATGAGGAGAGAAATTTATGGCTTTTGATATGATTGGACCAATGTGTTCGCTTTCGCTAAGCGCAATCGGTGCTGCAATTGGATGCTCCATTGCTGGCATGGTATCTCATGGTGTAATGGCTAGAGTTGAGGAAGGACAAGGAAAGATGATAGGTCTTTCTGCTGTACCTGCATCGCAGCTGATTTATGGATTTATTTTGATGTTACTTCTTAGAAATAAGATTCAAGCAGGCAGCATTACACAGTTTACAGCAATTGCAATTGGACTTGGTTCAGGACTTGCAATTCTAGTGGCAGCGATTTTTCAAGGCCTTTGTTGCGCGACTGCTATACAAGCTATTGCAAAACAACCAGCTCTTTTTGGAAAAACCTTTGTTGTAATCGGTATTGTTGAATCTTTTGCGCTATTTGCCTTTGTTTTTGCTTTGCTATTAATGTAAAGTCAGGTAAGTATCAAGGAATGACAAGAGAAGAACGCGATACAATGGGCGTTATGCAAGTCCCTAAGTCTAAGTTGTGGGGCGCGCAGACGCAGAGATCTAAAGAAAATTTTTGTGTGGGTGTGGAGATCATGCCCGCAGAACTAATTCAGGCTCTTGCAATTGTAAAAAAAGCGTCAGCAACTGTAAATGCAGAACTTGGGCTTCTTTCCCCTGATAAAAAGGAATTAATTCTTAAAGCAACTGATGAAGTTATTAAAGGGGGATTAGAATCTCATTTTCCCTTAAGTGTCTGGCAGACAGGATCTGGCACTCAAACCAATATGAATGTTAATGAAGTAATAGCAAATCTTGCTAATCTCATTGCTGGTGGAAAGCTTGGTGATCAAGCGCCGATACACCCAAATGATGACGTAAATAAGAGCCAGTCTTCAAACGATGTGATTCCAACAGCTATTTGTGTAGCTGTTTGCTTACAGGTAAAAAACAAGTTGATTCCAGCGCTTAAGTATTTTGCAAGAGTTTTGGCTGAAAAATCTAATGAATTTAACAGTATTGCAAAATGTGGCAGAACTCATCTTATGGATGCAACTCCACTTACTCTCGGTCAAGAATTTTCAGCTTTTTTGACACAGATTAAAAATGGTGTTCGTGATCTCGAATCAGTTCTCCCTCACGCAAGTGAAATTGCTCTTGGCGGAACAGCTGTAGGAACTGGCTTAAATACTCATCCAGATTATGCACGAAAAGTAGCAGAAGAAATTTCTAAAATAACTAACTACACTTTTACTTCAGCCCCCAATAAATTTGAAGCGCTAGCTACAATGGATGGTTTAGTCACTCTGAGTGGCGCTCTTAGAACAATTGCAGTAACGTACATGAAAATAGCAAATGATATTCGTTTGCTTGGTTCTGGACCAAGATGTGGACTCGGAGAACTTAAGCTTCCTGAAAATGAGCCGGGTTCCTCAATTATGCCGGGAAAAGTAAATCCAACACAGTGTGAAATGATGACTCAAGTTGCTGTTCAAGTAATGGGCAATGATGTCACAATTGGTATTGCAGGATCTCAAGGCCACCTTCAATTAAACGTCTACCGCCCAGTTGTTGCATATAACCTTCTTCAATCGATCACTCTACTCGCAGATGCAGCAAACAATTTTGTTAATAAGTGTCTTATCGAAATCAAGCCCAATGCTGAGCAAATCAGATGGTATCTAGAAAATTCTCTCATGCTAGTTACTGCTCTGAATCCCCACATTGGCTACGATAACGCTGCGAAAATTGCTAAATACGCCTATGAAAAAAATCTCACCCTTAAAGAAGCCGCCCTTTCACTTGGTCTTGTCATTGAAGCTGACTTTGATAAATGGGTAGACCCCAGTAAGATGCTCTAGAAGCTCTATTAAAGCATCTAGAAACAAAGGTACAAAGAATAAAGATTTTAATTTTGTGTATCCGATTATGGGTTGAGGATGGAGACCCACATTTGGTGTTGCCACTTATCAATCACAGTTCCTTCTGTATCTTGTAGTTCGGCCTGATAGGCATAAAAGCCATTATGATCTTTGAACTTGTCATCTAGTAAATCGAAAGTGGCTATACCAAAGCGATGGTGAATGGGGTAGGTTTTCTTTTCCTGAGTAAGATCTTTATATATAACAGTTAAGATGAGATTATGATTTTCTGGTTTAGAAGAAAAAGGAAGGGTCCAGCTAATAAAGAGTCTTTCTCCATTTGGGACATTTGCTTGCAAAGGATCGGGACTTCTGACAAATGTACTTGCTAAGCTTGACTTATCAATAACTGCTCTAGTGACAGTTACAGTGGGTCCACATGAGACTAATAGTAAACTTAAGCTACAATAAAACCATTTCATGCTTTATAGTTTACTAAAGGTTGAATTTTTATGGTTGTAAAAAGTGTTCTTGGCATCATTTTTAATGAGGATCAGGTCTTACTCATTAAGAGAAGAGATGTCCCTGTTTGGGTTCTGCCTGGAGGGGGAATGGATGTGGGTGAAGATCCAGAGTCCGCAATTATACGCGAGATATTTGAGGAAACAGGACTTAAAGTAGAAGTAGTTCGCAGAGTTGGTACTTATACAGGCGGATTTTTTATCAAACCCGTTCATTTATTTGAATGTAGAGTCGTATCAGGCAAACTGCAATCTGGAGTTGAGGTGGGGGGTGTAGAATTTTTCCCATTAACAAAGTTACCAAAAGCCGTTCCTCCTCCGTTTGAAGAGTTTATATCAGACGCGCTGAAAAGAGAAAACCCATTTGAAAGAGAGATCACATCAATTACGATCTCTACCATACTGCTCACATTATTCAAACACCCCCTATTATTCTTCAGATTTCTACTAAGCCGGTTGGGTTTGCATATTAACACATAACTTATTGTGTAAGGTTAGGATGAGATCTTCTGTTTCCTCCCAGCTTAGACAGGGATCCGTGATAGAGAGAGTTGATGAAGGGATTCTGCCCTGGTCAAAAGACTGATTGCCGGAATCAAGGAAGCTTTCCATCATGATTCCAAGTAGAGGAGTGCTGTTTTCGATGTATTGATCAATCACTTTAAGAAAGGTTTTTTTTTGTAAAAGATGATTTTTTTTAGAATTTCCATGAGCGCAGTCAACCATAATCTTTGAAAAAATCCCCGCGTTATTCTGGAGCTTGTTAGCAAAGTAAAGACTCTCTTTTTCGTAGTTTGTATCAATTTCAGAGCCTCTTAAAACAAGATGGCAGAATGAATTTCCAGGAGATGAAATTGAAGCAAGATTTCCCCTAGAATTAACGCCTAAAAAGTTATGGGGACACCTTGCGGCAATGATACTATTTAGGGGAAGAGAGATATTCCCATCTGTTGTGTTTTTAAATCCAACGGGAAAGGAAAGCGAGGAGGCAAGCTCTCTATGAATTTGTGATGAAGCAGTTCTTGCACCTATAAAACCCCAAGTAACAAGGTCTTGAAAATAAGGTGCGGCGAATGGATTTACAAATTCTGTTGCTGCAGGCAGTCTAAGCTCTGCTAGTTTTAAGAATAAACTTCGAACAAGGGATATGCCCGCTTCAAGATCATTTGTTCCATTTAAATAGGGGTCATATAAAAAGCCCTTCCAACCAGTAGTTGTTCTTGGTTTTTCTATATAAACGCGCATAACGAGAAATAAAGTCTCTTTAACATAGCTTTCAAGTTTTTTTAGTTTTTTAGCAAAAATTAAGGCGCTCTCAATACTATGAATTGAGCACGGTCCAACGATAATAACAGTTTTTTGTAAGTTGCCTTGAACAATGTTTTTTGCAAGTTTTCTTGAACGACAAAGAAATTCACTCTCGCTTTCTTCCAGCGGAAACTGTTTTAAAAGCTTGCAGGGGGATATAATGTTAGATTCAAAAGTCATGCAAATAGATTATTTTTTTTACTACTTAATCTCAATGAGTATATAGATAAAGTTTATGGACGAGAAAAAACTTCCTCATATTATGCAATATCCCGCGGATTATGGAGCTTGCGGATTTTGGCGAATGCTTTGGCCTCAGCTTATACTCAATATGAAGCAAAAGGCAATTGTTTCACATTCAAACCTCTATATTCGAGATTTTTTACACTATACGAGAGCTACTGCAGTACATATACAAAGAAGTATGAAGCCTGCTCAGTACTCTTTTTTAAATAAACTACACGATATTAAGCAGAGAATGAAATTTCGGTTAGTTTATGAAGCTGATGACATGATATTTCCAGAAGATATTCCTACTTATAATTATGCAAAATACGAGCTTCATAAAGATTGTGGAGCTGCCAAGGAGATTATAGAGCTTTGTGATGAGGTTACAGTCACTACACCCTTTTTAAGAGAATATTTTCTAAAAAGAACAAATCAAAAAAAAATCACTGTAATACCTAATTATCCCCCTTTGTTTTGGATAGGAGATCATTATAGTGAAGAACTTATCTTAAGAAATTATAGGACTCATAAGGAAAAACCTCGAATTTTATACGCAGGCTCTTACAACCATTTTAATTACGAAAAGGGTATCCTTGAAGGGGAGGCTGATGATTTTTCACATGTAAAAGATGTGATTATGGCAACAGCATCTGACTATAAATGGGTTTTTGTAGGAGGATTTCCAAATTCGCTTACTCAACTTGTCCAAAGAGGACAGATTGAATACCACCCTTGGCAAACTATTGATAGTTACCCAAGATTTTTAGCCAAGCTTCAAATAAATATGTGGATTGCTCCTCTTATGGAAAATGATTTCAACCTGGCAAAAAGTGATTTGAAATTTTTAGAGGCTACAGCGCTTGGGGCACCCATTGCGTGTCAGGATATTGCTACTTATGCAATAGCCCCAATTAAGTTTAGGACTGGCGAGGAAATGATTAGAAAAATAGAAGAGACTTTAGAGAGTGAAGAAATTTTTTTAAATTCAGTTAGACGCGCAAGGACCCTAATTGAGGGGAGATGGCTTGAAAGAGAAGAAAATATCGGAAAATATCTCGATGTTTATTGCCATCCATACGGAGACTCTATGAGAAAATACGTCTAATGATATATACTGCTCAGGCATGGAAACAGTGCTTTTTTGGTTAGACCAAGTAAATGATTTAATATGGGGTCCCCCTCTACTGATACTCATCACATTCGTTGGAATGTATCTGACATATCAGACAAGAGGAATTCAATTTAGAAAACTTTGGTACGCACATAAGCTTGCCTTTATGAAACATGACACAGGCGCAAAGGGAGATATATCTCATTTTCAGGCGCTTATGACAGCCCTTGCAGGAACAATTGGTATTGGAAGCATCACAGGTGTAGCAACGGCCATTGCTATCGGCGGGCTCGGATCTATTTTTTGGATGTGGATTGCGGCGCTCCTTGGCATGGCAACAAAATATGGAGAGGCGATACTTGCAATTAAGTTTAGGGTAACTGATGCACATGGCGAAATGTGCGGTGGTCCGATGTATTATTTGCGCAAAGGTCTTAACAGTAAATTTTTAGCAGGAAGCTTTGCCATTTTAGCAGCAATTACTGCGTTCGGTACGGGCAACATGGTTCAGTCCAATTCCGTGGCAGAGGCTGTAAAAGCTTTAGTGCCAACACTCAGCCCAATCTGGACGGGAATTATTTTAATGGCAATTACGGGTCTACCCCTTTTCGGCGGTATCAAAAGTATCAGCAAAGTAGTTAGCGTTTTGGTCCCTGCAATGGCTGTTTTCTATCTCACTTCATGCATTATTGTCGTAGGCATTAACATACAAGCAGTCCCCGCAGCTTTTCAAGCAATCTTTAAAACCGCTTTTACAGGACAAGCAGCAGCCGGTGGATTTTTAGGTTCAACGATCATGCTCGCTATTCAATACGGCGTTTCCCGCGGAATCTTTTCGAGCGAAGCAGGCCTTGGTACCTCATCAATAGCCGCTGCTGCTGCAAAAACAGGCTCTCCGGGACCACAAGCCCTTGTCTCTATGTCTACCGTCTTCATTACAACCGGTATTGTTTGCACCCTCACAGGACTTGTTATCGCTACCACAAACGTTCTCGGTACACTTGGTCCAGATGGTGCCCTTCTAACAGGATCCGCACTAGCAATACTAGCCTTTGACACTGTCATTCCTCATGGTGGTCTTCTCGTAACAATTGCTATCATTCCCTTTGCTTATTCTACGATCCTCGGCTGGGCCTACTATGGGGAGAAATCTCTAGAGTATCTCTTTGGTCCGAAATCGAATCGATATTACAGAATTCTCTACACACTCATGGTCTTTTTTGGTGCCGTCCTCAATCTCAAAATTGTTTGGGGCTTTGCCAATATGATGAATGGTCTTATGGCTTTCCCAAACCTTATCGGCCTACTTCTTCTAGCGCCCCTCATTGCAAAAGAAACAAGAACTTTTGATCTTGAATTAGAATCAGAAAAAACGCCATATCCCGCTAAATAACAAGAAAATAATATGTTTCATGCTTAATCTTCCAAGTTCCGGTGCCTGGCACCGGAACTTGGAAGATTAACTCAATTATCTATATTTTAAAGGATTGGCTCCGCTGGATTTCTCTTTAAAAAATTTGGCGCTGAGATTACACGGTCTTTGATTTGGAGACTGCTGCTTTCATATATGTATACCGAACAGTTAGAGGGGGGTGAACAAAATCAAGTTTAGTATTCCCTTCTTTTGTGATGATCCAGCTTAAGAGGCGTTTTTGAAGAGGCGAGTGGCTGGTCTTTTCGCGATTGCTGATTTGATGGCGCATAAGCTTTTCAAAAAAAGTGGGCGCTGCTTCTTTTGCTGCAATTGAAGAATGCTCAAATCCTTTTAGATCAGCATTTTTCTCTATCCGTTTTATGAAAGATAAACTAAAAAGTGTTCCGGCAAAAAAACCTCCCATTGAAGCTAGAGACAAAGGTCCAAATAAAAGGGAGACGGGAATAGATACATAATGAGGAAAGTCTGCTGAGATGAGAGAAGCTGGAAAAAAACTTGCTAATGCAATTGTTGTTATGACGGATGCAGTTACGCGAAGAGCTGTCAATTTAATTTCATCATTTGATTTTAAATGTGCAATTTCATGAGATAAAAGAAATTCACACTCAGCATCTGTTAATTCTAACGTTTCAATTGCTTTTGGACTGATGAAAATCCCCATTTTTAGCGGAATGATATTGCTTCCAAAGCTTGAGAAGGGAACTGGTGAGAGAGGTACTTCCACGAGCTCTATTGGTTTAGTAATCTTCATTCGCAAAGCAATTTCTTTAATTTTTCCTTCAAAGAGGGCTCGCTTTTCAGCGGAAAGGGTGGAGTCACTTTTTTTTGGTAAGGAAGTATTCGGAAACATTTTTATATACGTAAGAATAGGAAAGCATGAAGACCAAGCATTAAGAGCTAACATAGAAACTACCTAATTATTAAGATAGTGATAAACTATATCTGTAACAAGGCATTTATGTCTAGCGATTTAATTAGAGTTTCCTTTTGCAAAAATCGTTTCGTTATATGTCAATATGTTAAGGCGAAAGTCCTTACTTGTTATAATGAAAAAAATAAATAGGGGTTTTTATGTCTGCTAATTGTAATCCACAGTGTGAAAGTAATCAACAGTGTTTTCAAAACCAATGTTATAATTTGTGTTCACTTCATGATTGTGACGGTGGAGAAGGTGACGAAATATGTAAACAAGGACTATGTGTGCCCCGATTGATGTGTTATCCGGCTTGTTCCCCTGAGCTTGCTTGCGTTAATGGGATTTGTCAGTACTATTAATAAACGGTGTTTAAAGGGCAAGAGAGAGTAGTTCTAGTTTTTGCTTGATTTCGATGTGGGCGCTTTCGGTATCGATGAGCGCCTTTTGTGTTTTGGCAACAAGATCTGCTGGGGCACGCGCGGTGAAGTCGGGGTTTTGAAGTTTTTGATTGAGGGCAGTTTTTTGAGCGTCTAGCTTTTCAAGTTCTTTGATGAGACGGGATTTTTCTTTTTCTTTAAGTTCTACGGGAAGGGGGACGAAGAGTTTGATCTCGCTTGCAATGGCCGTTGCTCCGGATGTTTCAGTGCTTGGGTTTGAATCTATAGTGCGGATGCGGACGAGGGCATGTAGTATTGCTTTGTTTTCTAGGATAAGCTTTAGGGCGCTTGGTTCATCTGAGCTTACGTGGACATCGATTTGGCTGCCGGGGGGGATTTGGAGTTCGGCTCTGATATTTCGGAGGGCGTAGACGACTTCATTGATTTTTGAAAATTCTTCTTCAATTGCTAATGAGATGTGCGCAGGCTCTAGTTTTTCGGGGAAGGGTGCAACAATACAAGCTTTCGATGATAGCGCATTAATAAGGTCATTTGTGTAGATGTCAAGATGACCAGATCTTGGTGTTTTTTCAAATTTCTCTTTAAGTAGGGAGAAGATCTCTTCTGTGATGAAAGGGACAATTGGGTGCATCAGTCTAATGGATGCCATTAATATAATGAGAAGGAGTTTTTGCTTATTTGACCTGACTTCTTTTGTCCCTGTTTTTCCAAACAAATAAGGCTTAGTCAGTTCTAGGTAATAGGCGCAAAATTCATCCCAAAAGAATTCGTAGATTTCTTTTGCAGCTTCGCTAAAAATGTAGTTAGTAAACTTATGGTTAATGCCTTCTACTGTTTTGTTAAGTCTTGAAAGGATCCATTTGTCATCGAGTGTGAGCAATTCTAGATCAAGACCGTTACCTAGGTCGTTTAAGTCTTCTATGCTTTGGAAGGTAAATCTTGTTGCGTTCCATAATTTATTCGCAAAATTTTTGTATTCTTCAAACCTTCTTCGATCCAAATCAATTTGTCTTGCGTGGGTGACAGTTGATGTGAGTGCAAAGCGCATGGCATCAGTGCCGTATTCGTCAATAATTTCGATGGGATCAATGACGTTACCTTTGGATTTGGACATTTTTTCCCATTTTGAGAAGACGTCTTTCGGCTGCGGTTCACCTTTTTCAAATATAAGTCTTTCTTTTGCAGAAACGTAAGCAATGTTTCCATCTGGATTTACGCGCCAGTAGGATTTTCCATAGATAAGGCCGTGAATAAAGGTCTCTTTAAAGGGTACTTTTCCGGTGGCATATTCTCCCATAAGGATCATTCGGGCAACCCAGAAAAATAAGATGTCATGACCGGTAATCAGCGTGGATGTAGGATAGAATGTTTTAAAGTCTTCCGTATTGTCTGGCCAGCCAAGCGTTGTAAGGGGCCAAAGTGCTGATGAAAACCATGTGTCTAGAACATCTTCTTCTTGGATCCAAAGTTTTGGGTTTTTTGCTACTTCTTCCGGTAAACCCTTCTCGCAATAACAAATCATAATCTCAGGGTTTTCTTTGTTGTACCAGACAGGAATTTGGTGTCCCCACCAAAGTTGTCTAGAAATGCACCAATCGCGCAAGTTTTCAATCCAGTGAAAGTAAGTTTTCTCAAAGTCTTTTGGGACAATTTTTACCGATTCAGATCGAACCGCATCAAGCAATTTTTGCTTAAAAGGGGCCATTCTAATAAACCACTGCTTAGATAGATAAGGTTGTATCACAGCTTTTGATCGATATGAAATTCCAACTCTTAATGTATGAGGCTCAATTTTTTCAATAAGATCAAGTTTGCTTAGTTTGTCTAAGACGTCTTTTCTTGCTTCTTCTACACTCATCCCATTAATCTTGCCATCAGGTGTTAAAAGATTAATCATGGGTAAATCATGTCTAACGCCGATTTCATAGTCGTTGAAGTCGTGTGCAGGAGTAATTTTAACAGCGCCTGATCCAAATGTAGGATCCACATACCTATCCGCAATAATTGGAATGAGTCTATCTGTAATGGGTAAACGCACTTGTTTGCCAATTAGATCTTTATACCTTTCATCATTAGGAGAAACTGCAACAGCGGTATCGCCTAGCATGGTTTCAGGTCTTGTTGTTGCGACTACTATAAATCTAAGAGGTTCGTTTTCAACTGGGTATTTAAAGTACCATAGTGAGGATGCTTTCTCCTCGTATTCAACTTCGTCATCGGCAATTGCAGTTTGAAGGAGGGGATCCCAGTTAACTAAATAGTCCCCGCGGTAAATGTGACCTTCATCAAACATTTTTTTGAACATTGTCTTGACAGCCCTTGTCGAAACTTCATCCATAGTAAATCTAAGACGTGACCAGTCAAGCGATGAGCCGAGTTTTTTTAGCTGACTTAAAATTTTATTTGCGTACTCATCTTTCCAGAGCCAAACCTCGTTTAGAAACTCTTCGCGTGTAAAGTCGGTTTTTCGCTTTCCCGTTGTTGCAAAAAGGTGTCTTTCTACAACAGATTGTGTAGAAATGCCTGCATGGTCGGTTCCTGGCAGCCAAACTGTTTTGTGACCTTTCATCCGCATAAATCGAACGAGAATGTCTTGAATGGTGTTTACAAGAGCATGCCCCATATGAAGAACGCCTGTTACATTCGGTGGAGGCAATACAATGGAGTAGGGTTCTTTTGAACTATTTTCTTGAGGTTGAAATAGCCCGCTTTTTTCCCAGAAATGGTACCATTTGTCTTCAGTTAATGCCCAATCGTAGGCGGGTGGCAATTCTTTTTTAGTCATGGTTTTCTAGTTTAGAGTAAACGCCTGTTTTTTTCAATTTTCTTTCGAAATAGAGCGCTCTTGCCCTCTTTCCGAGGCAGTGGTAGAAGAGGATTTGCTGTCTTGCAAGCTCAATTTTTTCCCATTGAAATAGGCGGACTTCCCATTTCTTAAAGATGGTAGAACTGCTTTTTAAGTATTGATTTAAAAGGGAATAGATAGGTGGATAAGCGTAATCAAGAGTCTTGCTAAAGTGGGTTATAGCGCTCTCGTAACCACTTGTTTTTGCCAAATAGCAACCCATTAAAAAAAAGAAAGGAGAGTGCTGTTTTTCTAGAGCTTCCTTTGGATATTTATCGAGAATGCTTTTTGCTTTTTCGCTTTTGCTTTCAAAAAGATAGCCCCATATTTTTAGAGCATCGAACCCTTTTTCTTGAGAAGGGAAAATATGTAATGTTCTATCTATCACTTCAAGTAAACGCTTTGCTTTTGACCTTTCAAGTAAGGAAGTGAGGTAGAAAAAGAGGTGGGAAGAGGAGAGAGCAATGATTTCAAGAGAGGGAAAAGTAAATTTTTCATAACCTAAAAAAACTAATGCACGCGTAATATTGTCTTTTAAAGGAGTGTTTATGTCTTCTTTTAGCAATTCAGTTAAAGAGATTTTTTTATCTAACCAAAAGGCAAGTTCGCATGCCATGTATCTATAAAGCTCAGTTAGATGGCCTGCTGCTCTAGGTTCGTGCATAAATAGCGGTTTTTCTGCAGTTCCCAGCAAAGTGTGAATAAGTGAGTGTGTCTCACGATTTGCTAAAAGATGTGGAAGTCTTTGCAAAGTAAGAAGAGCAAAGTGATAGACAGCTTTTCGATCATTTTTGGCGCTTTCATGGAGTCTAAATACGATTCGTTCTTCAAGTGAGTGAGCAAGGGGGTGTTTCTTAAATTTTAACACTCCTAATTCAAGGCATTTAAGCTCTTCCTCTAAGTCATTCATCTTTCGGTAGACAAGTGATTTTCCGAGATGTTCTAATGGCTCGCTAGGGGTGTTGTGGAGGAGTTCGAATGTTGATAATGCTTGCTCAAAAAGATTTCTTCTTTGAGTAAGGGCTTGAGTTGTTTTAGCTTTTTCAAGTAATGTGATGCCCATTCGAAAAATTGCTTCGCGTCCTTCGCTTCTGCCGGAAAATGATTTTGAGATTTTTTCATAGGCAATGAAAGCTTCTTCAAAGTTTTTTGATGCTAAAAACGCGTCAGGGATGGAAAGACAGCCAACCATTACATGAGGACTTCCCACAAATACTTTAAAGTCTTTTAGTTCAAAATCCATATCCTGACTGATTAGGCCCACATGCAGTCCAACAATTGGGAGTGAATCAACATAATTGATAATGATAGATTTGTTGATGGAAAGCTGTACATTTTGATCAATTTTTTCAATTTCAATAAAAATTTCTGATCCGGTTTCTATAAATTTATCAGCGATTTCAAGAATGACGACATGAGAGCGGTAAAGCTTAATGCCTGGGTTTTTTTCTGATCCAATCCAAATGCAATACCCATCTTCAAGACCTTCTCTTTCCCTTGGTTCTGGAATATTCAAAAGGAATCCAACGCCATCAGTTTCCTTGCTTGTAAATGTAAGTCTTGCTTCGATCCTCTTGTTTCCCGAAAATGGAGTCTTTGAGATCATTAAAATAAACCATTCCATGATCTCTGTTGAACGAGTGATTGCGATCAATTTACTCAGCATTACATTTTCTTGAAGTTCCCAATCTTCCCTTCTGTCAATATCAAGATTTTTAGCAAAGATCCAGTCCGGAAGCCCTGAATTATAGCGCTCAATATCTACGATTAAGTCTTCAACGCTTACATACCGATTTTCGACCTCTTTTGCTAAACACTTTTTTGCAATGTGAGAGAGCTGATGAGGAATATCGCGATAAGGGGCAACTTCCAAAGCGTCGATTAAAGTTTCAAATTTCTTAACCCGTCTGTACTCTTTAATTGAAGGTCTATGAAACGGCATTTTTAACGTAAGTAATTGGTATAAAATAACACCGAGAGAATATATATCGGTATGAACATCGGCTGGTTTTCCATCAACTCGCTCAGGTGGCATGTAGGGCAGCGTACCCATAACTTTTCCAGGATTTGTAAGCCCATTTGGAATATTGATCTCGATAGGAAGGGGTGTTTCCTTTTCTCCAAATAAACCAGCTAGACCCCAATCTAAAATCAAAACCTGACCAAAATTTCCAACTAAAATATTTTCCGGTTTTAAATCTCTATGTAAAATTCCCTTCGAATGACAATACGCGATTGCATGGCAGACATTTAAAAAAATATTTAACAGGGCGTTCATTGAAACGCCGATCGGATGAGGCATTTCGCCTCTTTTCTCAAGGTGTAAAGTTTCCCTCAAAATACTTTTTAACGTATTGCCATCAACATGAGGCATTACATAATACAGCTCATTTTCCGACTGGTGAATTGAATAGACCGGGACAATCGAAGGATGACAAAGCGATGCGGTAATCTTGGCTTCCCGCAAAAACCTCTTACGTATCAGTTCATTTGAAGTCAGATCTGGCTTAATTCTTTTAATAGCCACCATCCGCTCACAATCTGGATCCTTAGCAAGAAACACTTCGCCCATACCGCCAGAGCCAAGTCTTCCCGCAACCTCATAAGGACCAATGCATTTTGGCAATGGTAAATCAATCACATCTTTTTTCATAATTTAGGAACCATCATTTCCTAAAATCTGACTAAAGTCAATCACCTTTGCAAAAAAATCACTTTCCAACACAGCATTCGTGAAATTTCGGTGCCTGACCCCGTAAGATTGCAAGATTGTGAAATTTCGGTGCCTGACCCCGTAAGATTGCAAGATTGTAAATTTAATTCACTATATATTGCATGAGAGATTTTTGAAAATGGAGTGGTGGATTATCAAGGGAGGTGGTATTGTCTTTAGGTATGAAAAAGAAGATTGTGTTGACTGGGGATAGGCCGACAGGCCCCTTGCATTTAGGCCATTATGTGGGCTCATTAAAGAAGAGAAAAGAGTTGCAAGATAGCACAGATACGTTTGTGATGCTAGCTGATGCTCAGGCTCTTACTGATAATTTTGATGATGTGGGCAAAGTGAGGGCAAGTATTCATGAAGTTGTTTGTGATTATTTGGCAGTGGGAATAGATCCTTTAAAGTGCTCGATTTTTGTGCAATCTTGTGTTCATGAGTTACCTGAACTTGCTATGTATTTTATGAATTTAGTAACAATTCAGCATTTGGGGCATAATCCGACCGTGAAGGCGGAAATGAAGATGCGCGGATTTGATGAGAGTGTGCCAGCAGGATTTTTTTTATATCCGATGTATCAAGTTGCCGATATTACAGCGTTTAAGGCGGATCTTGTTCCGGTAGGACATGATCAGGCCCCTATGCTAGAGCTTACACGATTTATTGTTTCAAAGTTTAATACGACGTATAGAAAGGATGTCTTGGTAGCGCCAGAAGCTCTTTTCCCTAGCATGAAAGGGTCTTTGCAGGGGTTAGATGGAGTAAAAATGTCTAAGTCGCTTGGGAATGCAATCTATCTTTCGGATGAGACCGATGTAGTTGTAAGTAAGATAAAAAAAATCAAGAGTGATCCGGGTAGAACTTCCGCCACATCACCTGGTGATCCAGATAAGGCGCTTGCCTTTTCTTATCTGGAGCAATTTGATCCCGATCCTACTTATGTAGAAAAATTAAAAGAGCGGTATAGACTTGGAACTGTGTCTGATAAAGAAGTAAAGGATCGCTTGACTGAAGTCTTAGAAGCGTTTTTGTCAGAGGTTCGCGTAAAAAGAAAAATGGTTTATTCTGATGTAGGCTATATTCAAGCCATTCTCAAAAAAGGGACAGAAAAGGCAAGGGAGAGAGCTTCTGCTACTCTTTCTGAAGTCAGGTCTGCTATGGGTATTAACTACGGTTTTTAACTAACTTGCGCTTAATAGAGTCTGTAAATTCCGTGAGAGCGGTATTATAGATGAAAAGGGCAAGTGGGTTATGGATATTTCTGAGTTAGATTTATTTATTGTTGCAATGTCTAACTATCTTAGATTAAATCAGCCATTTAATATTGTAGAGGGTAATAAAAAACTTTTGCAAAAGCCTCTTAATCTTGAGGAGACACACTCTGATCTGCGTTGCATAAAAATTTTTTCCAATTATTTGGTCGAAAATGTGGCTGTATTGAATTACAAAGAGATACCCGAAGAAAGCTATCTAAAAATTAGATTCTTGGTCGATCTTTTAGAAAAATTTGTAAAAAGCAGAAAAAAGAAATACAGAAAAATCGATAAAAAGCCTTTTAATGATGCGGAAGAGCAGATTTTTGCAATCAGATTAGGTGGTAAAATTTCCTTAAAAAATATGGAATTTATCAATGAGGATTTTCGTAAATTTCTAAAAGTCAATAAGCTTGATCATAAACTCTTTGCATTAGGTATTCAATTGAATGGTAGTTTAGCGCTATCCTTCCAGGTTGATGAAAACTTGTATGAGGAAATTTGTTGGAAAGACTTAGTTCGAGAAAATTTAATTGATGAGAGTGGAAGATTATATGGGTACAGCTTTTATAATAGTGAACATTTAGTCATGGAAACAAATGTTGATTTCTTATTAACAGAATCGTTTAGTTTTCTTTATCAGGGAATTAGATTTTATCATCCGGAAAATTCTTTAAAAATTGAACCTCTTGATAAAAAAGGTCCCTTTGGACGAAATATTTTGGAAATTGTAAGCAACAATAGTTCTGCATTTTCATTCATATTGCTCTATAAGGAAGATGGAACTATTTATGCCATAGGTCTTCATAAAGGAAAAATTGTAGCTCCTGCACCTGAATATTTTATTTTGCATAAATGTAGATATAGAATGGAAATTACAAATGATGAGTTTGGAGATCTACTCTCTGCTTTTGAAAGTGAAAAAATCAGAAAAGATACTCTAACAGAAATGGATTTCTTATCGATCATGCAAAGAAACTTAAACTTGGAAACTCTTCCGGACTACAGCTGGAAAGAGCTTTTTATGAAAAAATGTAAGATATTAAAAATGAACAGAAAAGCGATTAAGCAATGGCTTTTAAAAGTGCTTTTATCAAGAAATGGGGATGTAAACTGCTTTGAATAAGTTTGAGATTTTACTCAAGAAGTTGCTTTCAGTTATGGAGGCGGGAAAGCCTTTCAAAATTCTTGTTACTGAAAGTGGGGATCTTGATTTGATACCGATGAAAGGGGAGTTTGAAAAGGAAAATTGCCGCCTAATTATTGAGTATTTGCTAAGCCATAAGGAAGAGATTTTTTCAAAAAAAAGGTCTCTTATCGAATTTGATATGTTTCGAACATTGATTGATAATTGCTATTTGTACAGAAAGCAAGTAGACAAAAAAGGAGAGTTTGACCTTCTGCTCCTTAGTTTAAGACTTGGGGGAAATATTTCTGTAAGTTGGTTGAAGGCAAATCCACTATTTAGAAAGTTTATAAAGAATAACTATTTACATCACAGGTTATTTGCGCTAAGAATTGCGCTTCCATTTGATGAAAAGAGGGGTGCTGCCCTTCCTTTAAAGGATGGGGATCAAACAGATTGGATGTATTGGAATGAAATTAAAGAAAATCAGTTTCAGTTTTTATATAAGGAAAACATTGTTTTTGAAACAGATCGTCAGTACCGGCTGATCCCAGGTTATACAATTCTTTATTTGGGAATTTGCAAATATGATGTAGCAATTGATCCTAAATGGGAGCCATTTCAAGTTGCCGATCCAGCGGAATGGGGAAATAAATACGTTCTTGAAGTTTGGACCGTTTCCCTTCCCATGTTAAAGCCGCCGATGTTCCAAAGAACGCACGCCTACATTGTCTTGAAGGACAATAAAGGTAATATCAGATCAGTTGGGCAAGATGTATTAGTTGATCGAGCTAATTACAGAGTTACAGAAATTCTCAATCGAAAACCAGGATTTGGAAAAATTACAACTCCCGATATCTATACCTTTTTCCCTAGGAATTCTCGCAGATTTTGGAATGTTTCATTCGAAATTACTGAAGAAGAGCATAATCGGATCATCTCGCTTGTTGAGCAAGACAAACTCAACAAAGAACACTCTATGTCAGTTCTCAAAGGCAACTGTGTAAGTTATGTCCTTAAAATTCTAAAAATAGGTGTTGGACTCGATATAGACGCTTCCATGCATGGTCTTCATGTCATGCTTAAAGCTTTTCTACCTAATGCGTTGTATAGAGCGCTATTTTCTAGGTTTCACACCTGGTACGCCAGGCAGAGTCCAATTTTAAAAAAGGCTTTGTTCTTTCTCCCAATCATTTACATTCCCTCACTGCTTCTTGGGTTTACTGCATTATTTACGCGTCAAAATAACTACCAAGAAATTAGAGACTTCTCCGTGCTAGACCTTTTCCTTCGTCCCTGGAAGTTATCATGTGAACATCCGCTTGCGCTTCACCGTAAATTGGAAGCAATTGGCCCAATCATCCCCAAATTAAGAGAGCTCTACGCCAAGCTTATTTAGGGAAGTGCTTCAATTTTTATTCCTCTTCATCTTCTTCGATTTCGTAGCTTAAAGACTCTTCATCTTCAGCAACTGTTGTAGAATAGGGATTGCAGAATTCACGAATCAAAATATAGAGGGCAGCTAGTATGAAAAGGATGGGGAGTATCACTTCCCAGGAGACATCAAAGCCGGCGATGATAAAGGTGCCTGTAAAAATCACAAGAGAGAGAAGAGCGTCGTAGTTTCTTCCAAGTAAGTATTGGCGCAAGGCCAGCGGGATTCCGATGACAAGCATCATGCCGGGCCACCAGTTGTTTGTTAAGGAAACAATTGCTAGGCCGATAAGGAAGAGGGCAGAGGAGAGTGTTTTAGCTCTTTTTTGTGATACTTTCGGGTGTGCCATTATCTTCAGGCTCCTTTTTTTCTTGGGTAAATAAGCTTTTTGGTAGGGTATTAAGTTTAACTAGCGTTGAGTCGGGAAAAAAGTGCGTCAGTATTTGGGGTGCAGAATCTCCGATTTTCGCCATTTGATCTGCTGTGAATAAGCAGACACCAACTCCATAACCACGTCCATAACCATTGAATTCGACATGATCGCGAAGAAGGTGAACTGTAAAATCATTACTAAGAATCCGATTCATTCCAATTTTTTTTCTTAGCTCCACAACTGTCCATTCCGCAAATGTTTTTTTATCAGTAAAACGAATGGCGTACACTTTTTTAGAATTTTGGTCTTGAAAAAGATCAATTGCTTTTATCGACTCAAGGCCTGTGAGTTTTGCAAGGTCTGTAAGAGAAATAACCGATTTCCATTTAGATTCCTCGCGCATTTTCTGAGCGTAACCAACAAAAACGCCATCAGGGCCTGACTCTTTTTTACGGAAAATACTTGCGTAACTAGCTGTTCTTCCTCCGCTGTGCTCGGTCCAAGAGGTTGCAAACGGTTTGTCTTCATAAGCAAGGATGAGGTGCTTTGTGGAGGAGACTGCACGCTCGATATTCGGGTTACTTAAAACGGCAGCATGGCTTTGGTAGTCTATCTCACTTGCATGTACGTTCCAGTAGGCATTTGGAGAGTGGAGTATCGTATTATAAAGATTGGTTCGAGCGGCTATTGCGACAGCGTCATAAGTGGCGCTTTGATAGTCCGTTGATCCAAGGACAGATGAAAGGCTTGCGCAAAGAACATCTTCAACATCAACTTCATTGACAATTTGGATTTTTGAATCAATATCATAAACTACAATAGATCCCTTATACTGGATGCCATCAACTAAAATCGTAGTTTTGGTGTTTTTAGGGCTGATTTTAATTTGATGAATTCCGGGGTATCCTTCGCCCCACTTTAGACCGACAGTGTTTGCTTGAAGGTAGTACCGTTTGCCATGGAATCCTGAGCTTAAAACTTTTCCGGTTTTAGGGTTATAGACCCTGTAACCACCTGCGACATCGATCAGCGCGCCATCGACGTTTTCTCGAATCAGAACTTTGACTGTAACATTGCCATCATTAGTAATGGATTCCGGCAAAAGCGGATCATCATGTGTTGCAAATAGTGAGGTAAAAATTGTAACTAAAAAAAACAACTGTTTCATGTCTCTCCTAAATGATCGTAAGCAATTTTTGTAACTTCTCTGCCCCGTGGCGTTCTTTTTAAAAGACCCTGCATAATTAGGTAAGGCTCATACACTTCGGCAACCGTATTCTCTTCCTCACCAATACTTGCCGCAATTGACTTAATACCGACAGGGCCTCCTTCATGATGATCAATAATCACTCGTAAGATTTTTTTGTCCATTTCATCAAGACCCATCTCGTCAACTGCAATCATCTTACATGCATCGAAAACGGTTTTTTCATCAATCACATTTTTATTATTGAGCTGAGCAATATCTCTAACCCACCTTAAAATATTGTTTGCTACCCTTGGTGTCCCACGTGATCTTTTTGCGATCTCTAGAGCAGAAGGGGTGTTGATAGACACACCTAAGAGATTTGCAGATCTTGATATAATTTTGCTTAAGGCAGTCTTCTCATAATATTCCATACGAAGCAAGTGTGGAAATCTTGATCTAAGGGGAGCGCTTAAGTTTCCTGTTTTTGTGGTTGCTCCAATCAGAGTAAATTTATTGAGGGTGACAGAAATACTCCGAGCGCTTGGGCCGGAATCAATCATTAAATCCAGGGAAAAGTCCTCCATGGCGGAGTAGAGATATTCCTCAATATTTTTTTGAAGTCTATGAATTTCATCAATAAATAACACATCATTTTCTTGCAAGTTTGTGAGAATCCCCGCTAAGTCACCCGCCTTTTCGATTGCAGGGCCAGAGGTTGTAACAAAATTTGCCTTCATTTCCTTAGCGACAATCGCTGCAAGAGTTGTCTTTCCAAGTCCTGGTGGGCCATGAAATAAGACATGACCAAGAGCTTCCCCGCGTTGGAGGGCTGCTTGAATCATCACCTGAAGGCGCATGACAACTCCCTCATTGCCCACAAACTCAGCAAGTTCTTTTGGACGAAGCTTTAGATCAAAGCCTGTATCAATTAGTTCAACATTTTCAGATTTCATCATATTTTAATCTAGCACAAAAAACAATTGCAGGCTATGATTTAGACAAATTGGAGAACACTATGGCGCAAGCAGACAGATGGATAAAAGAGATGGCCGAGAAGTACGAAATGATCGAACCTTTTGTCGATCACCTCGTACGTGAAGAAAACGGAAAAAAAATCATTAGCTACGGACTCTCGAGCTATGGGTATGATTTACGTGTATCTAATAAATTTAAAGTCTTTACTAACGTCCATAACGTAGTCGTTGATCCGAAAGGATTCTCTGATGATGAGTTTATTGATATTGAAGGCGATACTTGCATCATCCCTCCCAATTCATTTGCACTAGCAGTGAGTGTCGAATATTTCCGCATTCCTCGAGACATCATTACTTTATGTGTTGGCAAATCTACCTATGCACGCTGCGGCATCATTGTCAACGTGACACCATTTGAACCGGAATGGGAAGGTTTTGTTACCCTGGAAATTTCAAACACAACTCCATTGCCTGCAAGAATCTATGCAGGAGAAGGTCTTGCGCAAATTCTATTTTTCAAAGGCGAAGAGCCTTGCATCACTTCTTACAAAGACCGTGGTGGCAAATACATGGGCCAAGTCGGCATCACCGTTCCTAGGATGTAACGATTAAAAAATTGATAATTTTATTTGTCTATAATAGATCAAATCAGGAAGAGCCATGCTGGCCACTTTAGCCCAATTTGCTTTGTCAAGATCGATGACGTTAAGTCCCTTGAGCAAGTTATAAGTCCTGCGAACAGACTCATGAAGTTGCGTCTTTTCAAAGCCAGGTTTATTTTTCAAAGGCTCTAGTTCAATACCGAGCTCTCGATGCAATTTTTCCATTGCAATTAAGTGCTCCTCAAATAAATCTTTCGCTTTTTCTTCTTCTATTGTAAATGCCAGCATAAGGTCGAGTGCCTCATACAATTCCTCTAAATGCGCCATCAACTGCCACAGCAAAAATCTAATTCGATTTTGCGCGGTATTCTTTGCCAAAAAGTGCTCTCTAAGCCTAGCCTCATTCATTCCATCATAATACCAAATCTACCAAAATCCCCAACCCATTCAACCTCACTATATTTTTTGGTTTATGAGTTTCGGACTTTGGTACGGCCTTATAAAAAAATAAGGTTTTGCAAAAATGGGGGGATTTGCTACGGTGCGATTAATTTGCTGAATTTTTTATTTATGGGTTGTGGGGAATTGGTATGTCCCTTACAATCATTAGCGTTTTGGGAGGAAGTATGCAGCCGTTTATGAAGATGAAGAGGAAGCAGGGGATGTCGGAGCCGACAAGACAGGTGCTTAATAGGGCAATTGATTTGCTTCATAGATTGTCGAATAAAAAGATCTCGGAAGAGGGCGCTAGAAGGGAACTTTCAGCTACGCTTTCGGCTCACTTTCTTTCTGAGGGTGGTGTTGAGGCAGGAAAAAAAATTAGGCTTCAGTTGATCTTGGAGGAGGCTACCGGTGTTGTGGCTCAGCTAGATCGAGGGGAGATTCCTTTGTATGAAGCGATTATGCTTGTAAATCGCATTGTGGTTTCGGGCATATCTAAACAAGAGCCGCCTCCTATTCCGGATGATCGTATTCCTTCTATTCAACTTCGCGCGAAAATTAATCCCTATGAGCCTGCAGTTGAAGAGGAAATTGAAGAAGATACAGATTTTGTCAGTCAAGAATTTGATATTTCAGGTGAGAGTCGCGAGAAGGATTTGCAAATGGGAAGGTCGATAAAAATGCAGGAAAAAGTTCCAGATAATGCTCCAAAACAGTCTGAAGATGATATTTCGGCACTACTTGCAAAAGTTTTGCTAAATAAAAAGCAACTTGAAGCTGCTATTTTTGAGCTGAATGATACACTGCAATCTGTTGGTTTTGAACTTCGTAAGATAGAAAAGTAATTTAGCTGTTGAAATTTTCTTTCAATAACCATTACTCTAAAAATCCTTTTTCAGTATATGTCGGTTATGCGAAGTATGAGATATTTTTCTTGGGTGTGGGTTTTTACGTTCATGGCAACTTGCTTTGTAACCTATGCTCATGCTTCTAAGAAAAAGACTGAGACTTATAAAGTACTCGTGGAAAGACTTCGTGACCTTGAGATTGCTAAGGACCTTGCCGCTTTAGAAAAAAATAGGCTGGAGCTGGAAATTCATAGTCAAAGCGACCCTCTTTGGATACAACTGTCTCTTATGAAAGGGCTTGGCCTTGTTCCTGAAGGTGCAGTAAAAGTGCTTTTCCAAGAAGATTGATGATTATATTATTAGTCGCATTACTTATCCTATTACTCAGTATCTCTGGCATTTTATCAGGATCGGAGACTGCTCTATTTTCACTCTCTTCCATGAAAGTCCGTCTTTTAAGTAAAGATCCTACATGGCGAAAAAGACTTGTTGCAGATCTGCTTTCAAAACCTAAGGAACTTCTTGTTACCATTCTTATGGTAAATATTGCGGTTAATATTCTTGTTCAAAACGTTATATCGAATGTGTTTGAACCAGGAACAAGCTGGCTTTTTAATGTGGGGACGCCCTTACTGCTCACGCTTCTTTTTGGCGAAGCCATTCCAAAATCCATTGCCATATCAAGAAATCTACAGGTAAGTATTGCTACAGCCCCCATTCTGTATGGAATTAGATCCGCTATCAGCCCCATTCGAAAGATTCTCACAAAAATTGCCAGTAAGATTTCAAGGTTCTTCTTTTTTTTCTTAAGGCCTGAGCCTGAAATTTCTTATGATGAATTAAAGTACGCTTTAATCACTTCTCAGGAAAGAGGGGTGATTTCTAAAGATGAAGCAAAACTTATCCAGGGAGCTCTTAAAATTGATGAGGCTTTGGTTAAATTGATTATGACTGCCAGAAACGAAATTCTTATGTACAATATAAAAGATCCCATCGAAAAATTGATTTATACGTTTGTTTTGGAAGAGTGCACTCAAGTGCCTGTTGTAACAGGAACAATCGATCAAGTAATTGGTATCATTACGAGCGCTAACTTCTTTATTCACAGGAATCAAATTAAATCAGGTAGCGACTTAAAACCATTTCTTAAGCCCCCATTATATGTTCCTGAAACAATTTCCGCAAAAAAGCTCCTATCTAATTTTTCTATTGCTAATGAAACAATTGCTTTAGCTGTAGATGAATATGGCCAAATTTCTGGTCTTGTTACCAAAGAAGATATTGTTGAACTTGTTATCGGTCAAATTGAAGATAAGAGAGATGATGAGGTTCTTTACACAAAGCAGGGGAATGATGTAATCATTTGTAGCGGCAAGCTCGAAATGGCATTTTTAGAAGAGATCTTTGACACATCGTTTGAGCACGCAAAAAATGCCGTGACTGTTGGCGGTTGGCTTACGGAAAGGGAGGGGGATATCCCTAAAAATGGCGCAAAAATAGAGACTAAGGATTTTCTTTTTCATGTGCTTGCATCTTCAAGCTCAAGAGTTGAAAGAGTGTATGTTAGGAGGTTGAAGCCTTAATATATGGGATTTGAAATATTTTTCGTTTTAACCATCCTCTGTATTATCTTTCAAGGCTACTTTGCCATGATGGAAATGGCAATTGTCTCTTATAATAAGGTTAGATTGCAATATCACATCAGTGAAGGTGATCGTAAGGCTCTTTGGCTTAGCAACTTGCTTAATAAACCAACTTATCTCTTCGGTACTACATTAATAGGTGTGAACTTTTTTCTCCAGCTAGGATCTGAGTGCTCTAGATCTCTCTATGCTGCGATCGGAATTAACCCCGATTATGCAGTTTTTACGCAAATTATTATTGTGGTTCTATTTGCTGAATTAATCCCCCTTTTTGCAGCCCGTAGCTTTCCCGAACACGTTGTTCGTCTGGGCATCACTCCTATTTATATTCTCTCCAAAGTGTTCATTCCATTTATCTGGATCTTAGACGGAATATGCCGCCTTATTGATTGGATACTCAGATGCCCTCCGCCTGCGCATAATTATCTTACTCGGGAGGAATTACAAAAAGCCATAGAAGGTAAAGAAGTAAGAGAGGGACAAAGCGATCAACAGCACCTTGATTCTATCGTCCAAGCAATCTTTGTAATTAAAACAAAAACTCCCCCCGAACTAATGACACCCTTAAGTGCAATGCCATTAGCATCATCAGACGCAACAGTAAAAGAAATTCAAACAATTTTGGGAGACAAATACGTCCCATTTTTACCCCTTTATTATAAAAAGCCCCAAAATATTTTCGGAATTCTCTACACAAGAGACCTCCTCAAATTGTCGGACGACGCCCCCATCAAAGACGTTGCCCGCTCTCCCTGGTTCATTACCGAAAAAAACTCCCTATTCCAAATTTTAAAACAATTCCGCTGGAACAAAGAACACATAGCCGTCGTCTTAGATGATAACGGAAATGCAACCGGTCTTCTTACTCTCGAATCCCTCATCGAAGAAATCTTTGAAGCAAGAACTCATACAGAAAGCCTATTCACATCCATTGTTGTAGACAGATCCTTCCCAGCTCACACCCCTGTAGAAAAAGTTAATCAAGAACTACGGCTCACTTTTCCCTGCATTCAAGGTGATACCCTTGAAGACCTGATGGCCGCAATCCTCGGCCACACCCCCACAAAACTCGAAAGCGCCCGCTTCCAAAACTTCACCCTAACCCTTGAAAGTTCCCCCTTACTTGCCGGCAAAGTCATCAAAATCAAATCTCTATAAACTCATTTAGAGTGAGTTGCGCCAATTTTATTTCCTGCTATATTAATGTCAGCAATGAATAAAAAATTATTAACTATATTAGGAATAAATAGATGACTTGTCCTAACCCATCACCCTGGGATTGCCCTTCTTCAACTGAAGCGATATGGTATGTACTATTTAAACTAATAGGAGTTGTTGATTGTCAAGAAATTGATATGCTAGCAGGTACCTCTATATTCTGTCCTAATTATGCAGGCGATGGAATCTCACCATATAATTCATGGTCTTATCCATTAAATGCTACAGGTTGTGGCTCTTTATGTACATCAGGAGCTGCCGGTTGCGTGGGTTCATATACTGTAAAAGGTGTTTACAAATTTACTGTTGGAGGGACATCTTCAGCAAGTACTGGCACTCAAATTTTTGAATTAGGAATTTCCCCAACAATTCTTGAAATTTTAGGAACTCCAAATTCATTGTTTGGGATTACACTGTCTTCACCTTCATTATCCCCAACAATCATCATTTCTTATTCAGGAATTCAAACAATAACTTTTGTTGTAGATTCTTCTCTTCCAACAATCTATATGGAGTCTTCAGACCCTAAAGCGTTTGTTTCAACACCATACACTGCTCCAACTGCAACTAATAGAGGATATTATACTATAGATGCAAGTTCTGGATTTGTAACGATAACAATAGGATTATCACTAGCAATTTCTACTGCTACCAATACTTTTTATTCGGACTCTGCTCTAACAACTCCGATCTTTAGAATGACATTAGGAGCCGATACTGCAACTCCTGCAAATTCAACTATGAGTCTTGCATGTACATCTGGATCTTCCTATAAGGCTACACTGGCAGCACCAATGTCACGAAATCCAACTGTTAATATCGTACAAGATCTAACAAACTTATGTCCGACCACATTGCCAGGAAGCAATGATCAGATTTTAACTGCTGCTTATCTAATGCGTCTTTTAATTGTTAAACAGGATTTAAATTTTGTTTTTGCACAAACAGCTGCTGATATTTATACTCAATTAGCAATAATTACTAGTGGGACCGACAAATCAATTGCTCAGTGTCTAGCGATTATTCCAAATGTGATGACAGAGAGTTTTTGGTCTAAACGTTTGAATAATACAGATCATTTTGATAGTTGTTTTAATCAAATGTCTTCGCCGGGAATACTTAAGTGTCCTGGTTGTCAAACAGATGCTTCAAATACAGTAATACAAGCTGATTTATCTACCCTTTATTGCCATTTGTATAGTCATTATCATCCAAAGCCAAATCCACCATCAGGTTTTCCTCCCGCTTCTACACTTCAAGATATTTCTAACGCAATTATTCAGTTGAATAAAGATGGCGCTTCTCTAACAGATGGATGGCTTACAGCAATTATTGGAATAATAAATCAAGAGGTCGCTTCCGGCGAAACTGGAACGCTTGTTAATACTACAGATTTAGATACATTAGATGCGGTGTTACAGTTAGCAGATAATGGTGGTAACGCTCTATGGAATAGTTTGTTAGATGTTATACATCAAGCACTTTCAAACGGGTATGTCAAAGACATTTGTGCTATAGCTAATTATTGTAATGCGAATCCATCATATCAGTGGTGCGATTCTGGTACACCAATTTAATGGAAATGATGGGAGAAAATAGTGAGTAATCCAACTTCGACATATGCCTGCACTACAAATGCTAATGGGCTTTGGCTCCTATTAAATGAGATATCGAATATGTCTGTTAATTCAACAGGAAATCCTTCACCTGTGCCGAATATAAATGTTAACGCTCTCTTAGCTTATATGAATAATTCTTCGGTAGAAGGAAAATTTTGTTCAAATGTCACGAATTTCCTAAATCAGAGTGGTCCTTATGTACCATATAATAATAATGATAACGTGCAGGAGGAATTGTCTTTATTGCTTCAAACAATGCCTACTATGTTTGCAAGTAAATCTGATTATGGAGTTTGGATTGCTCGTAATATTGCAACAAGTACAGTGCCATCCACGAATCTTATTGGTGGTTTGTACTATCTTGTTATGCCAAAATTGCCAAATCCTAATTATGATCCTAGTCCTCAATGTTTTAAAAACGCTTGCTCTGATGGAACTGTGGGGAACAATGTGCAGTCAGAAGTTGTTAGCCTTTTCAATAATCTCATGGCAGGTTCAGATTCACCGAAAGACATTAACGCATTTTTGAAATTTTTACCTGGGAGCGATTTTACCGATGGGTACTTATATGCGCTCTGGTATTTCATCAATGAATATCAAACAGACAACTCTTCACCCGCTAGTTTAAAAAGCATAGTTACTCACATTTATTGCGAGATGTATGCTACTGATTCGACTAATTGCGGTCTTTATCACCATCCAATTCCTTGCACAAGCAGTAATGCTTGCTCAACTACGGATGTAGATGGAATGTGTCAATTTTATGGAACATGTATTGCTCCAACTCCTCCGGCGTGTAATCCTGGAGAAACACAATGCACGTGTACAATTCCAAGTCAGTCTCCACCTGCTGGCGCAAATCTAGATGGATGTTGCCCGAGCGGTGCGCCGTGTAATCCTGGCGGCAGTGCTCTGAATGAAACCGCTTGTGCATGCTGTCTTTCTCCTATGACTGTCTCATGTGGAGGTACGTGTATGGATCCAGTAGATTGTAATCCTAGTCAAACTATTTGTTGTATGAGTACAACTTGGCCTAAATCAGCAAATAGCTGTCCAATGGGACCTACTGATCAGCTTACATGCTAATAGCAGAAAATATGTAATTAAAAAAGGATTGAGGAAATATGGAAAAAGATAAAAAAACTGAAGTTAGTTGTGGTAATCCACCTGCATCATGCGCTGGTAATACACCAGATGTTTGCGCAGGAATATGTTGTCCTTCAGGTTCTGTATGCGGCTGTAATGCATCAACTATTCCACCCACTCCATTTTGTTGTCCTAGCGGAGAAACTTCTTGCTCTTCAGCTGCTTTGTGCTGTCAAGCCCCCCAAACTTGCTCAACTGATGGTACTACATGCTGCACCAAATGTGGCTCTAACTGTTGCACGAGCAGTGAGACTTGCTCAACCGATGGTACAAATACCTGTCTTTGTGGTACAGGTGCAACTGCAACTGTGTGCCCATCTGGAGAGACTTGCTCTGGTACTCCAGGTGCATGTATGTGCGGCACTAATTCTACCTGCGGCTCTGGTTTAACTTGTAATGGTACAACATGCGTTGGTTGCGGAACTGGACCTGCATGTAATGAGACTACTCAAACATGTTGCGGTGGTGCCTGTTGCGACATTGCAAACTGTAACAATGGTAGTTGTATGCCTGATTGCGTAGCCGGTACTCCAACAGGCCCTGTAGCAACATGCGCATGCAAAAATGCAGAGGGTAATCTGATTTCAACTTGTCCTCCAACGAACTCTCCAACTTTGACGGAGTGCTTTAATGCTCCAACATATGGTGATGGAAATTGTTATAATCCTGACATGTGTTTTCCTGGGTTAACTGCAAATATTTGCTGCGCTCCAA
Source organism: uncultured bacterium (assembly GCA_964552055.1). Lineage (GTDB taxonomy): Bacteria > Chlamydiota > Chlamydiia > Chlamydiales > 2-12-FULL-49-11 > VGMD01. Next base: position 38,524 of record CAZKFL010000008.1, read on the forward strand.
ATAGTACTGGCGTAAGTGGTAATACATGCGTATTAAGTTGCGGCTCTATAAATTGTAACGATATATCCTATACATGTCTTAATGGTAAGTGTTGCCACGATTGCCCTGAGGGAACGACTCCTCAATGCTGTCCAGACGGACAATGCTATGTAGATAGTAATGGCGCTTCTCAATGTTGTGAAAGCACAAAAACATGCCTCATGCCAGGTTCAACTACGCAGGCGATATGCTGCCCGAATCCAACTGATACTTGTTATACAAATAATGGTACAGTCGGATGTTGCTCATCTGGTCAGACTTGTACTCAAGGGACCCAAACTATATGTTGCGCAGAGAGTGGCGAAACTTGTTATGCGGATGCCAACGGCAATCCATATTGTTGTGATCCTGCAAATTTATGCACAGATCCGGATGGTACCAAAATTTGTTGTCCTACAGGGCAGATATGCAATAATAGCCTTTGTTGCGATCCAAACGACTGTAACGGGAATTGTTGTAATGAAGGTCAAGTATGTGCGAAAGATAGAGACGGAAATCGCTCAAGATGTTGCTCCCAAGGTTGTCCCCATGCATGTCTACCTAATGGAAGCCAGTGTTGTAGTTGCGAGTGCTCTGGTAATAATGCACAGTGTGAGTGTTCCAATTGTAATTAGATGATAATTTTTTGAAACATGAGTATATAAAGAACAGTTAATGGAAGATTGGGAACTTGCTACAAAAAATACCCGGTGTCAGGCCTGACATTATACCCGGTGTCAGGCCTGACATTATGACATTTGATCTCTGCATAGGTCGGTAATGATTGCTACTGCGCGCTCAATTTCGGTTTTTGTGGTAAATCTGGAGAGGGAAAATCTAAGGGAGGAGAGGGCTCTTTCTTGGGGGTAGCCCATGCCGAGGAGGACGTGGGAGGGCTCCAAGGCGCCGGCTGAGCAGGCGGAGCCGAGTGAGGCGATGACGCCTTTTTGGTCGAGGTTCATGAGGAGGGTTTCGGCGTCAATTCCTTTGAAGTAGATGTTGCTAGTGTTGGGGAGTCTTGTGCCAAGGCCATTGACTTGAAACTTTGGAAATTTTTCAAAAAGGAGGGTTTCGAAATGATCTCGGAGCTCTTGCATTTTAGTAAATGAGGCGCTATCGATGAGCTCTATAGCTTTTGCAAGGCCTAATATTCCTGGAAGATTTTCGGTTCCGGCTCTCATACCGCGTTCTTGATGTCCACCGACAAGTAGTGGTGGGATTTTATATTTTTTTCGGATAATAGCAAGACCTATGCCTTTAGGGCCATGGAACTTGTGTCCTGAAAAGGAGATTGCGGATACGCCTTTTGGAATGGGAGTAAAGTTTGCTTTGCCAAGTAAGCCAACGCCATCGATAAGAAGAGGTGTATGATGTCTTTCACAAAGCTCTGCTACTTTATTGAGCTCTAACATCACGCCTGTTTCGGTATTAGCTCCGGAGAGCATAACAAAGGATACTTTTGTTTGAGTTAGCAGTTTTTCGATATCTAATATTTGGGGTGAGCCTTTCTCGTCAATTTTAAGGTAGGTCGTGTTATATTGTTTTAGGGCCTCAGTAACACATGCGTGATCAATTGCTGATCCAATAATTAGGCCGGGATTTCTTTTATAAAAACCGTGGATGAGCATTTGGTTGCTTTCTGTCCCGCCTGAGGTAAAGATCACTTCTTCTGGCAAGACACCTAAATATTTTGCAATTTCTCTTCTGGCTGTGGAGATTTTGTCTCTTGCTTCTCTTCCATAAAATGTAATGCTGGAGGGGTTTCTAGGAATGCCGTCTAGGTCGTAAAGCATAGCTTCTACAACTTCAGGAAGAACTTTAGTTGTCGCGTTGTTGTCTAGGAAGATCACTAATTCGTACCAAAAGCAGGGTTATATTATCATGTCCGCCGCTTTCTTTGGCCGTTTCAATTAGGTGGCTTGCCACTTGATTTAAATCGGTGTATTGCTTTAAGAGGGATTCAATTAAGCCATCTGAGACTAGATCGTGGAGGCCATCTGTTGTAAGGAGGTAAACATCTCCTGGGAGGGCTTTTTCCGACTTGATCTCAGGTGTAACAAAAATTGAAGTTCCTATTGCTTTTGCGAGGACTTTCCTGGGAAAGGATACACCATTTCGTTTTTCTGCAAAAGCTTCGTTTTTTGAAAGAACTGTGTGATCGTTTGTTAGGGGGGTGAGGGTGTGATTTCGAAACCTATAAATTCGACTATCGCCAACATGAGAATAGACAATGAATTCTTTAAAAAACAAAATGCTGCAAAGAGTGGTTCCCATTCCATAAAGACTTGGTTGTGAAGCGCCTAAATGATGAACCCAAAGATTTGTGTTTTCAATTACGGCTTCTACATGGGACTCTATTTCGTCTAGTTCGGTAGGATCATTTTTATTTAAAAACAAGTTTTGAATGCCCCTGCACATATACTCAACTGCTTTTGATGCGGCAATCTCACCTGCATTGTGTCCGCCCATGCCGTCAGCTAAAATAAAAAACTTTTCTTTAGGGAGTTCTCTAAAAACGTCTTCGTTATTCGACCTGATCAATCCAATATCAGATTTACCGAAACTCTCTATGTTAAAAAAATCACCCAACGTGCCTTCCAAATAATTTTTATACATGTATAAAGATAATTCTAATAACACTAATAGAATTGAAAGTCACGTGTAAAAGAATGGAAGTTGATAAAGATCTTGTTTTTTCGTAGGCAAAAGCTAGATAGGATCCTAAGGCAAATAGTGTTAAAAGAAGGGGGAAATTTTCTATCGATTGAGAGGGAGAAAAATGGAAAAGGGTAAAAATTAGAGAGCTTGTAAATATTGCGTAGTAAGGGCCGATTTTCGTGCGAAGGTAGGAAAACAAGATTCCGCGAAAGAGAAACTCTTCAAGAAGGGGAGCTACAATAAGAATAGAAAATAAAGCAACAATGGCAGTGGAGGGGTGAGCGAGCGACTCTTTTAGAAATTTTACAGCGACTTGCTCCTTATTTGTAGGTGATGTAAATAGTGAGGTGAGTATTTCTGTAAGAGATGTGATTGCTGAAACAACAGGCAATGCCACAATAAAGGAAAAGAGACCAATTTCAGCGTCTTTCTTGAAGGGGGCAGTTCCTGGAAAATTTTTATCCTTCAGGGCTCGTAAAATTTGTTTCGGATTGCAAATAAGGCTGTAGATAAAACATAGCGTGGCTGTTACAAAAAATGCTGCAACTTGCGCAAAAATAGATCCATGAAAAATAGGCGCTAGAAGGAAATAGGAAGCTATAAAGATGAAAAACAAGCTAAAGACGTCAGTTAGTGTGATGCTTGGTCCCTGAAAGTTTTTGAAGGGAAGCGAGTAGTACTTCTTTATATAGGCAATCCAAGTCATTACAAAAGCTGTGCTCAAAAAAAACGCAAATTGGCCTAAACTATCTAGCATCATATTTTCGAGAGTAAAATATATTCTTGGATTTGTTTAGTGATTCTCTTCACCATTTGTGTGTGAGCCATTCCAAGAGGGGATAGGAAAAAAGCTGTTTTTCCAGGATTTTCACTGCTGTAATCAAGCATAATGGAAATATTGAATGTATCTTGAATGAGTTCTTGAAGGATTACTTTTGGTTCAGGCGACCGAATGTCGATTACGTGGACACGAAAAGCAATATCTAAAAAGTAGGATTGGGGGGGGATTCTTGATTTTTTTGGGGTTAGGTTATGTTCTACAAGTTCAATGAACACAATAAACTCTGAGGTGGAGGCATTTTCATAGAGCCATTTAATGTCTTCTAAGAGAGGATTGATTTCGGATAAATCGGTTAAATGTTTCCCAAGGACGGAAAAATCTTTTGTAAGAAAAAATTGTTTTGTTTCTAAAAACTTCTCTGAAATCACATCGGTAAATTCGGAAGAGAGGTCCCAAGGCAAATTTGTTGGCTTTGTTGCAATTACGGGGACAAGCGCAATCCTTGGTTTTGGCGCGCCACTATCGTGGTATTTAAACTGGTTTGCAGAAAAATTTCTTTCAGCGCAGGAAGTTAAAATCAGAGCTAAAAAGAGTGCCTTCATCATAAAGATTATGGTATCATAGATTATCGCCTAGAGGCAATGAGAAATGAATGGGCAGGAAGTGTGATGTGATTTTCTGCGTGCATCGGAGAGCTTGTACGAAGAAGAATTTTCCAGTAGGTTAATTCATGGGAAGTAAGGTGTAGTGGGGTATCTTTTGTGTTAAATGCAATTAGATAGGTGCCTTTTAAAACTAGAGCAATATTACGCTCCTGCATGACAACGGTTTCTATTTCGGAATCTTGTAGGTACTCATTTGATTGATATAAAGGAAGTGATTTTCTTAAGTTAATTAATGACTGCACAAAAGGAAAAAGTTCTGATGTTTTTGTCCAATCAAAAAAGCTGAGCTCATCTTGGCAGTAAGTGTTGTTATTCCCATTGTTTGTGTGACCATATTCATCGCCCATTCGAATCATTGGAATTCCAAATGCAAGAAGGTTTGCAAAGAGGAAGTTTTTCATTTGAAGCATTCTTAGGGCCAGTATTTTGGGATTTGTTGTAGGGCCTTCAACGCCATAGTTATAAGAGCTATTGTCGTTTTCTCCATCCCGATTGTGCTCTCCGTTATTCAGGTTATGTTTATGATTGTAAGAGACAAGATCGTTTAGAGAAAATCCGTCATGACAGGTTGCGTAATTTACACCTGTTGTAGGAGGATAGCCATCGGGGAAAATATATTTTGACCCAAGGAAGGAGTCTTTAAAAAATTGCTCTTGCATGGAGTCGCCCTTAATGAATCTACGCGTTGCAATTTTAAATGAGCCATTCCAAGCTGAAACACCCTTTATCCGAAAATTATTGAGTAAGTTGATGCCATAACAATCCCAAGGTTCAAGAATCAGTTTGACCTTTGATAAAATAGGATCGCTTGTAAGTAGGTCAAAGAAAGGGGGGAATTCAAGAGGCGTTCCATAGGCACCTCTTGCAAAACAGCCGCCAAGATCAAACCTAAATCCATCTACATGAAACTCCTCTGCAAAGTAATGTAAGGAATCTAATATTAAATGAGAGCCTGCTAAGCTATTTGCTGCAATTGTGTTACCACACCCGCTAAAATTCGTGTGGGTTTTGTCTTTATTCAGAATGAAATACGACTCTTTATCAATTTTTTCTAAATCGGAGTGGTAGCAAACATGATTATAGACAACATCTAGGATCACTTCGATCCCATTTCTATGAAATTCTCTGACCATTGTCTTAAATTCAGTTAATGGAGCAAGCCTATCGTTTGATGTAGCATATCTTTTTGTTGGGCAAAAAAAGTTTGTTGTCATGTAACCCCAAGAGTTCCAAAGTCTTTTGCCTGTAACGGGCTCTTTCTTGGAGTTTTGCCGCTCATCAAATTCATGAATTGGAAGAAGTTCAATCGCATTAAATCCTATTTTTTTAAGGTAGGGGATTTTGTCGATAAGGCCGAGATAGGTTCCTGGATGTGCAGACTCGCTTGATTTATGCATCGTAAAACCGCGGACATGAGCTTCGTAAACAATAAGGTCTTCTTTGGGGATATTCGGACGGGTGACACCCTCCCAATCAAATGTATGGTCAAAAGTTAATTGACATTTTGGCTTTTCTTGCCAGATCCCCCAAGTATGAGGGGTTGAAAGCGCTTTTGCATAAGGATCTAAGACTAAATTGCCATCAACTTCATACATGTAGAGTGTTGATAAAGGAACAGGGTCAATCTCTGCAGTCCAAATCCCTGGCGCTCTTTTAGATAGGTTAATAATGTCAATTGGAACAGGTTTGTGAGGAGCAAAAAGATGAAGTTTTACGATTTTAGCAGAGTTTGAGAAGAGAGAAAAAATAAGTTTATTATCTCTTAATGTAGCGCCAAAGGTATGAAATGTAGGGTTCTTAGTCGTCATACAACTGGAGTCTAATCAATAAAAATGAAAAAGGATAGAAAAAAATTGCAATTTTTGATATGAATTACGCATTCTAAAGTTAAGAAAAACATCTCGATCTATAGTCACAACTTCTGTAGAATGGGATAACCGAAAAAGATTAATTGATCAGGGGAGGACGAAATGTCTCGCGAAAATGCAGAAGAGAACTTAAGAGAGTTTGGTAAAGAGTTGAATTTAGAGGGTTTAACGTTTGATGAGAATCATACGTGTATATTAGGTATCGATAATACCTTCTCTCTACATTTAACATATGAGCCAAATTCAGACAGACTATACCTATATTCACCTATACTAGATGGACTTCCAGGAGATACAAAATCAAGACTTCTTCTTTATGAGACACTACTAGAAGGATCTATGCTTGGCGGCCAAATGGCTGGCGGCGGAGTTGGAGTAGCAACAAAAGAAGAGCTAATCCTAATGCATTGCGTCCTTGAGATGGCAAATGCTGACGCATCAGCTCTCCGTAGATTTGCACCGATTTTCGTAGAAGCTGTAGAAAAATGGCGCGAAATTGCTACCAAGATTATTGAAGGCCGTTTCGATAAGGAGCGAGATGCTCCAAAACTTCCAACACCTGGTATGGCGGGTACAGGAAGACCGGGTGGTTCAGACTTCCAAAAACCACCAGGCGGCGACTCTTATATCAAAATCTAATTGATACTAAGATCTAACGCAACTTGTATAAATTCAAAAAGCGACTAACCTGAATTGGTTGGTCGCCTTTTTTATTAAAAATTCATAGTAGATTCAATTAATTTAAAGTACTACAATATTATTTAGAATTGAATACAGTCAAAGTACTAGGTAGTGAGAAATTTCCACTAAATAAAAAAGTATTTACCTGTTCGTTGTAACTATCTCCTTTGTAGTCGCTTATCTCTAAAAATATAATCGGCCCTTCAAATACTTGCCACGCTGTATTTACAGCAGCATAGGCTGTATTTTTGTTTACATATAAATATTCAGCAACGATTTGTAGGTTTTTTGCAAACGCATTTAGTGCTTGAGGTGTTTTTATATTTATTAATACAGTAATATTTGTTTGGTTAGCAGGAAAATGCTTCTGCATATGTTTCCATGCTAATTTAGCTTCTTGAAATGTCGGCTGATGCATAATAACTCCATTTATATTTTTTATTTTTAGTATAGCAAAAAAGAGCTGTTAAGAAGTTTGCTTAGGATGAAAGCTTTGCAAAAAGAGAGGTGAGTTGATTGAGATAGTAGGTGATGTCGGGATCTTGGGAGGAGAGTCCTGCAGTGATTTGTTTGATGCTGGTCATGACCGTGGAGTGGTCGCGGTGGAAGATATCGCCGATTTTCATGTAGGGGAGTTTGAGCTCTTTGCGGAGGAGGTGCATGGCGATTTGGCGGGGAAGGGTTGTTTCGCGGGATTGGGATTTTCCGATGAGGTCTTCTGTTTTAATGCCGAACACTTCGGCGACAGAAGTGAGGATTTTATCGGAGGAAAGGCTGTTTTTTTGATCTTGCTGGATGAGTTTTACGAGTAAAGGTTCAACATGGTGTAGTTCTATTAACCCTGACGATTTTGTATTGTTTGCCATATATTCTAGGGCTCTGCTGATTGATGCTGGCGTCGTGAAGTTTTTAAGAAGATAGTCTTGGAGAGTTTTTTTTAGGCGAATTTGGTAGTAGGCAGATCTTGTGTGGATGAGTTCTTGGATCATTTCGGGATTCACATCTTTTTCAAAGGGAAGGGTAAGTCCCCATTCAAATCGGCTGACAAGTCTTTCCTCTATGTATTCTAGAAGTCTTGGATTAATTGTGGCGCTCAATATAATTTGTTTGCCTGCTGTATGGAGAGTATTGAATGTGTGAAAAAGTTCTTCTTGTGTTGCGTTCTTTCTTCCAAAGACTTCTATGTCATCAATGATAAGAACATCTAATTTGCGATAAGTTTTTCGAAAAAGCTGCATTTGGCCATTACGAATGGCATGGACTACATGATCTGTAAAGGTTTCTGCGTGGACGTAAAAGACTTCTTGTCCTTGCTCTCTTAAATACTTTGCAGCTGCCATGAGAAGGTGTGTTTTTCCAGTGCCGCTGGGCCCATAGATATAAAGGGGATTAAATTTTTCCGGGAAAAAGACACCTTTCTTGCCTGTCTCCGGATCTATACCTAGTAACTTAGAAAAAATGGTAAAGGAAGCTTTGTTTGCAGGTGTCACAACAAAATGATTCAGTGTTGCATGTGGAATAAGTGCGTCTGATTCAAATTTTATGTCATATGAAAAAACAGGTTTTATCTCTTCCTCAGGTTCAATAGGTGTTGTATCAGAGGAGGTAATTGTAACTTTAATTACGCTCCCATTGCTGTTAAGAAGGTGCTTTTTCGCAAGTGGAGCTATGTGTTCATTATACCAAGTGATTTGAAATGAGTCTTTTGCTTCAAGATAAAGATTGCATGCATCAAATGTAGTGATTTTTAATGTGCGAACCCACTTGTCAATGGTTGACTTTCCAAATTTTTCATTTAAGAAATTAAGAAAGTCATCCCAGGTCTTCATGTTTTCTTCAAAATGTTTGGGTTGTTTTGGAATCTTCTAATCATAAACCACTGTTGGAGCATTCCAAAAATTGTGGAAAAAATCCAATAGATGTTTAGGCCAGATGGCATATTGTAAAACATAAATGTAAATACAATAGTCATCACATTTCCGGCAGTTTTCATCTGTTGCTGCTGCTCTGTAAGTGCCCCTTTTTGCCCTTGTTGTGCCATACCTACTTTTGATTGTAGGTACATAAGACCTCCAAGAATGAAAGGAAGGAGATGGAAGGTTGTGCCGATAAATACAATCGGATAACCCCATGAGAAGAGAACATCAGGTGCAGTTAGATTCTCGATCCAGCCAGGAATAAATCCAACTCCTCGAAGTTCAAATGTCGATTTCAATAAATCAAACATCCCAATCAGGAAGGGGAATTGAATCAGCATCGGTAAGCAGCCTGAGAATGGGTTGACTCCCTCTGTTTTATAGAGCATCGCAGTTTCAACTTGCAGTCTTTTCGGATCTGATTTGAATTTTTCTTGAAGCGCTGCTTGTTTAGGTCCTAGTTTCTGCATTTTTGAGGTGGATTTATAGGCCCATGCATTTAATGGATAGAGCATTAATCTTAAAACAAATGTGAGCATAATGATGGAAAAGCCCCATGATTTTGTAATCATGTGAAAAAATTGCATCAAGATGAATAAAAACTTTGAAAAAGGTTCTGTAATGAATGTAAGCCAGCCTTGTATCATCACAACTTTTGTAAAATGAGGGTTAAATCCAATTCCGTTATCTGGATCAGCAAGAGCGCTATCTACAGTTTTTAAAACACTTGTTGAATAAGGGCCTGCAAATGCTACAAATTTATGTGGTGTATTGTCTGCTTTGTAAGGGAGGAGCAGTTCATAAGCGGGATAGTCTTTAGCGGGATATAGATCGTATTCTTTATCAATTAGAGTAAGTCTTGTGGGCGCATTTTCGCCTTTTACTAGCTCCGATCTTATTCCGGCAGTTCTGCCTTTTGTAGAATCTAGAATAATTCCAAAAAAACCATTTGCATTCGAGATCCATAAAGGATCTAGAGCTGTATTTGTAGTTTCAACTTTTGGCAGTTTGATTTTTTCAATCGTCCCTTTATCTTTTATAGCTGTTGTATAGTATTGTAAGAGGGGTGAGTAGCTACCTGAAACAAGCTCAACTTCAAGCAGTCCTGATGTGATCCAAAGGTTATTTGAATTGCCGTCTACAGTAACTTCCAGTTCAAAGGTATAAGGAGCATTTTTTGGGATTTTATAACTCTTTGTAATCGATCTAGTTTCATCCTTTGCGGTAAATTCAATAAAGTCCTCTCCCATGCGAGTCATTTGGAAGTTTGGATTGGATCCATCGTCAGAAACTATATTCATTGCATAAGATTTTGAAGGGAATGCTGAGATAACATTTCCTTCGTTTGACTTTAGAGAGCGTCTAAGTAAGGGTGTATATCCACCTGATTGAGGCTCTTTTTGAACAATGCTTCCTCCATTAAAAACTTTATATGCATTTAGAGGAAATTTAGCGTTTGAAGGTGCATTCTCTTCAATGGTTTTGTCAAATTGAATGGGGAGAATTACGCTGTTTGGATGAGTTTTTGAAGTAAACGGTAGGTTAATCTCAGCAAGAGCTCCCCCTTTTGAGGAGAAAACTAACTGTTGATAGCCATTTTCCAAAACATAGAATTCTTCTGATTCGGAAGAGGTCTCTGAGATGAGAAGGGGCTTAACTTCAGCTTGCGCAACCATCTGAAGAGCTTGTGGAGGTGGTCCTGCTTTTTCAAATATATAGTTATTTATTACAAAGAAGGAGAGTGTGAGTATACATACAAATAAAAATGACCGTTTTTCCATCAATAATCCCAAATTTTAAAAAAAGGGATTATATCTAAAAAACATTAAGCTTGCAAATGGTTAATGAAGGATCTAAAGACTTCTGTTTGCCTGAGATTATCAAGCCAGTCATCGCCGAGTACTTCCTCAATTGGAGGGAGGGCGTCAAATAACTCTGCTTTTTCTAGATGAAATATGGCTTTTTCATAATGCATCATGAGTGAATAGAGACACGCTAGATGGTAGAAAACTTCTGTATTACCTAGTTTTGCAGCTTGAGTGAGTTTGTATTCTGCTTCTTTCCAAATCTGCTCTCGCTCTTCTGTGTGTAACGAAGATTCTGCTAAATTAATAAGAGTGAGGGCCCAGTCTAAAAGAAGGTAGTCATTTTCTTCATTTTTTTGAAAAGCAATTTTGTAGTGAGCAATTGCTCTATGATAAGCCTCGGGTTCTTGCGCAAGTTCGCCGAGGTGAGAATAAACAAGAGCGATTTTATAGTGAATTTCTGGGAAATCTGGATCTAAAATAAGAACTCTTTTTAAAATATCAAGCGATTTGACGTAAAGCTTTTCGTCATCGTCAACATCACCTTTTAAATCAAGCGCCATTGCATATTCAAAGAGCCATTCGGGTCTTAGATAAACTGCATTTTTTTGTAATCTAAACGCTTCTTCAAAGTTATGTAGGGCAAGCTCTAGGTTTTGGTTATCTTGGCTAGCTTCTGCAAGTTTTGTAAGTGCAGACGCATACTCGTAATAGTATGAGCTAGATTGATTTAGATGAATTGCTTTTTGGTAAAATTTGCAAGCTCTTTCAAAAAGTGAAAAATCACATTCAATTTCTGCAATGACTGCGGTCGTGTAGCCGATATGGAACCATAGTTTGTGATTGATGCGGCAGATTGATAACCCTTCTTGAAATTTTTCAATTGCTTGGTAGTAGTAGTCAAGGTCTCCGTGGTATTTTCCGAGCGCAAATAGGTTAATTCCAGCTGCATAATAAATTTCTGTTGAAAGTGTGAATTTATCCTCTGCTTCAACAGCTTTGTTAGATCCTTCATAGATGAGATCTAGCCTATCAGTTATTAGACCAAGGTGGGAAAGTGCCTCCGACCAAATAATTAAAGTCTCTGGATCCTTTCGGTTACAAGAATAGGCTTTGTGACATTTTTCTATGCAAGAATGAAGACGTTTTACGTCGTTTAATCTTTTACCTGAATTTTTTAGAAGTTTGGCCCAATCTTTCCAAAGGGGTACATTTTGCGGGTGGAGCTTTGCTGCATTTGTAAAACATTCGTTTCCCTGACAAAAATGATCTTCATCGTAAGTGAGTTCATACAGTTCTGCAAGAGCAATTCCCATAAAGTGCCAGCAGTCAAAGTTTGAAAGTGATTTGGCAATTCCATTTTTGTAGCAGTTGATAGCTTTAAGATAAAGCCTTGCATCTTTAATTTGGCCGCCAAGTTTCAAGGAAATGTTGCCGTAATCTTGCCAAAATTTGATGGGCATATCCTCATTATAGGATAAAACAAGAGAATGAGCTTCTAGCGCCTTTGTTAAATCAAAAACTTCTTTTGAATGGGTGGCAATTTCATTTAATACGCCGCCATATTGCCAGAAAAAATGAGAGAGTACATCGGATGTATTCCCTTGTGATAAGCTAAGAGCTTTCTCATATTTACTTTTGGCATCAAGAAAGAAATGGTATTCGCCAAATAAATTGCCTAAAAGAGCTAGGGTCTTGCCCCATGCTTGCCATGCAATAAAATAATTTGGATCAAGTTTAGTCGCATTTTTAAAGCTTTTTCCAGCGAGAAGTAAATATTTTTTTACTTTTACTTCTGTGCCATACTCTAATAACGCAATTCCTTGCTCATAAAGCATGACAGGATTTTCTGAATCAAACTGAGTTGCAAGTTCAAAAAGATCTATTCCTTTTACTTCACCTTGTAAAAGTCTTTTTTCACCTTGTCTTTGCAAAAATTCTGCATGGTTAAAATTATCTACATCAAATATAAGAGAGCTGAATCCGGAAGGCTTAACTTGTTTATTGCAAGTGTCTTGCGACTTTAGCTTCTCTCGGCTCTTAGCTTTGTTTATAGACTGTTTTTTACCCATATGACAGGCTTTATAACTCCGTATGAAAGTTTGTGATTATATTGTGTCCCGAGTTTTAACTCAATCCTAGTATCTATTTTAAATCCTTCAATGAAACAAATAGATTTTTACCCTGACTTTAGTGAGAATGTTTTAGCAAGAGAATATTTTACTAAAAATTAATTTATAGATGGGGTCTTTAAATGATTTCAAGGGCAAGAGTTGTTAGATTAAGTGAGACAGACGCAACAGGTGTATTGTATTTTACAAATACATTTAAGTATGCAACTGAGGTGTTTGAAGAGTTTTTAGGTAATCGAATTCAAGAGGGGGATTATCTCTTGCCGGTAGTGAGCGCCAAGGCTACATTTTTAAAGCCTTTATTTGTGGCTGACCAGATTGAGCTCTGCCTTTCTTTAAATAAGACAGGGGCTACATCTATCGAGCTTCATACAAAAATTTATAAAAACGGGGAGCTTATCGGGAATGTTGAAATGATTCATGTCGTTACTTCGAAAAGTACTCTGAAAAAAATTCAGATTCCAATGGCATTACAAGAATATCTCTTAAGCTTGGGACTTTAAATTTAGGTAGTCTTTCTAAGAGATAGCTTCGAATAGCCTCGTTAGATAGTTCTGAAATCACTCTTGCAATTGGCCTTTGTCCATATTCAGAGTCTTCTCTATGGCTGACTTTTGCTCGGATAATTTGAGGATGAGAAAGAAGTGTAAGTTCGAGCTCTTCTGGATGGATATTCTCCCCGCCAGAGATGAGCATTCTGTCTTTTCTTCCGATTAACTCAAGACCGTTAGGATGGATAATTCCAAGATCTTTTGTAGGAAACCAACCATCTATAAAAGGAGTTTCTGTCTTGTAATAACCCTGGAATAATGTTTTCCCGCGTACATGAATTTCACCATCTACAATTTTGATTTCCCTTTCCGGAAGAGGATCTCCAAAGACAATTCCTTTTTTGGGATCAAATTCTGTGGTTGCAATCTGTGAGGTCATCTCCGTCATTCCATAGGTAATGTATAGAGGTAGGCCCAATTGATAGGCTTTCATGCAAAGCTCAATTGGAATGCTTGCGCCCCCAAGAAGAATTGCTTTCAATTTTGGATAGATAGACGGATTTTGAAGGAAGCGCTTTAGCTGTGTGGGCACAAAAGAAACGTGGGTGACTTCATGGTCCTTGCCGCTACCCGGATAGATAATAGCTGCCCCTGACATGTGACAGCGATAAATAACGGATAAGCCGCTGATGTGGTAGAGAGGAACTGAAAGAAGATAAGAGTCGTTTGGAGTGAGATGTAGGTCAGGATGAGGAAATTTAGCCATACAATCTAAGTTTTCTAACGTGAGATGCGCCATTTTAGCAATGCCTGTAGATCCAGATGTTGCTAAAAGAAATCCGCTATTTGGTAATTCCACCTCGGGAAGAATAAGGCTTCTTGTTGAAACAGGAAAGAAGGGAATCTTTCCTTTTATACAGCTCAGAGTATAATTTACAGTTTCGGGGTTTGAGTCGGCAGAAAATATAGGAGTCATACAGTAAAAATATGTTCTGTAGCAATTCCAACTGGCTCTCCAAAGCTTAATGCGCAGCTTATTTGAGCAATGCGACTAAGACCAAGAGGAGTTTCGTATGCGCTGCTAAAAATGTGCGTGAGGTGTTTTGTGCAATTTACAATTTCTCTACACTGCTCGATTCCACCAAATAGCGTCGGTTTGATGACAAGGTGTGTAAGGCCACGTAAATTAGAAATCCACTCTAACGGCTGAAGGGCAAGATATTCATCAACTGCATAAGGAAAACCTGTCTGATCATAAAATTTTTCTAAATCGGTAAAATTTGCGACAGGATCTTCAATATAAATAAAATCCTCCTTTTTAAAATGCTTGCAAAATTCTACTGTTTTTTCAAGGGTCCATGCTCTATTGAGATCAATTCGCAAAGGAAAATTTTGTTTCTTACATAGTATTACAGCCTCTTCAATTGTTAGATTTTTTAACTTTAATTTGTTTGTATAAACGGAATAAGGAAGATCTTTACTAGGAGCTAATGCCATATCAATTCCAAACAGTACTGATGGAGGAAAAAAAGGAAGGGTAAAATCCCCACTTAAAAATCTTTCTCGGATTTTTTTTATGACAGTAAATGCCTCTTCTAAAGTTTCATGACTTCTTCCCGGAAGAGGTGCAATTTCCCCCTTTCGCACATTGCCAAAGTCATCGACTAACGTAATAATCAACCCTTCTCGCACAAATCCCAAAGAAGTAGGTAGCTTATAGAAATCGATCTCAAATTTTTTGATCTTCATGTTATATCCTAAATGGGGGGTCAGACGTCACTATCTCACGGTTTGCTT